>CAYUGH010000095.1:0-16585 GCA_964444195.1 uncultured Chitinophagaceae bacterium
GTCCAGCAGGGGGAGCTGAAAATCAGAGCGTTATGAATAAAATCGTGACGCTTTTGTGCTTTTGGAACCTCCTGTTTAACCTATCCCCCCCTCTTTTATTGTTTACAGGCTGTAAAAAGCATGGATCAGCGGGGGTGAAAGAAAGCAATGATATTTCGGTATTAGCTGCTGTTCCGTCCTAAGTGTAAATCCCTTTTATATAGTTTGCAGGTTCGCAGCAATGCCGGTGTGGGCTGTTTTTTAATGAAAGCGGGAACAACCCTCGCATGCTGGCATTTCTTTTTAACATTTACCAAGTTTTCTTTCTTTCTGGTAAAGATTTGTCGTAATTTCATAGCGGCACTTTGCCAGGAAGTAAACTAAATCAGGGCAATCATGTTTTGAATAAGAGAGCCGGGGTTATTTCCTCCATAGCTGAAAATATTCAGGGCTGCTAACACACACAAGGGTATTTCGTTTTGAATCCGGCTCCGGTGTTGAAGGTAGGGTCACCTCCAACCCCTAAAAGCGCACACGATGCTGCATGTATTCATTCATAGAGGTCCCAAAGTACACTTACCTCAAATAAAGGGGTTCTGTAAAGCAGCCTTTTTATGCCTGATTTTCATTTCCTTATCCTGCTTGTTTTATCATTCAGCCTATTCGCAAACGGCTTCGTTTACCGCAGAATCTGCCACAGGAAATTTTTGCGCGCCTGCATCCATCCAGTTTAAACCAACCTTTAGTGAGAACCCGGTTGGTTACTTCTGGCAATCAGGCAGCAATAATGAGGAGAGTGAGTCGGCTTCCCCCACATTTACCTATTTAAATCCCGGAGTCTATAAAGCAGTATTGTATGTTTTGTTTAATACTTCAATTTTAGAAGTTGAAAAAACCATAACCGTTTATGGCAGTCCATCATTGACCATTAGCGCCTCCAAAACATCCATTTGCAAACCCGAGGATATAAGCTTTAGCCTTCAGTCCGATGCCGGGCTTTCTGATATTACCTGGGATTTTGGTGATGGGGCCACCCAACCGGGAGATGGAAACAATAAAACAGCGGGTCATTATTTTGACCGGTTTCAGCATTACAATGTGCAGGTTACGGCTACCTCGCTTACGGGTTGTATTGGGGTTGCGGGCATAGGTGTGTCGTTGCAAAAGCCCACCGCTGAATTATCGGCAATACCTGTTGGGGGGTGCATACCGGTAGAAGTTGCATTTGCGGCTAATATTTCAATGCCACATGGGAACATAGTAACATCATATACCTGGGATTTTGATGATGGGTCACCTGCTGTTTCAGGAAATTCAAGCTCACTGAATCATACCTACACAAACGTGGATAGTTTTAATGCTAAAGTTTCCATCGTTACGGCCGAAGGCTGTACGAATACCTTTAGTTTCCCGATAATTGCTGCAGGCGCCGCCCCCAACCAGACAAGGATTTCAGTTGACACGGTAATAATCTGTGCCTCCGAAAGAGTGCTGTTTACCGAGCTTAGCGGAGCGGGTACAAAGTATTTTTGGGAAATAAGCAATGGGGCAAAATCCGAGACCGGGATACCTGAATTATCTTTCAAATTTAATAACCTGGGGAAATTTATGGTAAAAGTTACGCCCGAAAACAATGGTTGTATCGGGGTTTCTGATTCTATTGAAATGGAGATAAAAGGAGTTATTGCCAATTATACCTATAATAATACCTGTGCCAATAAAAGCTTATTTTCATTCAGAAATACCAGTGTTGGGAAAATAAGCCAAATCAGGTGGGATATGGGGGATGGCAGCTTTGGAGAAACCACTTCAAGGGTAGACCATCAATTCGCCCAAAGTGGCGAGTTTCCGGTAAAGCTTTTTGTCAGCGATAATATAACCGGATGTTCTGACAGTTTAACTATCAATATTTATACTGCCGTCCCGGTTTTAGTTCCTGCGGATACATTTTTTTGTAAAAACATGAGTGTTACGCTGGGGGTTCGGGAAACTTACACCAACCCGAGGACCTTATATATTTGGCAGATTGCCGGTCGCCCGGTGAATAACACAAGTGATAGCTTTGCAACCACCACTGCAAATAACTATGGCCTTTTTACCAACAGGGTAATTATAAATAATGGTACCGGCTACTGCCGCGACACATTGACCCAGAACTCCTTAACGAGGGTTGGTGGTCCAATTGCTTCGTTTAACACACCCTCCTTTATTTGCTTTAAAGATTCCTTTTGGGTAAATGACCTTTCTACCCAGGCCTTTGCCACCGACACAATAAAGCAATGGATATGGAAGCTCCAAAATGGAGGAGAAGTTACCGCGCAAAACCCGGGATCAATTCCTTATACGAGCACGGGTTTTAATCGGGTAAAATTGGTGGTAATGGATAATAAGGGCTGCACAGATAGTACCAATAAAGCGACCCAAATCAGGAGACTACCCTTGTTATGGGTAATTCCGGGTAATCAAAAAATTTGCGAAGCGCAGGATTTTGCATTAACAGCCCTGGGTTTTACGCCGGTAAATTGGAATCCGGGTAACGAGGTTAGTTGCCCAACCTGCACTAAAGTAATGGTTAAGCCGCTTAGGCTCACCACTTATACTGCTTCCACGGTTGATACATTTGGGTGTAAAAATGCACAATCCGTAACGCTCGATGTGTGGCCCTCATTTATATTACCATCAAACCTGATTAAGGATACCGCCATTTGCCCGGGCGGGGTGGTAAGCTTTGATCTTAAAGTAAATGATAAAATTGTTCAATGGTCGCCGGTAGTAGGAATGACCGCTCCTTCCGGCCCGCAGGTGCTGTTGAAGCCAATGGCTACTACTGAATATACCGCAACGGTTTCAGATTCAGGGCGGTGTTTTGTTAAATCCGTGAGCGCAACAGTGGTAGTGAATCCGCTTCCAACCCTTGATATGGGCGCCGACCTGGTACTGCCATACAACGCATCCTTTACTTTAAAGCCAGCTTATACGGGCAACATTGCATCTTATACCTGGCAACCGGCTAACGAACTTAGTTGCCGCACTTGTCCCTTTCCTTCAGGAAAAGCTACCCGGCAATCATTTTACACAGTTGATGTGGTAACTGATAAGGGTTGTATTTCCTCAGGAAGAATACTGGTAAGTGTTGAATGTAATGCCAATAATATTTGGATGCCCACCGCTTTTTCCCCCAACAGCGATGGGTTGAATGATACCTATTACCCGCTCACAAGGGGTATAAAGGAAATAAAGAAATTCATGATCTACAACCGGTTTGGCGAGTTGGTATTTCAACGCGACAATTTTCAGCCAAACGATCAATCATTGGGCTGGAATGGTCAGTTTAAAGGTAGCGTTCAGCCAACAGGCGGTTTTATTTATGCAGTAGAAGCAATTTGCGACCTTGGTGTAGTGATTAGCAAAAAAGGCAACTTTGTAATAATGAAATAGCCCAAAGAGCCCGTTAATTTTGGAAGAAGACCTGAAATCCGCTTCTTATGCCTTTTTCTGCTCTTTAATTTCTTCGAACGGGATATATTCTCCCCCGAGGTCAAAGTTGGGTTTCTCAGAAGCCGGGGGTTCGGAAAAACCCTGGTTTTGGGTTTCTGAAGCCCTTTCCATCTGTTCCTTCATGGCGCCAAATTGTTTCTTTACCATAGTGGTAGCCTTGTACACCGGCCATACAAAACCGGTAATAAACCTGTAAATAAGGTAAATAAGTATGCCTGCTAGTATATATTGCATTGGGGTGTAAAATTAATTCTCTTCAAAAATCAGGGGCTGTTAAAATTTATCTCATAAATAATTTTCTCCCGGGAATGTAAAGGATTTTTTGGCTGAACATTTCTAAACGCTTACTTTTGCACCCGGAAATGATTAAGAGAAAGGGAACGGACGCCGTTCCCTTTTCATTTGTCATACATTGTTGATAAGCGGAAAAACATAAATGGCACAAGAATCAGCGATAATTCAGGTTCAAAACCTGCTCGATACTATCCTTGCGGAACACCCGGAGGTTTTTATGGTCCAGGTAAAAATAAAGCCAACCAATAATATCAAGGTTTTTATTGATACCGATACCGGCATAAGTATTGAAACCTGCATTAAAATTAACCGGAAATTGTATAAGGGTATTGAAGAATCGGCTCTTTTTCCCGAAGGCGATTTTTCGCTTGAAGTAAGCAGCCCCGGGGTTGGCGAACCTATTGTTCTGCTAAGGCAATATAAAAAAAATGTAGGGCGCCACCTTACAGTAACCTTGCAGAACGACCTGAAAGTGGAAGGGTTGCTTTCTGCCACCACGCTAGATGGGATTGTGCTGGATGAAGTAAAAGGAAAGGGTAAAAAGCAGGAAACCATTTCGCACAGCATCCTTTTCGACGATATTAAAAAAGCAGTTGTAGAAATAAAATTTTAAGGTTTAGTAAAAAAGAAAAATTGAATATACAAAATGGCTAGTATCAACCTGATAGAGGCTTTCCAGGAATTTAAGGACGCTGAAAACATTGATCGCCCTACGCTGATGAAAGTGGTGGAAGACGTTTTTAAAACGCTTTTGCGCAAAAAGTATGGTGCTGATGATAATTTCGACGTAATTGTAAACGCTGAGAAAGGTGACCTTGAAATTATCAGAAGGCGGATGATTGTAGAGGATGGCGATGTAATGGATCCCAATGAAGAGATCGCTTACAGCGATGCCACCAAAATTGAGCCTGATTTTGAGGTAGGTGAAGAACTGTTTGAAGAAGTTGACCTGTACGATTTTGGACGACGTGCCATTTTGGCTGCCAAGCAAACACTTGCCAGCCGGATTGGCGACCTGAAGAAGAACATCCTGGTTAAAAAATATGCCGACCGGGTGGGAGAGATCATCAGCGCCGAAGTGTACCAGGTTTGGAGAAAGGAAATCCTGTTGCTGGATGAAGAGGGTAATGAACTGTTGTTGCCCCGCAGCGAACAGATCCCCCAGGATTACTTCAAAAAAGGAGAGCCTGTAAGGGCGGTTGTTAAAAAGGTTGAATTGAAGAACAACAATCCAACCATTATTTTAAGCCGAACGCATTCATCATTCCTGGCTAAATTGCTCGAAATTGAAGTGCCTGAAATTTTTGACGGGCTTATAACCATTCGCAAAATTGTACGCGAACCGGGCGAAAGGGCAAAAGTAGCAGTTGAAAGCTTCGACGACCGGATTGATCCTGTTGGGGCCTGTGTGGGCATGAAAGGTAGCAGGATTCACGGCATTGTACGTGAATTGAAAAATGAGAACATTGATGTAATTAACTACACAAATAACATTAACCTGTTGGTTCAACGGTCACTCACCCCGGCTAAAATTACCAGGATGTCCATTGACGTGGAACGTAAGCATGCGGATGTATTTTTGCCCCCTGATCAGGTTAGTTTGGCCATTGGTAAAAGGGGTGTAAACATTAAACTCGCCTGCGAATTAACCGGCCTCGATATTGATGTGTTCAGGGATGTAGAGGAAGAAGACAGTTCATTTGACGTGGATATTGATGAATTTGGGGATGAAATTGAACAATGGATCCTCGATGAATTGAAGAAGATTGGTTGCGATACGGCAAGAGCGGTAATGGCATTGAGCCCGGAAGAACTGGAACGCAGAACAGATTTGGAAAAGGAAACCATTGCAGAAATAAGAAGAATCTTGCAGGAAGAATTGGATGCTGAATAAATCATCCGGTATTTTTGATGAAAGGGGTTACTTATGGATAGCAATTTGTATTAGAAAATATTAATCATGAATCGTCTTGAAAGGCGATTTTGGAGGAGTGAATGTCAGTAGAAATTAAATTACCACGCTTGTTGGCAGCCGCCAAAGAATTTAACATCGGTCAGGACACCCTTGTTGAATTTTTGGCCGGTAAGGGTTTTCATCGCGATGAACTTAAGCCCACGGCTAAGCTTACCGTTGGCATGTATGAATCTCTGCAAAAAGAGTTTCAGGGCGATAAAGTGGCTAAAGCTAAAAGCGACCTTATTGACCTGCCCAAGGGATCGCAGGGAGAAGCCAGGAAAAGACGTGAGGAAGAGGAAATCAACTTCAGGAAGGAAGATAAAAAACCTGACCACGATAAGGGTAAGGAAATTATTGGCCAGATAAAAGAAGCTGAACCTGAACCTGCGCCAGTGGTGCATGTGCCCGAACCGCTCCCTCCGCCCCCACCCCCTCCTGTACTAGAGGTAAAAGTGGAAATTATCCCGGAAGAACCGGTTGTTATTACCAAACCTGCACCCGAGCCTGAACCGGTTGCGCAGGAAGAAACTGTGTTTAAACCGGAAGCAATTGAACCTAAAACAGAACTCCAGGTACAACCTGAAGAAGAGAAGCCTGTTGAATTAACCAGGCTTGAAGCCCCTGAAATTGAAGGGCCGAAAATTGTTAAGAAAATAGACCTTTCGGCCATTGACTCAAGTACAAGGCCAAAAAAGGGAATGGGTAAATCATTGCCCCCGCCTCCTCCCCGCCCTGTGCAGCCGGCTCCCAAACCTGCGGAAATGTTCAAGGCAAAACCTGTTCAGCCCACTCCTGAACCGGTAAAACCTGCAGCCATTACCGAAGCCACTACAGAGGCGCCGGTAATTGAAAATATTGCTGCTGAACGCCTGACCGGGCCTAAAGTTATAGGAAAGATTGAGCTTCCGGTTGATAATGATACCAGGCCTAAAGGTCCTTCGGAAAGGGAAAAGCGGAAGCGTACCCGTATCCCGGTTACCCGGCAGGGTGGCCAGGGACAGGGAGGAAATAATCCGCAGGGTCAAAACCGCCAGGGTGGTGGCGGTGGAGTTGGCCGTCCGCAAGGCCAGCGTCCGCCGCATAGCCAAAACCGCCCGCCTCATGGAGGCGGAAACCGCCCGGGCGATAACCGGGGGGGACCAAGGACACGCGAAGACAAGATTATTGACGAAAAAGAAATTCAACGTAAACTGCAGGAAACCCAGGCCCGGCTTTCGGGGGGTAACCGCAGTGGAAAAAATAATAAAGCTCGTATCCGCCGCGATAAGCGGCGCGAATTAGCCGAAGCCCAGCATGAAGGCGAAGACAGCAATGTGCTTGAGGTAACGGAATTTATCAGTGTAAGCGAACTGGCCTCACTGATGGATGTAAACTTTGCCGAAGTAATAGGCAAGTGTATGGGACTTGGTATAATGGTGTCCATCAACCAGCGTCTCGATGCCGAAGTAATTGAACTGGTTGCCTCGGAATTTGGCTACGATGTGAAATTTGTTGGTCTTGAAGACCAGGAAATTGACGACGACGAAGATGAAATAGATGATGAAGATGAAAAGCAGCCACGTTCGCCAATAGTAACCATCATGGGTCACGTGGACCATGGTAAAACCTCCTTGCTCGACTTTATACGTAAAGCAAATGTGGTAAGCGGCGAAGCCGGTGGTATTACCCAACACATTGGCGCTTATGAAGTTACAGCCCCAAGTGGTAAAAAAATCACCTTCCTCGATACGCCGGGTCACGAAGCGTTTACCGCGATGCGTGCACGTGGCGCCAAGGTTACCGATATTGCCGTTATTGTGGTAGCTGCCGATGATGCGGTAATGCCTCAAACCAAGGAAGCCATCAGCCACGCGCAGGCGGCAGGTGTTCCCATGATTTTTGCTGTAAATAAAATTGATAAGGACGGAGCTAATCCGCAAAAAATATACGAGCAACTGGCCGGCATGAACATCCTGGTTGAAGAATGGGGTGGTAAATTCCAGAGCCAGGAAATAAGCGCCAAAAAGGGCCTGAACATAGATCTTTTGCTTGAGAAAATATTGCTTGAGGCAGAATTGCTTGAATTAAAAGCCAACCCTGACCGGCTTGGAACAGGTACTGTAATTGAAGCCACGCTTGATAAGGGCCGCGGCTATGTTACCACTGTACTTGTATTGAACGGAAACCTTGAAATTGGAGACGTGGTGGTGAGCGGACCATATTTTGGCCGTGTAAAAGCCATGTTCAACGAAAGGAACGAGAAGGTTGAAACCGCCGGTCCTTCACAACCTGCGCTGATACTCGGTTTGAATGGAGCCCCGCAGGCCGGGGAAAAGTTCAAGGTATTTGAAGATGAAGGCGAGGCCAAGCAGGCAGCTTATAAACGTGGACAGATCCTTCGCGAGCAGGGCATGCGTACCCGCAAGCACATTACGCTCGATGAAATTGGCCGTCGTTTGGCGCTGGGTAACTTTAAGGAACTCAATGTTATCATCAAAGGTGATGTGGATGGTTCGGTAGAAGCCCTCAGCGATAGCTTGCAGAAACTGAGCACGCAGGAAATTGTGGTGAATGTTATCCTGAAAGGGGTGGGCGCCATCAGCGAAAACGATGTAACGCTGGCAAGTGCATCCGATGCCATCATCATGGGCTTTAATGTGCGTCCGAACCTGCAGGCTTCAAGGCTTGCCGAACAGGAAGGCATCCAGATCAAGCAGTATTCTATCATTTACAACGCCATTGCCGATATCAAGAGCGCTATGGAAGGGCTTCTTGAACCCAAAATTGAGGAGAAAGAAGTGGCTACCGTTGAAATTCGCGAGGTGTACAAGTTTGATAAAGCTACCGTGGCCGGTTGTTATGTACTCGATGGCCGCCTGAAGCGCGATGCCAAGATCAGGTTGTTCCGCGATGGCGTATTGATTTACCCGCGTACCGAAGGAGCTTTTGCCGAACTGGGTAGTCTCAAACGCTTTAAGGATGATGTGAAGGAAGTCGTAAACAATTATGAGTGCGGTCTTACGCTTAAAAACTTCGCCGATATCCAGGTGGGTGATACCATTGTGGCTATTGAAGAGGAAGAAGTGAAGAGAACATTGTAAATAAGAAATAACGAATAAGAAATAAAAAATCCCGTGGAGAAAGGTCTTCGCGGGATTTTTACAATGTTAAAAATAGATTACCGTAAATGGGCTCAGGGCCAAACCCGGTACATTTGAACCTAAATTGAAAAGGGCGAAATGGATTTCATTAAGAAAATTGCGGTTTTTGTTTTTGGGGCGCTGATTTTTTCGGCAGCAGGCTTTGGGCAAACCAAAAAAGTAATAGCTGATAAGATCATTGGGAAAGTAGGCGATAGGATCATTCTGAAAAGTGATGTGGCAAATGCTATTAACGATATTGAAAGGCAGGGCGGTGAAATGCCCCCCAATCCCGACTGCCTGATTTTTGAATCGGAATTGATCAAAAAAGCGCTCGTTCTCCAGGCGGAAAAGGACTCGCTTGTAGTGGAGGATGAGGAAATTGAAAGCATGATTGATAACCAGATCAGGGGTTTTGTACAGATGTATGGTGGAATCCAGGCGGTTGAAGAAATTTCAGGCCGCACCATTTACCAGCTCAAAGAAGATTTTAAAGTGCCATTCAAAGAGAGAGAAATGGCCGATAAAATGAAGAGGAAAATCCTGGAAAGTGTAAAGATTTCACCAATCGAGGTAAAAGCTTATTGGGATGAAATACCCAAGGACAGCCTTCCTTATTATGAAAGTGAGCTTGAGATCGGCCAGATTGTAATTTATCCTAAAGCCCACCGTGATATTGAAAGCTATACCGCGCAGCAATTGAACGATATCAAGAAGCAAATTGAAAGCGGCGCCCGGCGTTTCGACCAGATGGCAAGGCTTTACAGCGAAGACCCGGGAAGTAAAAATAGCGGCGGTCAGTACACGCTCAACAGGAATGATAAGTTTTGGGACCCGGTTTTTATTAATACGGCTTTTAAGCTGCGCGATGGACAAATAAGCAATGTAGTGAAATCAAAGTTTGGTTTGCATATTATTCAATGTGTGAGCCGTTCGGGCGATGATGCTGTTGTACGACATATACTGATGGTACCTCCCGTTACTGATGATGAAGTAAATGCCGCAAAGGATCGCCTTGACAGTGTAAGGGCAAAAATGATTGCCGGCACTCTTTCATTTGGTGAAGCGGTTTCTAAGTACAGTGATGAGGAAGATAAGTTTTCAGGTGGTTGGGTGCTTGCAAAAGATGGCGGTACACTTATTACCATTGATCAACTGGATAAAGACCTGATTCCTATACTGAAAGACCTGAAAGCCGGTCAATATTCCCAGCCAACCGCATTTACCACCGAGCAGGGTAAAAAAGGTGTTCGCTTGCTTTACCTGCGTACGCGTACCGATCCGCATGTTGAAAATTATAAGGACGATTACAACAAAATAGCTACCCGCGCGCTTGAAGAGAAAAAGCAAAAAGTGCTTGAGCGTTGGTTCGATGAAAAAATCAGGAACTACTACATTTACGTAGCTCCTGAATATAGCAACTGCGAAGGAATGAAGGCCTGGATTGACGCCAGCAACCGGAACATGAGTAAGAATTAATGCTTACCCCGGCAGTTTCCATCCATTATTATAGCCTGGTAAAATCAGTTTATTAGCTTCTTTTTCGAGGAATTTAACCCCTTTGCCGGAAACCTTTGTATGCAGGGTTTGGCCTGTACGCAAGGCTACATTTCCCATGTGGCAATGAATGGCTGTGTTTGCAGCGGCTTCAATCGGGCAGTTTAGTAAACCCGCATTACCTGCTTTTATAGCTGCAACCAGGTTGGCCGTGTGCAGGTCAAGGCCATTATCTACCCGCTTTTGCCATGAAATTTCCTCCATCCTGGGCGCATTCTTATCTTTTTCAGGCCTTACTTCCCATCCGTCCCTGTTTAAAAGCAGGGTGCCTTTATCGCCAATAAAGGCAATTCCATGATTCATTCCATATATTCCGTATTGCCTGCCCATGGTATGTTCCCAGGTAAGCTGAAAGTCTTTGTATGTGTACAAGGCTGTTTGGGTATCGGGGGTTTCACGAGCATCGGAAGGATAGGCAATATGGCCGCCCATGCTGGTAACGCTAACCGGTAAACCGGCTTTCATTCCCAAAATAACCATATCAATCAGGTGTACACCCCAATCGGTCATAAGCCCGCCTGCATAATCCCAATACCAGCGGAAATTATAATGGAAGCGGTTAGCATTGAAGGTGCGTTTGGGGGCAGGCCCCAGCCACATGGCATAATCAACCCCGGCGGGTACCGGCGTATCATTGGCAGGAGGCAAAATTAAATGGGCGTTGTACATCCAGGCCTTTGTTTGGGCAATGGCGCCCAATTTTCCGCTTTGCACAAAGGCAATCGCATCTTTAAAATGCTGCTGACTGCGCTGCCATTGGTTTACCTGCACAATGCTATTGTGGCGTTGGGCTGCTTTTACCATAATCTCGGCTTCACCTATGGAATTGCTCACCGGTTTTTCAACCAATACATGTTTACCTGCTGCGCAGGCATCCGTCATTATAAGACAGTGCCAATGGTCGGGGGTGGCAATAATAACCGCTTGTATCTCCTTGTTTTCCAAAAGTTTGCGGTAATCTTTATATACCTGTGGCTGCTGGTTAATTTTTGCCAGTTCGGCTTTTCGCTGTTCCAGCACGCTGTCGTCAATATCGCAAATGCCCAGGCATTGTACCTCACTCATTTTCAGCATGCTGGTAAGGTTGGCCCATCCCATGCCCTTGCACCCAATGAGGCCGACACCAATTTTGTCGTTAGGGGAAATCGTTTTACGGATATTGGCTAAAAGTTCAATTGGCGTAGCGGCCACCAAACCCAGTCCCAGGGTGGTGATGCCTGTGTTTTTCAGAAAATGACGGCGAAGCATGGGGGAAAATTATGAACTTTGATTGAAATAGAAGCAGTTAACTGGTTGAAAAGTTAACTGGTTGAAAAGTTGACGGGTTGAAAAGTTGACAGGTGGAGGATTGACTTTTTGGGCTTAATATGTCAAATTGACGTTATAACTTTTCAGGCACAATTAATGTTTAAACATTAAATATCTTTGCAACATCAAAAAACAAAAAGGAGCTTTTATGAAAACCACCTTACACCGCGCTGACACAAGAGGGCATGCCAACCATGGGTGGCTTAACAGTTACCACAGTTTCAGCTTTTCAGGATACTATAATCCGGCGAGGATGCATTTTGGTGCACTCCGCGTACTGAACGACGATACGGTGGCGGCAGGAATGGGTTAGGGAATACGCCTAAGGAGGTAGAATTTTGGTATTTCAATATTTGGAATTTTTAAACTAATACTATGAATTACAAAAAAATAAAACAAGTACGCACAGCAGTTCCTCCGCACATGGTAGGCGATGGGTTTAAAGTACGCAATTTTATAGGACAGGATTTATGGAACGACCTGAGTCCTTTTCTGATGCTGGATTATAATGAGCCCTGGGCGCTGGCCCCTACAGATCATCCACGCGGTGTGGATGTGCACCCCCACAAAGGTTTTGAAACGGTGACTATTGCCTGGAGCGGCCGCGTGGCACATGAAGACAGTAGTGGAGGTAAGGGTGAAATAGGTCCCGGCGATGTACAATGGATGACCGCAGGCAGCGGGATCCTGCACAAGGAATTTCATGCCGAATCGTTCAGCAAAGCCGGCGGAACTTTTCATATGGCACAGTTATGGGTAAATCTGCCGTCTAAGTTTAAGAATACACCTCCTTCGTACCAGGACCTGTTGGATGCAGACATGGGAAGGGTGCAACTGGAAAATAACGGGGGTGAATTAAGGGTAATTGCAGGGGAACAATTGGGTGTCAAAGGCCCCGCGCGTACGTTTACACGGATGAACATTTATGATGCCAAACTAAATCCCGGCGCCGAACTCAATCTTACATTGCCCGATGGAGACAACACGGCCATTGTGATTATGGAAGGCAACCTGATGATAAATGAAGAGCAACAGGTAAGGGCCGGGCAGATGGTTATTTTGGGCAGATCGGGAACTGAAGTAAGGGTGGAATCGAATAATGAGGCTCATATCCTTGTATTGAGCGGCGAACCCATTGCAGAACCCATTTCAGCTTATGGCCCGTTTGTAATGAACACCAAACAGGAAATACTGGATGCTATTGAAGATTATAATGCCGGGAAATTTGGGGTATTAAACTAAAGAGGGTATTCATGATAAGTGCAGCAGCCCATAGATATATTTATTCAACAATTTAAAGGACACTCAATGAGGATCGCTATCATTTCAGCGAGCCCCCGGGCAAACAGTGTAACGCACCGGGTGGCCGTTTTTTTACAGGATTATTTTACCCAAAATACCCCACACGATGTGTGCATGATTGATGTGCGCGATTACGAATTGCCGCACCTGCAGGAGGTTTGGACCTCCGTTGAAAGAACACCAGATGAGTATAAACCGCTGGCTGAAAAAATGTTTGGAGCAGATGCCTTTGTTATGGTAACACCTGAATACAATGGCACTTATGCACCTGCCATGAAAGTAATTTTCGATCAGTTTCCCAAGCAAAGCCGCAAAACTTTTGGGATTGTAACAGCATCGCCCGGCTCAATGGGTGGCATGCGCGCTACGCAGCAAATGCAATTGCTGGTGGCTGCCCTGTTTGGAATTTTGTCGCCGTATATGCTTGTAGTGCCTGCAGTTGATAAGAAATTTGATGAAAACGGCAACCTGCTGGATGCGGGCTTTAAAAAAGCCATAGATGGCTTTGCCAGCGAATTTTTGTGGCTGGCCGAATCCGTAAAAGGGGAAACTGTGCCTGTCCTGAATTAATGCAGGTGTTAACAAAGGGAATTTTATCTTTGCAATATGGAAACAGTGGAGATTCCGGTAACTTTCGATGCCCGGGTTGTAGAAAACCTGAAGGGTGATGAGATTCCGCTTGATCAACGAATGCGGGTTTGGGCGGCCATATCGCTTTACCTCGATAAAAAAGTGTCCGTAGGAAAGGCTGCTGAATTGGCGGGTATGCATTACGGGGAATTCCAGGATTATTTAGGCAAGCATCAGATACCTGTTTCGTTGATAACCTTCAAGGAACTACAGGCAGAACTCCAAATGTTAGAAGAAATCGACAGGCCTCAATGAAAAAACTCCTGATAACTGATCCGGCTTTCGCCAATTTAACACTATTCAATTCCCGGTATTCAAAATACAAACGTTATTATACTGTTTCTTTATTAAATGCTGTATTGGCGGAAAATGAAGAATCTTTAATGTAGCCTTCATGAGCGATGCAATTAAACACGAATGCGGTCTGGCATTCATCCGGCTTAGAAAGCCTTTCAACGAAATACAGCAGGATTATGGCACGGTGATGTTCGGCATCAACAAGCTTTACCTGCTTATGGAAAAGCAACACAACCGCGGGCAGGATGGTGCGGGCATTGCCACCGTGAAACTCAATACCGAGCCGGGCAATCCGTTTTTATACAGGCTTCGCAGCAGTGTGAATATGCCGATTGCGGATATTTTTCATAAAGTGGGGGTGGAAGTAGCTGAGATTGAAAAGTACCAGCCGGAATTATTGCAGCATCCCGAAATAGCTAAGGGTCATCTTCCTTTTTTGGGCGAACTGATGCTTGGCCACCTGCGTTATGGTACCCAGGGTAAAAACAATGTAGAATTTTGCCACCCTTTTATCAAGCGGGCAATTATTCCTTCGCGCAACCTGGCGCTGGCAGGCAATTTTAACCTGGTAAACACCGAGGAACTTTTCGACCTGATAAATATTAACCCGGGGGAGTTTCAAAAACAGAGCGACCTGGCTGCCATGATGGAAGTGGTTCACCACTTTTTGGTAAAAGAAGATGAATTGAACCCCGGTAACCCCGACCTGGTGCAGGTGCTTAAAAAATCAGCCGTTTTGTTTGATGGCGGGTACAATTTTGGCGGACTGGTGGGTAACGGGCATAGTTTCATTATGCGCGATGCCAATGGCATAAGGCCTTCATACTATTATATTCATGATGATTTTATTGTAGGCGCCAGTGAACGAGCGGCAATCCGTACCACTTTTAATGTGGGTGAAAACGAGGTGCTGGAATTAATGCCCGGCTGCGCACTGATCGTAGATAACCAAGGCCGGTATAAGGTGGAACAAATACTGGAACCCAAAGAACGCCGTGCCTGCAGTTTTGAAAGGATTTATTTCAGCCGGGGCAACGATGAAAAAATTTACCGCGAAAGGATAACGCTTGGTCATAAGCTTAGCAAACCCGTATTGGAAGCCATTAATTACGATCTTAAAAACACGATTGTATCCTATATCCCCAATACTGCGGAAGTGGCTTATTTTGGGATGGTGAAGGGTATGGAAGAATACCTGAACCGGATCAAGGTAGAGCGCATTATGAGCTGGGGAAAAGATTTTGATGAAGCCAAGCTCCATGAAATGGTGAACCGTAAGATACGCCAGGAAAAGATAGCCATTAAGGATGTAAAGATGCGAACCTTTATTACCGAAGAAGTAAGCAGGCAGGATATGGTGCAGCACGTGTATGATATTACCTACGGTACTGTTCGGCCAAATGAGGATACGCTGGTAGTTATTGACGATAGCATTGTAAGGGGTACCACTTTGCGCGAAAGTATAATCCGTATGCTTGGCAGGTTAAAACCAAAAAAGGTTATTGTAGTGTCAAGTGCGCCTCAAATACGCTACCCTGATTGTTATGGCATTGATATGAGCAAGCTGGGCGATTTTATTGCGTTCCAGGCCGCCATTCATTTATTGAAAGAAAATGATCAGCGTTCGCTGCTCACCGATTTATATAAGGAATGTAAAGAACTCCAGCGTACCAATCAATTGCATAGCCGCAATGTAGTGCGCGAAGTGTATGCGCCATTTACGCCGCAACAAATAAGCGATAAAATTGCGGAAATGATTACTACGCCCGGACTGAACATTCCAGTTCAGGTGATTTACCAAACCATTGAAGACCTGCATGATAGCTGCCCCACCAATACCGGCGATTGGTACTTTACAGGTAACTATCCTACTCCGGGAGGAAACCGGGTTTGCAACAAGGCCTTTATGAATTATATGGATGGAAGGAATGTAAGGGGGTATTGATCCATAACTTTATGGTATGAAACAACTCTTCGTGGTGCGCCATGCAAAAAGCATTTGGGATATTCCTGGTCAACCGGATTTCGACAGGGCGCTGAATGACCGGGGCGAAAGGGATGCCCCTATGATGGCGAAAAGGTTACACCAAAAGGGTATCAAACCGGATGCCATCATAAGCAGCCCCGCTGTGAGGGCATTTGCCACTGCTCAATATTTTGCAGAGCAATTCGGGTTTACAAAAAAGGAAATTGTACAAATCGACCGCTTGTACCATGCTGCTGTTGAAACCTTTTACGATGTTATCAGTAAGGAACTTTCCGATAGCTGGAATTGCGTTGTACTTTTTTCACATAACCCCGGCATAACCTATTTTGCAAACAGCACCGGGGTGGTTAACCTTGATAATATGCCCACCAGCGGCGTATTTGGGGTAGAAACTGATATTGCGCATTGGCATCAGTTTCGGGATGCTGAAAAGCGGTTTATCCTGTTTGATTATCCCAAGAATAATTCCTGATTCATG
Source organism: uncultured Chitinophagaceae bacterium (assembly GCA_964444195.1). Lineage (GTDB taxonomy): Bacteria > Bacteroidota > Bacteroidia > Chitinophagales > Chitinophagaceae > Phnomibacter. Next base: position 16,407 of record CAYUGH010000095.1, read on the forward strand.
TAAAAGATAATTGGGTAGTTATACCTGATTCAGGTATTAACTCTATTGCAGGCCGGCATGCCTCTGCTGTATGTATATTGGAGTCACTGTTACCACCTGCCCAAAGCAAATGAACAAAGGAGCCGATAAAGATTTAATCCCTATCGGCTCCTTGCAATTATAAAACCTGTTTAACCTAA
>CAYUGH010000096.1:0-13412 GCA_964444195.1 uncultured Chitinophagaceae bacterium
GCACAGGCGGCAATTGGGTGGCCAATAAATACTTTGCCGGCGGACCACGCCTGCCAAATACTTCAATCGTTAGCATAGTACCCGTTTTGCAGCATGGACATTTGGGTAACCCGGTCTTAGCGGCAACGGGTTATCCACCTTCCAACCATTACCCTGCTCCTGCAATTGGCACTTGCCTGAACCTCTGACACGATGGAGCAGGAACCGTGCCATTCAAAATGCCGGCCGGTTTATCCGCCATATTGAAGAATACCATACACAGCGTGGGGCTTATCCTTTGACCCTTCAGGCACAAAACAAGGACTATTACCCGGATGTTGCAGGCGTCGAAAAATATTTATATGCACCACATGGGAAAGGGTATAATCTTTCCTTTGAACAACCAAGGTTTCTTCTTGATCGTTTTGGGACATGAGAATGGGTAGTGTATAATCCGCTGGATGAAAATACTGTGTATAGTCATACGGCCTGGCTTCTTCCTAGCGAACAGGCAGAAGCAAGCCAGGGATGGTATGCCTCGGGCAATACAGGATATAAGCATTGGAAATATTTTTTGTTTGATTAGAAGTAAGCAACGAGCAGCTAACGGAGTTTTTAAAATTGATGCCGTAATGAGTGTGCGGAGTACGGATAAAATGGAGGATTGGGTATTGATTTGGGGCGCGGAATATATTACCAAAGCAGCCGGAAAAGTGGATTATATGGGCCAGTACAGGCGTGCGCTTCTGCCTTCAAAAAAATAAAATACTATCAACAGGCTATTTTCCTTACCGTTTCTTTCATGCCCGGTGGGTTTGGGAAACAACGGTAAGGATTTTCATTTTGTAAACATTAGATTTGTAGCCGAACTTTATTGGTTCGGATTAAAAAAATTATTTGATTGTATGCTATTTATAATTCTTGGGGTTATCGTTTTTATTATCAGTATCGCAATGGGGAAAAATAACCCGGCGGCTGCTAAATTCTTGCCAACTGCCCGGATGGTGGGCATTGTACTGTTTGGAATTGGTGTTATTACAGGCTGCGTTGTACAGATAGAAGCAGGCGAGTCAGGCGTAAAAGTGTTGTTTGGAAAAGTGCAGCAGGAGGTGCTGGGAAGCGGGCTTCATTTTATTAATCCCCTGATGGAGGTAAGAAGGGTGGATGTACGTACCCAAAACTATACCATGAGCGGTATGCTCGATGAACGCACCCAATCGGGCGATGATGCCATTAGAGTGCTTACCAGCGATGGGCTTGAAGTGACTATTGACCTTACGGTGCTGTACCGGGTGCTTGCCGGCGAAGCGCCAAGGCTTTTACAGGAAACAGGTTTCGATTATCAGAATAAAATAGTGCGCCCGCTTACCCGTACCAGGATACGGGAAAATGCTGTGTATTACCAGGCGGTAGAATTGTACAGCACCAAACGTGATGAATTTCAAAACCGTATTTATAAAGGGATTGACGAAGACTTTAAAAAACGTGGATTGATGCTTGAACAGTTGCTGGTAAGAAATATTACTCTGCCAGCCAGTGTGCGCGCTGCCATTGAGCTGAAAATTAATGCAGAACAAGAAGCACAGAAAATGGAGTACGTTTTGCAAAAAGAAACCCAGGAAGCTGAAAGAAAGCGTGTGGAAGCGAGGGGTATCAGCGATTACCAGCGCATCATTAACGAAAGCCTTACCGAAAGGCAGTTGCAATACGAAAATATTAAAGCCATGCTGGAACTCAGCAAAAGCCAGAATGCCAAAACCATCATTATGGGCAAGGGGAATACGCCTGTAATACTCGATGGAAAGCAGTAGTTGGCAAGATAGTTATTTACGGTAGAAATTATTTTGTAAAAACAACCATCTGCGGGCCTGTACCGTAGAGGTAGTGTACTGACAATTTAATTTAGAAACATTTTAATAACTTTGTATTTTTGTATTGACAAAAACGGGATTAAATATGTCAATACAAATTAAACTTGGCAAGAAAGAGCTTAATTATTTGGAAGCTCAAAAGCAATCAGGGAATCTAAGTGTACGAAAGTATAACCGGATAAACATTTTGCTGTTATTAAACAGAGGGAAAAAGCAAGTTGAGATTGAAGATTTTCTTGGAGTTGACCGCATTACCATATGGCGAACAAAAAACCGGTATTTAAAACAGGGCATTGAAAGGGCATTGGAGGAAGATGAACGCCCGGGCCAGCCCAGGAAATATGCCACGGAACATGAAGCTGAACTGGCAGTTTTGGCATGTGGGCCTTGTCCTGCCGGCAGAAAGCGGTGGACTGTTCGCTTATTAACAGAAACCCTGCAATCCAAACCCGGGTTTGAAACCATCAACAGGGAATCAGTCCGGTTGACTTTAAAAAAAATGAATGTAAGCCTTGGCTGAAAAAGATGTGGTGCATTCAGCAGCTAACGCCGGAGTACCGTGAACGTATGTACCGCTTGTTAGATTTATACAAACAACCGTATAATCCCAGGTACCCGGTGGTTTGCATGGATGAAAAGAGCAAACAGTTGCTTGAAGATAGCCGGCAGCCGATTAAAGCAAAACCGGGTAAACTTGAAAAGTATGATTATGAATATAAGCGCAGGGGAACATGCAACATATTTGTAGCAGTAGCGCCAAAAGCAGGCCTGTGGGTTGTAAAAGTAACAGATACAAGGACAAAGGAAGATTTCGCTTACTTTGTTGAAGACCTGGTTGAAAAGCATTTTTCCAACGCTACGACCAAAGCTTTGTCAAAGAGCTTGCTTTGCCTACCCCAAAAGAAAAACAAAAAAATCTGCCCCGCTTCGCAAAAATTAAATCTGCCAACGCACTTGCTGACAGAGAAAAACAGACATATAAACGACTTGACAAAGACACGGAAAACCTTGACAGTAGAGCGACTTGACACTGACAGACGAAGAACCACTGCTTATAATAACAAGCGTTTCGTTGCGGCCGCAGGCCGAAGAGCAAATTGTAAACGGAAAGATCCGTGAAAATATACCCGTGGTGATCCGCACGATGCCTAAGGAAGAAGCGCTGCAATCAGGCGCCATGGTATTGTTTGGAGAAAAATATGGCGACAAGGTTCGCGTGGTAACCATTGATCCCAACTTCTCTGTAGAGCTTTGCGGGGTACGCATGTAATGCATACGGGTATGATCGGGTTATTTACCATTAGTGCTGAATCAGCCGTTGCAGCAGGGGTGCGCAGGGTGGAAGCGCTTACAGGCCCGGCTGCCTTCCGTTACCTGAGCGAGGGCCTCGAGAACCTGAAGGAAATAGGCAGTATCCTGAAGTCGAAAGAACCCGTAAAGGCTGTAGATAAACTGATCACGGAAAATGCTCAACTGATTAAGCAGGTTGTTGCACCGCTCATTAAAGGCGGTGGCGGCGGCCAGAAAACGCTTGCCACAGCCGGTGGGCAGGATGCAGGCAAGTTAGATGAAGTGGTTATTGGCGAAGACCCGGACCATATTTACCATCGGGAAACAGGTACCCCTTTTGGCTATAAAGAATTGGTGGTTAAAGATATAATACCGTAATGTTTGCTCTTTGTTGGCTGGGGTCTTAATTTTTGTTTTATTGCAGCATGAAATTTTTGGTCAGGGTAATCATTCCGGTGCTTTCATGTTCACCCTTTAGCCTTTGGTCGCAGGCGAAAATTGACCAGGTGAAGCTGGAAACCCACGTCAGGGTGCTGGCAAACGATAGCATGCTTGGAAGGATGACCGGAACCGAAGGGAATCGTAAGGCCGCCGCTTATATTTCGGGGGTAATGACTGAATTGGGGTTGAAAGCTTTTAATGATTCAGCCAACGATTACCTGGTTCCATGGAAAAAAAGGTTGGGAAAATTGGAATATTCCGGGAATAATATTGCCGGCCTGATTCCCGGGACTGCCTACCCCGATTCTATCATCATCTTCAGTGCACATTACGATCATATCGGGGTATTATCTGCCCAGAGAACATTACCCTTCCGCACCGGTTTTAAAAAGGTGAAAGGCGATACCATATTTAATGGGGCGAACGATAATGCTTCGGGTGTTTCTGCCATGCTCGAACTGGCCCGTGCATATAAAGAGATTAAACCTGCATATTCCCTCATGTTTGTAGCCTTTAGCGGGGAAGAGTTTGGGCTATTTGGGTCCGAAGCCTTTGTAAAAGTAATTGACCCCGCATTGGTTAAGCTGGTTATTAACCTTGAAATGCTTGGCCGCCCCGGGAAATCAAAACCCTTTTTAACCGAACCGGAGGATGGATCAGGGTTTCGTTCCAGGTTGAATAAAAATCTGAAAAATTCGGGTTTAAATTATCCGGGTAATTATTTTGTAAAGGATCCCTATCCCGGGCAGATGTTATTCACCAGGAGTGATAATTACCCGTTTTTCCAGGCAGGCATACCCGCATATACCATCATGGGCACCAGCCCGCACGATAAATTTTATCATAGCGCCGGAGACCAAACCGAAACGATTCAATTTGACGCGATGGCAGACATGGTGAATGCCATTTTTAATGCATTGGTTCCGGTGGTTAAACCGGCGTTCCTACAACAATGATTTTTCAAACCAATCATTCACCACATCATGCATGGTGTCGTGTTTGGTTTGGTGATGGTATTCGTTGGTATCGGGTTCGTACACATAATCCTTTTTCCATTCGTGGTAATGCAACGCTACCTGTTCAATGGCGTCTATTATGGCGTGCATTTCGGTGTCTGTCATTACAGGGTGAACGCTCATGCGCACCCAACCCGGTTTGCAGCTCAGGTCGCCGCTGTTTATTTCACCCAATATTTCATATGAATGCAACTCGTCCACATTCAGCAGTATATGGCCGTAGGTACCGGCACAGGCGCACCCACCGCGGGTTTGCACGCCAAAGCGGTCGTTCAGCAGTTTTACCACCAGGTTAAAATGCGTGTTGCGGATCAGGAATGAAATGACGCCAAGCCGGTGGGTATTTTCGCCTTCCAAAATCTCCAGACCAGGTATGCCAGGCATGCGGTCGAAGATAATTTTCAGCAGCTCTTCTTCCCGGGCCAGCATTTTATCCATCCCCATCTCTTCCTTAAGCTTCACGGCAAGCGCGGCCTTAATGCCCTGCAAAAAGGGAGGGGTGCCGCCATCTTCACGGTGTTCAATATCGGTGATATACTCATGGTATTTCCAGGGGTTGGTATAGGTAACCGTACCTCCACCGGGCTGGTCGGGAATAATGTTCCTGTAGAGTTGCTTGTCAAATATCAATACCCCCGGTGTGCCCTGCCCGCCAAGAAACTTGTGTGGCGAAAAAAAGATGGCGTCAAGGTGCCCGCCTTCGATCTCAGGGTGCATATCAATGGAAACATAGGGGGCAGAGCAGGCGAAATCAACAAAGCAAAGCCCACCGTGCTTGTGTACAATCTGCGCCACTTTATGATATGGGGTTTGTATGCCGGTAACATTTGAGCAACCGGTAACGGCGGCAGCTTTATTCTGGCGGTCTTTATATTTTATCATCAATGCCTCCAGCGCTTCCAGGTCAATATTTCCGGCACCATCGTTGGGTATAATCTCCACATCGGCAATGGTTTCCAGCCAGCTTGTCTGGTTGCTGTGATGCTCCATATGGCTCACAAAAATGATTGGCTTTTTTACCGGGTCAATATCGAGGTAATCGCTGAACAATTGATGGATGCGAACCTGCGGCTGCTCCAGTTCCTCCCTTGAAGGAAGCCTTCCCGGCTTCACATAATCCATAATCCGCTCTGGAATCCGCAGCCCCAGCAGGCGCTGGAGTTTGTTAACGGCACCGGTCATACCGCTTCCGGCAAATATGAGTATATCATTTGGCCCGGCATGCACATGTTTTTTTATGATATGCTTGGCCTGTTCGTAAGCGCGGGTCATAGCCGTACCGCTTGCCGTGGTCTCGGTATGGGTATTGGCCATCAGCGGCATTATATCCTTCTGAAGCCTGGTTTCTATTGGGTTATATGCCCTTCCGCTTGCCGTCCAATCGGCATAAAGCATTTTTTTTGTGCCGAATGGGGTGTCAATATCGCAGTCAATGCCAATAATATTTTGGCGGAATGGTTGGAAATAATCTTGTAGCAAAGGAAAAATTTGGTGCAAAATTAAAAAATATCCATCTGGATAGGGTGATAAAAGGCACATTGGAGTCATTGGACCGGTTAAAACTAACGACTGTTAGTTTTTTGAATGAAAATCCTATTTTTGTTCACCAAAGCAAACGATTATGGCCATTGTTAACCTCGAAGAGCGTTTTCAGCAAAAGGTAGATGACGACATAAAAATCGAGCCTAAAGACTGGATGCCCGATGCGTACCGTAAAACGCTTATCCGGCAGATCAGCCAGCATGCGCACAGCGAAATTGTGGGGATGCTGCCCGAGGGGAATTGGATCACCCGCGCCCCATCGCTCAAGCGCAAAGCCATCCTGATGGCCAAAGTGCAGGACGAAGCCGGCCATGGGCTTTACCTGTACAGCGCTGCCGAAACATTGGGTATCAGCCGCGACGAAATGTATGAACAGTTACATACCGGTAAGGCCAAATACAGCAGCATATTTAATTATCCCACCCTTACCTGGGCCGATATGGGCGCCATTGGCTGGCTGGTAGATGGCGCGGCCATCATGAACCAGGTGCCGCTATGCCGTACCAGCTACGGGCCTTATGCCAGGGCCATGGTGCGCATTTGCAAAGAGGAAAGCTTTCATCAGCGCCAGGGATTTGATGCGCTTCTGGTTTTAAGCAGGGGTAGTAAGGAGCAGAAAGCCATGTGCCAGGATGCCATTAACCGGTGGTGGTGGCCGAGCCTTATGATGTTTGGCCCACCCGATGTTGAAAGCCCAAATACCATCCAAAGCATGAAATGGAAGGTAAAACGGTTTACCAATGATGAACTTAGGCAGCGTTTTGTAGATATGTGCGCCGAGCAAATAAAGGTGCTGGGAATGAAACTTCCGGATGCTGATTTAAAGTGGAATGAGGAGCGGCAGCATTATGATTTTGGCGACATCAATTGGAATGAATTTTATGAGATTCTGAAAGGGAACGGGCCTTGTAATAAGCAGCGCCTTGATGCCAGGAATAAAGCATGGGATAAGGGTGAATGGGTAAGGGAGGCTGCGGAGGCGTATGCGGTAAAACGTAGTGCCAAAAAGTCAGTTGCAGCTTAATTTTACTTACATTTGATAACATGATTTTTTCAAAAAACTCAAAAAAATGGATAAGCAATCTGTAATAGAACGTCTTATGGAGAAAAAAAGAAAGCATGCAGAATTGGAGGCATTGCTTGATCGAAATTATCCTCCCGAGGAATCGGCTGAAATTAAAAAGAAGATTGGTGAGTATTATTTTGAAAAGTTAACAAATAGTTTTCACCAACAAGCTAAAGAGGAAGGGTGGAACGAGGAAACCTACAGAAAATGGGCCCAAGAACATTTTCGCACTCCATATGAACCGGCATGAGAATTGTTGTTGACACCAATGTGCTTGTGAGCGCTATTTCTCCGGGTTCGCCCTTTTTTAAAATAATTTATTCAATTGCAAAGGGTAATTTGAAATTATTGATTTCAACAGAAATTTATTTTGAATATATTGAGATTATAGCCAACAGGTCCAGGCCTGAAAATGTAGAGTACTTCGAAACTTTTATTCTTGAAAATGATAATATTGTAGTGATTGAACCTGAGTTTAAATGGGAATTGATACAATCTGATAAGGATGATAATAAGTTTGTGGATTGTTCTATTTCAGGAAATGCAGACTTCCTCATTACCAGCGATAAGTATTTCAATATTTTGAATATGATACCATTTCCTAAAGTTGCAATTATTAGTCCTGATGAGTTTTTAAAATTGATAGATCATGTATAATCAAATAAACATCCTCCGCTACGGCGATTACGGCGACAGGGAAGTGGCCGGAGGTGACATGCAACAAGGGTTTAGCGCTCATAAAGAGTGGCCGCTATGGGAAGTATTCATCCGCAGCAAGCAGGGCCTTGACCATAAACATGCCGGCAGCCTTCATGCGGCCGATGCACAGATGGCTGTTGAAAATGCCCGTGATGTATATACCCGCAGGATGGAAGGAGTGAGTATTTGGGTAGTGGAAAGCAAGTACATCCATGCATCGAACCCTGACGAAGCGGAAAGCTTTTACGAACCGGCTAATGATAAAGTGTACCGTCACCCGACATTTTATGAACTTCCTGAGCAGGTGCAGTATATGTAGGGGATTGGTAGTTGGGGGATTAGGGATTGGGGATTAGGGATTGGGAATTGGTTGTTGGGAATTGGGAATTGGGAATTGGGAATTTGGGATTAGGAATTTGGGATTAGGAATTTGGGATTAGGAATTAGGGATTGGGAATTAGGGGATGGGAGTTGGTGGAAATATCAATTTTAATATTTAACCATTTTGCAATGGAGTTTAAAGGATATAAAGAATTGGAGTGCTATAAAAAGGCAAGGGAGTTAAGAATTTTTGTTGCAGTTTTAGTTAAGAAATTTCCAAGCATTGAAAACTTTCTGCTAAGAGCACAAATCACCGATTCTTCGAGGTCGGTATCTGCTAATATTGTAGAAGGTTATGGGCGGTTTACCTATGCGGATACAAGAAATTTTTTCATAATTGCACGAGGTTCCGATTTGGAAACTATGGAACACCTGCAGGTAGCTTTCGATGAGGGTTATATCAATGTTGAAGAACTTACTTTCGGCTCCAATTTATGTGAGCATGTTTTCAAACTGATAAATGGGTATATTAATTACCTGAATAAACAAAAAAATGTGAAAAGCACTTAATAGTATTCTATTGTAGATTCTACTTAACTTTTTTGCCATGACTATTGAAACCAATCAAATTTTATCTAAAGAGAACCCCTCCCTCCCTAATCCCCAATCCCCAATCCCCTCCCTCCCCAATCCCCAATCCCTAATCACTTTCACGCTTCACCTGGCTGATAACTCGCTCATTATGAGCCAGCGGCTCAGCGAATGGACCGGGCATGGGCCTGTACTTGAGCAGGATATTGCTTTAACCAATATTGCATTGGATATACTGGGGCAGGGCAGGAATTTCTATCAATATGCAGCAAGCCTGATCAACCTGCACCGGTTGAAGGCGGAAATTGTTCCATTGGCAAAATACCCTGTGAATGAAGACGATCTTGCGTATCACCGTTTTGAGCATCAGTTTCACAACCATTTGCTGGTTGAGCTTCCGAATGGCGATTGGGCGCAAACCATCGTAAAGTTGTTTGCTTTTTCAGTGTACCGGCAGGAAATGTATTTTCAATTGCTAAAGGGTAACGATGCACAACTTGCCGCCATTGCTGAGAAAAGCCTGAAAGAAGTGCGTTACCATGTAAAATGGAGCAGGGATTGGGTGCTAAGGTTAGGCGATGGTACGGAGGAAAGCCATCTGCGAATGCAGGATGCGCTGGAATATACCTGGCCCTTTATTGCAGAATTGTTTGAAGAAATTTCATGGAACACACTTTTCCTCAACCAGGCGTCTATTAAATCAAACTGGATGCTTGAGGTTGAAAAAGTATTGGAAGAAGCTACCCTTTCAATCCCCAAAACGGCATCCTTTCAAACAGGGGGCTTAAAGGGGATTCATACCGAAAACATGGGCTATATTTTGGCGGAAATGCAGTACCTTCAACGTGTTTACCCCGGAAACGAATGGTAATAATTTAAAAGCAATAATGTATGAGATACAGATTTGGAACAGGCACATCCTGGGAAGAAAAAGTAGGCTATAGCAGGGCCATCCGGCATGGTTCGCATATTGAGGTTGCCGGCACGGTAGCCGTTGACGCCGATGGAAACCTGGTGGGTGAAAATGATATGTATGCGCAGGCTGCATGTATCCTGAAAAAGATAGAACGGGCATTGCATGAGGCGGGTGGTTCCTTAAAGGATGTGATCCGTACAAGGACCTTTGTAACGGACATAACCCGGTGGGAAGAGTTTGCGCGCGCCCACAATGAATTTTTTGATAGTGTGCGACCGGTGGCAACGCTGGTGGAAGTGAATAAGCTTATTGATCCGCGCATGCTGATTGAAATAGAAGTAAGCGCCATTATGGTATGAGCCAATTACACACCACTTGTTATACCGTTGCCGATGTTTGGCAATTGCTGGAAAACGTACCGGATCCCGAAGTGCCTGTTTTATCGGTTGTGGATTTGGGGATTATCCGGCATGTGGATATTACAGACCGGTTTGGGGGGCAAAAAGTGCAGGTAACCATTACGCCAACCTATAGCGGCTGCCCGGCAATGGATACAATTGCAGCAGGCATACGTATGGAACTGCGGATGTCGGGCTTTTCGGAGGTTGAGATCATACATGAGCTTTCCCCGGCATGGACTACCGACTGGATGAGTGAAAGCGGGAAAAAGAAATTGCTGGAGTACGGCATAGCGCCACCGTTGGCAAAATTGAGTGCCTGTGCAGGCATGGAGGTAAATGAGCAGCAGGGTATTGAATGCCCGCATTGCGGCTCCCACCGCACGCATGTAGTAAGCCGGTTTGGTTCCACACCCTGCAAAGCGCTGCACCAATGCGATGACTGCAGGGAGCCTTTTGATTATTTTAAATGCCATTGAGCGGCAATCAATAATATTGGGAAAAATAAGCCGATGGATTCTATACTTTTTTCAATAGAACAGGGGGTGGGTTGCATAACCCTGAACCGCCCCGATAAATACAATGCCTTTAACCGGGAAATGGCTTTTGCGCTGCAGCAGGCGCTTGATCAGTGCGCGGCGGATAAAGCCATCCGGTGCGTGCTTATTACAGGGGCAGGCAGGGGCTTTTGCTCGGGCCAGGATTTGGGCGAAGTGGTGGACCCCAATGGGCCCGGGATGAACAGGATTTTGAGCGAGCATTATAACCCGGTGGTAACCAGGATAAAATGGATGGAAAAACCGGTGGTGGCGGCTGTGAACGGGGTAGCTGCCGGCGCCGGCGCCAATATTGCGCTTTGCTGCGATGTGGTAGTGGCAGCCGAATCGGCCTCGTTTATCCAGGCTTTTTCTGGCATTGGGTTAATACCCGACAGCGGGGGCACTTTTACCCTGCCGCGATTGATTGGCTGGCAAAAGGCAAGCGCGCTCATGATGCTTGGGGATAAGGTGGGCGCGCCGGAGGCCGAGCGGATAGGGATGATCTATAAATGGTTTCCCGATGCCGGTTTTATTATCGAAGCAAAAGCAATAGCCGAAAAGATGGCCCAAATGCCAACCAAAGCCTTAGGGTTTACCAAGCTGGCGCTCAGGTGGTCGTCCACCCATACCATAAAGGAGCAACTTGAAAATGAGGATAAGCTGCAGCAACGCGCGGCGGCAACCGGGGACTTCAGGGAAGGGGTAAAAGCCTTTCTTGAAAAAAGAAAACCACAATTTAAAGGGGAATAAAATGATAAGCCAGGCGGAAAAGATTGTAAACGCCATGATGGAGGAAGACGCCTTCAGTAATTGGCTCGGCATAAGGGTATTAAGCATTTTGCCCGGGCAATGCCAGTTGCAGATGCAGGTCACCCCTGCCATGTGTAACGGTTTTGCCATAGCCCACGGGGGGATTGCGTTTTCGCTATGCGATAGCGCCTGCTCATTTGCCGTAAACTCGCATGGCCGCAAAGCCATGTCGGTTGATAACGGTATCAGCCAGTTCAAAGCCATTCAGCCGGGCGATGTGCTCAATTGCTTTGTAAAAGAAGAATCGCTGGGTAAAAAGCTGGCGGTGTACACGGCAGAGGTTATCAACCAGGATGAAATAAGGATTGCTTTTTATAAGGGCACCTACTACCGGAGCGATAAAAAATGGTTCGAGGAGATCCCCGAAGCGCCGGAATACCCTATCACAAAATCAATCTAACCTCATGTTTTACCGGTTTAAGCAATATATCCCTGTTGTTCACCCAACTTCATTTGTGCATCCGCAGGCTGCCGTTACCGGGAATGTAATCATTGGAAAGGACTGCTATATAGGCCCCGGCGCTGCCCTGCGCGGCGATTTTGGCGCCATTATTTTGGAGGATGGATGCAATGTGCAGGAAAACTGTACGGTGCACATGTTTCCCGGGGTAACCGTTTACCTGCGGGCGGGGGCGCATATTGGGCATGGGGCGGTAATCCATGGCGCCGAAATTGGCCGCAATTGCCTGGTAGGCATGAATTCGGTGATTATGGACAGGGTGGTTTTGGGCGAAGAAAGCATTGTTGGCGCCCTAACCTTTATAAAAGAGGGTGAAGCCATTCCCCCAAGAAGCTTGGTGGCAGGAAACCCCGGCAAAATAATCAGGCAGGTAAGCGATGAAATGATTGCCTGGAAAACAAAGGGTACAAAAATTTACCAGGAGCTGGCAGGGGAGATGCTGAAGGAATGGGGATTATGCGAACCTTTGACGGAGAATATTGAAAATAGCGAGTTAATGGACGGGCATTACAAGCCCTGGAAACTATCAAATCCATGAAATTTTAACCCTCCGGCTTTAATTAGTCCCCTAAAAGGTTTATTTTGCGCATAATAAAGGATATATTCAAATAACAGGCCTGTAACTTCGCCCGGCAATAGAACCTGCGCTATAATGCTTCGTTACGTATCAACCTGCTGACGAAGGGATTCTAACTTCTAAAACATATTTTATGGTAACACGTAAACCCGTACTGATAGCCCTGCTTTTGGGCATGTTGCTGCTGGCAGGCACAGCCAATGGGCAGGTTAGGGTTTGGAATGGTAGTAATGCCTTTTGGGCAACGCCCGGTAATTGGAATCCTAATGGAGACCCCGCAAATAACAGGTTACGATGGACAGGATCGGGGCAGGCAATTTCAAATATTAATACACCAGTTGGAACAACTTTCCGGTCGATGGAATTTTCAGGTGTGATACCTTATACCATCGGCAGCATCGGCAGCAGTTCAATTATTTTAGTAGATAATTTGCCGCTTGTGCAGGGTTTTATAATGGATAGCAGCACAGTAAGGCAAAACATAAATGCCCAGGTTGAATTTAATGACGATAGCAGGTTTGGATTTATAGGTAAGGCAGGGAAGGATACGCTTGCCATGAGTAAAATTGTGTTGGGGAATAGCCTTAGCTCTTTGCGGATTTCAACCGATTCGGTGCATGGCCCGGTATTGATAAAGGATAGCATTAAAGGCGATAGGCCCATATTTATCGGCCTGAACCGGCAGGGCTTTTTCATGCCGAGTACTTCGGTAGTATTCGGCGGGGCCAATACCAATTTTACCGGCGCTATCAGCGTGCAGTCCGGCGCCTTATTTTTACGGCATAACCAGGCGCTTGGGGTATCCGCTTCAAACAACGTGGATGTATTGCCATCGGGGGCGCTTGAATTAAGGAATGCCGTTACGGTTTCGGGGAAAACCATTTTTGTTGGGGGCT
>CAYUGH010000096.1:13512-16547 GCA_964444195.1 uncultured Chitinophagaceae bacterium
TAAGAGAAGGGACAGCAGGCACCCCCTCTCTCCTTCGTTTTTATGATAGCGCCAACTTTAACGGCTTATTGACTATTTCAAACGGCACGCTTGAGCTTGCCGGCAATGAAAAGTTGCCTTCCACAACCCCGTTAGTCCTTGCAAGTTCCACATTAAGAACAGGGCCGGTTAGCAGCGCCGGGTTTACCCAAACTTTTGGCTCCATCCGTCTTCAGTCGCATGGTGTTGTACATTCCACCATTGCGCTGGTAAATAGCCCCCATAACTTGTATTTTGGGCCAAGCCGCCACTTTGGCTGGACTGCTGGCAGGATACTGAATATTACCGGATGGGTGGGAACTGCAGGTGCAGGAAATCCCGGGAATCTGGCTAATGGCAGGATATTTGTACGCGACACGGTTGAGGCGGGGAACCCCGTACCGGGATTAACCGAACAGCAATTATCGCAAATACTATTTGCCGGATACTGTAACGGCGGCATGCTGCTTCCGCCAGAACCCCTGCCCGATGGCAGTACCGGCAGGGAACTGGTACCTTCTACCCTGCCGTATATTGCCTCGTTTGGCCCAAGCTCTACTTATGTAGGTACAACCATTACCGTAAACGGGTGTGGTTTATCTGACATTAATTCTTACATTTTTAAAGTTGGCGATTCTGTAGTATCGCCTGTTACCCCAATTTCTCCTGAATCTTTTTCTTTTGTTTTAAAAGACAATCATTCGGGATTGCTGAGTATTGAAACCCCCCCCCCAGATGGAGGGACCCGTGCCTTACCTTCACCGGAATTGGTAAACCTTGGGTATATTACAAGATTCACTTCACAATCAACCGTGTATTATTGGAATAATGATGCGAATTGGCGGGGGGTTAAGATTCCACCCGAAGATCGCCCGATTACCCTTACAATGTCTGTAAGATGCACCACTTTGGTAAACAATCCCAATCCGCCACCCAAAAAGAATAATAATATAACTATCAATCCTTCCGGGACTTTATTTATTGGTATTGCAAATGCCATTGGGGGCCCTACCGGTATCAGGTTGAACGGTGGGTCGTTGCGTACCTTTGATACTACTGCGTATCCTCTTCCGCCTACTAACTTTCCCGCAGGAAAATCAATTACTTTCGACACGCTTACCGTATTGGCAAATTCATCAATAGCGCTTGGCTCGGGGGAGCATACATTAAAGTTTACCGATAGCAGGAATGCCCTGTGGACAGAAGGCAGGGTGTTAACCATTTACAACTGGCATGGGGATAAGGGGCAACCCAGCACCCCTGGTACGGGCAAGATTTTTGTCGGTGCTGATGCCTCAGGGCTTACCGAAACCCAGCTAAGAAATATACAATTCGTAGGTTACTGCCAGGGGGCTGTATTACTAGGCGATGGCGAGTTGGTACCTTCATTAAATGCATTTATCAACAGCGTAAATGCAGGTAAAGGCGGTTCATTAAAGGCCTACCATGGCGATACGATCCGGATTATCGGATGCCAGTTTGACGATGTAAAGCGTGTGGATATTGGACCCGTTCAAAAAATTGGTTTTGATTTTAAGCAAGGAGATGCTGATGATTTCCTTATAAGCGACACTATTCAAATTATTTACAGAAATGAATACCCGGAGGATATTGTATATTTATACAATAATATAGACGGTGATATAGACGGTACCGGCGGTGGGCCATCAAATGGAGTACTAAAGCAATTGGGGTTCCTTTTTACTAAAAGCGGTAATTGGTCGGATACCACTGTTTGGTTGGGGTGGGACACGTTACCTATGATACCGCCGGTCAATGCCAGGGTTACCATTGGAACAGATTTGGCCTTAGTATCGGATGATGTTCTTATGGATGCAGCACCCGATTCGGTTTTTATTGAAGCCGGTAATATGCTGCAGGTGGCAAACAGCAAAACACTTACCATTAATAAGGCTTTGGTAATTAACCCTGCAGCCGGTTTTATCCAGGAGCTAAACAGTGTTTTAAATATTGGCGGGGGAGGAAGGATTGTAAACAACGGGTATTTTAATTCTGATGCAACCGGCAATATTTCTTTAAATGGAACGGTAAATCTTGAAGATTCGGCTACCATTACCGGGACCAAAAGGATTTATTTTAATAACCTGGTTTTAAATAAAGGACTGCTGAAGCTTCCTACAAAGGCAGGTAATAATACGGGTAAACCTCCTAATCTCTTGCCCGATTCGATTCCGCAGGTAAATGGTACTTTCACCATCAAAGGTGGTGCAATTCAATATACTAACGTAAGCAGAGATGTTGGTCCTATTTATGGGGATGGCGCTACCCTGCTATATTCAACGGGGGGTAGCTATACAAGAGGCGTAGAATGGAACAGCAATAAATATACCGATGATTATTATCCGGGTTGGCCATGGCCGGGGCTGCCGTTTAATGTAACTATTGAGGGGAATACAATTCTGGATGTAAACCAAAGCCCCTTTACCCAGCCGGACCCCCCAGGGCCTGAAAATCTTTTAATGAGGGGCAGCTTATTTATCAGGGGAAATAGCAGGATTAACTATAGTCGTACCTCCCCCCTTGAGGTAAACGGCAGTATTGTATTAGGTACAGGCCCTGAGTCGCTTGATTCATTAATTTTTACAGCCGGCGCCGGGAGGTATTTAATTTTAAAGGGAGGGTTAACTGTTTATGAGCAATCAGGTATTAGATTACCTGCCGCTAACTGGATTGAAATTGCAGGCGACCAGGATGGGGAATTCTGGACGCCCGGAAGAACAAATTTTTCCATTGCAAGGCTCAAGTTAAATAAAGACTTGGGGGGGGAGTTCAGGTTGCGCTCGCCCTTATCTATTTCTACTGCTATTGATTTTACCAATGGAATTATCAGCCCGATGCACGATTCAATCCATCTCGAAATTCAGGCTGCTGCCAGTGTGGCCGGGGGAAATAACAACAGTTTTGTAAATGGCCGGATGCGGAAAGTAACGGCCAATAATCATGCTAATGCCAGTTCGAACTTTGAGTTCAGGATTGGAAAAAAATCGGCTGATGGC
>CAYUGH010000097.1:0-16492 GCA_964444195.1 uncultured Chitinophagaceae bacterium
AAAATTACTATACCAGACCCGCCTAGGAAGGATGGGGTTCGTAGAATGCTTACATAAAAAAGCGGGGATGATCTTAAATAGGATTGGCGTGGAAGGCGCAAAATTTTTGAACGACATGGCAGTTGCCCCAAACGGAACCCTTTATTTTTCCGATTCAGAAACGGGCATCATTCATAAAATGGAAGGACAAAAACAACCTGAACCTTTCATTACCGGACTAACAAGGCCAAACGGGGTTTTATGGTACAAGGACAAATTATACTTTGTTGATGCAGGCTCGCTTTTCAGTTTTCAAAACGGCAATACTACTCAAATAGCTACCGGCATGGAAAAAAGTACCGATGGTATTGAGCCCGTGGATGATCAACAATTGCTGGTGAGTTCATGGATAGGAACCCTTTACCTGGTAAATGTAAATGGCACTGTAAAAGAATTGCTGAACACCAAAGAACAAAAGATAAACTGTGCGGACATTGGCTACGACCGGAAAAAGAAAATTGTGTACACGCCTACTTTCAGCGACAACCGGGTAATAGCTTATAAATTAAACCTTCAATAGTCTGCCTGTCAGAGCGTTTCTCCGAGTGCCAGTAAGCCATACAACATGGATGTAATATGCAGGGATTGAATGATCTTGTTTTCCCTGAGTAATTGTTTTACATCATCAAGGTCAGCTAGAAAAATTTCCAGTTCCTCATGCGGATCAAATGACTGGGCATGCGTCAATTCGCAACCGGTTGCCAGGAAAACGTGCATCCAGTTATTTGCAGTGGCGGGATTAGGTGAAACCTTCGCCACCTGCTTTATTTGCCCGCAGGTATAACCTGTCTCCTCCAGCAATTCTCGCTTACCGGCTTCCAGCGGATCGGTTTCGTGCGGGTCCATAATGCCACCGGGAATTTCAATGCTCCACTCACCCAGCGCATAGCGGTATTGCTTCATCAAAATAATCTTCCCCTCCTTGGTAACAGGAAATACGGTTGCCCAATTGGTATATTCCAGCACATAGTAAGGGTACATTTCGCCCCCATTGCCTTTCAAAACCCTATCGCGGCGAAGCTTAAACCAGGTTTCTTCGTGTATGTAATCGAAGGAAAGTTGCTTCCAGGCTTTTAAATTATTTGACATTGATTACTTGAAATTTGAGATTTATTATTTGAGATTTGAAATTCGAGATTTGAGATTCAGGGAACGTCTGCTAAGTAGAACCAAAACTCTTTTGTAATTAGAAATTTTAGATTCGACTTCAAATAAATGTTCCATCACCTCCAATCAACCTTCAAGGTTTTATCGATTTTTAAATTTCTGTCCACGATAAGGGGATTGGTTTAAGTAATCCATGAAGGAGGCAATATTACCGGCGAGTTCATTGTACTCCCTAATAAGTTCAATAGCTCCATTTTCTTCGAGATATCCAAAATCCATTCCCCTGTATAATTGTGATCGTGTTTCACCAGATTCGCCTTTGGCAATGGATAAATGCTGAATAAACTCATTTTTACCTGAACGTTCAAACCCTTCAGCAATATTATCCATTATAGAGCCTGCAGAACCTTTGATTTGATCTCTAAATCTAAAATCCTTAATGCCTTCGCCTGAAATTAATAAAGAGTTTACCTTTTTGCATAGCCTTCTGGCTTCGTTCCATATAGGTAATTGGTCAAAGGAGGAATAGGTTGCCATGGTCTATAATTTGGGTTCTACAGATATACTAAGGTAACATCAAATCTTCAAATTTCAAATCCACACCTTCTAATCAAAAATCTCAAACGCAAACCCAATTTCAAATCCCCTCACCCAAACCTATCTTCACACATCACACTTAATTTCAAATCCCTGAATTTCGAATTTCAAATTTTCAAATCCCAGAATCTTCAAATCCAGCCCATTCTTTCCCTCAAACTATTAATATGCGCCACATGATGCCTTCCATGCCATGCATACAAGCCAAGCAAGTACCAAAGCGTATGCTGCCCGCTATCGGGATGCACATAAGTACGTTCCCAGTCCGTATCAGGCACCGCAGCAAATAAATAGTACAATCTTTGATGGAGTACATGCAGCAAAGTGGTAGCATTGTTAATGGGTAATTGCACATCAGCCTGCTTTACCCAGGCTTCTTCATCATAAGGCCTTATGGTTGGGTTATCCTCCGTAAGCACAAGCTTCACCCGGTTATAGCAGTTCACATGGCTATCTACCAGGTGATGCGCTACTTCCCAAACCGTCCAGCCGCCCTCGCGGTATGGAGTATGCAATTGAGCTTCATCAAGGTTTGAAAGTGCCGACTCGAGCAAATTTGGTAATTGAGCAATATCAATCAGCCATTCTCTTTTCACCTCTTCCGAAAATGGGCGCGGTTGATATTTTCCGATGGGATAACGAGGACCCATAATGGTGTTTCATTAAGAGTGAATCCGCAGTGGGCAGTATTCAAACCCAAACTCAATTCACTATTGACTATTCACTATTTTACAATTTCCAGCAACTCTACATCAAATACCAGCAAACTGCCGCCGGTGATGGTTGGAGGCGACCCTTGAGTTCCGTAACCAAGCTGATAAGGAATGTAAAACTTAAACCTTGAACCTACAGGCATCAGTTGAACACCTTCGGTCCAGCCGCGGATTACTCCATTCAGCGGAAACTCAATAGGCTCCCCGCGATCGCGGCTGCTATCGAATGTTTTGCCGCTGAGGAGGGTCCCGGTATAATGCACTTTTACCGTATTGGTATCCTTGGGCATAGCGCCGGTACCCATGGTCAGCACTTCGTACTGAAGACCGCTTTCGGTGGTTATTACTTCCTTACGCTTTTTATTTTCCGCCAAAAACTTTTCCCCCTCATCAATAGTGGGTTGAATTTTTTTCTGTGCGGCTTCCTGTAATTTTTGCCGTAGCACCTGGTCTGCCATATTGGGTTCCATTAATAAAGTTCCTTTACCTTCAATTACCGCATAAACAGCCTGCTTTAAGGCTTCATAATTAAGCGTATCAATCCCTTGTTGCTTAAAAAAAGTAGCATCCAGCACACCAATGGCATAGCTTAAACTATCTAAACTGTTTTTAAGTACAAATGGTTTAGCGGTGGTGGGTTTTGCTACCGGTTTTGCTGTGGGCTTGGCCGTAGAAGGCTTGGTTGCAGGCTTGGCAGCAGGTTTCGGGGTTGTTTTGGTCTGCGAAAATCCTGCCAGGGTGCAGCCCGCCATCATAAAAATTAAAACTGTTCTTTTCATTTATTGTTTGATGTTTGTTGTTTATGATTTATTGTTTGAGGTTGGCAGATACACTAAACACCTGTTCGCACACCCAAACTCTATTCACTATTCACTATTCACCTTATTCACTATTCACCTCATTCACTATTCACTATTCACTCATTTTTTAAACACTCGGCCAGTTCGTCCATCATCTCGCTGCTGCCAATAAACATAGGGCTGCGCTGGTGAAGTTCCCCGGGCTGCACATCAATGATATCTATTTCGCCATTGGTTGCTTTTCCTCCTGCAAGCATCACTATAAAAGCCATCGGGTTACACTCATACATCAACCGGAGCTTGCCATTTGGCTTGCCCGTGGTTCCGGGATACATAAAAATGCCGCCCTTTACCAGGTTGCGGTGAATATCGGCCACCATGCTTCCTATGTAACGCTCGGTATAAGGGCCACCGTCTTCCTTTGTCTTGTTTTCACATTTTTTCAGGTAATCCTGCACTCCTTTGCGGTAATGGCTGAAATTGCCATAGTTGGCGCTGTACACCTTGCCCGTAGGCGGGCATTTAATATCAGGATGGCTCAGGCAAAACTCACCCAGCGAGGGATCGAGCGTAAATCCATTTACCCCCCTGCGGGTAGCATACACCAGCACCGTGCTGCTTCCGTAAATCACATAGCCCGCAGCCACAATCATTTTGCCGGGTTGCAAAAAATCTTCCTTTACCACCGGGCTTCCCAGCGGGCTTATCCTTTTGTAAATACTGAATATGGTACCGATACTGACATTTACATCAATATTTCCGCTTCCGTCCAGCGGGTCCATCAGCAGCACATATTTGCTGTTATTGCTGATGGGATCATCAAACACTACAATATCGTCATTTTCCTCGCTACCTACCCCGGCGCAATAAATGCTGTGATTAAGCATATCAATCAGCGCCGAATTGGCAAAATCATCTAATTTCTGCACCTCCTCGCCCTGTACATTTTCCTTGCCCAGTGCGCCAAGAATATCAGCCAAACCCGCACGGTTCACTTCTACATTTATCCTTTTGCAGGCAAGCCCTATACTTCTTAGCAAACCACTCAATTCACCGGTGGCCTGGGGAAAATTCCTTAAATCCTGGATGGTAAATTCATCGAGGGTCATTAGCTTACGTACCTGGTGCATATCAGTTTTATTGGCAGTGTTTAGAAAAAGCAGGCCGCAAAGTAAGCAGAAATGCAATACATGGTGTGTTCAAATACTGAAAGGCTTCCTATGTTTGCGCCCCGGTTTGAAGGGGAAAATTTTCGCCGGACCATTCAATATGCAGGTTTTTAAATTTGGGGGCGCGAGCATCAACAGCATCGAAAGGATTGAAAATGTGGCCGGAATTGTAGGTTCAGAAAGTACCCGACCCTTGCTGGTAGTTGTGAGCGCCATGGGTAAAACCACCAACGCACTTGAAAAGGTTGCTGAAGCTTTTTTTGAAAACAGGCAAGCCGATGCCCTGCAACTTTTTGAGCAGGTAAAAAATCAGCACCTGAACACTGCCAAATACCTGCTGGTAAAGGAACACAACCCTTTCACAGCCGCCTTCGCCGACATTTGTACCGAGGCCGAATGGCTTTTGCACGACAAGCCCATAAGAAACTTTGATTATTACTACGACCAGGTCGTTTGCCTGGGCGAACTGTTCAGCAGTTTGCTGGTGGCGCATACTTTCAGGGAAAAAGGTATTGCCGCGGCCTGGGTGGACATAAGAGATGTACTGAAAACGGATGATAACTTCCGCGATGCAGGCGTCAGGTGGGAAGAAACGAAACGACTGGCTGGGGACATTATTTCTCCACTGCTGACTGAACCCGGGCTGGTGATAACCCAGGGCTTTATTGGCTCAACCGAAGAAAACGAAAGCACCACGCTTGGCCGGGAAGGGAGCGATTATTCAGCCGCCATATTTGCCAGCCTGCTTGGCGGTGAAATGGTAACCATCTGGAAAGATGTGGATGCCGTGCTGAATGCCGACCCCAGGCTTTTTCCGGAGGCAGTACCCCTGCCTGAACTAACCTATGATGAAGTGGTTGAAATGGCCTACTACGGGGCCCAGGTTATTCATCCCAAAACTATGAAACCCTTATACAATACAGGCATTCCGCTCCGGGTTAAATCTTTTTTAGACCCTTCATTACCCGGAACCCTCATTTCAGGAAAAAAAGCAGGAAAATTGCCGCCCATCCTTATCCGGAAAAACAAGCAGGTGCTCATGACTTTTCATACCAAGGACTTTTCATTTGCAGGTGAGGAGCCCATTGGTAAATGGTATGCTATACTGGCGCATTTGCACATGCGCCCAAACCTGATTCAAAACGGGGCGGTACAATTAATGGCCGTGTTTGACGACCATGCCGAAAAAATTGGCCAACTGGCAGCCGAAGCCGAAGATATTTTTGATGTTACGGTTCAGAAAGACCTTGTTTTATTTACGATCAGGCACTTTGACGAAGTCTCGATTGCAAAGTATTTTGCAGGGGTTAAGCCCATTTTAGTACAGCAGAAACCGGATACGATTCAATATCTCTTTATCGCGAGTGATTAATTATCTTCATCATCGGGGTTAGCCTCTTTAGGCTTTGGTTCTTCCACCTTTTCATTTACAATAATGGTTTGGGTAAGCTTTCGGGGTAATGGCTTGTCTTTGGGGGCCATCGCCGGTTTCCAGGGGGGTAATGCTTCAAAACGCTCGATAATGCGGTTATTCATTTCGTTGTTTACCACATTCTTATCGGTATATACATTCACCACTTTACCATTTGCATCCACTATAAACTCCACCGGAATAAAGGCCCTGCCCTTTCCTTTTGGCATGAACTCGCTCAGTTCCTCCCCCATCTTTTCAATAAACAGCTTAAACGCATCCATCCCTTCGGGAAAAACCGGCTGACTGATCATGTAACCCTTTAATTCATCCTCGGTAAATGCCTTTGTTACGCCTGTTTTGCGAACTACGGTATTTTCTTTGAATGGCGGTGGTGGAACAGGTTTTACAGGACGCTTAGGTATGGTAAATTCCTGCAGCATATCGTATTCGCCGGTTCCATTTATAAAAAGGGTGGGCAATTGCTTTTTGGTTTCAAAGTAATAGTACACCTTTTGGAGCCTGTTGGCCAGGGGCCTGTAATCCGGGTGGCCCTCAAGGTACTTTTCCAGTATCTCAAAGCTTTTGTCAGCTTTAAAAGCCACCGGAAACACATGGATCGGTATAAAATCCTGCCCGGCTGCGCGGGTAGCGGCCGCCAGCACGTACACTTCCTCAATCACAGGATCGGTGAGGGGAATGCAACCTACGGTAACACAACTGCCATGCACAAAAATCTCACCTCCCGGTCTTTTTTTGTCGCTCAAAATGCGATCACTTGCATTTGGGTAGCTCACCCCGAGCGCGAGGTAATACTGGCTGTTTGGCCTGAACTCATTAATGTAATAAAAACCTTCCGGCACCTGGTAATCGCCCTCAAAGCGTTTGGGGCCAAAACTTCCGGCAAGCGCGCAAACCTTGTAGGTTTTAAATTTCCGGTAAGGTTCATTCGCGCTGTTTTTCAGCCAAACTTCAAACTTGCTGTCGTATTTAAACGAACGGATATACATGAATTTGGCCGGCCATTCAAAACCCTTGGCTGCAAAATCGGCCTTTAACACCTGTTCCTGTTTCGCAAAAGCATCATCCACCCGCTTAAATGATTTCTGAAACGCCAGGAAATCACGTTGTTGCGGGGGCTGCGCCATCAGGCTGACCGCCACACAAAAACCCAAAAACACAAAAATTCCACGCATGAGGCCAAAGAAAACGGTTTCGTTTTATAAACAAACGGTAAAACTGCTCACCTGGTGTGCGAAACCGCTTAATTTATGGCAAAGTTACAAATTTCCGCGTTGTTCCTGCTCTCTCTCAATGGCTTCGAACAATGCCTTGAAATTGCCTTTTCCAAAGCTTTTGGCGCCCTTCCGTTGGATAATCTCAAAAAATAAAGTGGGGCGGTCTTCCACGGGTTTGGTAAACAACTGCAGCAGGTAGCCTTCCTCATCGCGGTCAACCAGTATGCCCAGTTCGCGCAGTGGCCCGAGGTCCTCATCAATATGCCCCACCCTTTCCAGCAGGTCATCGTAATAGGTTTTGGGAACCTGTAAAAACTCGATGCCGCGGTTGCGGAGTTCAGTAACGGTATGAACAATATCATTGGTTGCCAGCGCTACGTGCTGCACCCCTTCGCCGTTGTAATATTCAAGGTATTCCTCTACCTGGCTCTTCTTTTTGCCCTCTGCCGGCTCGTTTATAGGGAATTTTACATACCCGTTGCCATTGCTCATCACCTTGCTCATCAACGCCGAATATTCGGTGGAAATATCGTTGTCATCAAAACTGAGGATGTTGCGGAAACCCATCACATCCTGGTAAAACTTAACCCAGGGGTTCATCTGGTTCCAGCCCACATTGCCCACGCAATGGTCAACATATTGCAAACCGGTATCGGTGGGGGCAAAATAAGGATTACTCCATGCCCTGAAACCCGGCATGAATACTCCATCATAGTTCTTTCTTTCTACAAAAACATGAACCGTATCACCATAGGTATGAATGCCACTCAAAATCACTTCGCCCTTATCATCGGTAAGGGTTACTGGCTCAATATAGCTTTTGGCGCCGCGCGAAGTGGTTTGATGCCAGGCGTCTGATGAATTATCCACCCGCAATGCCAACACCTTCACCCCATCGCCATGCTTATAAATATGGTCGGCAATAGGATTATCAGGGCGGAGCGGGGTGGTCAGCACAAAAGTCAGCTTATGCTGGCGAACCACATAGCTCACCTTTTCGCGGATACCGGTTTCGGGCCCCGCATAGGCAAGCGCCTGAAAACCAAAGGCATTCATATAAAAATGGGCCGCCTGTTTGGCATTGCCAACATAAAATTCAACATAATCGGTACCCTGAAGAGGCAAAAAATCGGTAGCGGCGGCTTGCTGCAAAGCGGAAGCAATAGCGGGTTGCATATGACAATAATTTTTATTAAAACTTAAAAAAGAAAAGGCCAATGGGGGTTTGGGGCCGGAATGGGGCTACACGTGCGCATCCATGGCGAGTGCAATCATCAGAAAAATATAGGCATGCGCTTTTTCCACGGGTCAAAGGTAACAGGTTTGTTCTACAATTAGAAATGGGAATCGGGGCGCCCGGCTTTCTCAAGCCCCGCTCCCCTTTCAGCTATCAGCTCTTTCAGAGATTTTTTATTACGAAGGATTTTCACGATGAGGATAATGGCCGTTACCGCGAAAACACATCCCAGCGAAAAATTGATAACCCCCTGCCCGGCATTTAATTTTTTTACCAAAATGGCCCCGCCGAATACAAAAATCATTAGCCCCAGCAGGGTTCCAAGCCCAATGCCCACTGTGTACACGTTATAATAATCACTTCGGTCTTTCAGCACATTTTTGCTGAACAGCACGGTGGTCCAGCCAAACCAGAATGGAATTTGCATGGGATTGATGGCGCTGAGCGAAACCCCCAGCAAGAAATTGGGCAGGTTGCTTTGGAGTAAAAAACTTTTTTCCTGCGAAGGGTGAGCGGATGCCCAAAAACTGCCGGATGCCAGCGCCAGCACAATTAAAACCGCCACCCATTCCATATACCGGAGCAGTTTGGCATTTTTCATGATCCAACTGATGCCCACAACGCTTAACCTTACGTATAAAATTTCAACCAGCGCTACCCCCAAACTAAAGTAAATCCCCTGCCGGATACCCTCTGAAATAGACACCTGCATGGCCGCAATATTGAGCGTACCCAACGGAAGAGTACCCAGCAGGCTGATGCCGCCGCCCCATAGGGCAGCCTTTAATAAAGTAGATTTTCCGGCCATTAAATTGCCACTTTAAGGAAAAAAGGAAAACATTTCCGTTTCACCCATCCCTTTATTCAATCATTCTCCTTTTTACCCATTCACTTATTCACTCCTTCACCTATTCACCTTTTCACCCATTCACTATTATTACTACCAGGCAAAATAATGTGTATTACCCGAAACCTTCTAACTTGCCAGCCGATTACGTAAAGCGATTGTACAAATGAAGGTAAAAACCATGGCCACTATGGCCGCTTCAGGTGAAACCCCCGAAATTTTATTTTGGGTAGGATGCGCAGGTAGCTTTGACCAACGGGCGCAGAAAGTTACCCGCGCCTTTGCCCAAATATTGGAAGCAGCGGGCATTTCATTTGCCATTTTAGGCAACGAGGAAGCGTGCACCGGCGACCCGGCAAGGCGTGCGGGAAACGAATTCCTGTTCCAGATGATGGCTTTTCAGAACATTCAGACATTGAATGGCTATGGTGTTAAAAAAATTGTAACCGCCTGTCCGCATTGTTTTAATACCCTCAAAAATGAGTACCCCGCGCTTGGCGGACATTACGAGGTGATACACCATACCACCCTTTTGCAACAATTGATTGATGGAGGGCAGATAAAACTTAAAGAAGGCGGCAGTTTTAAGGGAAAACGAATTACCTACCACGACAGTTGCTACCTCGGCAGGGCCAATAATATATATGAAGCGCCCCGCAAAGTGCTGGAAGCGCTGGATGCCGACCTTGTGGAAATGAAACGCTGCCGCTCAAATGGTTTATGCTGCGGGGCCGGTGGCGGGCAAATGTTTAAGGAAGAAGAAAAAGGCGCTACCCGCGTAAACTGGGAGCGTACAAAAGAAGCACTGGAAACAGGCGCAGGCATTATTGCCGCAGCCTGCCCTTTTTGCAATACCATGATGACCGATGGGGTAAAAGTGCACGAAAAGGAAGAAACCGTGCAAGTGCTGGATGTAGCTGAACTGGTTGCTGATAACCTTGCCTGACCCGGCCGGTTTGCCGTATATTTTACAAAAGGAAAATACAAATAACCGTTTTACCCCAATAATTGAATTGGCTGGCAACGCTGAAACGGTATTTTTGCGCCACTTTGGAAAGCCTGTAATAATTCGGGCCTTACCGGTACAAATAGATTTATTATGGGTTGGATTATTTTTTTAGTTTTTATTATTGGGTGGCATATAGGTATGTACGGCATGTTTAAGAAAGCAGGCATTGCTCCCTGGAAGGCTTTGGTTCCGTTTTACAATACCTGGTGTATAGTTGAAAAAACCGGGCTGAAGAAGATCTGGTTCTGGCTTCAATTCATCCCCATTGGCGGGCAATTTATCACCATTTGGATCACCATCATTTTTGTAATGCACTTCGGCCGCTTCAATGTTTTGCACCATGCTGCCACCATTTTTTTCCCCTTTATTTACTTTCCTTATCTCGGGTTCAGTAAAAACGAAAGGTATGCAGGCACGCTTGTTTTTAAAAACTACAAAAAGCCTGCCAGCCGCGAATGGATTGATGCCGGTGTATTTGCCATCGTGGCAGCTACGCTGATCCGTACTTTTATTTTCGAAGCCTATACCATCCCTACTCCTTCCATGGAGAAATCGCTGCTGGTGAATGACTTTTTGTTTGTAAATAAAGTTGCCTACGGCCCCCGCATTCCGCAAACTCCGCTGAGCTTTCCCTTTGTGCACAACCTGATGCCTTCCAGCCAAATACCGAGCTACCTGAAATGGATACAGCTCGACTACCGGAGAATTCAGGGGTACCGGAAAGTGCAGCGGAACGATGTGGTGGTATTTAATTTTCCCGTGGGCGATACGGTGATCAACCTGCCGGGGTACGGGTCGGCAAGGCCGCCTTACCAGGTACTGAAGGATGAAATGGGCGGTGACCGTGCAAGGTTTGAAGCACAATACGGTGAGGATATTATTGTACACCCCATGGACAAAGCCGACAACTATATCAAGCGTTGTGTTGGGGTTCCCGGCGATGTATTGGAAGTAAAGGATGGAGTATTATTTGTAAATGGCAAACCCGGGGAAACTCCTGCCGGCTCCCAATCTTATTATACCATTACTACCAACGGAACTGCTATTGACTTTGATGCCATTGAAGAAAACTATGGGATTGATATCCGCTGGGAAGACAAGGCTACCAATATTGCGCAGCAGAATTCAATTTTTCAGTCGGAAAAAATGTATATCCTGAACTTAGATAATGAATCGGTGGAAAAAATAAAAAAGCTCCCCATGGTTACCGGTGTTAAGATTTATGATGTAGGCGGAAGCGGCCTTTTCCCCTTCGATGACCGGTATGATTGGTCGGTAAACAATTACGGGCCCATAACCGTACCCAAGCAGGGAGTTACCATTCCTTTGGACATTTCAAATATTTGCTTTTACCGCAGGCTCATAAGCAGCTACGAAGGGCATGTACTTGAAGAAAAAAATAACCAGGTTTTTATTGACGGCAAGGTTGCAGACAAGTACACTTTTAAATATAACTATTACTGGATGATGGGCGACAACCGCCACAACAGCCAGGACAGCAGGTTCTGGGGTTTTGTGCCCGAAACCCATATTGTGGGCCGTGCAAGCTTTATATGGATGAGTTGGGAAAATGGTCCCCGTTGGAAACGCTTGTTCACATCTATAAAATAACTATCTTTATCAACCGGATTTGAAAATCCTTCTCCATTTGGGGGAAGGATTTTTTGTCAGTGGTGGGCACTTGTTTACTTATTAAATGTACATCCTATGGCAAAACACACCCACGAATTTGAATTTGAAGTACTTGACCACGAAGTTGAATTGAATGAAGCCGACCGTGAATTATTAAACCGCGCAAAAAACACCACCCCGCAGGCTTATGCCCCCTATAGCAGGTTTCATGTAGCTGCGGTGGCCAGGTTAAAAAACGGTGAAATGGTGTCGGCCACCAACCAGGAAAATGCCAGCTACCCGGTTGGTATTTGTGCTGAAAGGACGTTGTTGGGTACTGTTTCATCGCTTTTCCCCAACGAACCCATCGACACAATAGCCATTACTTATGTAAACCATGCTACAGGCAACAGCAATACTCCCGCCTCGCCCTGTGGAGTTTGCCGCCAAAGCCTGTTAGAATATGAACAAAGGGTCGGAAATCCAATCAGGCTGATACTCGCCGGAGAAACAGGAAAGGTGCTGGTTATAAAAGATGTGAAAGACTTGCTGCCTTTTGGCTTTGGGCCCGATGATTTAAAATAAGGAACCCTGCGTGGTTTGATGGGTTAAGCGGGCTTCGTGCTCAAGCAGCCATTTCTTGCGCCACAGCCCACCCGCATAGCCAACCAGTTTACCTTCCGACCCAATTACCCTATGGCAAGGCACTACAATGGCCAGGTTGTTTTTCCCATTCGCCGAAGCCGCTGCCCTGATCACTTTTTCGTCTCCCAGCT
Organism: uncultured Chitinophagaceae bacterium; assembly: GCA_964444195.1. Taxonomy (GTDB): domain Bacteria; phylum Bacteroidota; class Bacteroidia; order Chitinophagales; family Chitinophagaceae; genus Phnomibacter. Next base: position 12,555 of record CAYUGH010000097.1, read on the forward strand.
TTCGGGCCAGGTCGAGATAGCTGATGGTGAGCCCGCAGGGTATGTTCAATAGTTCGGTCCATACTTTTTGCTGAAATGCTGTACCATGCTGGCTGATTGGAAATTCAAATTGGTTCCTGTAGCCCCTGAAATATTCCAAAAGTTGGTTTGATGCTATTCCGGTAATATCTGAAGGAATTTCTTCAACCTTCGTATCCTCGTCATTCAAAAAATGAATGGTTGAAATGGCGCCGTCCGTTTCCTCGATCCGGATCCTTCCGACCGGGCTTTCTATGTACACTAATCCCTGCATCGTTACCCTATCTTACTACCGTTTTCCATGGCTTTATCGGCCTTTAGCAGCACCACGGAGCCATCGCTATCGTACACGCCAAGCACTAAGCACTCACTTATAAAATCTGCAATTTGTTTAGGGGGAAAATTGACCACGGCAATTACCTGCCTGCCTACCAGTGTCTCAGACTGGTAAAGATCAGTGATTTGTGCAGATGATTTTTTGATCCCCAATTCACCAAAATCAATCCACAGTTTATAAGCAGGTTTACGGGCTTTCAGAAACACCTGTACTTCCGTAATAGTGCCGCAACGGATATCTATTTTTTCAAAATCGGACCAGGTGATTTGCATATTAATGAGGGAAGTTTTCTTTTAGCCATTTGATGTTTCTCACATTTACTCTAGTGTGCCAAAAATGCAATAAAGCCTTTTCTTCTGTAACAATTAAATCTCCATACCATTGAAAATACATATCAAACAAAAAATTATCGTCTGGATCTGGTGAAAGTTGAAATAGAGATTTATAGGAAACAAGTTGCCCAGAAAGTTCTAAGATTTTAATGACATTAGCAGGATTAACACCCCTCTTTAGAAATACATTTTTGGAACAGGTAGAAAAAACCTCTTTTAAAATTTGTCCGGAAATAAAAATGATTATATCCCCCCTTGCAGCAAGACTTACCAAACGGTCAAGTTTGTCCCCATAGGCATATATAGCCCAAACATTGGAATCAAGAATTAACCTTGTCATTTTCTGCAAGTTCGTGACGAACACTCCTTACAATATCTACAATTTCCTCGTCGGTTAATTCCCTGGGGTATTGTCGAACCCTTTCATCATGTGCCTTAGCTAATTTCATGGCTTCCTTCAGGCGTAGACTTCTCAACAGGCCTTCCTTTTCCTCTGCTGGCATTTTTTCAACCAAAGTTACGATTTGCCCCAAAGTGCTAACTTCTACCCCTGTGTCCATTTCCATAACCATAAATTTTCATAAAATTAAGATTTTCAGCATTCAGTTCAAATTGATCTCAGCAATTGATTCCTGCTCCCCGTACACTTTCACCTCATTGTACAGCGTATCCCTTTCCACCGGCAAGCGTCCCGCCTGGCGGATCAGGGCAACCAGTTCCTGTGTGCTCATAGATGGATTTTGCTCCTCGCTGCCCGCCATGCTGTAAATTTTTGTGCTGTCATCAATGGTGCCATCAATATCATTTACCCCAAAGCTGAGGCTCATTTGCGCATTGTGCCTGCCCAGCATGGGCCAGTAGGCTTTCAGGTGCGGGAAATTGTCCATGTACAACCGCGCCACTGCATACAGTTTCATGTCTTCAATCAGTGTGGTTTCAGGCACATGGCTCATTTCGTTGTCAAAATTTCTGAACTTGAGTGGAATAAAAGTGTTGAAGCCACCGGTTTCATCCTGCAGGCTGCGCAATTGCTCCATATGATCGATCCGGTGTTCAAATTTTTCAACATGACCGTACAACATGGTTGCATTGGTATGCATGCCAAGTTGGTGCGCTGTTTTATGGATATTCAACCATCCCGCTCCATCTACCTTGTCGGCACAAATCTGTTCCCGTATCTCGGGGGCGAAAATTTCCGCACCTCCCCCAGGCAGTGAATCAAGTCCGGCTTCATGCATCAGTTTCATGCCTTCCTGCGTACTCACTTTGGCCTTGCGGAACATATAGTCAAGTTCAACCGCCGTAAAACCTTTCACATGCAAACCGGGTCGGTGTGCCTTTATCTGCCTGATAAGGTCCATGAAATAGTACATATCCATTTTAGGATGCACGCCCCCAACTATATGCACTTCGGTGATTGGCTTGTTATCGTAAGATTTCACAATGTCGAGCATCTGTTCAATGCTCAGCTCCCAGCCTTCTTCGCGGTTTTTGTACAAACGGCTGTAGCTGCAAAATTTGCAACTGAACACGCAAACATTGGTGGGCTCAATATGGAAATTGCGGTTAAAATAAGTTCGGTGGCCGTGCTTGCGCTCCCGTACGAAATTGGCCAATGCGCCAACCCAGCCCAACGAGGCTTCTTCAAAAAGGTATAGACCCTCATCAGGTGTCAACCTTTCGCCTGCGACAACCTTTTCGCCAATGGTATAAAGTGCAGGGTCTTTTGCATCCGCTTTCAAAATTGTATTGATAGAAACCATAAAGTAGAATTGCCTGCAAATTTACAACTGTATGGCTGCATAGGTTCAAAATGACTATTTTCGGCACTTGTTGTTTGTACACATTTAATCAAACCAATCTGCATGGAGCGCTTTCATGGTTTAATAGGAGTTGTCCTCATCCTGGGTCTCGCCTTTCTTTTTAGTAATAACCGGAAAAAAATAAATTACCGTGTGGTGTTCAGCGGCATTGCGCTGCAGGTACTCATTGGTATCCTCGTGCTTAAAGTACCTATTGTAAATGTATTTTTCCAAAAATTAGGGCATGGCATGCAAAAAATAGAGCAGTTTGCCAAAGCCGGGGCCAATTTTGTGTACGGGGGAGTAGCAAGTGTAGATCCAACAGGACAAGTGGCAAACTATGCATCAGGTCAAAACATGTTTGTTTTCGCATTCAATGTAGTTTCAACCATTATCCTGGTTTGTGTGTTGGTAGCCATTTTGTACCATATTAAGGTAATGCAGCGCATTGTGAGCGTAATTGCCAAAGCTATGAACTACATCATGCGGGTTAGCGGCGCCGAGGCGCTCAGCAATGTAGCCAGCGCCTTTGTCGGGCAGGTGGAAGCGCAGGTGATGATTCGCCCCTACCTGGCAGGCATGACCCGCAGCGAACTGCTGGCGAGCATGAGTGGTAGCCTTGCCTGTATTGCCGGTGGCATCCTGGTAGTATATGCCAATATGGGCGCCAATGCTGGCCTCGACCTGGCACCGAAACTAATTACCGCCAGCCTGATGGCCGCCCCGGGCGCGTTGGTCATTGCCAAAATAGTTTTCCCCGAAACCGAAGAAAGCCAAACCATGGGCAAAGTAAAACTCGAGGTAAAAAGCCAGTACAACAACCTGATTGACGCCATCAGCCATGGGGCAAGCGACGGTATGAAAATTGGTATGAACGTAATTGCCATGCTCATTGGGTTTATCGCGTTGATTGCCTGCCTCGATTATATCCTGATGTGGATCGGGCATATTTTCAACCCCAATTTCGATCTGAGCCTCAATTATATTTTTGGAAAAATATTCACCCCATTTGCCTGGTCAATGGGCATTCCGGGCAGCGATGTAGCCAATGCTGCTACCCTGCTGGGGCAAAAACTTACCATCAACGAATTTGTAGCTTTTAATAACCTCACCACCAAAACGGTTCCTATTATTACGGATAAAGGGCTACTGATTGTAAGCATCGCTATTTGCGGATTTGCAAACTTCAGCAGCGTGGGCATGCAAATTGGGGGCATTGGAGAGTTGGCACCCACCCGGCGGGCTGACCTTGCTAAACTTGGAATGAAAGCTTTGCTTTGCGGAACGCTGGCGAGTTATTTGTCTGCTACTTTGGCAGGGATTATTGTGGGATAATAAGGAATTAGGAATGCGGAATTAGGAATGCGGAATTAGGAATTAGGAATTAGGAATTAGGAATTAGGAATTAGGAATTAGGAATTAGGATTGGGATGCTTGCTCTGAGCTGTT
>CAYUGH010000098.1:0-16214 GCA_964444195.1 uncultured Chitinophagaceae bacterium
GCCGTACCGTCGCCAATGGCAATGGCTTCGGTTTTGTAGCGGCTTACCAGGTGGCGAATGGTTTTCTCAGAAGCTTCCATCCTGCCGGGTTCGTGGATATATATAAGTGTGCTTTCAAGCAGGGTGCCTTTTTCATCGAGCGCCACGGTTTTACAACCCGTACGGTAACCGGGGTCAAGCGCTATCAGCCTCTTGCTGCCCAGGGGACTGGCGAGCAGCAACTGGCGGAGGTTTTCGGCAAAAACGGCGATGGCGTCTTCATCGCTTTTTTGTTTGAGCGCCATGCGAAATTCGCTTTCGAGCGATGGTTGAAGCAAACGTTTCCAGGCATCTTTCAGCGCTTTTTTTACCAACGGGCCTTCGTTGCTCATGCCGTTTATATAACGGTCTTCCAACAGTTCAATGGCTATAACTTCTTCAGGTTCAATGCTCATACGTAAAAAGCCCTCCATAAAACCGCGTAGAACGGCGAGGGCCCGGTGGCTTGGCACTTTGCTTACCGGTTCGTTATAATCAAAGTAGTCCTTGTATTTTATGGCTTCCTCTTCTTTACCGCTCAATACTTTGCTGATCAGCCTGGCTTCTTTTTCAAACAGGTGGCGCATGCCCGCCCGCACTTCCGCATCTTCATTCACTTTTTCGGCAATAATATCCTGCGCGCCTTTAATGGCGTCTTCGGCGGTCGGCACATTTTCATTCAAATATTTGGCTGCTTCTATCGCGGTATCGTAATCCTGCTGCGCCAGCAAGAGGTCGGCCAGCGGTTCAAGCCCGTTTTCGCGGGCGGTTTGTGCCTTGGTTTTACGTTTGGGTTTATAAGGCAGGTACAAATCCTCCAACTCGTTGATGGTGGTGGCTTTGTTGATAGCTTCCTGCAGGGTTTCGGTCATTTTGCCCTGCTCGCTAATGGTCTTTTCAATAAATGCCTTTCGTTCGGCAAATTCCTGCACGGTTTTAGCGGTTTCCCGGATGCCGAGTATTTGCACTTCATCAAGGTTGCCGGTTTTGTCTTTCCGGTAGCGGGCAATAAAGGGAATGGTGGCGCCTTCACCTAAAAGCGAAAGCACAGTTTCAACCTGTTGAACTTTTATATTGAGTTGTGCGCTTACCTGCGCTGCGTATGGATGTGTCATTATTTCTTTTTTTAAAGGGCGGCGAAACTAAACCACTGGAGGGATATTTGCCAAATAAGGTTTAAAATTTTGAAAATCAATTAGTTAGAAAACATGGACAGCCCTGCCTTCAATAAAAAATGAAAAAATTTTCAAAAAAAACTCAAAGAAATATTTTGGCAATTGGGAAAAGTCCCTACTTTTACAGCGTTAAGGGTTTAGGGTTTTGATACTTCCCCGGTGTCTACCGGGGATTTATTTTTTTATAGACCTTCCTGATTGTTCTTAGCCCGGTATTTTCCAACAGGCGCCACACCAGATAATTAAAGTTTTTACTGTATAAATGTATAATACTGCATGGTCCTAAGCAGGTTGATGGGTTTTTCCATATCGCAAATCAGTTGCTTGCGGGTAAATGCTTTAGGGTCAAAAACACCATTGTTTTCATCTTCGCGTTTTTGAAGCATATCGAGGCAAACAAACCCACGGCTCACCAAGGCACAGAGTATTTTTTTGAATGCTTTTTTACCTGCTTCTGGATAATGGGCTGCGCTGATGCAAATCTTAACTTTTTGCCAAAGCGATTGGTACACTTCCCTGAGGTGTTGAATGGATTTTGGCGAAGTGACCAGCGTTTTTATACCGGCCTGGCTATCCTTGTACACATCAAAAATATCGTTCTCCAATTGCAGCAATGCCCCGACGTTGTAAAAAAGGTATTCATCCTCGTAGGGCATTTTATCATAAAAAAGCGAGAGGTAAAAAACCACTGAAAACCCGCCTTTATCAAAACTGATCTCGCGGATGATGTTGGGCGCTAAATCTTCGGTTTGCTGTTTCCGGCTTTCAATTTGCGCTTCATGCACTTTTGCTGCGTACTTTAATAACAAAGGAGGGGAAGCGGTATGGGCTAGCGCCTGTATCCAGCAAAAATTAGCCAGCCGCTCATTGCTGTTTTGGCCTGTATAGGTTTCCGGCAAACTGATCAGGTTTTTCAGGTAATCATCTGATAATTCCGTACGGTCGAAAAAATCATCGAATAACCCGGTGCTTGCGCCAAGATAGGTGGCAGCAGTCCGCTCTCTTTCTGTCATGGGCACACCCCGCAAACCGGCAAAAGCTTCGCCCAAAATGGCCGGCACCGCAAGCCCGTAATACTTTTCTATCTTCTTAATATCCTCTGCGTCAATGGTTCCGTCATTGCCTTCCACCCGCTTCATAATTCCAGGCATCACCTCAGCGTTCAAAAATGCTTTTTGCTTTTTTAAACGATTCCTTACCCTGAACAAGAGGGCGGGAATTTCTCCAAAATGGTATAGATGGTTAAAAAAATGCATGAAAAAATGAGCCGGCTGCGCTGGAATACCCGCAATAATACGAATAGTAATAAAAATGATGTTTTAAGCCGCAGTGCTATGAAGTGAAAATTTATTTCCTACATTGCTTCTTTTTACCAATATGACTGTAACATCTACCCAACCGGAAGAACGGTTTTCGCTTATTGATGCATTGCGCGGATTTGCCGTATTTGGCATTTTCGGCGTGAATATGGTAGCTTCTTCCATGTCGTGGGCAGGCGCTAACGAAAGTTCGCCCATGCACTTAGGCAAGGCTGATGAGTATTTTCAGCATTTCCTCGATGCGTTTATTGAAGGAAAATTCTATTCCATTTTCAGCCTGTTGTTTGGCATTGGCTTTGGTCTTCAGTTGAAAAGGCATGCTGATAAGGGAATTAGCGGATTGCCGGTTTTTAAGCGCAGGTTATGGGGCATGCTGTTCATCGGGTTTATGCATATGATGCTGCTGTGGATGGGCGATATTGTTTTTTTATATGCATGGCTTGGGTTTGTTTTGATTGCTTTCCGTAACAAGTCAGACCAATACCTGATTAGGGCTGCTATTTTTTGTCTTGCCATGCCTGTAATACTATACCCGCTTCGCCTCATCAATAGTGATATCAACCTGGGTACCCCTTTTTATGCGCTTTTGTTGGGGTTTGGCAAACTGGTGGGGGTTGATGTATTTAAGTTAAACCCGGCCGAAATGATGGCCGAACCCGGTGTGTACAATTATTTCAAAAACAATGTGATCGGGTTCTTCTTCCGCCAGGCTGATCTTTTCGACCAGGTTCGCCCCTTCAAGGTTTTTTCGGTATTCCTGCTGGGCTATTGGGTTAGTCGCCATGGATGGCACAAAACACCTAAACTATTCCTCACCTGGTTTTGGCGGAGTTTAACGTATGGGAAGTGGCAGGGGATGAGGAGGGGAGTTGACGAGTTGACTGGTTAATTGGTTGATGAGAAGTTGGCTGGTTAACTCATTTAATAGCAAAAAATCAAAGACTATGCCATACGGATCTTTTGAAGACCTGGAAGTTTGGAGGGAAGCAAGGGCGTTGAAACAGGAGGTCATTGAATTGGTGAAAACATTTCCTGCCGAAGAGAAATTCAGGTTGGTTGATCAAATAAAAAGGAGCAGCCGTTCGGTAGGTACTCAAATTGCGGAGGGCCATGGAAGGAAAACCAAACAGGATGAATTGCGGTTTTGTGTTATCAGCCGCGGCTCGCTATCCGAAACGCTCAATCATTTTATTGACGCATTTGACGAAGAATATATTTCTGAAGAACAACTAAGTTATTTCAGGGGAAGAATTGATAAAATTGAAAAATTATTAAATGGTTACATGGCATGGCTTGAACGAACCAAATAAATTTCTTTGCAATCACTAATCATTGAACTGTTAACGGGGTCAATCCCCAACCAACTGCCCCAACCAACCAGTCAACTCGTTAACCGGTCAACTCGTCAACTTAAAGTATGAACCACCTCGCCCACGCATATTTTTCGCATAACGAACCGGCTGTTATAGTCGGCAACCTCATCAGCGATTTTATTAAGGGTAAAAAGCAATACGATTACCCGATTGACATTCAAAAAGGTATCCGGCTGCACCGGGCCATTGACTCTTTTACCGATGTGCATCCCGCTGTTTCTGAGGCCAAGCAGGTTTTTCGCCCGCATTACCGCTTGTATGCAGGGGCTTTTGTAGATGTGGCTTTTGATTATTTTATTGCCAACGATGCAAATCTGTTTGCAACAGAGCAGCACCTGGTGAAGTTTACTGAAACTGCTTACAATGCTTTGCGAACCCATGAAGCCCATATTCCGGCCATCGCCCTCGGCTATTTTACGCGTATGCAGCAGCAAAACTGGCTGTACAATTACCGGTACATCTGGGGTATTCAAAAAAGCTTTGGGGGTATTGTGTATCGCAGTGCGCACCTGACCGAAAGCGCTACTGCGGCGCAAGTTTTTGAGGAAAACATTCCCTTTTTGCAGCAGTGTTATGAGGCTTTTATCCCCGGGTTGAAAACCATGGTGGATGAATATGCTTTCTGATGGCTTAAAGAGCCTAATCAAACATCAGTTTTTTCACCTGCTCTTTGTCTTCCTTCTCTTTTTTCAAATCCCACATAGTGCCGAAAACACGGTCCCAAAGCGTGGAACTTACCCCAAAACCACGGTGCTCATCTTTGTAATGATGCAGGTGGTGGTTGCGCCATAAAGGCTTCATAAATTTAAACGGGGGGTTCCAGGCATGGATTGCGTAATGCATGCTGCCATACATGAGGTAGCCGAGCAAAAAGCCGGGGAAAAAACAGAAAGCGAGGTTGCCCATGATGAGGTATTGAACCGAAAAAATGAGCGAAGCGAGTATTATGCTTGGAATAGCAGGCATAAAGAGCCGCTGCTTATCGCGGGGATAATGGTGGTGATTGCCATGCATGATGTAGGAAATCTTTTTACCCCGCTCTGTGGTTGGGGTCATGTGAAACAGGAAGCGGTGAGCAATATATTCGAAAATAGTCCAACTGAAAACACCGATGCCCCAGGTGGTAAACACTTTTAATCCACTGAAATCCAGTGTGTTATAACCATAATAAAGCAGGTAGCCCATAATGGGGATGTACATCGCCCAAATGATCAACGGGTGTGTTTTAGTAAGCGCTTCAAGCACCGGGTTTTGAAAAAGTCGAGCCTGCCCTTTGTTATTTATCTTTTCGAAATGCATATAAGTCCATTTTTTTCGCGTGCAAATTTACGGAACCAAAAGTTAAGGAATGTTGAAACGGGTAGTGGAGCCGGAAAGACGCAAAAAGGTAGCAATTTTAGGTGTGAAACAGGGATTTTGTGAAGATTACTATGACAAACTAAATATAAAAGCCTGGCAATTCAATTGGTAACAGCCCGGAATTTAATTTATTCTCGGCAACGTCAAAGTCATGCCACCCTGTTTCAGTTCCAGTCCTTCTACCTTGCCGGCAACATTGTACAGCACGGTGAAAGTAGCATTGCCCACTTTGCGGATGGTGAAGCTATGGTTATCCTGTAACATACAGGCGTACCCGTTGGCCGGTTGCTTATTTTGCTGAATGCAAAGTCCCTCGTGGCAAGGTTTCAAGTTGACGGTAACAACTAAAAGCTAAAGTAGGTATTCGTAAAGCCCGAACCAATATACACCGATGCAAACTGCCCAGGTTTTAATATGCTGCTCAATATGCAGCAATATTTTTGCAAGCAGCATACCCTTTCTCATGGCCGGTCAAACCAACTTATAAATTGTCTGCCACAAATTGTTTGCAATAGTCTTTTATAAGTTGTCTTACGTTACGAAACTGTTGTAAAATTTCTTCTTCCTTTCCTGTGGCTTTTGCCGGGTCCGGGAAGTTATAATGGAATTTTTTTGCTTTGGTTGGAAAGAATGGGCAACGTTCTTTGGCATTGTCGCAAACTGTAATTGCAAAGTCCACGTCAATGTGTTTGTACTCGTCAATATGGTTAGATGTATGTTTTGAAATGTCAATGCCGTCTTCTTTCATGGTTGCAACCGCGCTTGGGTTTACTCCATGAGTTTCAATACCTGCGCTATAAATTTCTGCTTTGCCGTTTGCAAAGTATCGCAAGTAACCCTCTGCCATCTGGCTTCTGCAACTGTTGCCTGTACAAAGCACTAATATTTTTTTCTGTGTCATAATTTAAACGAATAGCCAAGTAATATTGATGATGCAAAACTTTGGACCAAACCCGGAAATGAGTTGAAGCATAATTACTGATATTGTTATGCTTTGCTTTTTAAAAAGGGGTTTAATTGCAACAGTCCGTTTCGCGGCCGCATGATTTAGATTTTTCTGCATACACTGTAATGCTAAATATTCCTGAGTTACCTGAATTGAAACTTGTTAATTCTACTTCGCTTAAATAGTTTTTCAGAATGTCGCCTGGAATGTTAATTGGTTTTTCTTTTTGAATGGTTATGTTGCTAAACCCGTTTGATTTGATTAATTCCAAATAAACTTCTTTTTGAATTGCGCCGGCTACACAACCGGCATACATTTCTCCATCTTTGCGTAGGGCTTCAGGAAGACTGCCAATTAATACGACGTCTGAAATACTGAAATGTCCGCCAGGCTTTAATACCCGGAATATTTCTTTGAACACCTTGTCTTTGTTGGGTACAAGATTTAAAACGCAGTTACTTACAATTACATCGGCAATGTTTGCAGAAACAGGAATATTTTCAATATCTCCTTCTCTAAACTCTACATTGAAGAAGCCTAATTTTGCTGCATTGGCTTTTGCTTTCTCATTCATTGCAGGTGTAAAGTCAATGCCAATTACCCTGCCATCTTCACCAGCCTCGGCTCTTGCAATCAAGCAATCGTTACCGGCGCCGCTGCCCAAATCAATTACAGTATTTCCTTTTTTTATTTTGGCAAATTGGGTTGGCAATCCACAACCTAAACCCAAATCTGCGTCAGGATTATAGCCTTCCAAACAACTGTAATCATCGCTCATAATATTGTACACTTCTGTAGAGCAACCGCCGACACCACAGCAAGATGATTGATTGGTTTCTTTGTCTTGCAGGGCAATCTTGCTGTATTTTTGCCTTACAATTTCTTTTAGTTGTGCTGAATTTTCCATTTTGAATTATTTTGATTAACAGCAATTATTTTTCTTGCTGGAGAGTTTGTTTGATATGTTGCCAAAATAGTTTTGCAGCGTTTCAATGGCTTTCTCATCAATGCAATAACAAATGGCGTTGCCTTCAATGGTTCCTTTTATCAGTCCCGCGTTTTTGAGTTCCTTCAAGTGTTGTGAAACTGTAGGTTGTGCAAGTGGCAATTCGTTAACGATGTCGCCGCAAATGCAGGTGTCCACTTTAATTAAGTACTCAACAATTGCTATTCTCGCAGGATGCCCCAACGCTTTGGCAATGGTTGCAATTGTGTTTTGTTTGTCGGTAAAGTATTCAGTCTTTGTCGCACCCATTTCAATAATGTAATATTGCAATATTACGATAAATAATTTACCAACCAAATATTTGGATTAAAATAGCGAAATAATGAAAAAAATCATCAAAATTGAGATTCTCCCTCCTAGTGAGATCCTCTGCTATTTTGAAGGTGGAATTATTAAGAAGGCTGATATTTCTGAATATCTGAAGGCGCCGGTTTTTGAACCACTAAATAATCGCATCAACCTGTTAAAAGGCGAAAACAGGGGTTACTATGTAGGATGGCCCGATTGGGAAGTGGACCTGAGTGCGGATACTTTATGGCATTTAGGAATTCCGGTTTTTAAGGCAGCATTGTAACGGAGCCAACGAATTAGTGCGATTTTAAATTCCTCCTACAGTAAATTTTCTCCTTGCGCAAATAGCCTTTACAAATCCCCCAACTGTGGCCTCACCACAATTTCCTCTACACAGGCCTGTGTACTTAGCTGGCTGGCAGCAAAAATGAGTTTGGCTACATCGGCAGCTTCCATAATGCGGTTCGGGTCAATGCCGCTACCGCTCCAGCTATCGGTGTAAGCCGCACCCGGCAATACGGCTGTTACTTTAATTCCGTAGGGCATCATTTCCTCCCGTAGGTTTTTACTGAAGCCCAACATGGCAAACTTGCTGATGCTGTAAGCCCCGCCATTGGGGTAGGCATTAAGCGAAGCAATTGAACACATGTTGAAAATATGCCCGCTCCCCTGCTCCATCATGCGGGGCAGCAGCGCACGGGTAAGGTGGTAGGCGCCGTACAGGTTGGTTTCCATCATTTCCTCCAGCGCGCCATCGGGCTCGTTGTGCACCGAACCGGGTACAAAGCTGCCGGCATTATTTACCAGCACATGCATGCGGGGTACCGCATGTCGTATCCATTCGCCCAATGCCAGCGCCTCTTCCTTTTTAGAGAGGTCGGCCGGCCTTGCCTTTATTTCAATATCGGGGAACCGGGTTTGCAGCCTTTCCAAGGCGGTATAAAGCGCCACGGGTTGTCTCCCGGTGATCACCAGGTTGTAACCATTCGAGGCAAAAATTTCAGTGAGGGCTTTTCCAAAACCGCGGCTGGCTCCGGTAATAATGGCAAATGGGGTGCTGGACATACGGATTAATTTATGCAAATAAACAGGCGCTTTAGCGTATATGTTTCAACTTTGCCCCATGCCGGCAATAAAAACTTACAAGCACCTATTTTTCGACCTCGATCATACCCTCTGGGATTTTGAAACCAACAGCCACGAAACCCTGCAGGAAGTGTACCTAAGCAACGAAATGGAGATGAGGCTAAACACCGGCTTCGAAGCCTTTTTCGAACGATATTCGTACCACAACAAAAAGCTCTGGGACCGGTACCATCATGGATACATCAGGCAGGATGAACTGAGGTGGAAGCGCATGTGGCACGCCCTGCTCGATTTTAAGAATGGCGACGAAAAGCTGGCCAAACAAATGAGTGTGGAATACCTTCAGATTTTACCAACCAAAAAAGCGTTGTTTCCCTATGCCAAGGAAATTGTGGAATACCTGGTGCAAAAGAAATATGTGCTGCACATGATTACTAACGGTTTTGAAGATGTGCAGTGGGGCAAACTGAACAGCAGCGGCATTGTTCAGTATTTTGATGAAATAATTACAAGCGAAAGAGCCATGGCCTTAAAGCCGCATAAGGAGATATTTGAATATGCGTTGAAACAATCAGGCGCACGGCTGGAAGAAAGCATTATGATTGGCGATAACCTGGATGCCGATATTGGCGGCGCCATGCGTTTTGGAATGGATACCGTTTTTGTAAACCACATTAACGAACATGCCGATATTAAACCTACTTATACCGTGTATCACTTAAAGGAGTTGGAGGAGATATTCTGATTTTGAGTATTTTGAAAGATGCTATATAAGCCATAGGCCCTAACGCTGAGTCTTTTTACCGGCAGATTTTATTCGCAAATAAACCATAATCCTTCTCCATGGCCGGGATGACTTTTCGGTGCATTTTCCTGCACAAATTATTTTTCTTTTATTATTAATTTCAGGAAATTGAAATTAGTTTTACTTGCATTTATTATCTTATTTGTTTACACTTAAAACCAAAAAGATGATGGTAAATCAATTGCTTTCCGGGCTAAAAGGCTGTTGGCAAAATGCATTGAGTACTCCAAACCAGTCTTAGCTTCAGATATGGTTATTATATCAACAAGTGAATTGTATAAGATAATCTGTAAAAAGTGTAAAATTAGCAGTAACCTGCCCATGTACCTTTACAGGAATAAATTTTAATCATTTAAAGAATTATTATCATGGGAAATCTACTTTATATTATTGCAGTGGTATTGGTAATCATTTGGGCATTGGGTTATTTCAGTATGCATGCAGGAGGCCTCATACATATACTGCTTGTAATAGCTGTTATTGCAATTCTATTCCGCCTGATAAGAGGTGGAAAGATTTGATGAACTGAGATCCATTCCTGGTACATTATCTTCAGCAGTACCCATACATAAAAGTGCTTTAAAAAGCAGATAGCTGCGGGTAATAAGGAATAGTGTACCCTTTTTCGAACTAAAAAAGCATTAACGCAAAAAATAAATTCCAATAAATTATGAGCCGTTTAAAAATGATGCTTGCAGCTTTAATGTTTTCTGTCGCTGCAGGTATGCTTATCATCAGTTGTAATATCCCTCCTGAGAAAAAAGCCGAAAATGTGGTGAAAGCCGAACATGACCTGGTGAAAGCCAATGCCGAACTGGAAAAAGCACAGGCCGATTCAACAATGGCATACTATTCTTTCAGGGATGAAACAAACAGGATTCTTGCTGAAAACGAAGAAAAAATGAAGAAATTGAAAGCTACCATGATCGCCCGGCGGACTGATATCAATACCCAGTATGAAAAGGACCTGGATGCCTTAACATTGGAAAACGAAAAGTTAAAGACGAATCTAAAAACTTTTACTTATGGAACCAATGAAAACTGGGAAGCTTTCAAAACGAATATTAACAGGGATCTGGACAAGCTTGGAAAATCTATTTCGGCAATGAGTAAAAAAGCAGAGAAAAGGAATTAATCACCCGCAAGGGTAACACCAATTAAAATCTAAAAAAATGAAAAAAATTAAATTCACATACAGCGCAGGCACAATGATCCTTTTGGGTGCAACTGCCATCATGATACTTTTACTGAGTTCATGCGCCACCAAAGTAGCTTTTCAATATTCACCCCTGGCACCGGCAGCAAGGGGAACTGTAAAGGTGAGAAAAGACGGAAACAATAACTATGCTATCTCCGTTGGGCTGACCAACCTTTCGGAAGCAAACCGGCTGGTAGCCCCTAAAACGGCCTATGTGGTATGGATGGAAAGCAGCGGCAATTCAGTTAAGAATCTTGGCAAAATTAGCAGCGAAAGCAGTATGCTTTCCAAAACCTTAAAGGCGAATTTTGAGAGTGTTTCTGCCGTGAAACCAACGAAAATTTTCATTACCTCCGAAGAAGATGGAAACACTACCTATCCAAGTGCCGACATCATATTAACCACCTCTAATTTTTAGTCCCTCCCCCATAAACAGCTTTGTGTAAAATGAAATCCGGTATTCATGCCTTCCGCAAACCGGCTATTGAATAAGGGGTTTCATTCTCCCTGGCCCTTGAACAATTACACTCAAACTATGATCATGGCATTCGCCCTGGTTAAAAGAAAAAATATGAAAACACTCAAATTTACTTCGATGGCATTAATGGTGGCAGCGCTAAGTTTCCCTGCCTGCAAATCAATGAATAAAA
Organism: uncultured Chitinophagaceae bacterium; assembly: GCA_964444195.1. GTDB lineage: Bacteria > Bacteroidota > Bacteroidia > Chitinophagales > Chitinophagaceae > Phnomibacter. Next base: position 11,227 of record CAYUGH010000098.1, read on the forward strand.
CTCAAAAGGGCGCTATAATTGGCACAGCCGCAGGTGGGGCTACAGGTGCGGTTATTGGCCGTGTGGCTGGCAATACTGCATTGGGTGCTGTAATAGGTGCTGCTGTGGGTGGTGTTACCGGCGCACTGATTGGTAAAAAAATGGATAAGCAGGCTGAAGACATTGCAAAACAAATACCCTGGGTAAGCGTTACCCGTGTTGGAGAAGCCATTGTGGTAGAATTTTCCAATGACATTCTTTTTGGATTTGACAGCTATAAAATATCGCAAGCTGCAGGTGATAATCTTAAAAAACTCGTGAATATCCTGGGGTCTTATCCTGATACTGACATTGCCATTGTTGGCCATACGGATAATTCAGGAACCGCCACTTATAACAAAACACTTTCTCTTCGACGGGCTGATGCAGTTGCCGCCAATTTGATTAACCAAAAAATTATGTCAACCCGGATTACAACCCTTGGATAGGGTGAGCAAAATGCAAAATATATCAATACAACTAAAGACGGGCAAGCCCTGAACAGAAGGGTAGAGTTTTTAATTACTGCCAATGAAAAGATGGTGGCTGATGCCAAAAAAGAAACAGTTTCTTAACCTACACATAGCTCAATTTTGCCAAAATTAGCAATACCCAAAAACCCGGAAATACCCGGGACGGGTTTACAAGGGCCCTCAATTTTTAGCCAGAGGCTTTAAAATGAGATTGGCCTCCAAACAACAATAATGCGCATAAATAAAATTTTACTTTCAAGTTTCTTAATAGCGCTTGGATTTGCGGCCCAAGGTCAGTTGATTGAAATTGGTATGGAGGCGCATAAGGCAAAATAGATTTGAATAGCCACGAATGCACGAATAATTCACCTCATATTCGTGCATTCGTGGCTATCCTTTGTAGAAACCCACTCCTCCCGTACTATACAGGTAAATATTAAAATGCCGTGATGACAGCGTATTTTCTGAAATTAGCCACTTCAAATTTCTTTTATCAATGGAAATACTGCAAAAGGATACTGGCAAAAGGGGCATGTTCTACATAGAACTGGACGGAAAATTAGTTGCTGAAATGGTCTATACATGGGCGGGCGCTGACCGGATCATTATTGAGCACACGGAAGCGGATGATGTACTGAAAGGAAAGAATGCCGGGATGAAATTAGTGGCTAAAGCAGTTGAATTTGCACGGGAAAAGGCAATTAAAATTACCCCCTTCTGCCCTTTTGCAAAAAAGGTTTTTGATCGTACTCCCGAGTTCAGGGATGTGTTGTAATCATACTACAGGTTAGAATTGGGTATCCTTTCCAAATTTTCGGTGAATCTTTTCCCTAACTGCGCTTATTTGCTTTGTTTACACGCCCAATTATTGCTCCATCTCAACCGCAATCCGCCTGTGCGTACTATCACAAAAGGGTGGCGTGCCGGTATGCTTGCACATGCAAAGCCAAACCTCTTCATCTTTTTCAGCCGTAAATTTCAGGCTTCTCCAGGGCTTTACTTCTTCCCCGTTTTCCTCGTACCAGGTTTGCCTGTGGGCGCTATCGCATAAAGGCTGCTTATCGCTCAATCCGCAGGTGCACCATGCATAAGTTCTTCCGGCCTCCACCTGCATAGCCATCGGCTCGCATTGTACCGTGTGGGGCATTTTCATATCTTTTGTATATTCCATAGTAATTATTAAATTTAAGCGAAGGTGCGTGGGTTTTGATTATGGGTTGAGTATTTTTCTGAGAAACAGGTAAGCATCAATGAAACATCACCTGCCATGCTAATGACATTAAATTTTAAAAACCTTTCTCCTGCTATTGAATAAACCAATCGAGGTATTGTTCAAGTTTTGATGCGCAACAATACGGAAGATTGAGTAATGTATAATTTTTACCATTTCTTGTTACTCCATTTTCCACCGATAAGTTATTGCCAAGCAGGCGCACAGCAAAAGAATGCGGGCAGGCATCTATAAACTCATGCAATGATCGTAACCTTCCCTGCGGCCCTGATTTAACTTCGATAGGAATCACCAGGTTTCTCCACTTAACACATGCATCCACCTCTGCATTTGAGTTGGTTTTTTCCCGCACCCAAAATACGGGCTTGTAATCCAGCCGGGTTTGTTGCGCAATTATTTCCTGGGCTACCGCATGGTTCACTACAAAGCCACGATAAAAATCCGTAAAGTCGGTAAGCGCCAACATCTCAGCCTGAATATCGCTTGCATAATTCATGAGCCCTGTATCAAGAAACTGAAGTCTTGGCTTCCGCTTCAGGTCAGGCAATAATGGGGGTTTTGTATTCGTGGTTGGAAATATCAACCTGATTAATCCGGCCAATTCAAGCGCCCTGAAAGCCTCACCTACTTCTCGCGACTTGTATTGCGATTCCCCGAAACCGGCAAACGAAATCCTGTCTTTTACAAATGGTGCGGTGTTTACTAAGTGTCTTAAAACTCTTTTTTCAGTGTCGTTCCGGCCATATTTTTCGATGTCATCTTTATAAACATCCCAAATAGAGGAGTAAATAGTTGAAAGCCCGGTGAGTGTATTTCCGTTCATTACATAATGGCTAACCACTTCGGGCATACCACCCAAAATGATATACCTATTGAATAATGTCATCAGTTTTTGAAAAGCAAAGTCGTTCATGGGCACTTTTTGCAACTGCCCCACAGCCATTTTTTCTCCTGTTGCTAATAAAAACTCCTCAAAGTCAAGAGGATGCAGCACGACCTGTTCAACCCTCCCTACCGGAAAACTAGGAACATCACCCAGGGCAAATTCAAGCAATGATCCGGCCGCAATAACAGGTAGCATCGGCAGGTCCTCATAAAAAAAACGGAGAAGGCTAATGGCTTCCGGGTTTTCCTGTATTTCATCAATAAATAATAAGGTATGCTCTGCTTCAAATGGAAGGTTCCTGGAAAAACAAATAGCCTCCATCAATTTGCCGACATTGCTGAAATTGGTAAAAAAGGCCAAATCCTCTTCCCGCTCAAGGTTCAGTTCAATATAGTGCTTGAAATTTGTACCAAACTGACGTACCAGGGTTGACTTTCCTACCTGGCGGGCACCGCGGATAATGAGCGGCTTTCTGCTTTTATTTTTCAGCCATTCCACCAAAACTCCTTCCAGTTTTCTCGAAAAATTCATAAGTATATGAATATCAATGAGTTAATTTTAATTTTAGAATTATTAATCCAATCTAAATAGGGTGCTTGTTACAAATCAGGGGTTATTGTTGAATAATTTTATAACAAATACAGGGTAAAAATACAATGTTTTTGTAACAAATACATGGTTATTTTACTGATTTTTTGTTACAAATCAGGGGCAAACTATTGAAGCAGGTAGGAAGGAATGCCACGAATACCCGAATAAAACTGAATGATTCAGGGCGAAATGCATGGATTTCAAAATGCCTTTGACTTACTTGTAATTCTCTATAAACTTGTACATGTTCAGGTTCCCGTTTCCGGCTTCCATCAATGCCTTTCGTAGCCCATCCTTACTGATATTTTTCATACGCTTTTGCATGATGAGATGCCAGGCTTTTTCGGCAAGCAACCAGTATTTGCGCTGATTGTCATAGTGTTTGTTCAGATGCTCTTCGATAGCATGGGCAAGCTCATCAATTCCCTTTTTATGATTGGCTTCAGTTTTAATGATAGCAATTTCATGGGATTTCATTTGAAAAGCGGGCGCCATCATCAGCCGAAGGTTGCGGGCAAACATATCCGCATCGGGGCGGTCGGCCTTGTTTACCACAAATACATCCGCAATTTCCATCAACCCAGCCTTCATCGTTTGAACCTCGTCACCTGCCTCGGGCACCACCACCACCACCGTGGTATCGGCCAGCCCGGCAATTTCCACCTCGCTTTGGCCCACGCCTACTGTTTCAACCATCACATAATCAAAGCCAGCCGCTTTCATGATGTCGGTAATTTCAATAATGGCCGGATGCAAGCCACCCAGCGAACCCCGCGTAGCCAGGCTGCGGATAAATACCAGCGGGTTGGTGTACCATTCGCTCATGCGGATACGGTCGCCAAGCAGGGCGCCGAGGTTAAACGGCGAAGAGGGGTCCACACACAATACGCCTATGGATTTCCCCTGTGCCGCCCAATACCCGATAAGCGCATCTACCAATGTGCTTTTGCCTGCCCCGGGCGGGCCTGTAATACCAATAACGGGCGTGGAAGATGGCGGCAGGTTCTGTAAAAAGGATTCATACCCGGCAACACTGTTTTCAACCAGCGAAATGGCACGGGCCAGCGCTTTGCGGTCGCCGGATTGAATTTGCGGTAAAAGATGCGTAAATGAAGCCTTTTGCATTGCTGCGTCAAAAATAGTTAGCAAAAAGCTATATAAGGGGTTTAGTTTCAACAACTTTAGGGATAGATATCCATCAAAGGAATAATTCCTTATCCCTCATCTGCCACCATTCCAAATATGGGTAATTCTACATCCACTTCGGTTAAATAATAATTTGAACTTAAATAACCTGTTGAAAGCGGCTCATCTGAAAGCCAGTATTTCAGGCCTTTGGGCTTAGGATAATCTTCCAATCCTTCAATATGAAACGTTGCAGCAACTTTCCACTCCTGCAAAGTTTCTTCCACGCTGCTACCTGTAGCAATACAGCCGGGCAGGTCGGGACTGAATGCAGAATAATTATTCCCGGTATCCTCAATAATTAATACGTACTTCATAGAGAACATTATTTTAGACCGGATTGCTTTAAAATACTGTTTTCTGTGCCTTTGGCAAGATCATCAGATGGCTTGCCTGCAATAGTTACCAATCCTTTTTTTATCGGATGTGAAAATTGACGATGACTTCCCCTTTGCCTCACCTGAATCCATCCGTCTTTTTCAATTAATCTGATGACATCTATTACTTTCACAAAATTAAAGGTAATATTCTTATCCAAAATTGATGTAATGGATCGTGTTGGCTGAATATCTTATCTTCTCAAGGGGAAATTTCATTAAAAAAT
>CAYUGH010000099.1:0-2752 GCA_964444195.1 uncultured Chitinophagaceae bacterium
ATGAAACACACTATTTATCGGCTTCTCCGCCTATTTAGCTGCAATGTGGGTTAAAATATTCAGCTTTAAACCCTGTGACCAGCATGCTTACGGGTGGCTTTCGCTCATACAAATGGCCCATTGCCAGCAACCCGGTACTCATTTCCGCGGCCATGGCCTGGCAGGCAAAATAGGTGCTCTTAAATGGATTCTGGCTTAACCATTTATATGGCACGCTTACAACCGCTTCCTGTTCATTTATCCTCCTTACCCTTACCCCACAGATAAAAGCACTCGGTAGTTTCAGCAACATGAATGCCCCAAAACGGAACCGGCTTGACGCTAACTTTTGGAAGGATTGAAAACCCATTTGAAATTGGAAGATTTGAAATTTGAAATTGGCTTGCGCATACCAAACCCCGATATAAAACCCAAACCAAATGTTCCACTTTTACCGTTTCACTTTTCACCTATTCACCTATCCACTTATTGACCTATTCACCCATTCACCCATTCACCCATTCACTCATTCACTCATTCACCCATTCACTCATTCACCCATTCACTTATTCACTCATTCACTCATTCACTTATTCACTTATTCACTCATTCACTTATTCACTCATTCACCTATTCACTTAACCACTTCCACCACTGCCCACGCAATTCCATTATCCCCTGCAGGCGCACTGAATTTCATATTTCCTTTTCCGGTACTGCTTACCTGGATACGACTTGTAGTTCCCAAACCTGCAAGCCCCTGGGTGATGGCCGCCTGGTATGTACCTGCTTTCCCGGCATCAATTTTCTGGTTCAATTGAAACCAATCGAGTTGCTTGCTGCTTACAATCACCGACATATAATCCTTGTTACCCATTTCATCGGGCATCATACTTTTATTCTTTGGAAACAACCTGTACCCGGTAATGCCGCAGTAAGGGGTGTATGCTGTTTTCGCCGGGTCCTTTTGTGTTGGATAAGGAAACAAAGTATAACTTCGTCCATCCACCTCCCTGCCAAAAACATATACATAACAAGGAGTGGAGTTTTTCACCTCAATTTTAAACCGCGTGCCTTTAGCCACGGTAGAAGTTGTAGTAAATGTGTTGGTTGCAGAAGATTTAATGGGGATATAATCGCCGGGTTTCGCCTTTTCATCTACCCTTACCAGGCCAATTTCCACATCGAAGGGGGTATTTTCAGCGCCCTGCAACGGAAGCGGGTCCATACCGTAAGCCTCGCGGGTAAATTCCTTAAAGTCGCCATATCTTACCCAGCCAATACCATTTTCTCCCCATTCAGGCCCCCAGCTATTCATGAGTTGGAAAGCCCCACCAGCCAGCCGGTCATCATAGCCAATCACAGCCATCGCATGCCCGCCAAACCCGGCCTGGCTGTAATCGCGTTGCGTTGGTTCCCAAACCTTTTTGCCCATCATGCCTTCCATAAAACTGCCGCCAACCATCATGCCAATCACCACAGGCGCGCCTTTATCTAAATGTTCTTTTATCGAACGAATGCTTAACCCGTTTACATCCTCTCCTCCGGTGAGCCGGTTAAATCCGTGAATCCTGTTTTGAGAGGCTACCGGGTTTAAATCGCCTGGTACAGGACGGCTGCAATTGTTTTCATCGTAAGGAAAGTCGTTAAATGGTACGCTACCCTTTTGCTTAAGAGAGCTCATAGCCCTTTCGAGATAAGAACCCTGGCAGCCATCAAGCGCAATCTGGTTATACAAATAGGAAGGGCTGAATGCCATTTGACGCGGGTCTTTGCCGGTACTGGCCGATGCCAGGATGGTATGCGCTCCGTAAGCGCTGCTCCAGGCTACGCAACTACCCTGCTTCCCCTGGTTGAGACGTGGGGGGGCAAACCTTGCCAGCGAAATATAACCGGGCAATGGATTCCTGATATCATCTTCAGTAAGCCCTTCGTACACTTCTGCTTTTGCATATTGCTCAGGATCAAGCCTGCCACCCGTTGCGAATGAAGAACTACTTTCCGGCTCTGAAAGCATACCGCCGCATCCCTGCTGGTTCATTAAAAAATAGCCGCCTGCCAGCAACAAAATCAATACCCAGCCACCCGGCTTGCGGAACAGCATAAAGAGCAGGGGCAGTAACTGGAAAAGGCCTCCGCCACCACCTGAACCCGGGCTTCTTCTGCCGCCTCCATCATCATTGTATTCATTGGGATCGCGTGGATCGTCAACCATTCTGATAGGCATACAATATGTTTTTTTAGAAGAAATGAAGATACCCTGATATCATGGCATTCAAAAGCCATCCACAGTCTATTCTATAAAAACCTTCAGCACCTGCTTTTCTGAGCTACCCTGAAATTCAACAAGATATATACCGGCCGGATAACGGGCAACATTGATGGTAATGGTTCCGCCGGTTACGGTGAATTGTTCAAGTATTTTGCCATCTGCCGCCAGCAATCTTACTTCGCCGCTTGCTTCCGGTGTCAACACCACCATTTCCCGGTTTCGGACCGGGTTGGGATTTACGCGCAAAGTATTGGATGGATTAGGAATAATGCCCGAACAGGTAGCCGGAAGTGTATATTTAAAAGTAACAGCCTGGCAGTCGGGGTTGGTTATGGTAAGCGTTTGCTCCGAACCTAATGTGGCATTGGAAAAGTTTGCCACAAACCTGATTTGAGTAGCGCTCAACAATTCAATACTGCTCACCACAACATTTCCGGTGCTGGTTACGGTCAGCCTTTTAGGATATGCAGGACCACCGCGCGGGGGACCCGGATCGAAAAA
>CAYUGH010000099.1:2852-6379 GCA_964444195.1 uncultured Chitinophagaceae bacterium
CGGTCAGCCTTTTAGGATATGCAGGACCACCGCGCGGGGGACCCGGATCGAAAAACCCTGCGAAATCAGTTGCACTGCCCGTAAGTGTCATTGTTACATTGCTGTTTCCATCGCACTCCGTGGAACTGATGCTTGCAGGTACGGCGGGCGGCGGGGCTTTTAACTGCACGGCCCTCACCCCCCAGCTATTGGTAGCATTGGTGTATTGCTGAAAAGTCCAGATGGTCATATCGTCCGAAGGATCTACAACTGTATGCGAATAATCGCCCCAGCGCTGGTCATTGCCGGTTTCGCGATTATAGGTGGAGGTAAAACTGGTGGCATTTACAGGCGGGCTCAATAACCCCTGTGCCTGGGTAGAATACCTTCCTGCAACGGCAGCATTGGCATGCAACCCTGCACCCGCCACTGAAGTGCCGAGCAGAGCATGTCCCTGCCCAGTTCCGGTAATGGTACCCATCCAGTAACCTTTAGGGTTGGTAGTGGAATTATCGAAAAGTGTGCCCGACTGTGCCAGGGTTAAGGTACCGTTGTTTTCTGCAAGCTGATACCACCTCATTGCATTGCGGGCGCCGGCAACCCCGGTAGCATTCACAGCAGTTCCTGCACTGTTTACTGCAATATGGTGTGCTGTCCAGATGGAAGATTGCCCGGTAAATTTATTCCGCATCATTTGGGCATCCAGCAAGCGTTCATCGCCAAGCGCATCAAGCGGCGAATTGCTTCCCAAGGCCGGTTGATCGTAGGGATAATAGGTTGCCGGCACATTTATGCTAGCCTGGTTAATGGTTGGGGCTGTCCCTCCGGGATTATTTACCGTTATATAACGCAATCTCCCGAATACCTCATTGTCCACACCAACAAAATAACCGCGGGTAGCTTCGGGATCATCATTACAAGCCGGTTGTGGAGCAAATATCCCCGTATTTACCAGGCCTACCTGCCGGAAAGCCGTAAACTGCAACGGGCCGCTGCCCAGCATGGATGTTTTATTTACCACATAAACCGAAGATCCGATAAAATTGCCGCCGCTATTAAAAATGATACAACCTATATAAAGCGCATGCTTATCGCCTCCCACCATTGGATAATCGGCAAATGCGCCGAGGTCGGGGCTGTTGGCAGGTGCGCCGTTATCATGGTTAAAATAGAAAAAGTTGAAAGAGGACAGTGAAGTAACTGTAGCTCCGGAACTTACAGCAACCAGGATACGATTGCTGGCGTTGGCCGTATTAATGGCCACTACTACCCATCGCTCGCTAAGCCGGTCGAAATAAACATGCGGATCGGTTACACCGGAACTACCTCTTACCGAATTAAAGAACGCATCCATGCCCGAAGAAAAAACCGGGTTGGCCAAACTACCGGTATTGGTAGTGGTGCTGGTAACCACCGCTGCATCGCATACCGTTGTTTTCGGGTAAAATTTAATTCGCCCGTTTGAAACGATGCAAACCTGCGTATGGCTTACATCGCCCATACAGTCGGGTGGTATAGAGTTGCTTTCGCTTAATTGGATGCCCTGGAAATTGGAATAAATGGTTTGCGTGATATCAAAAAGCCCTGCTTCAATACCCGCTCCGGCAGGGAACCGGTTGCCGGGCAAGGCATCCGGAGATGGCTCTTTAAAGCGGTTGCCTGCCTTTATTTCTTCACGAATCCTCAGGCTGGTATCAATGGGAATGGCGCGGGAAATTGCTTCGAGTTCGGGGATGGTAAGCGTTACCGCCTTTGAACCCGCTCCCGGAAACCCCATAACCCGTCGGCTGGTATCCTGACCAATTACTAAAAAGGGTAGCAGTAAAGAAACACATAAGCCCCACACCTTCAATATTCTTATTGCCATATACTTTATGGGCATTTATGCCCCGTTTTAGGGCTAAAATAAAGAGGTTTTGGTGAACCGCCTTCATTTGACATCAAACTGTTTACAATTGTGGACGAATTGTTACTCCGGAAACCGCTATTCCCAAATTACATTTCTAAGCAGATCCGTCATTTCATCCCTTTTCCTGATTAACCTGGGCACGCCATTTTCCACCATTACTTCGGCGGGTTTAAAGCGGCTGTTAAAATTGCTGCTCATTTCAAAGCCATAGGCGCCTGCATTAAAAAAAACGAGTAAATCGCCTTCGCGTACTTCGTTCAGCTTGCGGTCCCAGGCAAAAGTGTCGGTTTCGCAAATATTGCCCACCACCGTGTAAATACGCTCAGGGCCTGCAGGGTTGCTTACATTTTTTATGAAATGGTAGCTTTCGTAAAACATGGGGCGAATAAGATGGTTAAACCCGCTGTTAACCCCGGCAAATACAGTAGCAGTGGTTGTTTTAACCACATTGGCCTTCACTACAAAATAGCCTGATTCACTTACGAGGTACTTGCCCGGCTCAAACCAAACCTGCAGGTGCTTCCCGGTTTCCTTTTCAAATTCATTAAAAGCATCGGCAACCTGCCTGCCAAGGCTGTCAACATCGGTTTCAATATCATCTTCCTGGTAGGGTACTTTAAACCCGCTGCCAAGGTCAATAAATTCAAGGCTATCCATAAAATGACGCGCCGTTTCAAACATCACTTCCAGGCCGCGCAAAAACACCTGCACATCCTTTATTTCGCTGCCCGTGTGCATGTGCAGGCCGGTTACGCGGATGCCGGTGGTTTTTACCACTCTTTCAATATGGCGGATCTGGTGAATGCTTATCCCGAATTTACTGTCCACATGGCCGGTTGAAATTTTAAAATTCCCGCCCGCCATAATGTGCGGATTAAGCCTGATGCAAACCGGGTAGCTGCTGCCAAAGCGGTTGCCAAACTGTTCGAGGATGGAAATATTATCAATATTGATGTTTACTCCAAGGTTCTTCCCCTCCTCTATCTCACTGAAATCAACGCAGTTTGGAGTAAACAAAATTTGAGCAGGCTGAAATCCGGCCATCAGGCCAAGCTTCACCTCATTTATGCTTACACAGTCAAGCGAAACGCCTAAGCTGTGGATGTACTTTAAAATATTGGGATTGGTAAGTGATTTACAGGCATAAAAAAAGCGTGCATCGGTAGAAGCAAATGCCTTTTGAAGTTTCAGGTACTGCTCTTCTATTTTTTCCGCATGATATACATACACAGGGGTGCCATACTCATTGGCAATACTAATCAGTTGTTCGTTTGTAAGTGATTGATGCATATAACTTATTCTAATTCCGGCTCATAAAGCCCGGATAATTTACTATTCAATACTCCTTGCCTGAAATTATTGTCCATGGTCCAAATTGTGGCATTCATCTCAATAGCAAGCGCAAAAAAGGGAATGTCAAAAGGATCCTTATCATTCAAAAATTTATGAGCAAGAAAAAAACTTCTTGTGCTTACTTTTTGCACATTAATAATATCTATATGACTAAAGAGTAAAAGAAAATGCTCCTGAAATTCTTCAACTGTAAGTTTCGATTTATTTACAATCCGATCCTTATGGTTAAAAACCTCGTAAAACAAATAAGCTGGAGTAACCCAGTTATTTTTTGTTTCAAATAAAT
>CAYUGH010000099.1:6479-14866 GCA_964444195.1 uncultured Chitinophagaceae bacterium
ACCTCGTAAAACAAATAAGCTGGAGTAACCCAGTTATTTTTTGTTTCAAATAAATGCCGGGCAAATTTATTTCCCTTTGAAAGCAAAGCTGAGAAAACGATATTGGTATCAACAACTACAATCATTCCCCCTGGTCATTCAACTCAGCAAATGATTCAATATCTCTTTCGATTTTAACCTTATTTTTCTCCCACCATTGCTGTTTTATTTCATTCCCCAATTCCAAAATATCCTTTTCATCATAATTAGCATTAGAAGATAATTCTTCAAAACGAATCTTCTCGGCTAATCCTCTTAATATCTCAGCCCCCGCTGCCGCTTTTGAAATGCTGATTAGTAGCCTGTCCTCAGTTTCAGAAATTGTAATGTTACTCATAACAAAAGATTATTTCCAAAAATAAAAAAAGGAATGCTTTCCCCCGCATTCCCTTGCATAAATAAACACAAAGACTTATACTTGGGGATTTTGTTCAGTATCTTCTCCCTGTTTACTATCTTCATTTTCAGGGCCATTTTGCATTGCTACCACAATTTCCCCCTGATCGTTTACTGCCAACTGGGCATTTTCTTCCCCGGGCATATCTTCATCTACAATTCTCGAAAGTCCTACTATGGTTGGGTTAACCACTTCCTGCGCGGCCACATCGCCCAATTGGGGCAAATCGCCCGGGCTGTTTATACCAAAGTAATCCATAAAGGTTTTACTGGTAGCATACACAAGCGGCTGACCTGGCGCATTTTCCTTCCGGCCTGTAATAATAATCAATTCTTTCTCCAGCAATTTCTGAACGGCATAATCGCAGTTCACCCCGCGGATATCTTCTATTTCACCTTTGGTAATGGGCTGCTTGTAGGCAATAATGGAGAGCGTTTCTAAAGCAGCGGTTGAAAGTTTTTTCAGGAACTTTTGCCCATTAAGCTGGCTAACCGTGGCATGGTACTCTTTTTTGGTAAGAAACTGCCATCCACCCCCGCTTTGTATAACCCGGAAAGGATAAAACTCGCTGTTATATTTTTCAGTAATGGCTTCAAGCGCGCTTTCTACCTGGTCAAGCGTGGCCTTGTCTTCCATAAAACCAAGCGCATTATTGATCAGTTCTACCAAATCCAGTGTAGTCACCGGTTTTTCACTGGCGAAAATGATGGCTTCCACATGGGGAATGATGGTAGAAATTTCCATGCTTGTAAAAGGTTTTATTAACCCTGGAGCGCTGCAGCGCCGCTCACAATTTCACTCAATTCGGTGGTAATGGCTGCCTGGCGGGCCCTGTTGTAGCTTATTTTCAGGGCTTTCAGCAATTCGTTGGCATTATCAGTAGCCTTGTCCATGGCTGTCATCCTGGCGCCATGCTCGCTGGCATGGGCATCAAGCACCGCCTTAAACAGTTGGGTGTTTAAAATTTTTGGCATCATTTCGGCCAGTAATTTTTCCTTATCAGGCTCAAAAATGAAATCGCTCTGTGTTTGCCCCGCTTTCTTTTCAATTTTTGGGATTGGCAAAAACCTTTCGAGCATATATGTTTGGGTAGCGGCATTTTTAAACTGGCTGTACACAATTTCCACCACATCAAAGTCCTTATTCAAAAAAGCTTCAACCGCAGCTTTGGCGGCAGCCTGTACATTCTCAAAAGATAGATGGAGGAAAATATCTTTATAGGTGTCGCTGGTTTTGTAACCTGATTTGGTAAGGGTTTCATACCCTTTTTTACCCATGCCCCATACCGTCACATTACCCTTTTTCAACTGATCGGGGTATTTTTCAGCAATGGTTTGTATAGCAAGCTTCGAAATATTAGCATTGTAGCCCCCGCAAAGCCCGCGGTCGCTGGTAATTACAATCAACAAAACCTTCTCCACCGGGCGTGGCGTGGTAAGCTCGCCACCTGTTTCCACTTCTGTATTGCTTACAATATTGCTCAGCATATCCTGCATCTTACGGGCATAAGGCCTCATTTGCTGGATAGCATCCTGTGCCCTGCGCAGTTTGGCTGCACTAACCATTTTCATGGCTTTGGTAATTTGCTGCGTGCTTTGTACAGATTTGATACGGTTACGAACTTCTTTTAAAGCGCCACTCATTTATTGAAGATTTGAAATTTGAGATTTTTAATTTGAAATACCCGTATGATTTTTCAAATTGGTCGGCAAAAGTACGGTTTCGGGGTGAAATTTTGTATTCATTTCTTCCCCCCGTACCCACTACCCATTTTTTTCCCGAAATTCGCCCCGGTATTAATGAGCATGAAGGGTAAATCTGAAATGTAAAATAGGAAATAATACATCTAAAATATTAAATACGAATGAGTTACGAACCACCCATCCATTGGAATGATCACGAAGACATTGCCCTGAAACTGTACGAACGCTTTGGAGATGATTTCAACGAAGGGAAAATTTACCGCATCCGTTTTACCGACCTGCTGGAGTGGGTTTTGCAAATTCCGGGTTTTGCAGGAAAACGCGAAGAAAGCACCGAAGGTCACCTGGAAATGATACAAAGCGCCTGGGTGTACGAATGGCGCGATAGCCAGAAATAACCTATTTAACCACCTGATAAATCAACCTGCTTTGTTAGACATCTTTGCCCGGATTGACACTTTTGTGTTTGATATTGACGGCGTATTGACTGATGGAACCCTGATTGTAATGCCGGGAGGCGAAATGGTTCGCAGGATGAATATAAAGGACGGATACGCCCTGCAACTTGCTGTAAAACAGGGCTTTAGGGTAGTTATAATTTCCGGGGGCATTTCTGCCCCAGTAAAAGAAAGGTTGGAAAAACTGGGTATTAAAGATGTGTTTATGGGCGTGCCTGATAAAAAAGCTACCCTTCTCCAATACCTTGCGGCCAATGGGACCTTGGCTTCAAACACCCTTTTTATGGGCGACGATATGCCCGACATTGAAGCCATGCGGCAATGCGCCTTGCCCTGCTGCCCCGCCGATGCATGCCCCGAGGTAAAAGCCATCAGCTTATACATTTCTCCGGTTGCCGGTGGCTTTGGTTGCGGCCGCGATGTGATTGAAAAAGTAATGAAGCTAAAAGGCAAATGGCATACGATGGAAGGCGCAACCAGCCGATGATTATTAATTTCTACCGCTTTTTTTAACCAAACCGGCAATCTTCATTTCCCGATATTTGCGCCAATATGAATGGGTTTTCGGCATTTTTAAAGGTAATCCGCTGGCCAAACCTTTTGTTTATTGCCATTACCCAGTTGCTGTTCCACTTTTTTGTGGTGGTGCCTTCCGCTACCGGGCAAGTGTACAATTTTCCGCTCAGGCTTACCACCCCGCTGCTGGTATTGTTGTGCTTTTCCTCGCTTTGCATAGCAGCAGCAGGGTACATCATCAACGATTATTTCGACATAAACATTGATGAGGTAAACAAACCGCAGAAAATGGTTGTGGGCCGCACCATGAGCCGCCGTAAAGCATTGCTTTGGCATATCATCCTTTCAGCCATTGGGCTGGCTATCGGAGGGTTTGTAAGCATAAAGCTGGGCAACTGGCTGATTGCGCTGGGCAACCTGGTTTGCGTGGTATTGCTCTGGTATTATTCCACTTCGTTTAAAAGGCGATTGCTCATTGGCAATGTGGTGATCTCTGCGCTCACGGCCTGGGTAATACTTGTGTTGCTGGTGGCCGAACTGCCCGGCTGGTGGACAGGCGAACCGGTGAACGAAACGGAAAAAATTACCATTGCCAGGCTCTCCCGTATCGGGGTATTGTACGCCTGTTTTGCCTTTGTTATTTCGCTTATCAGGGAAGTGATAAAGGATATGGAAGATATTGAAGGCGACCGCAGGGATGGCTGCACCACAATGCCGATAGTATGGGGTATGCAGGCCAGCAAGATATTTACAGGGGTTTGGCTGGTGGTGCTGATCGTTTCGCTGGTGATTACGCAGGTGTATGTCATCCAGTTTGGCTGGTGGCTTTCGGCCGCATTCATCATTTCCTTTGTGGTGTTTCCGCTGCTCATTATATTTAAACGGCTGCCGGTGGCCAGCAGTTCTGTTCAGTTTGCTTCGTTAAGCCGTAATGTAAAATGGGTAATGCTGCTGGGCATCCTGTCTATGATATTTTTCATGTTATATACCCGGTAATCATTTTTATTTTGTTGTATGCTAAAAATAATTCTTGCCTCATCCTCCCCACGCCGAAGCCAGTTGCTCGAATGGGCTGAAATTCCATTTGAAATTATAGTAAAACATAGTTCGGAGGATTATGACAGTTCATTACCGGCAGACCAGGTTCCCGAAACTTTAGCCCGCGAAAAAGCCCGGCTGGTATGGGAAAGCCTGCATCCCGGGGGAACTGAATCTCGTTCATTTGAATCGGGGCTGCCTGTTGTTGCAGCAGATACTGAAGTCATCATGGATAATAAGGTTTTTGGAAAACCCCAAACCCGCAATGAAGCTATTGAATTCCTGAAAATGCTTTCAGGCAAAACCCATAAGGTAATAACCGGTGTGGCAGTGTACTACAAGGGAAAACTCGAAAGCTTTTCGGATACTACGCTGGTTAGCTTCCACGAAATGGAGGAACCGGAATTGGTTTACTATGTTGATAAATACGGACCTTATGATAAAGCGGGAGGATATGCTATCCAGGAATGGATAGGTGTATTGGCCATCAGGAGGATTGAAGGCGATTTCTACAATGTAATGGGCTTGCCCATCAGCCGCGTTGTTCGGCTTCTAAGAAAGCTCACCGCACAGCAGGTTTAAGGGTCAAATATTTCACCCGGCTAAGGATTAATTTTTTCGGGCATAGCATTATCTTTATTGCAATGACCGAAAAACTCCTCCAATTCATCTGGCTGTTCCAATACCTTAACAAGGGTAACCTGTGCACCGTAAGCGGAGAATCTGTTTCAGTTGTCCATCCAGGGCAGCTAAACACCCACCAGGGACCGGATTTTTTTAACGGCCGCATTAAAATAGGCGCTACCGAATGGGCAGGGCATATTGAGCTGCACCTCAAAAGCAGCGATTGGTACAGGCATAAGCACCACCAGGACCCCGGTTATGGAAAACTGATCCTGCATGTGGTTTGGCAGCATGATGCCGAGGTAACCGATGAAAACGGGCAACCCGTACCCGTAGTGGAACTGCAAAACCGGGTATCAACCCTGCTGCTCGACCGCTACGCACAATGGATGAATAACCCGCAGCAGATTCCCTGTGGAACGGGCATAAGCGCCATTGATGATTTAAAATGGAAAAGCTGGCTGGACAGGCTTTTGGCGGAAAGGCTTTTGGAAAAATGCAGCCGGGTAGCCTTTCAGATTGAACAAACCGAAAGCCATTGGGAGGAAGTTTGCTGGCGGATGGTATGTACTTATTTCGGCGGACCGGTGAATAAAGAAAGCTTTCAGCAGGTGGCCGAAAGCCTTCCGCTTCGCATTTTAGCCAAACATAAACCGGTGCTTGTTCAACTCGAAGCGCTGCTACTTGGCCAGGCCGGGTTGCTGCACAAGGATTTTCGGGAAGATTACCCTAAAATGCTGTACCGCGAATACCAGTTTTTACAGAAAAAATATGGCCTGCAAGTCATCAATAAGCCGCCTGTGTTTTTGCGTATGCGGCCAACCGGTTTTCCCACCCTTAGGTTAGCGCAATTGGCAGCAGTGCTTCATCAAAGCAATCATTTATTTAGAAAACTTATTGATCTTCAAACCTTTAAAGAGGTTGTAAAACTCTTTGACGCAGCCCCAAACGACTACTGGCTTTATCATTACAAGCTCGATTCCCCGGCTGAATTTTCTCCAAAGCGAATTGGTAATTCGTTGGCGGAACGGGTCATCATCAATGCTGTTATCCCTGTTTTGTTTTCGTATGGCCACCGCCAAATGGATGAAGCCACCCGAAACAAAGCGCTTGGGTGGCTCGAAAAAATGCCGGCGGAAACGAATGCTTTCACCAAAATATTTACCGGGCTTGGCAAAAAACCGGCAAGCGCGGCCGAATCGCAGGCCATGCTTACGCTGAAACAGGAGTACTGCGATGCCAAACGCTGCCTCGAATGCGCTGTGGGCAATCAACTGCTCCGCAATGCCGGATAAGCTACCACCGGTAACTTATGTTCTGTACCACATCGGGGTGCAGTGTTTTGGCAACCGGGCAGGTATTGCCAATGTTTTCAAGTAACTGCTTGTCCTTTTCCGAAACATTTTCAGCCTTAAACTTCACATTCACATCAATCTGAACGATCCTGCGGGGAGGCTCTTTGCTCATGTGTTTAGTTACTTCAAGCTCACTCCCCTCAATATTTATCCCCATGTCCATGGCTCTTATGCCCACCGTGGTAATCAGGCAAAGCCCAAGTGAGGTTGCTGTAAGGTCAGTTGGGGAAAACCTTTCGCCCTTACCCCTGTTATCTGTGGGGGCGTCAGATTCAATCCGGGTGCCGCTTTGCCGGTGTACAGTGGTGCATCTTAACGCGCCATTGTAAATAATAGTAGATGTCATACCGTATTTTTGAAAAATAATTGGAAGTTTGCAACGTATTTAATTCTATGCAACTAAAATCAAAGTTAATAATCCCCGTGTTGGTGGTCTTTTCTTTCAGCACCTTTTTCTCCTCCGGGCATTTGGCGGCGCAATCTACCGGTTCCACCACTGATAAAAAATCGAAAAAGGAAAAAAAAGCTGAAAAGCAGGCCAAAATTGATGAAATGATCAGGCTTGAAGAGGAGGGTACCATTGTATATCCTAAACAGAATGTATTTGGATTTCACATGTATTCCGATGGATGGGGTGCCATGTTTGAAAAAGGAAGGGCCAAAAACCCTAATAAGTCCACGCTTTACAGCCTTGAATTTGGCGAACGAAAACATTCGAAGGAAGTAAAGCTCTACGATCAGTCAAACGGGGGTGGCTTTGTTTTCGGGCAACAGCTATTGTATGGCAAGCAGTATAATTTCTTTTTTCTGAAAATGGGTATTGGCCAGAGCTACCTGATTGGCGGCAAAGGCAATAAAAACGGGGTTGCCGTAAGCGCTTTGTATAAAGGCGGATTATCGCTCGGCATGCTGAAACCTTATTATGTTGACATACAGGACCCTATAAGCGGACAAATAATTGCTGTGAAATACGAAAATGGCGACGGAAAATATGACAATGAATTTTTGTCGGTTCCATTAGGCAGTTCAGGCATTTTTAAGGGCGCAGGCGAAACCCAGATAAAACCGGGCATCTTTCTGAAAGGCGCCCTCCGCTTTGATTACGGCCGCTACAACGAGGTGGTAAGCGCCATTGAAACCGGTTTTACCGCTGAATATTACGCAAGTGAAATGCCCATTATGATAAACAATGAGGCCAAAAAGAGTTTTGTAAATGTGTATGTAGCGCTGGAGTTTGGGAGAAGGAAATAGGAGAAGAATGATGAATGATGAGGTATGAATGATGAAGTACGAAAAATGAAGTAGAGAGATTTTCATTTTTGATTAGCCTGAATGCTTTAGGGAAAACCAAAAATTCAACCCGGTTACGAAACCCAAAACAGGAATTTCAAATATCAAATTTCAAATAAAAAATATCGGATTACGAATATCGAATGAGTTGTACAAGTGAAGCGCCGGTAAAAATTAAAAAGCCCGATTGGTTAAGGGTTAAACTGCCAATTGGCGAGGATTATAAGCATGTAAGAGGACTGGTTGATAATTACAAACTGCATACTATTTGCGAAAGCGGCAACTGCCCCAATATGGGCGAATGCTGGGGTGCCGGTACCGCTACCTTCATGATATTGGGCAATACCTGTACCCGTAGCTGCGGTTTTTGTGCCGTGGCAACCGGCAAACCCGATCCGGTTGATTGGGACGAACCTCAACGTGTGGCGGAAGCCATCCACCTGATGAAGGTGAAGCATGCGGTGCTCACATCTGTTGACCGCGATGAGCTTAAAGATGGTGGCAGCATTATTTGGTACAATACCATTAAAGCGGTAAAATCGCTCAACCCCGAAACCACGCTGGAAACCCTGATTCCCGATTTTAAAGGTGAAACTGAAAATATTGTACGCGTAGCTGAAGCCCGCCCTGAAATCATAAGCCATAATATTGAAACGGTGGAGCGCCTGACCAAACAGGTTCGCATACAGGCCAAATACTGGCGAAGCATGGAAGTATTACGCACGCTGAAACAGGAAGGAGTTCGTACCAAAAGCGGTATCATGCTTGGTCTTGGCGAATCCATTTCAGAAGTAAAACAAACCCTCGAAGACCTGCGATATGCGCTGGTTGATGTTATCACTATCGGGCAATACCTGCAGCCTACCCGAAACCATTTACCCGTACATCGCTTTGTTCACCCTGATGAATTTGCCGAATTACGCGATTTCGGTTACGAATTGGGTTTCGACTATATGGAAAGCGGCCC
>CAYUGH010000100.1:0-14524 GCA_964444195.1 uncultured Chitinophagaceae bacterium
CCAACCCGGTTGAAAACGATGAATCCTTTTGGTTTTGGTACAAGGCGCCTGAAGATTTCAGTGATGATTCAACTGGTCTGTTTTCCAACTTAACGCAGCGCTACGATTCTGTAAAAGTGGTCATCACTTATACTAATAACATTAAGGATTCCGTAATTTATAAAATTAGAATTGTAAGGCCGCCATTATTAATGGTTCACGGCTTAGCAAGCGGACCAAGTACCTGGAAAGACCTTCGCCATAATTATTCGACGCTGTATGTACAAAGTCCCTTGTGGCTGCACAAGCGGGCATTGGTTATGAGCGGGCGAAACCTTTTTGTGGAGAATGCAAGGCTGCTTTTGGGAGGCGATATACCAATAGATACAGCCAAAGACAACATGAATACATTGCAGGGAAATATTGCCTATTTGCGCAGTATGGGCTACGCCTGCAACCAGGTAGATTACCTATGCCACAGCATGGGTGGAATAATGATCAGGATGGCAATAGGCACTTTGCCTGAAAAATTTTATGCAGGAGAAGGCTCATCTTACTTGTATAAAAATTATGGCAAAGGGTTTACGCATAAAATAATTACGGTTAATACGCCGCATAACAGTTCGCCCGTAGCCGACCTTGTGGATGAGTTTATCCCTATTGCGCCACCAACTGTAAGAGACCTGCTGCGTATTGCCTATTTCAAATATCCCAACAGCCAGCAACCATTTGACTTTATTGACCCGGTTATAACCCCGGGGATAAACCTCGCCACGCCAACTGATTGGAGTAAAATTGACCATTGGGTGGCAAGCCCGGCAGTAAAAAATCTTCAGATAAATGATTACAGAAGAGGGGTAAGGGCCGGCGTAAACCTGAAGCAGACTAACGAACGTTTTCATATGATTTATGGCAATGGCCATTTTGCCCAGATCAGCGAGCAAGATGCTACCACCCTGCGCGAAATGAAAAGTACCCTGACGTTTTTGAACAATATGCTGGATTGCGTGCTCCATTTGCCACTGCCCCCAAACGTGGAGAATGTGGTAAAGGGTTTTAGGGCATTAGGTACTGTAGCGGGCGCCCTTGCCTTTTGGGAATGGTATTGCAACGAGTTGGATTATCCCGACTACCTGGCTAACAGCGATTTAATTGTACCACTGGAAAGCCAGGTTGCCCGGATTCAGGGTTATGCCACTAAATCCTATATAACCCGTTTTGAAGGATCGGATGCTATGCATACCCAAATTCTTTCCAGGAACGATGTAGGCCAAAGAATTTTTAACCTCCTGAACAGCAAAGTAAGCAGCCCGCTGTTTGGCGATGAAATTCCCGCCAACACCGATCCCGATCCTGGAGGCATTACACAGGACAGCGAAGGCGGAAGTTTGCTCTCTCAAATTAAGGGGTTGCAGCCACTTTCGTCGAGTACCAATTACAACAAAACCAGGATTGAGATTACCGGCCCGGTGACAAATTCAATGGCGACTACAGGCAACAACCTACAGATTTCAATAGTACTAAAAAACATTAGCAGCCATATTTATACCCGTGTCTTCTTCCAGGGGGTTGATTCCTCAAATGCTACGGCAACGCTCAATCCACAGGTATTCAATTTCCAGGTGGATTCGCTTTATTCCGGCAAAAACCAGGTTATAGCCATTGCCGCCTACCGAAACCCATCGAATGGAGTGGATTATTATATTGATACCATTTCGGTAAATGTGCAGCACCAGTTTGCTATCCAAGGGTTCAGGGTAAAAAATAAAATAATGCAGGTGAAGGGTGGCGAATTGTATATGCCTGAATATGAATCTCTTCATAATAACCAATGGATTGCATTGCCTGCCAGTGATGCTATACAGGTAACTGTTGAATCTCCTCAAATTGCCACTTATTATACAGGTGGATACAGGTTTCAAGTTTTTCAGGATGGAACAACGCCGGTCTTTTTTCAATACGGCGCTTTTCGCGATACTGCTTTGATTGATGGAATTATGCCTTTCGACTCTTTTTGCCAGAATACAACCATTGCTGCAGGAAATTTTTCCAACACGGCTATCTGGAGCGCAGGAAGAGTTCCCAATTCATGCGATAATGTAATTATTGAACATGCCGTGCAGATGGATACAAGCTTGCAGGTGAGGGCCATTGAAATTAAGACCGGAGGCACTTTGAATGTAAATAACAACCGGACACTTACGTTAGGACAAGTAGATGATGATGGAAGCACCAACCTGCTGAACCGTGGCAGCCTGATTATAAATGGAGGGCACTTAGATATAAGGGGAAGAATAAAAGCCTATCCGGGAAGCTCATTCAGTATGCCCAAGGGGACTTTGAAAATTAATGGTAAACCAGAGTTTGATTTACAATGATGCTAAGAATTTAAAATGTGGCGGGATTGTCAGGAAGGGTTTGTTGTTTATCTGCTTGTCAATGTTATTTATTGATTTCACCATTTTTTTTGGTAATGGGAGTAATCTTTTGCACAACTGCATAAAACATTGCCGCAGACCAGCCAAATAAAAGTATTCCACTCATGGCTTCAAAACCACTCATGATCCTCCAAACCGGGGGAAGTGTTATATCACCATACCCCACTGTTGTGTAAGTAATAGTTGAAAAATATATGGCTTCTTCCCAATTTCCCAAATTTTTCAATTCCGGTATTTGCAAGTATACTGAAGCCCAAAGCATGATCTCAATAAAATGCAATACCATCAAAAAAACGGCTGAAAAAGAAAGGATTTTCATGCTTCTTGCAAATCCATAATAACTGGCGGTTACACCATGCTTTTTTACCAAATGATTCAACCAATATGTAGTGCCTGCACCATGTACAAATATGGTAGCAGCAATAATTACCAGACTTAAAACAACTTGCAGCGCCATATACTATGATTTGAAATTTTATTATTGTATACCTGCCTGATTATTGAATGCGCCAATTACCCTTTGCCCCTCAATGGTATATAATATCAGTTGGAGTAATTCATTATAATACCTCACCTGGTTATCGTACAGGTCATTTTCACCCAATATCAGGTCCTGGTTGTCGGCCACCCCATTTAAAAAAGCTACCTGCAGCAATTCGATATTTTGAGTGGCCAATTTCAAATTGGCATCTGCATACCTATATCTTTCGAGGGCATTTTTCACCTGTACATAGGTAGCTTTCGTTTCATTCAAAAATTGCGCTTCAAACTGATCCAGGAAATCGCGTGATTGAGCAGCCTGTATCTTTTTTTGTTCTACAGATCGCTTTATATCAAGCCGGTTAAAAATTGGTACGCCAACATTCACACCAACATATGCATATGGTTTCCATCTTTCACCCTGAAATATTTTTGAGACATCATCCGACCCGGGTGTAGCGCCCAATGATGCATCCAGGCCTACACCTATTCCACCACGGGCCTTTTCTAATTTAATTGATTCATCGGCCACAAGGATTTGAGTTTGCAATAACTGGTTCTCGATCCTTACTGAGGAGGTGCTTTGCAAAAGCTGGGGCATCAAAGTATCCGTTTGGCTTATCAGTTGCGGAATTGCAAAATTACTGCTGAGGATCATACTATCCTTCTCCAGGTAATTCATTTGAAACTGCAGTAACAAAAGCGCCTCACTATACCCGTTTTTTACATTTGCCAATTCACTCTTCATCCGGTTACCGGTTACTTCCACCCTATTCACTTCAATTTTCACACCTGCACCTTCTCCAAATTTTATACGGGTAAGCTCAAGCAGTGTATCAAGGCGTTTAATATTCTCTGTTAGAAACCGTGCCTGCACGTCAAAAAGTTTACAGGTATTAAATGCTTTATAAATACCCGAAATCAAATCAATTTTAAAACTGCCAAGTTGCTGTGCCTGTAACTGCTGATTGTGTAATGCAAGATTATAACTGTTGCGATATGCCGGACTGAAAATGAGTTGGTTTATATTTAATGCAGGATACCAGGCATTATTGTAACCTGTTTTTACAGACAAGGGCTCACCATCAGGTAGAGACGGTGGTGCGCCAACGGATCCTCCCTCTACAATTACATTTCGGTTGGCAATATAATATTGGAATGCGGATGCGAAATTTAAGCTTGGCAAATAATTTCCTTTTACCCTTTGTGTTCCAATGTTTGCAATGGAAATTTCCTTTACAGTAACCTGCAGCAACGGATTGTGTTCAAATGCATAACTGATACATTCATTCAATGTAAAAGCCTTTTGAGCTTTCAAATCTGTTGATACAACCAGGCCATATAACAGTAGCCAACCACTAAACTTAACCAGGATGAAGTTTTTCACCAGTGTGGTTTTTAAATGTGATGAAATTAAAAAGCATTTGGTAATTACGTATGATCCAAAGCAGTAAAA
This sequence comes from uncultured Chitinophagaceae bacterium, assembly GCA_964444195.1. GTDB lineage: Bacteria > Bacteroidota > Bacteroidia > Chitinophagales > Chitinophagaceae > Phnomibacter. The sequence goes on from CAYUGH010000100.1 coordinate 4,354, forward strand.
CTACAAGTGCGAGCGCGAGAGCAATTACACTCCCTATCAGCAATATTTCGCTCAGCCCCAGAAAAAATGATTGCAACTTTACCATTCCGGTTAAACCATTTATTGCTGCATCGTAAGATTGGTTGGCATCGTATCCATTACCCTGGTAAAAACCCTGTAACCCATTCAGCCTTTCCTGCAGCAGTGGATTGCCCGGATCAGTATAGGCGATCATCAGGTTAAAATTTCTCACCCTTTCATGGTCAAGTATCCGGCCCAAATCGGTTGCAGTGAGCGCTATGCCCATGGTAAATGCAACGCTCCTGAAATTAGCCACTTTACCCACCTGGTGTTGAGGTACACTTTTAACGGCTATCATAATTACAGTAATGGCAATCATCCCGGATCCGGCCATCCCAACCAGGGAAGGAGTAAGTATATTTTGAAAACTAAACTCAGTGTTTAGCCGTGACAATGAGAATGCTGTATGTGCAACTGCCAGCAGGCCTGCAATCATTAACCAATACGGATTGAATTTTTTGGCAATAAGAATAAGGGAAATAATAAGTGAGACGAAAATAACCAACGCAAGGAAATTTATAAAATGATAAACATCATTCATAGGCATCTGCAAAATGCCACCAAGAAGCTTTGCCAGCATGGTAACATTAAAAACAAAAGCTGCGCCACTCAGGTAAGAGATCATTAAGGCAATAATAAAACCTGGGTATTGTAAAAGCCTCGTATCAAATAAAGGCTTTTTGTGTACAAAACCCCGGATCAATAATACCGACGCAGCCACAACCGCAAATATTGCTGACAATAAAATTTTATAATTGCTTATGCCCTGGTATTGCTCACGAAACAACACCAGAAAAAAAAGTGCTATGATTAAAATAGAGAATGGAATGAGGCTTACCCAATCATCTTCTATCTCTTCATTTTTTTGCCTAACCGGAACAAAGAAAAAGGAGAAGCCAATAATGAAAATCAATACAGGTATGCTAAGGTAATAGGTAAATTGCCATCCATAGTCCTCCGTAAATAAACTATTAGTTAGCAAGCCTAAACATAACCCTCCAATATTGGCAGCAACCGTATTTAAAGCGCCTACCATTTTTGCTTTGCCCTCATAGGTAGCCAGGTATAATTGTGTGGCAACAGCTATCATAAAGCCATTGGCAATACCTGCGGCAGTCCTTGCCACAAGCAATACATTAAATGTTTCAGCATTAAAAGATACTATAGTGGCAATTAATAATAGTAATGTTGCTCCAATAAAAAGAACCCTGTTACCCAACCATTTAATAAAAACGAGTCCTGCAATACCCGTAATAATAGTTCCAGATTGAAAACCCCTTAACAGCCAGGTTGCATCTTTGGATGTAACGCCAAAATAGCCCTGCACATAACTGAACGATAAACTTTGCCCAAGAAAATTATAACTTCCTACCACCAGTGTGGCGAAGAAAAAAAAACGGACCCAGTCTGTGTTAGTGATTATGCGCATAGAGTTGATCATTGGGTTACCAGCACACTAAATCCGGGCCTTAATTGCATATGCGCCCGCGCTGTATCTTCAAACCTGATTCTTACGGGCACCCGTTGAATGACCTTCACATAGTTACCTGTTGCATTATCGGGGGGAAGCAATGCAAATTTTGATCCTGTAGCACCCCCTATAGACTCTATGATACCATAAAAACTGCTATCCGGATAAGCATCTGCAATGATCTTCACCCGTTTACCAATGGTAAATGTGCTTAGCTGCGTTTCTTTAAAATTGGCAGTGACCCACATATCATTGGACTGAACTATCGAAAACAATTGTGCGCCCGTGCGTACCATTTGCCCCTGTTGTATTTTTCTTTTTGAAATAAGACCGCCAACAGGGGCAATGATGGTTGTATATTTTATACTTTGTTTAATTATTTCAATTTGGTTGCTCTGTGCAGCAATATTTAACCGGGCAAGTTCCAATTGTGTAAATGCATCCTGAAGCCTGTCAGCAGCCTGGGTTTGCTTTTCATTTGCACTTTGCAATGCAATCGTATTCTTAATATAACCTTCTTCCGTAAATTCATATACCTGCGTAGAAACAACACCCTTTTCCTCTAATACTTTATTCCGTTTATAATTGGTTTCTGCAGTTTTAAGTGCAGCTTTCTGGGCTTCAATATTTTGGGCAGCTATTTTCTTATCAACCTCTGCCATACGAATAGCCAATTCAGATCTTTTTAAATTGGATTGGGAAACGGTTAAGGAATTTAATGCCTGCTTTAGCTGTAGGTTAAGATCAGTGGGATCCAATTGTACGATTGTATCCCCTGCCTGTACATACTGGTCATCATCCACATAAACCAATTCAACAAACCCATCCGTACGGGCAATTACAGGCACAATATTGCCATCCACCTGCGCATCATCGGTACGGTTCTTATCATCATAGTAATTAATGATCAACCAATAAATTACTGCCAGGGTACCCGCTACGAGTAACAATATAAAAATGTTGCGAACTACGGTTTTCATTTTTTTTATGGGGGAAGTTTGAAGAATCTTTCCGTGTAAACTCACGCTTCAATTTCATGGAAAACAATCAAACGGTTTCCATTTTAGTGTCGTACACCACCACTTTTTCCCATAAAGTAGAATAGTCCGCAATGAATTTTTGGTGAATAGGATGGTCCTGGTATTCCTTTTGAGCAACTAATGATTCAAAATACATCAGTTCTGAAACATGGTAACTGTTGTCAAGCACTTCGCGCTTTTCGGTGCTGGCAGGCTGTCCTATCAGCAATTGTTTCACCTGGGGAACAGCTCCAAGGGTTTTCAACCCTTCTAATAATTTACCTGCATCAGCAGGATTTTTAAGCCAGAAAAATACGTGGTGAACAATCATGGCATTTTTTTCAGTTGGAAGTTCAGGTACCAGGGGTGAAACGGTTGCCAGCGAAAAGGCTTTAGTAAAATTCCGTCGGTTCATTTTTTTTTGACCACAAAATAGGCAAATGAATTGAAGACCGGAATCAATTGATGCTGAACAGGCTCTTTACAAACTCGCGCTTGTTAAATACCAGCAAATCCCCCATTTTTTCGCCCACGCCAATATAGCGGACCGGGATGTTCATTTGATGACTGATTGCCAGTACGACACCGCCTTTGGCGGTACCATCCAGTTTGGTAATGGCAAGCCCTGTTACATCGGTAGCGGCGGTAAAATGTTTGGCCTGTTCAAGCGCATTTTGCCCGGTGCTGCCATCCAGCACCAGCAACACTTCATGAGGGGCATCGGGTATTTGTTTCTGTACCACCCTTTTTATTTTACTCAGTTCTTCCATCAGGTAGGCCTTATTATGCAGGCGTCCCGCCGTATCAATAATAATAATATCCACGCCTCTTGAAATGCCGCTCTGAACCGTATCGAATGCCACGGAAGCCGGATCGCTGCCCATGGGCTGCTTTACAATAGGAACCCCTACCCTTTCGCTCCAGATGGTTAGCTGGTCAACCGCAGCCGCCCTAAAGGTATCTGCCGCACCCAACAGCACGGATTTACCTGCCAGCTTAAATTGATTGGCAAGCTTCCCGATGGTGGTGGTTTTTCCCACGCCATTTACGCCTACCACCAGCAGCACATAGGGCTTGGGCATACCGGTGAGGTTAAAGTTTTTGGCAAGGCCATCGGGTGCATCCACCAGCAACGAAGCCAGTTCTTCCTGCAGGATATCATTGAGCTCAGAAGTATTCAGGTATTTATCGCGCTTTACCCTTTCGCTTAGCTTATCAATAAGGGCAACCGTGGTTTCAATGCCAACATCAGAGCCAACAAGCGCTTCTTCCAGGCTATCCAGCACTTCCTCATCAACCGTGCTTTTACCCGCTATTGCTTTGGTTATTTTGCTAAAAAAGCCCTGCTTGGTTTTCTCCAGCCCCTGGTCAAGCGTTTCCTTTTCTTTCTTTCCGAATAGTTTATCAAAAAAGCCCATGAGAGTCAATTAGTGAATAAGTCAATAAGTGAATTAGTGAATTAGTGAATTGGGACTTGGGAGTGCGTGTGCGGTTGAAATTTCAAATTGGATAATTTGAAATTATCAATAAAAAAAGCCATCACACCAATTATCGGAGTGACAGCTCAATATCGTAAGGCATCATAACCCGCCAGATTATTTCTCGGCCAGGAAATCCTTCACCTTGTCTTTGTGTACAATGGCTTCTTTAAAGGTGTAAGCGCCTGTTTTTGGGCTGCGAACCGCCTTAATTACCTTGCTCCAGTTTTTTGCTTCGGCGGCTGCCTTCTGGTCTTTAGTCTTGATCGCCGTTTTTGCTGCTTTTGCCATTTTATTCAGTTGAAATGTTGAAAGGTTTAAAAGTTGAAAAGTTGGTTTACACCTGTTAACTTGTCAACTCATCAACCGGTCAACTGGTTACTTAATCTCTTTATGTACTGTTACTTTCTTCAGGATTGGATTGAACTTCTTCAGCTCAAGACGCTCCGGGGTATTTTTCTTGTTCTTTTCGGTAATATAACGGCTGGTTCCGGGCTTACCGCTGGTTTTATGCTCGGTGCACTCCAATATTACCTGTACCCTGTTGCCTTTGGATTTCTTTGCCATGATATAATGCTTTTCTCTTATTTACGAATTAAATGTGTTCGCCCTGTGCACGCAGTTGCTTTACAACCGTGTACAATCCTACCTTATTGATGGTACGGATAGAATCAGCCGACAACTTCAGGGTAACCCATTTGTCTTCTTCGGCGAGGAAAAAACGCTTCTTTTGCAGGTTAGGCAAAAAACGACGCTTGCTTTTAATATTTGAGTGGCTAACCTTGTTGCCTGTCATAGGCTTTCTTCCGGTAACCTGACATACTCTTGCCATGATGCGCTAAATTTTTGGGACGGCAAAGGTGCGTACATTTCCCCAATCTACAAAAACTATTTAGGCTGCTTTTTCCATTTTTGCTTAAAAATGTTAAAAACACCTGGCAAAAACGGCTAAAATTCCTAAAATTTATCTCTCAAAATTTCATAAAACCGATACACATCTGTAAAACTGCAATAGGCCGGTGCAGGCGCTACCCGGATAACTCCAGGCTCGCGGTAGTCCACAATAATGCCATTTTCAATCATGGCATCATGTATTTCCCTCCCCCTTTCTTTAAAATATAAGCTTAATTGAGCCCCTCTTTCTTCCGGAATTGTAGGCGTAATAATCTCAAATTCCAGGCCGGTAAGGTTGGATAGCAAGTATTCAAGATAGCCTGTAAGCGCAATACTTTTGGCCCGGAGGTTTTCAGCACCGGCCTCATCCAAAATCTCAAGCGAGGCTTTCAGGCAAACCGTATTAAATACCTGCGAGGTACTCATGCACCAGCCGCTGGCATCAGGTTTGGGGATAAAGCCTTTCTCCATTTTAAACCGCGTTTTTTCATCATTTCCCCACCAGCCACCAAGCCTTGGCGTTTCAGGTTCGCCCGCATGTTTTTCATGCACAAATACCCCGCCAACCGCGCCCGGGCCTCCGTTCAAATATTTATAGCTGCACCAAACCGCGAAATCAACACCCCAGCCATTCAGGCTAACCGGCACATTACCAATCACATGCGCAAGATCGAAACCGGCAAGCGCACCCGCTTCATGCGCGGCCGCCGTAATGGCCGCCATATCAAATAATTGCCCGGTATAATAGTTCATGCCGCTGAACATGGTGAGGGCAAGGCTATCGCCGGCATCCTTAATGGCCTTCAGAATATCATCGGTCCGAAGTAGCTTTTCACCCGCGCGGGGCGAAATTTCTATAATGGCATCATTGGGATCGTAACCATAATGCTTCACCTGTGTTTCTATGGCATATTGGTCGCTGGGAAAAGCCCCTGCTTCCATCATAATCTTATACCTGTTGCCTGAGGAGCGGTAAAAACTCAGCATCATCAGGTGCAGGTTTACGGTAAGCGCATTCATTACGGTTACTTCAGAAGGGCCGGCGCCCACCCATTTGCACAGTGCCGGAATACAGGTATTATGAAAAGTTAGCCAGGGATTTGTACCCCCGAAATACCCGCCAACAGCCAAATTTTGCCAGGTATCCAGTTCGGTGTCAATGGCATTGCGCACGGCTTTTGGCTGCAAACCCAGGCTGTTTCCGCAGAAATAAATGGTTTCCCTGCCATTATGCAGCGGAAAATGAAAGCGGGATTTAAACTCCGAAAGCAGATCTTCAGCATCCATTTTCTGGGCAAATCCGGCATTTGATTCGTAAAGCATCAGGTTGAAATTTTCAAAGTGGCAATATTAATTGAATACCCGTTATCTTACCCGTGTTTCCTGAAAGGATCCATTGGCTAAACCCGTTGAATCGTGGGTAAGTTTTAACAAATTTTAGTTTGAACAAACTTTGCAAAGGTGCCGTTAAACCTGCTAAATTGCCCACCTTAACTTTTTATAACCGAACCTATTCGACAATTTTACAATTGAACAGTTATTTATTGATTATGACAAATGCTATTGTTTGGGCAGGGTTGATGGGAGGGGTTGCCTTAACGGGTTGTGGAGCGAACAATAACAAAGCATCGGTCATGGGACCGGAGAAAATTTATTTTGCTATGAATATTTCTACAGATACTGCAACCTTTGGAACCGGGTGCTTTTGGTGTACCGAAGCCGTGTTCCAGGAACTGAAAGGGGTGCAAAAAGTAACCAGTGGGTACAGCGGGGGCCATGTGGCCAACCCTACCTATGAGCAGGTATGTGCAAAAAATACGGGGCATGCCGAAGTGGTGCAGATTGTTTTTGACCCCACAGAGATCAGTTTTGATGAACTGCTCGAAGTTTTTTGGCAGGTACACGACCCCACCACATTAAACAGGCAGGGTGCGGATGAAGGGCCCCAGTACCGCAGCGCCGTTTTTTACCACAATAATGAGCAAAAGGAAAAAGCGGAACATTATAAACAGGAATTGGATAAAAGCGGTGCATATTCCGGCGCTATTGTCACTGAAATCAGCCCATTCAAAAACTTTTACGCCGCGGAGGATTACCACCAGAATTTTTACAGCAACAACCCCAATTACGGGTATTGCAGCTATGTGATAAAACCCAAGCTTGACAAGTTCAGGAAGGTTTTTGAGAAAAAATTACGAAGTAACCAGGTTTCGGCACAATAACTTTTTCAGCCATTAAAAGGCACCAGGTAAAATGCAACATATAAAATTGTATGTTGCATTTTTATATTTAACAGCATCAGGAGCATTATGATTCAAACGTTTTGGAAAACTGTTTTCTTCGTTTTATTATTCTTAAGTACCCAGGGTTACGGGCAAGCGCGGGCAAAAAAAGTACTAAGCAAGGCAGATACCCTACGGGGTACCATCAACGAAAACCGCAGTTGGTGGGATGTAAAACGCTATGACCTTGAGGTGACCCCTGATTTTGAGACTAAAACCATTAAAGGAAGAAATACCATTAAGTTTTCAGGCACCTTAGGAAAACTGATGCAGATTGACCTGCAACAACCCTTAATAATTGATAGTGTAATGCTGCTGGGTAAGAAATTATCCTTCGAACGCAATGAAAATGTGGCGCTTATAAAAATGCCGGATTCGCTTACCAAACACCGCCCGGGTGAATTTTTTATTTCCATTTATTACCAGGGAAAACCCCATGAAGCTACCCGCCCACCCTGGAGCGGTGGCTGGATATGGGCAAAAGACGGCGAAGGCAGGCCCTGGATGACTGTTGCCTGCCAGGGGCTCGGCGCTTCGGTTTGGTACCCCTGCAAAGACCACCAAAGCGACGAACCTGACGAGGGGGCTTCTTTAACCATTATTACACCCAATGACCTGATGGGGGTAGGCAATGGACGCCTCATCAGCACCATTGAACAGGGCGGCAAATCCATCCACCGCTGGGAGGTAAGAGACCCCATTAACAACTACAATATTGTGCCGTACATTGGCGCCTACCGCCATTTTGGCGATATTTACCAGGGCGAAGAAGGCCAGCTTACGCTTGACTATTGGGTGCTTGATTATAACCTGCCTGCCGCCAAAAAACAATTTGCACAGGCGCCAAAAATGCTGAAATGCTTTGAATACTGGCTTGGCCCCTACCCTTTTTATGAAGACGGATACAAGCTGGTTGAATCACCCCATCTTGGCATGGAGCACCAGAGCAATATTGCCTATGGAAATAAATTTTTGAATGGCTATATGGGCCGCGACCTCAGCGGGACCGGCTGGGGCAATCAATGGGATTTCATCATCGTGCACGAAAGTGGGCACGAGTGGTTTGGCAACAGCATAACCTCCAAAGACATAGCCGATATGTGGGTGCATGAAGGTTTTACCAACTACACCGAAGTGCTTTATACCCAATGCGCAAGCGGTTTGGAGGCTGCGTTTGCCTATGCCCAGGGCATCAGGCGAAACATTGTAAACGACCGGCCCATAATAGGCACGTATGGGGTAAACAGTTCGGGTAGCGGCGATATGTACTACAAGGGCTCAAATATGATACATACGCTTCGCACCATGATGCAAAACGATAGCCTGTTCAGGCAAATATTGCGTGGGTTGAACAAAGTGTATTTTCACAAAACCGTGACTTCGGCAGAGATAGAAAATTACCTCGCTGAAAAAAGCGGGTTCGGCGATAAGCTGGAGCCCTTTTTTACCCAATACCTGCGGACTACAAATATCCCTGTGGTGGAGTGGAAAATTAAGGACAAGAAATTATCTGCAAGGCTTTCCAACGGTGTTCCCGGGCTAACCATGAGGGTTTGGATGCCTACCGCAAAAGGGGAAGGAGCTTGGAAATGGCTTACCAAGGAATGGACAACTATTTCAACAAAATTAAATGAAGTGCAATCGGAAATAGAATGGAATGCCGACCTGTATGTTTACTACAAGGCCGTCAATCCTTAATTCACCGTACTTTTCAGCACACTGATAATTTCCTGCTGGGCGGCTGCGCGGCGGGCCCCGATAAACCGGCCCTTCCAGTACGAATCTGACAAATCGCTGATAGCCACCCCCTGCGAAGTGGAGGAATGAATAAACTTCCCGTTTTGCAGGTACATGCCCACATGGCTCACCCCCCCTGTTGTATTAAAGAAAACAAGATCGCCTTCTTTCAGGTCATCTTTAGTAATCCTCTTCAGGCTTGCATATTGCTCCCGTGCGGTGCGCGGTAGCATCCAGCCAAAGGAGTACTGGCCCAATACCTGCATAAAGGCGCTGCAATCTATTCCACGGTGCGAGGTACCGCCGTAACGATAACGGGTGCCGTACCACTCGTCAATGGCTTTATACAATGACACATTGGTCAGTTTCTCCACCGATTCATTCAGCATGATTGCATACTTGAATTGAAAAGGTAAAAAGGTCTCCAGCGTCAGTTCAAACGATTGGCGGAGGTTTTTGCCCAAATAATTCATTGTTTTATCAAAAACCGACAATTCAGTTTCTTTAGGCTGCAAATTAACAGGATCTGTAAGTTTACCCGTAGGTAAGGGCAATTGCTTGCCGGATATGGCTTGTTGGTTTTTTGCATCAGGAGTCTGCGCAAACACACCGGTGCCGCATATAATTCCGAGCATAGTTCCCAAAAATAATTTTAACATCATAACACACTTTACTTTAAAAAGTGAGAACCATTTTAAACCCCGTTTTAGGAGGCATACTGGATTTATTATGTTTTAAAAGCCGGGGGTTAAAGATTTACCCGAGCTCTGTGTGGATGTGGTACCGGGGAAAAAGGATAAAAGTCCCATTTAAGTTTCGCCGGAGCCGGGCAAAGATAGGGGAAATTATTTTGGCCAACATCATTTTAGATTATTTCACAACTACATGAAAATAAACATTTTACGAATAAATGACAAAAACCATGAACAGCGTAGAGGCTAAATTTTTCCTCATAGCATGCGGATAACTTTCCTGCATGGTAACTGCTAAAACTACCAGCTTCTGAGGAATTAGGGAGCCGTTGGTCAGAAAGACCGAGCGGCGGCGGGCTGGGAAGAGTTTTTGCATTTAGGACAACACCAAAGCGGGCGAAGACTTACCAACAACGGCGAAATAGATGTCACTACTTTGTAATAGGCGGCTTCCAGCCGGTTGGCTGCATCATAACGGCAATTGTAATATTGAAACAAGTCGCAGTTTCCCCGGCTCCGCCAGGCGCTTGTGCTTATA
>CAYUGH010000101.1:0-13982 GCA_964444195.1 uncultured Chitinophagaceae bacterium
ATGTCAATTAAAGTATTTTCTGTTTCTTTGATATCTCATGGTTTTGACATTAGAAAAACAAGTTACCCAAAAGGCGCTTGACCTGCTTGCAGAAATAGCGACCGGCAGGGTAAAAGCCTTTTCCGAAAACAAGAGTTTGCAAACCGGGGATTGGGATGATGATGCCCGCTGGAAAGATGTACAGCAACACTTCGCATTGGATACCAAACCCAATGTAGATTTGTTGCTCCCTGTAATGGCGCTGGCGCCGCATTTGCAACCCGGGTTCTTTGAGTCCATTATTTCAAGATCACTTCCGCAGGGTGGCGAATTTGCAGAGTTTGGCGGAGTAAAAGGACAAAGTCATCGCGGCATGCTTCCGACCGGTGAAACCGCTTTGTTTATACTCTACGGACTTGACCTTGACGCAAGAATGGAAGCTGTCCGTCGCTGGCAATCCGAAAGCTGGTTCCTGAATGATTATGTGTTTATTGAAACCGTTCGCGAAGCCGAGCCCGCCATGAGCGGCATACTTGCACCCGACCCGGATTGGCTGGAAAACCTGCTGTTGGGGCATGAGGCACAACCCCATTTCAGCGCTGCTTTTCCTGCCAAAAAAATTCAGACCCCCATGGAATGGACTGACCTGGTGCTGCATCCCAAAACCATGGAACAGGTAAATGATATCAGGCTGTGGATGGAATACAACGGGCATATATTGGCGGACGCGGTACTCAAAAGAAAAATCAAGCCCGGGTATCGTGTATTGTTTTACGGCCCTTCGGGTACTGGTAAAACGCTGACCGCCTCCCTGCTGGGAAACGAATTCAAGCGGCCTGTTTACCGCATAGACCTGAGCCAGGTAGTAAGCAAGTATATCGGCGAAACGGAGAAGAACCTTGAAAACATTTTTGCACGGGCGTCTAAAAAAAACTGGATACTTTTTTTCGATGAAGCCGATGCGCTTTTTGGCAAAAGAACCTCGGTATCAAGCGCGCACGACAAATATGCCAACCAGGAGGTATCGTATTTGTTGCAACGGATAGAGGAACACGAAGGCCTTTTGATACTTGCTTCCAACTATAAAAACAATATTGACGACGCCTTCCTTCGTCGTTTTCACAGCATCATTCATTTTCCCATGCCCGGTTTGGCTGAAAGGCTGGCGCTATGGCATGGTTGCAAACCCGCCGGCATTGCCGTGGAAAATAACCTGGACTGGCAACAAATTGCCAATGCGTATGAACTGAGCGGGGCGGCTATTGTAAATGTCATCCAATATGCGGGCATCAGGGCGCTCAGTCGCAGCGACAAAGTCATCCGCAAGCAGGATATTGTAGATGGCATCCGCCGCGAATTCAGGAAGGAAGAAAAAAACATGTAACGAATGGCGTTGACCAAACCACTTAAAAAAATAGTTGTATTAGGCCCTGAAAGTACCGGCAAAAGCACCCTTTGCGAAATGCTGGCACAACATTTTGAAACCCTTTGGTGCCCAGAATTTGCCCGCGAATACCTGCTGACCAATGGAACCGATTATGATTTTGACGACCTGCTGACGATTGCAAAAGGTCAGCTTGCATTGGAGGAAGAATATGTTAACCTAATTTCAAATTCCAAATTTCCAAATTCCAAATTCCAAATTCCAAATTCCAAATCCCAAATTCCAAATCCCCAATCCCTAATCCCCAATCCCCAATCCCCAACTACCAATCCCCAATTCCTCTTCATAGATACCGACCAATACGTAATGAAAGTATGGTGTGAGTATGTTTTTGGCGACTGCCACAACTGGATTCTGAAGCGGATTGCCGAAAGGCCCTATGATTTGTACCTGCTTTGCAAGCCTGATTTACCCTGGATAAAGGACGAATTGCGCGAATACCCGGATGAAAAACCGAGGCAGGAATTGTACCATATGTACCGGGATTTGCTTATCAACCAATCAGTTAACTGGATTGAAATAGGCGGTGATTATGAATTGAGGTTCACCTTGGCTAGTAATGCCATCAAACGCCTTTTTTTTGATTGATAATAAAAAAATCCTGGAATTTTTTTGGCGATTTCTCGTTTACAAAATAATTTAGCTAAATAATTCTTAAACACAAAATCAAACTCAAAATGCATACAAACTTTATCCCAAAAACTGTTTTACAAACCAAAAGCTTTAGAAATTTTAATCTAAATTTTATTGGGGGGGGGTGATACTCCTGCTTTTTTTGAATCTATCCTGTAGAAAGGCAGAAGCGCTTTTGCCTACTGAAACCTTTGCCACTGATCCACTTTACGAACAATTCTTTGATTTAAAGAAGGTAGAAGACCCTGAAATTCTTCGCTTGGCTGCTGACCTTAGAAAGATTGATTCAGCAAGTAAATTTCTAATCAGTTTTGTAAAAAAGAATGGATTACCAAGGTGGGACATGATGGATTATCGTACGAAGCCTGTAAATGCGGGCGGTATTTCGCTTAATGATACTAATTCTCCATCTGACTCTTCTAACTCCGGTTTGTTTTTCTTCCATTCCAACATCCACAAAATGGACAGATAATGGGTTATCTAGGTGTCTTCAAGCACGGAAATGGTACCTATAGTTATCAAATGTACAACAGGGACAGCCTTTATGCGGTGATGCCATCAAAGGGAAAAGCATGTAAAGAGATTGCAAGCTTACTCGCGGTAATTGGGCACTTTGAAAGGAAAATCAATAGTAAAAAGACAATCCCTTTGCCTATTGGAAAGGACGTTAAAATTGCAGGCTCCAAGCTTGGTTTTAAAGAACATGTAAGTAATAATGGATTTGGAATAACATTGAATAGCGAAGGCTGCTTTGTTATTTTTGAAGTGTATGTTGAGTATGAAGTTACATATAATACCAGCTATACTGAAGAAGTTATTGAAACTGTTCGATTTTATGACCAATATGTAGTAGAAATACCCTGTACTCCAGCCGATTATCCGGGGAAGACGCTTGGGTTTTCGTGGCTATGGTGGGAATTCGTTATCATAACTCCCGAAGAGCGGGCAATTTTCGACAAAATATATGAGGATGACCCTTTTCAGGAACCAGAACCAGGTGAACCCTGTAAAGGCACAAATCGCCTGGGTTCTGTAATGCGGGCAGGGAATGTGGAACATTGGATGATACAGTTTTATTACTTGCAAAATAACCCAATGGCAAAACGTGAATATCAAATACCCAAAGCAGGGGCAAACGGAGGGCTTGGTTATGCTGATTTGGTTAACTTGGCTACAATGGAAATATTTGAAATAAAAAAGAATGATATAAGTGAGTTTCAGAATGCGAGGAATCAATTAAGCCGTTATTGTACAAAAGCAATTGATGAATGCAACCTTTATTTACATAAGGGAACAAATTTCGGTACTGTGATTCTACCATATCCGGGTAAACAAAATTTCAATTTAGAGGCAAGGCTTTATGAAAGCGGGCTTATAGTTTATCAGGAGAAACCCAAGAATCAACCGCCGGTTCCCATTATAATCCCTTCATCAGTAATGGAGAAGTTAAGGAACTTAATCAATGACATGAAAAAGTATCCTGCAACAGCCGAAATTGCACTTAAAGTTTTCTTTGAAATTGTAATGAACACAGATGCTAAGGATTTTATTCGGACAACTGTTGCTTCCGCTGGTGTCGCGATACTAGTAGCCACACTTTTGGAAGATATTGCTACAGTGGGTGCAGGTACCTGGGACGACCCTGTCACAGTTTCAGCCGCTTGGCGATTAATAAATTTTGCTATGGCCTTGTAATCATTTTGTATGAAAATTGGAGCTGCTGCTTTTTGGTTTTTACCAGATGAAACTGGATTATCTTCTACCATTAAAAGATATAGAGAATCCCAAAGTATAATCTTTTCGGCCGAATTTCTAATTTGTGCAAATCAAAAACTTTTTGAAGCATTTAAAAATCAGTTTGGTTTAAATCCAATAAAAATAAAAAAGGAGGATGATGATATTTGGGTATTTCGTCATGTTGGCGTACCAACTGATATTTATGAACATGGAAAAACAAAATACAATTCGTTTCTGAAATGTTACTTTTCTATAAATGCAGCTTTTGCAACTATTTCAATCTGCTGGAAAAGTAAATCAGGTCGGGTTTATGAAATCTTTGATGAGGAGATAGATTGCAATGATATAGAATTTTGGATTGAAGATTTGGATGTCACCAAAGTGTATGAATTGCTGAATCCAAAATTAAAATTGCCTTTTGGGTTAAAAAACCTCAGTTTTAACATTGAAGTTATTAACCTGAACTTGGGTATGAACATTGATGCATGGCTAAAGCCTGAGTTCGGACTTCAAGCTAAAGAAATAGCTTCAAAAACCTGCGATTTTGTGAATAAGTACAACAAAGTTTCTGAAAATTCGAGCAAGGATGAACGCGGTTTTGTGCACTATATTTCTTATGATATTGAGGGCCTTCATGTAAAATTTTATCTTGATACTGGTAGTGCTGGCATGCCATTCTTAAAACAACTTCTTCGCACATTTTCACGGTGGAATGTATTTGAGAAGGTTAGAATTGATTGATTCTCAATAAAATAAAATGTGTTTTTAAACTTTGATCCATTCATTTTCGAAAAAAAATTTCTCCCGAATACCCGAAACCCTCCATATGTGCACCCAAAATGAATGCTATTCAACATAACAATTGGTGGTGGCGGGCTGAACCTTAGGGAGTCGGTGCCGCTTGTTATGTATAGCCATAAACTAATTGCTTACGAGCCCCGACAGCCATGTCGGGGTTTTTTATTGCCCGGTGGTGGTTGAAAAGGAAGGAATTCGCAATGTTCTCCCTGACGCAGGAAAGAGGCATTGCGTTTGCTCCAAATAAAAAGCCGGCAGGGCCGACAAAATAAAATTACGAAACTACAAGTTTCGTAAAGCGCCGCAGGCGCTACAAACGTTATTCGAAGGCTCCAGCCTTCGAATTCCTATTCCCGCCAAATCCATTTAATTCAAAAGCCTTCACCTATTTTTGGCCTGCATGACGTCAAGCCAAATGAGTTTACATTTTTTAGCCACAACTTATACCACTTATGAAATTTTCAATTTTAGTTGCCCTGCAGGCCTCGTTCATTTTTGCGCTTGGTCAAACAAATACTTCAGAAGCAAAGCTTTTAAAAAAAGCTAAAGCCATACACGAAGCCGCTATAACCATTGATACACACAACGATATTAATGTGGCCAACTTTACGGCCGAAAAAAACTATATACAGCGGTTAAATACACAGGTAAACTTTCCCAAGATGGTGGAAGGCGGCCTGGATGTAAGCTGGTTGATTGTATACCGGCTTTGGTCCTATCATGTGGACACATTTTTTGCATAGTTTTCCGGGCCAAATATGCAGACAAGAGGATTTACCGAATTAGCAGACCAGCGATTAGTCAATCGGGGTAATAAGATTTTGAGTGATTTATTTAGCAAGAGCATTCACTCCATACACCAGTTAACAGCAGATGAATCATCGGCCAAGGGCTTTTATCGTTTTTTGCAGAATGACCGGGTAAGTGAAGATGATATTCTATGGAATTTGTCATCCAACTGTAAAGCAGCCTGTTTCGGAAAGCATGTTGTGTGTATTCAGGATACAACAGAAATCAACCTGAGCAACCATAGCAACAGGATTAAAAAGGATGAATATATTGGTACAACCAATGCCAATAATGAAAAGGGCCTGGGCTTTCTGCTGCATCCCAGTTTAGTGGTAGATGCCGTTGAAGGCATACCATATGGGTATGCTGATATAAAAGCCTGGAACAGGCCACTGGAGTTTAAGTCAAAACATGAGCGCAAGTATAGCACATTGCCCATAGAGGAAAAGGAATCCTATAAATGGATAGAAGTATCAAAAAACACAAAAAGTGCCTTGGGCGATATTGTTCAGGGAATAGTCATTGTACAGGATAGGGAAGGCGATATTTATGAGCAGTTTGCAGTAATTCCTGATGAACAGACAGATTTGCTGATACGGGCGAGAAGCAACAGAACATTAAAGGATAAAACTAAGTTGTTCAATTGCCTGTCAAATCAGCAGGCACAAGGCATGTACGAACTGGTTGTAGAAGCTAAAAAAGGCAGGAAGAAGCGAATAGCCCGAATGGAAATCCGGTATAAGGAAGTAGAAATAACAAAAACGGACAATACCAGTAAAGGCATAATTCCATCCGTTAGGCTTTGGTTGATAGAAGCAAAAGAAGCAGGTTATGAGGGTGCTGATAAAATCTGCTGGCGGTTACTGACAACGATAAGTATTCAAAGTGTGGCCATGGCAAGGCTTTGTATAGAATGGTACAGTTGGTGGTGGATGATAGAGGAAGTGTTTAAAATCCTAAAGAAAGAAGGCTATAATATAGATGCCTCGGAACTGGAATATGCTTCCTCCGTACGGAAAATGTGTTTAATGATTATGGAAGTGGTTATTAAACTGTTCCTGATGAGGCTGGCCTATGCAGAACCCGAAGTTTGCATAAGCGCAGCTACCTGTTTTACAGAAGATGAACAGGAGTTTTTAGAACACCAGATTACACGACTGGAAGGTAAAACGGAAAAACAAAGAAACCCCTACAAAGCCAGCGACTTAAAAAGATACACATGGGCTATAGCAAGATTGGGTGGGTGGAAAGGGTACGAAAGTAAAAGACACCCAGGTATAACTACCCTCTGGATAGGTATGAAATATTTTAAAGCAGCCTTTGAAGGATGAGAAATGTGTCCACACGATAGCGCAAAGGCGGGACAGGTGTGACAAATGAAAACCAGCCCCGCACGTGCGGGACGCACTAAAAAATACACATATGAATTATGAGAAAATAGCCTTTTGGTTTTCTCCAAATGAAGAAAGTTTAATGTTTAGGATTAAGGAATATCGTGAATCCCAAAATTTAATTATTTCAAAAAACTTTATTGTTTGCGGTAATAGGCAATTATTTCATTCATTTAGATATTTAACACGCATCGAACCTATACTTTTAAAAACTTCAGACGGAGATACCTGGGCCTTTAAACAAATTATGTTAAATGGATATTTGATTAGTCAGGGGAAAAAGGATTCCTACTCTTTTCTGGAATGTACTATAGGAATTAACAATAGTTATCAAATCGCGAAAATCTGCTGGAAAAGTAAAACAGGGAGGATATATGAAACTTTTGATGAGGATATAGATTGCAATGATATTGAATTCTGGTTTGAAGACCTTGATGTAGCCAAAGTTCATGAATTGCTGTACCCAAAGCAAACCATACCGTTGGCATTAAGGAATTTAAATTATAAACTGGAATTAATTAATCTTAATACCAATTTGGAAGTGGTTGCCTTCTTAAAAAGTGAGTTTTCTGATCAAATAGTTGATATAGCAAACAAAACATGCGACTTTGTAAACAAGTATAATAAAGCTTCGGAACGTTCCTCAAACGAGGAAAGGGGTTTTGTACATTATATTAAATATGAAATGGAGGATTCACGCATAAAATTTGTGATTGACTCAGGCAGTGCGGGCCTTCCATTTCTAAAACAACTTCTTCGCACATTTTCACGGTGGAATGTATTTGAGAAGGTTAGAATTGATTGATTCTCAATAAAATAAAATGTGTTTTTAAACTTTGATCCATTCATTTTCGAAAAAAAATTTCTCCCGAATACCCGAAACCCTCCATATTTGCATCCAAAATGAATACTACTCAACATAACAATTGGTGGTGGCAGGCTGAACCTTAGGGAGTCGGTGCCGCTTTGTTATGTTTAGCTATAAACTAATTGCTTACGTGCCCCGACAGCCATGTCGGGGTTTTTTATTGCCCGGTGGTGGCTGAAAAGGGAGGAAGTTGCAATGTCCCCTTCGGGAGACATCGCTTAAAAAGGAGGAAGTCGCAATGTCCCCTTCGGGAGACATTGCTTAAAAAGGAGGAAGTCGCAATGTCCCCTTCGGGAGACATTGCTTAAAAAGGAGGAAGTCGCAATGTCCCCTTCGGGAGACATCGCTTAAAAAGGAATAAACCGCAATGTCCCCTTCGGGAGACATCGCTTAAAAAGGAAAAGGGAGGAAGTCGCAATGTCCCCTTCGGGAGACATTGCTTAAAAAGGAATAAACCTCAACGTCCCCTGCGGGAGACGTTGCTTAAAACAAGGACATGAAACAAATTACGATTACAACCACCTGCGAACGAACCCTTGCCGATATGGTAACACCGGTTGGCATTTACCTGCGCCTGCGCGACCGGTTTCGCGACACTATTTTGCTCGAAAGCGCTGATTTCCATGCCGCTGAAAATAGCTGGAGTTTTATAGGGGTGAATGCCATTGCGGGTTTTGAAGCCATTGACCTGCACAATGTGGAATTCAAATTACCGGGTTTGCCCCCTGAAAAATTAAAGTTGAAATCTCCGGCAGAATTGGTTCCGGCTTTAAACGGGTTTTTGCAGCGGTTTCAGCCCTCAGAGCCCTGCAGTTTACCCGCCGCACAAAGCTTTTTTGGCTACACAAGCTACGATGCCGTTCAGTTTTTCGATTCTGTTTCATTCAACGATAAGAAGGAATCAACCACCGCCTCACATCTGCTGCGGTACAGGTTGTACCAGTATGTAATTGCTATCAATCACTTTAAAGATGAATTATATATCTGTGAAAACCGGATGAAGGGTATTGAGGGAGATATGAACCTGGTGAAATCATTCATCCATAGCAAGGACATTCCGGTTTTTCCTTTTAAACCATCAGGCCCGGTTACAAGCAATTTGACTGATGAGGCTTACCGCGAAATGGTAAAAGCCGGGATAGCGGCATGTCACCGGGGCGATGTATTCCAGATCGTGTTGAGCAGGCGATTTGCACAACCCTTTACAGGCGACGAATTCAATGTTTATCGTGCGCTGCGTAGCGTCAATCCATCTCCGTATCTTTTCTATTTCGATTATGGCGATTACCGTTTGTTTGGCAGCTCACCGGAAAGCCAGTTGATCATTGATAAGGGGAAAGCGGTAGTGCATCCCATTGCAGGAACTTTTAAGCGAACGGGAAATGACGTAACCGATATGGCCGAAGCCGAACGTTTAGTAAACGATGCCAAAGAAAATGCCGAGCATGTGATGCTGGTTGACCTGGCAAGAAACGACCTGAGCCGTCATGCAAACGATGTAACTGTAACGAGTTACCGCAAAGTGCATTATTACAGCCATGTCATCCACCTGGTAAGCGAGGTAACCGGCATGTTGAAAGAGGGCGCCAAAGCATTTGATATCATGGCGGATACTTTTCCTGCAGGCACCCTGAGTGGGGCTCCAAAATTTAAAGCCATGCAACTGATTGACAGCCTGGAACCCACGGCCCGCGGGTATTATGGCGGAGCGGTAGGGATGATCGGCCTCGATGGAAATTTCAATCATGCCATTATGATACGCACTTTTATGAGCCGAAACAATCATTTGTACTGCCAGGCCGGGGCGGGCGTGGTGGCCAAAAGCGTTCCTGAAAACGAACTGCAGGAAGTGAACAATAAACTGGGTGCATTGAACCGTGCGATTGAAGTAGTGGCAAGCCTTAATATGTAAAGAAAACATACCATGAGAATACTCGTTTTTGATAACTACGATTCGTTTACCTACAACCTGGTTCACCTGGTTGAAAAACTGGCGCCGGTAAAAGTGGAGGTATATCGCAATAATGAAATTCCGCTTGAAAAGGTGAAGGACTATGATAAGATCATTCTTTCACCCGGGCCGGGCGTGCCTTCGGAGGCAGGATTGCTTCTGCCACTGATTAAAGAATATGCCGCTACCAAAACCATACTGGGCGTATGTCTTGGGCACCAGGCTATTGGCGAGGCCTTTGGCGGAACACTCACCAACCTTTCCGAAGTCTATCACGGAGTCGCGCTCCCCTGTCATCTGTCCTCTGCAAACTGTCCCCTGTTTAACAATATGCCCGAAAGCTTCGATGTTGGCCGGTACCATAGCTGGGTAGTAAACAAAGAAGGATTGCCAACAGAACTTGAAATTACCGCTGAAGACGACAACGGTTTCATTATGGCCATGCAGCATACAACATACGATATACAGGGCGTGCAGTTTCACCCCGAAAGCGTGCTGACGCCGTTGGGTGAAGTGATCATGAAAAACTGGCTAATGAAGTAAATCCCAAAAAGGAAAATTCCAAATTCCAAAGGGTGAAGGAGTACGAAATATGAAGAACCAAATACGATTTTAAATTTTAAATCCCATTTTCATCAACTACAAAATTTACATCCAATAACACATATCCAACTACCCCACTTTTCACCATTCACTTCTGACTATTGACTACTCACCAATCACTACCATGAAACAAATATTACAAAAATTATTCTCCTATAAAACGCTTGACAGGGATACAGCCAAAACCGTATTGCTGAATATTAGCAAAAGCATGTACAACGAACATGAGATCACTGCCTTTATGACCGTGTACCTCATGCGCAGCATTGCCATTGAGGAACTGCAGGGCTTCAGGGACGCACTGATGGAACTCTGTGTACCTGTTGACCTGGCCGAGCCCGATACCGTGGACATAGTAGGCACGGGCGGCGATGGCAAAAACACGTTCAATATTTCAACGCTGGCCTGTTTTATTGTAGCGGGTGCTGGGCAAAAAGTAGCCAAGCATGGCAACTATGGCGCTACATCCATCAGCGGCTCAAGCAATGTAATGGAGCAACTCGGCTACCGTTTTAGCAATGATACTGCCAAGCTCAAAAAGGAAGTGGAAACAGCAGGCATTACCTTTATGCACGCCCCGCTGTTTCACCCCGCGCTTAAAATTGTAGCCCCCATCCGCAAAAACCTGGGGGTGCGTACTTTCTTTAATATGCTGGGACCCATGGTGAATCCCGCCAATCCTGCTTACCAGTTGGTGGGTGTTTTTTCGCAGGAAATGGGCCGCATGTATAATTACCTTCTCCAGCAATCGGGCAAGCCCTTTACCATCATCCATAGCCTCGACGGGTACGATGAAATATCGCTGACCAACGACACCAAAGTGATTACCCAACAAGGCGAACGCATTATGACCCCTGAGCAATTGGGTAAAAGGATGGTGCTTGAGCAGGATATAATGGGTGGTAATACCGTGGAGGCATCTGCAAAAATCTTCAAACGCATTATTTCAGGCGAAGGAACCTGGGCGCAAAATGCCGTGGTGCTGGCAAACGCCGCCATGGCGCTTTCCTGCACGGGCAAATATCAAAATTATGAAAGCGCGTATCTTGCCGCGGTGGAAAGCCTTGAAAGCGGGAAAGCAAATAAAACACTCAACAATCTCATCGCATTGCAGGCATGAACATTTTAGATAAAATAGTAGCCACCAAAAAGGAAGAAATTGCTTTGCTGAAAAAGGAAGCACCGCTGACTATGTTGAAGAATAAACCGGCGTATTCAGCGCCTTGTATATCCATGGCAGAAAGGCTCTCCATGCCGGGCACTACCCCTGTAATAGCTGAATACAAACGCCGCTCGCCTTCTAAAGGGTGGATCAACGAAAAAGCTGATCCTGAAATAATAGCGAAAGGCTACACGGATGGAAATGCCGCCGCTATTTCGGTGCTGACCGATGTGCAATATTTTGGCGGCTCCGTCAGCGATTTGCAAAGGGTGAAAGCTATTGCCGCAAATGTGCCTGTTCTCCGTAAGGATTTTACCATTGATTCATACCAGTTGCACGAAGCCAAATCCATTGGGGCCGATATCATATTACTGATTGCGGCCATTCTTTCACCCGCGCAGGTGCAGGAATTGACAGAAGAAGCTAAAAGCATTGGCCTCCAGGTATTGCTCGAATTGCATGATGAAAGCGAACTTGAGCATGTTTGTTCAGCCGTGGATATGGCGGGCATCAACAACCGCAACCTGAAAAATTTTGATGTGAACATCGAACATAGCATCAGGCTGCAAAGCATGTTGCCGGCCAATATGCTCCGGGTAGCAGAAAGCGGTATCCACAGCATAGAAGTTGCCACACAACTGCTGACCCAAGGCTTCGACTTGTTACTGATGGGGGAATATTTTATGAAGCAAAATGATCCAGCCCTGGCCTTTGCCACATTTTCTAACCAACTGAATGAAAAAATGATCACACATGATTAACGATACAAAGAAATTTCTCATATCACTAAATCTCCCATTCCTGAAGGGAGGATCGGGGAGGGGCCATGAGGGTTAAAGTTTGCGGCATGACCGTTCCTGCGCAGGTGGAAGCGCTTGAGAAAATGGGCGTGGCATTTGCCGGGTTTATATTTTACCCCAAAAGCCCGCGCTATGTGCTTCGTCACATGACCACCCAACAAATCAAGGGGATTAAAAATATTAATAAGGTGGGCGTTTTTGTAAATGCCAATGCCGATGATGTGATAAGCATGGTGGATGAATGCCGCCTGCACATGGTGCAATTGCATGGTGATGAAACCCCCAAGTATTGCGAGAAGATCGCCGATTATATTTCCGTGGTCAAGGTTTTTCGCATGGGTGAAAAGGATAATATTGAATGGAAGATCCGCGACTACATGGATGTATGTGATATGTTTTTGTTTGATACGGCAGGCTCGGGTTACGGAGGTACCGGCAAAAAATTCGACTGGAACCTGCTGAAAGATGTAAACGTTGGCAAACCCTATTTTTTAAGCGGGGGCATTGAGCCGGAGGATGCTGCTGCGATCAAACAGTTCAGTGAAACCACTGCGGGGAAAGCGTTGTTTGCGCTGGATATCAACAGCAAGTTTGAAACAGGTCCGGGAATGAAGGACATGAAAAAAATTGAATCATTCTTAAAGGCATTGAAATGATGATGGATACAATATTGAGATCATACAGCATACCGGATGAGTATGGCTACTACGGCAATTTTGGCGGCGCCTATATCCCTGAAATGCTGCACAGGAATGTGGAGGAGTTGCGCACCAAATACCTCGACATCATGTACGAGGCCGAATTCCAGGATGAATTTCAGGCATTACTACGCGATTATGTGGGCAGGCCAACTCCCCTGTTTTTTGCCGAAAGGCTGAGCAACCAATACGGCACCAATATCTGGCTGAAACGTGAAGACCTCTGCCATACCGGCGCACATAAAATAAACAACACCATTGGGCAGATTTTACTTGCACAACGGCTGGGTAAAAAACGAATCATCGCCGAAACCGGCGCGGGTCAACATGGTGTGGCCACAGCCACTGTTTGCGCGCTCAAAGGCATTGAGTGTATTGTATATATGGGTGAAAAGGACATTGAGCGTCAAGCCCCAAACGTTGCCCGCATGAAGATGCTTGGTGCAATCGTGGTGCCCGCCCTTAGCGGCAGCAAAACATTGAAGGACGCAACCAACGAAGCCATCCGCGACTGGATCAATCATCCCGGCGATACGCATTACATCATTGGAAGCGTGGTGGGCCCGCATCCTTACCCGGATATGGTGGCGCGCTTTCAAAGCGTTATCAGCGAAGAGATCCGCAAGCAATTGCTTGAAAAAACCGGCAATGAGCTTCCCACACACGTCATTGCCTGCGTAGGCGGGGGCAGCAATGCAGCCGGGACCTTTTATCATTTTCTCGATGAACTTTCAGTAGAATTGATTGCCGTGGAAGCTGCCGGTCTTGGAGTGAACAGCGGTATGAGCGCAGCCACCAGCCAGCTTGGCAAACCCGGCATACTACATGGCAGCAAAAGCCTGCTGATGCAAACCGATGACGGGCAGGTGGTGGAACCGCACAGCATTTCGGCAGGGCTCGATTACCCGGGCATTGGCCCCATGCACGCCAACCTGTATGCAAGCGGCCGGGGCACTTTTATGAGTGCAACGGATGATGAAGCGCTGGCTGCCGCTTTTCACGTAAGTAAAACAGAGGGTATCATTCCTGCATTGGAAACTGCCCATGCTTTTGCCATTCTTAACGATCGGAAGTTTGAGGCGAATGACCGGGTGGTGATTTGTTTGAGTGGCAGGGGGGATAAGGACCT
>CAYUGH010000102.1:0-13677 GCA_964444195.1 uncultured Chitinophagaceae bacterium
AGCCTGCTATTTTAGTTTTGTGCCATACCGAATTACCAGATACATGCCGCAGGGCCATTTTACCTTATTAAATTATTTCCCCTTTCAGATGGTTGGAGCCGCGAGGCCCAACGACTTTTGCGCCTGGCGTACTGGTGTCGGTAACATCTGGAGGGGGTTTTTATTTTAAAAAAAATGCGTTATGACCGACACAAACAGACCAGCTCCGTCTCAAAATGAGCTTATCCCACTTGTACAGCAAGGCGAAAATGTGCTGATTGATGCACGATTGCTGCACCGCCAGCTAAAATCAGGCTGGCAATTTGCCGACTGGATTTCCAAAAAAATTAAGGATTTCGGGTTTACTGAAGGCCAGGATTTCTTTTCTGTGAAAAAAGGCCAGGAAATTTTGATTACGCAAAAAACTGAAATCAAAACTCAAAGAGGTGGAGACCGCAAATCAGTTGAGTATCTGCTTACCCTTGATATGGCCAAGGAGCTTGCCATGCTGGAGCGTAGTGAAATGGGCAAAAAAATTCGCCGCTATTTTATAGAAAAAGAGAAGCAATTACGCTCCATTAGCCAATTGCCACGGGAAACCACCCTGTTTAAAGGGCTAAAATGTAAGCGCATAAACGATAGGGCACTGTACCCTTACAGGGAAGTGCTGGTACGCTGCGGCTATGCGGCCAACAATAACGGCGACCGCCGCCACAGGTACTGGATGCACTTTGTAAAGGATGGCACTATACTGTATGTAACCGAAGAGTTTGCCATGCACCTGTACCGCCAAAAGCAGGTGTTGTATAACCGGGCAGCCATGCTGGCCTGCCAGCCGGTGCTACCGCTGCATTTTGGTGGCCCCATTGTATAATGTGTGCAGCTATTCACAGTTTCCCTAAAACTATTGGCAGGCTGTAAAGGCCTGCTATTTTAGTTTTGTGCTTTCCCCGCACATCTATGGCCTATAATAAAAGCAATTACATGCGCCACATACGGCATATTGTGGCCACTTATAACCGGCTAAAAAACGCCGATCAGCCCGATACCTACATTATCCGCGTACTTTTTCCCAAAGAGAACATTTACATCAGCTACCGCACCTGGATGAATATTAAGAACATGAAGGTGGCAGCGCCAAAGAACCCGGCTCAGTTGCCGCTGTTTCAATGATGAATGATGAGTGATGAATGATGAATTAGCCCCCTAAAGGGGGTTTTTTATTATACGTAAGGTTGGCCGGGGTGTCATTTCCGCCTCGGGTAAAAGCTCATCGCGGCTGAATGTATAGTTTACCTCCCAAAGCATTACGCCATCATCGCGGCGAAGGCGGCGGCCACTGGTGCGTACCAATGGGGTGCAGGCATCGCCGGGTATAAAGTTCTGCAACGCTACGTGTACATCTTCAAGTAACTGCCACCAGGCCAGCGCCTGCTCTCTTTGTGCCTCCGGGGCCTGTGTGCTGCTGTTGGTAAGTGGCAGGGCGGCAATACGCACCAGCAGGGTATATGCGCCAAGCTGGGCGCCCTGGCTAAGGTTGGTGTATTGTACGCCCACAACATCCACCAGGGCGCAGGGCCATTGCACCGGCGGGTTGCTGCTGTAGTAATCAAGCTGGCCCCAATCGGGGCTTATGTATTTAAGATCGGATACTTCGCTTGCCAGGCGGTCGGTAATGGATAGTAATATATTATTCATGGTTGCATTTTTCATAGGGCAGCGCCCTATGGTATGGTATTACGCCCCTTTGGGGCTATTATTAATGTTCGCCTGTAAGTGTGCCGCCAGGGCATCGGCAGCATCTTTTACATTGGCGTCCACAATACGCTCAACGGCTGCATCCAGTACCGGGTGTTCGCCTACAAAGCGGCGGCGGGGTATTTTAAGTTTGCTGCCCGTTTTCATAAGCGCAAGGCCCTTCCAGTACTCCGCTTCGGCATTCATTTTTTGCGCTCTTTTGGTAGTAGCCTCCTTTTGCTTAGCCATAGCAGCCTTACTGCCCGTACTAATAAAAGTGTGGCGGCTGCCATCGGAGCGCACCACCGTGCGGCTTATGGCGCCTGCGGCTTTCAGGTGCATAGCCCAAAAAAACTTTTTCATTTTGGCGGTTACGGTTATCTCCCCGCCATCGTTGTGTATATTAGCATATGGCAATGGGCTGTGTACTGTAATGCTTTGGTCGGCATAGTTGGCATTCGGGTCTACACTTTCCTGTAGCAGCCCATCGTTATACAGGGTTTTAGCCCGGCTGCCGGGGTAAGGCCTTTTGGGCGGCCATGGGTCGCCGTACCAGCTCTGCCGCCTAAAATTTTCCTGGATTTGCTCTTTCCACTTTACCTCTATATCCGTAAGGCAGTGTTGTATGAATTGGTCAAAATTCATGGCTTATTTCTTTTTATAAAAAATGTTTTATATTTGCATATCGATTCTCTGGTAACAGGGCTTCGATCCCGGCGGGGCCTTACAGTATTTCTGTAAGGCTTCTGCTATTTTATAGCACCTTTCTCATTTGATTGCCCTCTATTATCCATAGCTCCTTAATGTTTTGGCCCTCGTTGTTTATTCTCCTCCTTATGGTGTGTCTTACATACCAATCAGTATCCCCGCTATATTCAAGTATTAGCCTGTCAGATTGCTTTACCCCCCTTGTAAGCATGTTGCTTAGCCTGTTTTTTTGATTGCCGGTTGGTGAAAAACCTTCATGCTCAAAATATAATCCATCCACGCGCAAATCAGGGCATTTGCCTTGGTAAATGGTATTTTCAAGGTCTCCAAAAACTTCTTTATAAGCAGGCGTGTTATTGTCCTTAAATTTTGGGAGTATTTCGCAAAACTTACCCTGGCTTGCAAAATGTTTTGCAGGTATCATAATCCTTTTATAATCGCTATCGTCCTCATTCACATCTTTATGCCTTACAATAGAGCCGCCATTCTGGTAGGTGTTTATTTTTTGCCATGTATCCGTTTTTACCTCATCCTTTGCCATACCCTCCACTGCCTTTTTAGCCTGGCATTTATCATCATCAGCGCTTAGCTTACTGCCGCAGCGGGTTTGCAGGTAAGGGTGGTTTGGCGGAAAAATTACCGCTTGCTTACCCGGATTGTAGCGGAAAATAGCCCCGGCATTTTTACCGTTTTTAGTAAGCTGCGTAGTGGCCACATCGCCCATTTTTTGTGCGGCATCGCTATCGCTTACCGGGTATTCGCCCTTGCGTACCTGTATTACAAAGCAATGGCAGTTCCAACCGTTTTTAGGTGTGTACAGGTTCCAAAAGGGATCATCAACAGGCAGTACCGTTCCTTCCAGCACGCGGTGGGCTTCGCGCACATTGGGGCCATTATCGGTAAGGTACCTTAGATCGTACCGTTCCTTTTGTGCCTCATACTTTTGCCACCGGGTGGCATTTTGGCCGGTGGTGGCCGCATAATGGTACTCTGTACGCAGGTACCTATCGTTATACGTGTTATCTACCTTTTTTACCTCCTGCACAAAGCTTTGGTAGGGGCGTAAGCCCTTGCCATCTTCCGCTACCAGCAGGCTGGCGGTTTCCTTTAGCTGCGCATAGGTTTTCATGCCGCTAAATACAAACAGGTCGGTTTGCAGCTTTTTAAGAAAACCATCGCTTATGCGGTAATCTATCTGGCTGGTTACCGCTTTTTTAAGCGTGGAATAAGTGGCATTTAAAAGGCCCTTAACAGGCTCATCCTGCATATTGCCTGCCTCAAACTTTTTAAGGCCGTATATGTGTTTGGCGGCGGCGGCAAAGGCTTTTTTTACATCGTCAATAAAGGAGAGTGTGGCATGGTGCGTGGGGTCACGCACCACGGCGGGTGTGCAGCATGCATGCCCGTACACGAGGCTAAGCGCCTGGTGAATTGGGGCAAATGGCTGCGGGGTAAGGATGGCCGGGGCCTTACCCCTTAGTCGAAAAAATTGCCAAAGCTTAAATCCTCCTCTGACTTCCCTTTCTCTTGCGTTGCTACCACAGGCTTAGCGGTTACCGGTATGCCAAATGTTTCGGCCACCCATTCGGGCGGTATGGCGTAGTGCTGTAGCAGCCCACTGGTGTATGTCCACATGGCTTCCAGGTCGGCCTCGGGTTCAAACTTTAGGCTTAAACCCTGCTTAAGTATGCCCAATTTTACCAGGGCCGGTATAATGGTGTGGTTCCATGCGGTCTGCATCAGCTCCATATCGCTCAGCACCAGGTTCCATAGTACCTCCTGGCTGCTATCCTCCTTGCTGCGGTTGCCGTGCTTTGTGTCCTGCCCTATAACAGCTCCACTGATCAGCAGGCTGCTTTCATTGTTGCAAAGGCTTATCAGGTTGTTATACACATCGCCGTTGGTGGCTGTGGCCGTTGCCCACTCAAAATTTTCGGTTTCATCAATAATAAAGTAAGCGGCCGCGCCCATGTCCTTCATCATCGCTTCGGCGCGGGTAAGCATGGCGGGATCCTGCGTGTTGGTTTTCATTACCCTGGGCGGTATGCCGTATATTTCGCAGAGCTCGCTCCAGCAGCTTTGTGCAAACCGCTTAAAAAGCACATGGGGCACGGCCTTGTTTAACAGGCCCAGGTCGTCCTGGTAAAACTCCAATACCCAGGTGCCGTATTCGCGCATTTCGCGGTACTCAACAAACTGGTTCAGGTCGGCGGCATCGGGAAAAAAGCGGCCCAGACGAGGCACAATATTGGTGCGGGGCAGGGTGATCACGTTCAGGTTCCGTTGCGTGGAGGCACGCACCGCGGCGGCGGGTGCTAATTCCAGTTCAACCAGGCTGTAGCCGTGGTAAATGCTATCCAATACCGCATGCATCAGCATGCGGGTTGCAGGCAGGTTACGCAGCAGCTTGGTTTGCGCTTCGTCCACCTCATCGGCTTCGTTTACCAGGTTAAACTGGCTGCCGATCAGGAGGTTCTTGCGGTTTTGTACCTGGCTGGTAAGCAGCGCATCGGTAAGGCAGTTGGTAAGCAGCGATTGCAATTCGTAATTACTGGGGTACTCGGCATTCAATGCGCTTTCCTGCGCCCGGTTCCATGTTTTTATATCCGCGCGAATGCGGCTAATGCTTTTAAGTGTGTGCGGCAGTATCCTCCTCCCTGGCACCCCTCCACGGTTAGCGACCAAATGGGAGCGCTTCATTTCAGGTGATAATCGAAGCCTGCCATTGGGGACATTTGAATTTTTTAATATTTTTTTTCGGCGCATATAAAAAAAATTACTCGTGATTGAATTTTGTACGGCTGCCGTGGCGGAAGGGCAGGCCTTCGCCACCTGAAACATCTTCATCGGTGGGTGGTGGCAGCAGGGGCAGGTTAAGGGTTATTTGTCCTTTGCTCAACCGGTCGAGCCATTCAATGGCACGGTCGTACCGCTCTTTCACCTGCTCATACACCATGTCCACATGGCATAGCCGCACGAGGTAATAGAGCGCTATGTTTTTGCACATTTCAACCAGCAGGGCATTGCGGTTGCTGCCGGTGGCGCTTAGTACGGCATCGGCATCGTACAGCGGTCGCCCATCTTGCCACTCCTTCCGGTTATTTGGCATAAGGTAGCTGCGCAGCTCCTCTTCGGCGGCGGCAATTGCCTGCAGCGTTATATCTACATCGGCCTCGGTAATTTGTGTCACCTGGTAGGCGTAGGCTACGGTCTTCAATTCTTCGGCGGCAATAAACATGAGTAAAATATTAAATCTTAAATATTAAATTACCAGTGCATGGTATCGCGTTTTCCCACTATGTACCTGGCATCGGTGGTGCGGTGCCGGTGGTTCAGCATCCATATAGCGCCTTCCAGCGCATCGGGTGCGTCATCATGACTTTTGCTTCCTTTTTCAAACATGAGTAGCTGCTCTATCAGCTTCACCACACCGGGGCTGTCTTTTTCGCTTTCGGATATAATTACCAACCCGCGTTCGAACAGCGGTTGCATGGCCTCGATCCGCGCAAACTTGTCAACCTTTTTTCTTGCATCGCCGCGTATGGGTACATGGTGCCCGGCTGTATTGCCCGCCTTGCGGAATTCATCTAAAAGCAAGTCCTGCAAAAAATTTGCTTCCATGTAATAAAGCACCGGCACGCGGTTATCAATCCAGGTCATTAATGTATAATGCCAGCCTACCATCGCGGTCACACTGTCCTGTGCGCAATATGCTTTCAGCAGGTGGTACTGCCCCTCCTTGGTTTTGCCGACCAGCATGGTAGCCTTGTAGTCGGCGGTGGCGCTGTCTTTAAAGCTGGGATCAGTGTAGCAAACCAGGCTGCGGTATTGCTTTAACGGCAGCGGCTTGCCGTAGCGGATATGCTTTACTAAAAAGATGCTCCCCTCGCTTATAGGGTTGTTCATGTATTCTTTCTGAAACCGCCTGTCGCCAATGAACTCCCTGATCTTCATTACCTCGGTAAGCGAATAGTTTTGATGCCACGATGGCTTACCGGTTGCGTCCAGCATGTTCACCGCCGTATGGTGCAGGCCGGGGGCCGCTGCAAAGCGTGCTAAAACGCTCTCCTTGCCAATGCGGTTACCAACCATTACAAAGCGTCCGCGGCCTCCCTCCATAGTGCCAAACAACGCCGTTAAACACCAATCGAGCACCTTGCCAACGCGGTCGGCATTGCGTACCAGTTCGTCATCGTCTATGTCGTCAATGATTATGTAATCCGGGCGTTTGCCGCGCTCCTTTAATCCGCGTGGGCTTTGGCCCCGGCCCAGGGCTATAAACAGGCAACCGTCTGTAGTGCGAAATTCTCCTTCGGCCCAACTGCCATCTTTTACCTGCTTGCCAAAATCAGCGATCAGCCGGTCATTGTATTGAAGCTCAGCCTGCAGGTCGCCCAGCAGGCGGATGGCGGCGTCCTGGCTCTTGCTTACCAGCACCATTACGTGCACCTGCTTTGGTTCCTGGAACTTTAGCCAAAGCGGTATCATGAGGCTTAAATGGCTGCTCTTTGCGTGGCCGCGTGCCCATTCGAACAATGCCCTGGTATTTGGGTGCTTAAACAGCCATTTAGCGGCGTTTAAGTGAAAGTCGGCGCATGGCTTTTGGGCCAGGTGCGGGAAATAATGCTGCACAAAAAAGCTGTAATCCTTTCGGGCGCGCTTAATGCGTGATTTTTTTGTTTCGGGGCTTTCATCTGCTGAAAAAGTAGCGCTTTGCACCCATGCCACCCTGTCGCGCCAGCGTTGGTGCAGCTCCTTGTTTATTTTGCCTGAAACAGCCATGAGAGTTGAATGAGTGAATGAGTGAATGAGTGAATGATGGTGGCTACACGTTGCCCAGCCGCCATTGTATATAGCTGTCCTGCAGAACCGTCAGCTTCTTTATAAAATCCTGGTCAATGCCCAATGCGGTACGGTTTTGCAGCAGGTAGTTCTGAAAGTCCATAAAGCACATTACTTCATCATCCACCGTATTGCGCTGCTTTAAGTGCTTTAATTGCGCTACGGCTTTGGCAAAGCTGTCGGCATTAAAATCCTCGCCGGATAGCAGCTCGTTTATTTTCATGAGCGCTTTGCCTATCAGCTCATCAATGGATATTGCCCGGCTGGCGCGTTTGGCTTCCCATGCTCCATCCTTTTTCCAGTTGCTAATGGTTACCTCGCTTACATTTGTGCGTTCGCTAATGTCTTTCTGCATAACACCCTGCATATACAGCATATATGCGTACTCCTTTGCAGCCGCGTTATCATTTGCTGCCCTGCTTTTTTTCTTAAAAATGTTCAGCTTCATGTAACAAAACTGGCTCCTATGATGGGGCGAAAAAAAAACATGCGCAAGCCTTGCGCATGTTTTTGCAGGTGGGTAGCATGCTACCCATTTTTGTGTACCAATTTCTTTCTACACAAGCATCACTACATGTCCACATTCGTACTCAGCGACACCAATACATTGAACTCTTACGGCTTTAGGGTGCGTACCGCAGGCATTGGCCTGGCACGGTTTCGCAATAACCCTGTGATGCTGGACGGGCACTGGAACAGTACGGCAAGCGTGCTGGGCCGTTGGGAAAACATACGGGTGGAAGGCGAGCAGCTAAAAGCCGATGACGTGTTTGACGAAGCCGACCCCGCTGCGGCAAAGATTAAAGGCAAGGTTGACCGGGGCTTTCTGAAAGGTGTAAGCATTGGTGTAACGTTTAAGCGCGACGACATGCAGTTGCAGCCCGATGGCAGCTACCTGCTTACCAAATGCGAACTGCTTGAGGCAAGCATTGTGGCAGTGCCAAGCAACGCCAACGCGGTACGGCTATATGCAGCCGATACCATGCAACTAATGACTGATGAGCAGGTGAAATTATGTTTGGTTCGTGAGGAAGCGAACCAGGGCCAACACGAGCTTAAAAACCAACCAAATAATAAAATGAGCAAAATTGTTTTGAGCCTGGTAGCGCTTACTGCGCTCGGCCTTTCGAATACCGAAGATGATGCACAGCTTGCCACCGGCATTGAAAACCTGGTGTGCGAACGCGACAGCCTGAAAGTGAAGCTGAAGGAGCATATTGATAAAGCTATGGCCGACGCCGAAGCGCGGGCCAAAGGACTGGTGGCGCAGGCAGTGACGGATGGAAAGTTTACCGCCGCCGAAGCGGGCGAATACGAAACGCTGGCGATGGGCAATTACGACCTGGCTGCGAAAATAATTGGTAAAATGCCGGGCAAGGCAAGCCTGGCAGCCGCTTTGGTAAAAACCGGGCAGCCGGTTGGCGAAGTGAAAAACATGGATGATTTTGAAAAGCTGTCGCTGGAAAAGCAACTGGCCTTTAAAAACGAAAATCCCGAGGGATACGCTGCACTGTTTGCATAGCCGGTGCGGTGCGTGGGGACACGCACCACGGCAGTAGAAACGCGCACCACGGCAGTAATTAGGCAGCCTGTACACACATACAGCCGTGCTAACGTGCGGCATAACACACTAAAAACAAACGGGGGCCCCCGGCCCCCACTCACTCACACTAAAAGCATATAACATGCCTGCAAATTTTCCTGAAATGTGGCTTAACAGGGTTCGCACCCTGCTTACATCGGCAACCCGCGCGCCCTGGCTCGATGGTATTGAAGAACTGGATACCCAGGTGGTAGAGGTTGGCAGCGGCGATGCCAGCGAAAGCAACATCATACACGTACCCACTACCACTTTTGAGCCCGAAGTGCTTATTAATAATACCACTTACCCTATTGACCTGGTGCCCTATGCCGATGACAAGCTGACCATTCAGCTTGACAAATACCAGCCGAAGGTGGTAACCCTGAGCGATGACCAAATAATAGGCGCCAGCTACCGACGCATTGATTCGGCCACGGCAAGCCTCACAACTGCAATTCTGAAGAAAAAATATGGCAAAGCGCTGCACGCACTGGCCCCGGCAGGCCATACAGCCAATACACCGGTGCTGCTTACCACGGGCGCAAACTTTAGCGGACGTAAGCGCCTCCAGTACGACGACCTGGTAGCCCTGAAGGCGAGCCTTGATGCAACCGATACCCCCGATGAGGGCCGGAGGCTTGTGCTGTGCAGCGACCATTGGAACGACCTGCTGATAGACCGTAAGAATTTTGGCGACATGCTGGTAAATTACAATACCGGTAAGCCTGCCCCCATTATTGCCGGGTTCAAGCTGTACAGCTATATAAATGCTCCGGCGTTTACAATAGCTACCAAAGCCAAAAAGGCCTATGGCGCTGTCATGGTTGATGGCGATACCTACGGCAGCGTAGTATTTGTGGAGCAAAACACGGTGAAGAAAACCGGCATGACCAAGCAGTATTTTGCACCTGCCGCCGCTGATCCTCAAAATCAGATTAACAAACTTGGGTACCGGCACTACTTTATTTGCCTGCCGGTGCTTAACCGCTACATAGGCGCTATTGCAAGCGATGTGGCTGCCGGGTAACATTCATCACTCATCACTCATCATTCATAAAATGAAAACACTTCTTTTTTTCCTTTTTTTCTTTTCCATCGCCATACGGCAAACCGCAACCGGGCAGGCTAACCCCGGACGTGTGGTGGGCGATACCATGACCAACGCCGTCACGCAAACGTTAAGCACCGACCTCTCCTTATTGAACCTGGCGGGAATACAGGCCACTGTAATTAAGGTGAGCGGCACGGTAGCCGGTACTGCCATTTTGCAGGGCACTATTGATGGGGTGGCATGGCATGTTATTGACACGCTTACCCTGGGCAATGTGGCTACCAATACCAAAGTGTGGCCCATCTCCCCTGGTACCAACAGCTACCGGCAGTATAGAGTGGTATTCGCCACCACCGGCACACAGGTAAGCGTACCGCGATTATCCTGGCTGCGAAGGCCTCTTTAAGTAATAAATATATAGCAAGTGGGGCGGCTGCGGGCAACCAACGCCGCCCCCAATATGCCGGCTGCGGGCAACCAACGCCGTCCCCAATATGCCGCCCGCGGGCACGCCGGTAAAAGCGCGGTTGACAAGGTTTACCGGCATATTTTAAAAAAAATGGAAACGCACCACTATATGCACGGAGAACATTATGGGGGCCCCGGCAGCTTTGCTTTGGTTACCATAAGCATTGTATTTGCCTGGATAAGCCAAATGACCATGGACCAGATAGCCTTTATAATCAGCGCAGGAAGCGGGCTGCTGGCCTGTATAAGCTTCGCCCTCCGCATAGTGGCCGACTGGGGAAGAATTAAACAGGGCAATCCGCCTGCCGACTCTCCAGGGAAGGAAGATGATAATGAGGATTCAGAAAAAAATATGTTATGACAGTTTGTACCCGGATTAATAAAAAAGTGAAGGCTCTTTTTAAAAGGGCAAATAGTGCAGTAACCGAACATGCCGCTACGGCTTTGAGCATTACGCAGGCTATAAAGAGCTTCTTAGACACAGGAGTATTGGATATTGTAGTGCTCTTTACAAAGACAAAGGCCGATGACATTGCCTTGGCCAGGCTGAACACTGCTTTAATTACTGCTATTGATGCGCTACAGCTCGTAGAAGGGTGTAAGGGTGCATTCAGTCTGAAGGAAAAGGTAAGCTGCCTGCTTGAGGGACTACGGTTGCTTTCGCCTCATATGCGCGATGCTGTGCTGATAAAGCTGGCGAACTTGCTTACAGCTCACCTGGATGGCAACAGATATAAGCAGAACTTTTACGACGCGCTGACACAGGGACTGTATTCGGCCGAGAAGGAATAAATATGAAAGTAATCGTATTTATAGCAGTGTTATGGTCTTTACGCGATCCGCTTAAAGACCTGGCAGCATGGTTGAGAAAATGCATTATCAAATCTTAATTTTTATATATGAAACCAGTAGACTTTTTTAAGCGCTCCCTGCCAAATAAGGTGTTCGCAACATTCGACGGGGAATTGTTCAAGGAAAAAGGAGATGCAGTATTGCATGCGGCCTCCCTGGAAGATAAGGAAGTAAAGACGCACAGCCGGGGTGATTTTGCCGCTAAAGCAGAGGCGCAGCCCGAAGCTGAAGAGGGCGAGGGCAAGCCTGTAAAAGGCCTCAAACCTGCAAAAGGAAAGGAAGCGGCTAAGGCTGAATAAAAAAACCGCGAAGTAGAGCAGCGGTAGCTCGCCGGGCCCATAACCCGGAGGCCGGTGGTTCGAATCCACCCTTCGCTACAACCCACAACCCCTGAAGGGGGCAATAACAAGTAAACGGTAAAATATTATGAGCACACCACGCGTAACCATCATATTCGGGCAGGGGAACCTGCTGGCAGATATAAGCGCTGTTGACGGCATTTCCGGGCTTATTTGCAGCGGTACCGCCACCGGCGCTATGCCGCTTAAAACGCCTAAGCAAATTTTCGACATGAAGGGACTTGCCGTGCTGGGTGTAACCGGGCTGCCCGTTGGGGCTACCGCCGCCGTAAGCGGCAATATTGCTATAAGCGCCGTAGGCGAGGATGGCGATGAGTACTTGGTGTACGCGGGCTCAACCCTGCTTGCCACTTATACAAAAACCAGCAGCGAAACCACGACTACGCAAATTGCCGCCGCCATACGCGCGGCTATTACTGGCTCTGTGGCAACACATGGCTACACCGCAGGCGGCACGGGCAGCAATATTACGCTTACCGGTACTGTAGCGCAAGGCGACAGCATTAATGGCCTGGCCGTAACCCTTACCTACCCCGGCGGCAGCGCAGCCTCCGTATTTGGCGGCGGGGTAAGCCAGGTGGTAAACGGTCACCTGTACCGGCAGGTAAAGGAGTATTACGATGAGGTAGGCGGCAGGCAGGAACTGTGGATAATGACCGTGGCCGATACAGTGACGATGGCACAAATGCTGAGCAAGGATACTGCGGATCATGCCCCGCTGCTATTGGCAGCCGGTGGCGGACGCATCAGGCTGCTGGCCGTGGCCCGAAAGCCACAGGCGGGGTACAATGCAGGTGCTGATTTCATAGACCAGGATGTGCCTGCGGCAGTTACGGCAGCCGGTACGCTTGCCGCCGATCAAAACACAAACCATCTTACTTTTTTCCGTGTGCTCATCGAGGGCCGGGTGGCCAACAGCGGCAATACCACCTACTACCAGCCGAAGGAAAGCGAATGCGATTTTGGCGGCGTGATATTAGGCAGCAGCCTGAACGATGGCAGTGCAAGCATAGGCGCAGCGCTTGGGCGTGCCTGCAAATATGGCGCTCATATTAAAGTGGGTAAGGTAGCCAACGGCCCGCTGAAGCTTACACAGGTGTACATAGGCGATAAGCCGCTAAGCGAGGTAGCTAACCTGGCTTACCTGCACGGGCTTGGTTATATCAGTTTTGTTACCCATCCCGGCAAGGCAGGTATATTCTTCGGCATTGACCGCATGGCCAATACCGGCGATTACCGGCTGCTGGCTTATGGCCGGGTAGTAGATAAGGCTGCCACCATAGCTGCTGCCGTGTATGTGGATGTGCTGGAAAGCGAAATAGCGCTGGAAACCGACGGGCGCTTAGCCGCACATGAGGTAGCCTACCTGCGTGCCATAATTGGCCAGCAGATCAAGGCGCTGATGGGCGACCAGGTAAGTAATTACGAAGTGCTGATCGAGGAAAACCAGAACATTATTACCACCGGGAAGCTGAACGTGCAACTGAGGGTGCAGCCGCTTGGTTATGCAAGCTTTATTGATGTTACCATCGGGCTTGCAGGTACGGTATAATATCCCCAATTCATAATTCAACATTCATCATTCATAATTCCAAAAAATGAGCCTGAATACAAAAGAATGCGCCTGGAGCCAAACCAAAATAACTGTGCTGGGTCACACGTTTGTAGGTATCCGCGGTTTTGAATATAAGAAGAGCACCGCCAAAGAGGCTGTTTATGGTGCAGGGCGCAAGCCTATTGATATTCTGCCGGGTAACGAAAGCTTTGACGGTAACCTTAAGCTGTTGAAATACGAGGTGGATAAACTGAACGACGCTGCCTTTGCCGCCGGTTATGGTGACCTGCTGGGCATACCCCACGAGTTGGTCACTATAAGTGTGTGCTATAAGCGCCATGCCACCGATCCTATGCGTACTGCGCAGGTAGTAGGCGTTGCCTTTACCGAACTGCCGCACAGCATGGAGCAGGGCGCTACCATGAGCGAGGTTACCGTGCCCTTCGTGGCAATGGACGTACTCGCGAAATAAACCATTCATAATTCATAATTCATAATTAGTATATGAAAGAAGTAACCCCCGAGCAAATAGAAGCCTGGAAAA
>CAYUGH010000103.1:0-3144 GCA_964444195.1 uncultured Chitinophagaceae bacterium
CCCCTCACTGACAACTTCCGTCACTATCTCAAAAGTTTTTTTCACTTCACCCCCACACACCCCATCCCCTGCGCATTATACAACCCCACACCCGCATCCGCCATCAATTGCAGCACACAGGCGGGGGCATCCACCTTCATATTAAATTGCATGAAACCCCGCACCCTCGTTTCGGCGGCTGTGCATTCCTTAATGGCAATCAGCCTGCTTTTGGGGCCGTTGCTGTTCCAGCTTGTTTCCATATACACTTTTTCAATAAGCGATGGTTCCAAGCCAACAGCCGCCATTTTTTCGGCCACATTATGCAGCAGCCAATGGATAAAGTCGGGGTGTTCGGGGGATAAGTAGGTATAATGGCCCCTTTCATTTTTATACCCTGCTACAATGGGCGACAGTGGTTGCAGCGTAGCCTGCACCATTTCCTCGGGCGATCCGGGGTTAGGCAATAACCCCGGCAGCGCTTCTACCTGGCTTATGGTAAAGGCTGCTTTGCTGTATTTGCCGGCAATTTCCACCCGCTGATCCTTAAAAATGCCGATCACAAATTTTTCGGCCGTTTCAGGTATATGGAAAGCAATTTGCATTTCGGCCCGGTCGCTTTCAATCTGCAGCCGGTCGTCTATCCGCCGGCAGGGCATGCTCAGGTTGCTGAAGGTAAACAGCTTAAACGATTTTAACCGCCCTGCAGCATGGTGCCCCTCGTTATGTAAAAACAGGGAATACGCGGCATCGGCCCGCTCAATAATCTTATAGATACAGGCGCTTAAAGGGTACTGATAGTTAATGGGGATCAGTTGTCCTTTGGGGCCTGTTAAGGTAAGTTTGAATTGCACGCAAGCAGTTTTAAAAATTGAAAATTAGAGGCGGAATGAATTGAAAACATAATTGTGAAAAACTTTGTGGAACAAATTTCAAATGCTCCGGTGCCAACTACCGTCACTATATTTAAATTTTTCATTTTTTTCCTGCTCAAACTTGTTCTTTCTTTCATGCGGGTTATTTGCTTCCGTCACTCCCCCAAATATTTTTTTCAGCCCCCACCGGCCCAGGCACTTCAATTTCCTCCCGCAAACCCCTGATAAACCGGCCAATGCCCTTGAAATTGTAAAAGGGCAGTTTGGTTTCGTAGCCATCCCCTTTTTCCACTATGTATTTTTTGCTGAGCGGGTATTCTTCGCGCAGCAGGTTAGCGGCGCGAAGCCCCATGCGCAGGTGCGCCGTACAGAGGGGTTTGGCGGCTGCAAACCCAAATGCATCGGTAAGCAAAAGCCGCAGGGTACCTTGTATTTTGGCCTGATCGTTCAAGGTATGGCAAGTTTGTTAAGTATTTTTTCAGGTTTTAAATGTAGGGGATAATGATGGAATATGGCAAACATTGGTTAAGCATTTTTTATAAGGTTTGAAATTTGAGATTGATAATGATGGATTAGTGTAAACATATCACCCGGATATTTTATGGAAAGGGTTTGTAATATTGGAAGCCGCATGTTGGAAAAGCAGGAATAGGGGAAACGAAGAAAGAAAAGGAAATCAGTCGTTGAAAAAACCGGGCAGGATCATGAAAACAGTTTGCATGCTTCCATTTTCCTGCCCGGTGGAGCTAAACGTTTAAGTGGGACTTTATTTTGGGCTTCATGGAGGGTAGGGGTTTAGGGTGGTTTGGTTTAGGGGTTGGGGGTAGTTTAGTTTAGTTTAGTTTAGTTTAGTTTGGTTTAGGGGTTTAGGGTTGTTTAGTTTAGTTTAGTTTGGTTTAGGGGTTTAGGGTTGTTTAGTTTGGGGGTTGGGGGTGGTTTAGTTTAGTTTGGTTTAGGGGTTTAGGGTTGTTTAGTTTGGTTTAGGGGTTTAGGGTTGTTTAGTTTGGTTTAGGGTTTAGGGTTGTTTAGTTTGGTTTAGGGGTTTAGGGTTGTTTAGTTTAGTTTAGGGTTTAGGGTGGTTTGGTTTAGGGGTTTAGGGTTGTTTGGTTTAGGGGTTTTGGGGTCGGTGTTATTTGGGGTTACGGATCATATTCTTTTTAGAAGGGCGCATCAGTCCCAGGTTCATACCTAATTGAAAGCTTGGAAAAACACCCCGGTTGGTAATCAATGCCTGGATACCCGATGAAAGACCGATTACCCTGGCCAGGTTTACATGCCCCTGGAGGCCGGTGTTGAGTCCAAACATGCCCATTTTTTCGTAGGTAGTGGCGTAATTGGAGCTTCTTCCGGAAAATATTATCAGGTTAAAAGTTTGAATGGCTTGTCTTTGAAATTGGGCTTTTTCAAAATTTCCAAAACTTAACCCTCCGGTGACCATTACCCATGCTTTATCTGAGCGCCGGGTGACTACTTTACCCATTCCCACTGTGTAAAGGTGGAAATAGTCCTCCTTGCCTGCATCTTTTGATTCCCACCCGAATATCATAGATTGGCCTTCAATATAATCCGATGGCAGGTCCTTTGCCTTGGGGCTTCCTTCATCATAGCTGGCAAACCCTACCCACCGGTTATTAAAATGAAGGTTGAACTGGAGGGTGGCGTTTCCGTTCATGCCTGCGCTTCCATTCAGGTAGGCGCGGCGTACTTTCCAGGCATCAGCCTGCTGGCCGAAAGAAGGGTTAACGATTTGGCCAATGACCATGCATGCTGCAATTCGGAGGAGGATAGCTTTTTTCATAACATTTTTTTTGTTGGTTTATTGTTGATTCCGATGTGAAAGTACCCCGGCCCAATGCCCGGTGAAAATTGAATCGGACGCTTGTTTTTTTGGTTCAGGCGGTTTTTGCTTCGTTCAATCGGGTATGTACAGTGCGCTGCTGAAATTTTTACGGAAAATCGCAAATGGGGCTTTTGGGCGGTTTACAAACTGCCATCAGGTAGCAATAATGAGGGGGTGAAAGGGCATTATTTTGCGGAAAAACAAACCGTGCAAAAACCGGAGATTGTTTTAGTTTGTGAGCCAAGGTGGCGCGTGGGGGCACGCGCCACGGCTCTGGGGTGAAAGGGCATGATTTTGCGGAAAAACAAACCGTGCAAAAACCGGAGATTGTTTTAGTTTGTGAGCCAAGGTGGCGCGTGGGGGCACGCGCCACGGCTATGGGGTGAAAGGGCATTATTTTGCGGAAAAACAAACCGTGCAAAAACCGGAGATTGTTTTAGTTTGTGAGCC
>CAYUGH010000103.1:3244-13666 GCA_964444195.1 uncultured Chitinophagaceae bacterium
GGAGATTGTTTTAGTTTGTGAGCCAAGGTGGCGCGTGGGGGCACGCGCCACGGCTCTGAAAAGACGGTACTGCACTTTCTTATTCCTTATTCCTTATTCCTTATTTACCTTTTCCCGTTTTTGTTATTTCTTATTCTTTATTTCTTATTGGTTATTTCAAAAGGTTATCCAGCCTTTCTTATTCCTTATTTTTTATTTCTTATTCCTTATTTACCTTTTCCCGTTTTTGTTATTTCTTATTCTTTATTTCTTATTGGTTATTTCAAAAGGTTATCCAGCCTTTCTTATTCCTTATTTTTTATTTCTTATTCCTTATTTACCTTGTGCCCATGCTTTTCCCCGCCAATGCACAGGAATTAGATCGCAACCAGCCGTCGCGCAAAAAGCCGATGTTCCCGGTGATCCCTTCGCTACGCGCCTACCTGAAGGAGCATGGCCGCGAGGTAAAGATCCCCATTGAATATAAGGACCTGCTGAATTTTACCTGGAGCACCCCCGTGCTTGACCGGATGGGTAACAACACTTATTGGGAAAGCGTAAGCTACGATATGCGCGAGTGGGAATACCTGCGCGAGGGGTTGGTGCAAACCTATGCCGTATTGAAAACCGAGGGCGACTTTAGCTTTGTCAATCACCTCGATGTGGCCCGGATTGACTATTGCGCTTTTGGCAACTCGCACCCGTTTCGCATACGCATAGTAAATAAGTACAACGACAATTACGATCATTATTATGTAAAAATTGCCGACGGTTCGCGCATTTACGGGCTCGAGCTTGAGCACCTGCTTTCCCCCAACCGCATCACCTTTCTTACCTGGGGCAATACGCTGGTGGAGGAGCATATTGCGGGCATCCCCGGTGATGTGTTTATTGACCGCTACCTCAAAGACCCCACCACCAATAAAATAAGGTTTGCTAAGGAGTTTGTCAAGTTCAACGAGCGTTGTTTTGTAAAGCTGCTGGGCGATATGCGGAGCTACAATTTTGTAGTAAACATTACGCCTGATATTGAGGATTACCAGTACCGGATAAGGGCCATTGATTTTGACCAGCAGAGCTACGAAGGGAAACTGAAACTGTATAAACCGCAGTTTTTTAAAGAGAATTTCCCCCTTGTTCAAATGACGCTTGAACTATTGGATAACAACAGCATAAAGCAATACCAGGCCGAGGAACGCACCATGATGGCATTCCGGGTAGCGGGATCGAGGTATAGGCTGATGGCGCTGCTCGATAATATGGGAAAAGATAATGTTTCTACCCCTGAAAAGGTGAGGTTGCTGAGTGCCGAACTTTCAGAATACACAGGCAACCCCATTTACCGGAAATGCTCGAATATGGGGCAAATGGTAAAAACTCACCTGAAGAACTTGCTGCGCAAAAGCCTGGTAATGGTGCCAAGGGTAACCAGCAGGTATGCGGATTAGCCCCTTGTTTGCCGGATTGACCGGAAATTTTCGGATAAAATTGATTTTTCAGGTTTTAATATTTATATTTCCCAAATAAAGGAGTACGGGGCGGGAAGTTGCTTTCCAGTTTCCATAGGTAGGTTTAGGAGGAGATTTTTTGGTGAATACTCTGAGCACTTATAATAAAACAGCCAATAGTAAACCGGAACAATGGTAAAAGACGCCTTACGCATTGCGGAACTCGAAAAGCTCCTGGCCGAACGCACGGCCGAACTCATTCAGCAAAGTGAACAACTGTCGGTGATAAACAGCGTGCAGGAAGCGCTGGTGAAGGAAATGGATATGCAGGCCATTTACGAAATGGTAGGTGAAAAATTAAGGGAACTGTTCGACGCGCAAGCCCTCATTATTTCCACGTTTGACTATGAGAACGAATCGGAGGTTTTTCAATATACGCTTGAAAACGGGGAGCGGTTTTACCCCGAACCACGCCCCATTAATAAACTGCGAAAACACCTGATTGAAACCAAGCAAAAAATACAGATCAATACAAAAGCCGAAGCCATTGAATGGTTTGGAACAGAAGTGGTACCGGGAACAAAATACATGCAATCGGGTGTGTTTGTACCGCTTATTACGGGTGGGCAGGTAACAAGCTACGTGAGCTTGCAAAATGTAGAAAAGGAATACGCTTTCAGCGATTCGGAGATCAGGCTGCTGGAAACCCTCGCCAATACCATGGGGGTGGCGCTTGAAAACGCGAGATTGTTTGATGAAACAAACCGCCTGCTGAAAGAAACCGAGCAGCAAAAGGCCGAACTCGGGGTGATAAACAGCGTACAGGAGGGCCTGGCCAAGGAACTGAATATGCAGGCCATTTACGACTTAGTGGGCAATAAAATAAGGGAAGTGTTTGATGCACAAGCTGTCATCATTGCTTCTTTCGACCATGAAACAGGCTCGGAGCGGTTCAATTACCTGTTTGAAAAAGGTGAAAGATTTTATCCTGAACCCCGGCGCTATGATAAGCTCAGGTATGATTTGATCATGAAAAAGCAAAAGATCCTGATCAATGAGAATATTGAGAAGGCTTTTGCTGATTTTGGGCTGAAAGTGGTTCAGGGGACCGAATCACCCAAATCGCTTCTTTTTGTACCCCTGATGGTGGGCAACCGCGTAACAAGTTATGTGAGCCTGCAGAATGTGGATAAGGAGCATGCCTTTTCCGATTCGGATGTGCGCCTGCTTGAAACGCTGGCCAACAGCATGAGCGTGGCGTTGGAAAACGCGCGACTTTTTGATGAAACCAACCGCTTGTTGAAGGAAACAGAGCAACGCAATGCCGAACTCGCAGTTATAAACAGCGTACAGGAAAGCCTGGTGGCCAAAATGGACATGGATGGCATTTATGAATTGGTTGGTGAAAAGATCCGCGAAATATTTGATGCACAGGTGGTGGATATAACTATCTATGATAAGGAAACAGGGTTGATTGAAGACCGATATGCCTATGAAAAGGGTGACAGGTCAATGTTGGGGTCAAGGCAGGCAAATGGGTTCAGGAAGCAGGTGGTTGAATCAAAACAATTGCTGCTATTGAATGAAAATATTGAACAGGCCATCATAGATAGTGATAACCCGGTGGTGGTAGGCGAAATTGCCAAATCAGCTATTTTCCTACCTATGATTGCGGGTGGTGAAGTTAAGGGCATCATCA
Source organism: uncultured Chitinophagaceae bacterium (assembly GCA_964444195.1). GTDB lineage: Bacteria > Bacteroidota > Bacteroidia > Chitinophagales > Chitinophagaceae > Phnomibacter. The sequence goes on from CAYUGH010000103.1 coordinate 6,371, forward strand.
GCCTGCAGAACCTCGACCATGAGCATGCTTTTTCAGAAGCTGATGTAAACCTGATAACAACGCTTGCCAACAGTATGAGTGTGGCGCTGGAAAGTGCCAGGCTGTTTGATGAAACTAACAGGCTGTTGAAAGAAACCGATCAGCGCAATGCCGAACTGGCGGTGATAAACAGCGTGCAGGAAAGCCTGGTGGCCAAAATGGATATGCAGGGCATTTACGACCTGGTAGGTGAAAAAATACGCGAGCTTTTTGATGCGCAGGTGGTTGACATTGTTACTTACAATCCTGCTACCCAGATTATTGAAGACCTCTATGCATATGAAAAAGGCGACAGGACCCTGTTAGGCCCAAGGTTGGTAAATGGTTTCAGAAAACATGTGGTGCAGACCAAGCAGATCTTGGTACATAATGACCATGTAGAGCAGGCGATCATTGAATTTGAAAACCAGGTATTGATTGGCGAAGTACCCAAATCGCAGGTATATGTTCCCATGATAGCCGGTGGCGAAGTAAAGGGGATCATCAGCCTGCAGAATGTGGATCATGAAAACGCTTTTTCCGATTCGGATGTAAACCTGATAACCACCCTTGCCAATAGTATGAGCATGGCGCTGGAAAGTGCAAGGTTGTTTGATGAAACGACCAGGCTGCTTAAAGAAACCGAGCAGCGCACTGCGGAATTATCGGTTATAAACAGTGTGCAGGATGGGCTTGCAAGGGAACTTGATTTTAAAGGTATTTATAACCTGGTTGGCGACCGGCTTTGCGATCTTTTCCCCGATACACAAACGCTGGTTATTCGCACGTTTGACCACGAAACGGGGCTTGAATATTGGCATTATGCCATTGAGAAGGGGGTGAAATTGCAGGTAGAACCCAGGCCGTTTAACTGGGCCAACCGCGAGCTGATACGTACGCGTAAGCCAATGGAAATTAAAAGGGATTATGTAGAAACGGCTAAAAAATACGGTGGCACGGGTGTTACTACGGGGCAGCCACCCAAATGCGGTGTGTTTGTACCCATGCTGGTAGGAGATGTGGTAAAGGGTTCCATTACGCTGCAAAATGTTGATAAAGAGGATTCTTTTACCGAATCGGACGTAAGGCTGCTTACCACGCTTGCCAACAGCATGAGCGTGGCGCTTGAAAATGCACGGTTGTTTGATGAAACAACCCTTTTGCTGAACGAATCAAAACAAAGGGCGGCAGAATTGAGCACGGTAAATAATATCAGCAGGGCGCTGGCTTCGCTGCTCGACCCCAACGACCTGATTTTTATGGTAGGGGATCAGCTCAAAAACCTTTTTAATGCCAACATTGTGTACCTGGCCATTCACAATAAGCAAACCAATATCATATCCTTCCCTTATCAATTTGGCGATAACATGGCGCCGCTCAAGCTGGGCGAGGGGCTTACTTCCAAAATTATCACCACGGGTGCGCCCCTGCTGATCAATAAGGATATGAATGAGCAAAGGGCGCAAATGGGAGTGCAAAAAATTGGCATTGATGCCGCATCGTACCTTGGGGTACCCATTCCGGTTGGCGAGGAAATTATAGGTGTGCTGAGCGTGCAAAGTACCGAAATGGAGAATCGCTTTAATGAGAACGACCTCAGGCTTTTAACCACTATCGCTGCTTCTGTGGGTGTGGCGCTGCGCAATGCCACGCTTTTTGAAGATGTAAAGCAGGCCAAAATGGAAGCCGAAGAAGCCAGCAAAGCGGCTGAGCAGGCCAACGAAGCCAAGAGCGCCTTTCTTTCTACCGTAAGCCATGAATTACGAACCCCGCTTACTTCCGTACTGGGTTTTGCCAAAATAATCCGTAAGCGGCTCGACGAAAAGATATTTCCGGTAGTAAACAAAACCGATACAAAAATTGAGAAAATCATTTCACAGATTTCGGAGAACCTGCAGGTAGTGATATCTGAAGGTGAAAGGCTTACCCACCTGATAAATGATGTACTTGACCTGGCCAAGATTGAAGCAGGCAAAATGGAGTGGAACCAGGAACCGGTATTTATGCCGGAGGTTGCCGAAAGGGCCATTGCCGCCACTACCTCGCTTTTCGATCAGAAATCTTTACACCTGATCAAACAGATAGACCCCAACCTGCCTGAAATCACCGGCGATAAGGATAAGCTGATACAGGTAATTATCAACCTGATCTCCAATGCTGTAAAGTTTACCGATCAGGGCTCAGTAACCTGCAGCCTTTTTAAAGAAAAGGATGAACTTATTGTGAGCGTAAGCGATACAGGCATTGGTATTGCAACCGAAGATCATGGCGCTGTATTCGAGCAATTTAAGCAGGTGGGAGGCGATACGCTTACTGATAAGCCAAAGGGAACAGGGCTTGGCCTTCCAATTTGTAAGGAAATTGTTGAGCACCATGGCGGAAGAATATGGCTGGAAAGCGAGCAGGGCAAGGGCAGCATTTTTTCATTTGCCTTGCCCATTACAGGCCATCTAACGCCAACAAGGCCGGTACACCTTGACGACCTGGTGAAGCAATTGAAAGAACAGGTGGCGCATTCGCAATTGAATGGAATGGCAGCAAGCTCCGGCATATTGATTGTGGATGACGATGAATCCATCCGTTCGCTGCTGAAGCAGGAATTGGGCGAAGCAGGCTATGCCATCCATGAAGCGGTCAATGGTAAGGAAGCGCTTGAAATGGTGCGCGCCCAACGCCCCGATCTGATCATCCTCGATATTATGATGCCTGAGATGAATGGTTTCGATGTGGCGGCGGTGCTCAAGAATGACCCTGAGACCATGGATATTCCAATCATTGTTTTATCGGTTGTTCAGGATAAGGCAAGGGGCTTCAGGATAGGCGTGGACCGTTATTTGACAAAGCCGATTGATACCGGTATCCTGTTTAATGAAATCGGCAGTTTGCTGGAACAGGGAAAATCGAAGAAAAAAGTAATGGTGGTGGATGCGGATTCCGATACGCTGAAAACACTCACCGATGTACTGCAATCACAGGGCTACGAGGTAACCGGTTCGGTTGAAAAAGAATTGGTGCAAAAAGCAATTGCCAATCAACCGGATATCATCATGATGAATGCGGCTTTAAGCGCCAAGCAGGATATTGTGCGGTCGCTTCGTTTTGAAAAGGGATTGGAAAAGGTTTTGTTTGTGGTGTATCATTAGGGAATAACGAATAAGAAATAAAAAATAAATAATAAGAAAGTTGGGAATGATAAGTGATGAATTGGGAATTGGGAATTAGGAATTAGGAATCTCGAATTTCGAATAATGAATCTCGAATAAAAAATTAATCGAATGGACCAAAAGATACTGATTGTAGATGATGAGGCGCATATAAGAATGCTGATTGAGCAAACGCTTGAAGAACTGGAAGATGAGGGTGTGGAATTTTTTACCGCTGAAAATGGTGAGATTGCGCTTGAACTGATCCGGGAGGAAAAGCCGCAACTTGTTTTTTTGGATGTAATGATGCCCAAAATGAATGGGATGGAGGTTTGCAGGCGGGTAAAAAAGGAGTTGGGGATAGAAAATATTTTTATCATCCTCCTGACGGCGAAAGGGCAGGAAGCTGACCGACAGAAAGGATTGGATATGGGGGCTGATATGTATTTAACCAAACCTTTCGATCCCGAAGTGCTGCTTCAAAAGGCGAAAGCAGTTTTAGGTGTAGGCTGATATTTCCGTTCCCGGTTTAATTGAACTGTAGGAAACACTAAAAACCTGTATGGCTCAATCCGTTTTAAAATCGATATTAGGTAAAAAGACTGAGTTTACCGCCTGGCTGCATCAATGGAGCGAGGTCGGCGGAACTACTGTCACTATTGAGGATAGCCGTGGAGTTCGTTTGTTTGGTAATGAAAGGGTTGAGGGCTCAGAGGGCTTCGAGGTGAACCTGGATAACGAATTGGAAGGGATGGTATTTGGCACTAGTCCAAATGCGTTGATGCTGGCAAATCTTTTGTGCATCATGGTTCAAAAAGAAGCAGAGAAAAGAAGGCTTGGTACCGAAGTGCTGAATGTGTACCAGGAACTGAATGTGATCTATAATTTTTCTGAAAAGCTTGCCGAAACCATTGACCCGGAGGTGATAGCAAGGCTGGCGCTTGAGCAGGCGATGCATTCAATCCCTTCGGGAAGCGGGGTAATTGTTTTGTGGGATGATGTCAGCCGGCAACTGACCATTCCTTCGCTGTTGGGTGAGCATCTTTTTTTTGAACAAAATATTGCTTTGAACAGCAGTATATTGCTGCGCATCGGGCTTACGGGTCAATCTGAAATATTGGGCGATCTGACGGTTTTAAAAGAAAAAAACATTATTGCCGGCGAAGTTCAATCGCTTATTTATGCGGGTATGAAAGTAAAACAGCGCATGGTGGGCGCTATCATCCTCGCATCCGGCCGGGCTGAAAATTATACGGCGGCGCATTTAAAACTTCTTGTAACCCTGGCGCTGCAATCGGCCACTGCCATAGAAGGCGCTATGTTATATGAAAAAAATATCAGGGAGGTTAGGGAAAGAGAAGAAGCCATTTTGAAGATTCATGAAATCACCAAGAAGTTTGTGCCCAATGAATTTATCCTGTCGTTGGGTAAGGAAGCGATAACAGATGTAAGGCTTGGCGACCTGGTAGAGAAAAATGTTACGGTGTTGTTTACCGATATCCGTGATTTTACCACGCTTTCAGAGAACATGACGCCTGAAGAAAATTTCCGATTTGTTTCTTCTTTCAATGAGCGGCTTGGCCCCATTATCCGTAAGCACCATGGCTTTATTAACCAATACCTTGGCGATTCCATCATGGCCATTTTTCCCAGCCATCCAACGGATGCGTTGAATGCTGCGATTGAAATGCAGCAAGCCATCCTTGTATTGAACAAGGAACGTTCAGAGCTTGGCCTCTCCAGTATCAGGGCGGGCATTGGCATGCATACCGGGCTGCTGATAATGGGCATTACCGGCGATGAACACCGGCTTGATGCGGCCACCATTTCAGATACGGTAAATACCGCAGCCCGTATTGAAGGGCTTACGAAGTATTACCGATCCTCGCTTTTATTAAGCAGCGATACGCTTGAATATATCCCCGAAGAAGGGCAGTACCATTTCAGGCAATTGGGCAGGGTTTTGCTTAAAGGGAAAAACAAATACCTGCAAATTGTAGAATGCCTGAATGGCGAGGAGGACTTTATACGCGAAAGGCGAAACCAAACCATCGATCAATTCGGAGAGGCCGTCCGGTTTTATCAACTGCAGGAATTTGGCCATGCCATTACGCTTTTTAAGCATGTACTGTCCGTTGATCCTGATGATTACCCCGCTTTAATTTTTATTGAGAAAGCTACACAATACCTATATCATGGGGCGCCCGAAAACTGGAGCGGAGCGGTTGAGATGCATAGTAAATAGACTGCTTTTTTTGAAAGGGATGATTTTGGAAGGAATGGTATTTCGAATTTTAAATAAAATTCATATTTTACTCAACAAATAAACTATACGTTATGCCCCAACTTGTGGTCCTTTATCCGAATCCAACAGATGCCGTTCAATTTGAAGCTGATTATGTAGTTCATACCGCCCTGCTGCATGAAAAAACCGGCATCCCAACAGATGTAAAGCCTTATACGACTACTAAATTCTTCCCTAATCCTGATGGAAGTCCGCCTGCTTTTTACCGCATGTTTTTGATGCCTTTTGATTCGATGGAAGCCCTGCAGGGTGCTTTGGCATCGCCAGGCATGCAGGAAGTGGCGGCAGATGCTTTTCGTATTTCTTCGGGTGGGGTGCCGGTTATATTGGTTGGTTCTTAAGTGGGCATTTTGTTTCAATTATTTTATGAGAATATGGATTAATAAGTACCCACCCATATATTATGAATGCCGCTATCTATGTAAAATACCTATGGAACATTCAAGAAGGAACCTGCTAAAATCACTTACTGCTTTGGTCGGCGGCGCTATGTTGCCCCTTGCAGGGAAAAGCCATTCTGTGGTTGGCGATAACCTATGGCAAAACGGTGACCCAACAGATTTGTCGGAGATAGTAAACCAGTTTGATTTCGAAAAAATGGCTGAGGGCAAAATGACCAAAATGGCCTATGAGTATGTAGCAAGCGGTGCGGCGGATGAAATTACAATGCGGGGAAACAGGCAGGCATTGGATACCATCCAACTTAACCCCACGGTTCTGTAATATGGAAATAATCTGAATACAAGGACTAAAATGCATCTATATACAACTTCCGCAGTTTTACATCTGATAAACACATTGATAAGCTATGATGATTAAAAAATTTCAATACTATAACCTTGGCTATTGGTTCATGCTGTTTATAGTACTTGCATTCGCCGGCTTTTATACCACTTATTTTACCAGGATTTTTGAGCCTAATCCTGCCATTATACATGTCCATTTTGTATTGATGGCATTGTGGCTGGCAATGTTGATTGCACAACCTTTTTTAATTAAGTATAAGAAGCTGGCCTGGCACAGGTTGATCGGCAAGGTCAGTTATGTGTTGGTGCCGGTTTTATTGTTTACCGGGTTTTTGTTGATGCGGAATGAGTATTTCAGGAATGTCGCCCGGTTTGAGAAGGAAGTGGCGGATGGTTTTCAGCATTACAGCCCACCGCAGATTTTAAAACTGGCATCATCAAGCCCAATTGCATTGGTATATTTTTTTTGGTTTTTGTTGTTTTATATTCTTGCTATAAAAAACCGGCGTAAATCAAATGCGCATGCAAGGTATATGGTAGCTACCGCGCTAACCCTTACCGGTCCTACTGTTGATAGAATCATCGGAATTCACTTAGGCATTGAGTCCATCGCCGGGGTATCATCTTTTATTATATCTTTTTTGCTGATTGATATCGTACTCGGTTTCCTGTTATATCTTGATTATAAGCATAAAAGGGATACTAAAACATTATGGACTTGCCTGGTTGTTTATGTGATCGGGCAATTGTGTTTTTTCATTGTGCCATTGTTTGACTGGTGGGCGGTTGTAATGCAGGTGATTATGTTACCCAAACCATAAAAAATATAGAATGCTTAATTGAACAGGAAACAAATTTCCAATTATGCAAAAAGTGAAAATCTTGTTTATTGGTTGTCTGCTCTCAGCTACTTTAAATGCGCAAACAGTGAACAACGAGCCTATGGCTCTTGGATGGGAAGTGATTGGCGCAGAGTGGGTGTGAAATGGGTCGTGCCTAAGGCACTCGCGGGAGATTAGGCAGTGTTCTTTTCCACGGATTGAAATCCGTGGTTAGTGGATAAGCCGAGCCTATGGCTCTTGGA
>CAYUGH010000104.1:0-13592 GCA_964444195.1 uncultured Chitinophagaceae bacterium
AATCACATGTCCGGATTTTGTTTTAACCGGTCGGCCGGTAACTTTCTTTTAGAGGTCTTTCATCAAAACCGATTTGGTAAGATACCCTTCGGCTGCCCGTTGCCTGGCCACCATTTCATAAAAAGCAGGGTCATCAGGCGTGGTGGCTCCCAATCCATCTACATAGCGGTTAAACATGCAGAAGGTTGCTGCTATCAATACGGTGTCGTGGATATCCATATCGCTGGCGCCGGCTGCGCGGGCCAGAGCGATATCTTCCTCCCTCACATGCTTTCCGCCTTTTTGTACCTGTGCTGCAATATTCAGCAATGCTTTTAGTTTTTCGGTGATGGGCGCCGTGGTATAGTCTTCCCAAACTGCGTTTACCGTTTCACGATCACAACCGGGCAGGTGGGCGGCAATAGCGCCATGCGAGGTCATGCAGAATTTGCATTCGTTTCGGTTCGATACAAAGGAAGCAATCAGCTCTCTTTCGCCACGCGAAAGCGATGCCTGGTCTGCGAGCAGTACCTGTGCCAGCTTGTTCAATGCAAGCGCGGCATCGGACCTGAAGTTCATCAGCCCACGGATCCCGGGAATATCATCGGGTGTTTTTATATATGGCATAGCAGCTTGTGGTTTTAAAATTGCAGGGCATGATAGCCATTTTCAGGCATGGTATAACCCCGTGAAGTAATGCGGTTGCTCAATGCCTTATAAAAGGCCGGGTTGGATGGGGTGGCGGTGGCAAGTCCATCCACATAGCGGTTATACATACAAAACAAAGCGGCTATCAGCACGGTATCATGTATCTCCATATCGCTTGCGCCCAATTCCCTCGCCGCCTGTATATCTGCCTCTGGCACCCTGTTTCCGCCCTGCTGCACTTTTCCGGCAATTTGCAGCAAGGCCTTCATTTTTTCGCTTATTTCAATGTCCTCCACTTGTACAGGAGTCGTTTCCGCCTCTCCATTGGAGTAGCGCATGCAGGTAACAGCCGAATGTGCCGAACTGCAAAAGTCACAATCATTCAGCATGGAAACATGCGCTGCAATCAGTTCTCTTTCCCCTTGCTTAAGGTAGATTCACCGCAAAGGAGGAGATCGGTAAGTTCACATAATGGTGCAGCCGCTTCCTTCCTGTAATCAAGCAGGCTGGTAATACCGTACAGGTCGCTTCTAAGTTTAATATGCGGCATAGCTTGTTTTATTTGCGGTTATACCATTCATTTTTATTTGGGGAGGCCGGAGACTTTTTCATAAAAAGCAAAGCCAGCAACCCTATTGCATACAGCGCCGAAAACAGGAAGATCGCATTTCCATACCTCCCAGCGACACCGCCCAGGCGCCTACAAAAAATATGGAAACTACTTTAAACGCCCTTCCTGTATGAAAACATAAACCCGTGGCCGAAGATCGTACAACCGGCGGAAATAAATCAGGGATGAAATATACACCCTGGCTTACCCCGAAACAAAACCCAAGCGCGGCGCTGCCGTACAATATGTAGGCCGAAAAAGTTGTGATTAGTTTGAATAGCAGAACCGATAGTACCAGGCATAACACAAAACAAATTCCCCGGATGATGCGCGGCCCCCAGCGGCTGCTTAGCCTACCCGCCAAAGCCAAGCAGCGTAACCGCGGAAGATATTTGTAAATTATATGCAGTGCAAAAAAAGGGGAAAATGGATTGAAAAGTGAAAGGGGATTTTTTATCGGCTGCGTTTATGTGGCACTTTAGCGCAACGGCGGATTTGTCAGATGTTACCCGGAAGGGAATATCCTCAAGGATAATACTAAGGTCATTATTGATGAAATCATTGTTACAATATCATCAAACTAATATTCATTCTGGTCAATCCAGTCAATTAGCTTCTGCTCTTCTTCACTTTTTGACTGCTTGATTTTTTCAGTTTCTCCACCTGCTTGCGTGCTTGTTCTAAGGAAACCGGCCGCTGCCTGGATAAAACTACTTTCTGGGCCTCCGCCAATTCCTGAAATGATATTTTGTAATTCATACTTTGAAATCATTTGCAACAAAGATATGCTGTTATAAAAATCAAACTGGTTGCCGCCTGATCCCTCAGTTTTTCCCAGCACGGTCTCCCGACCTAACAAGAGGACTCTGCGTCATTTCAACTCCAATACTTCGATAAAGCCTAAATCTAAATCCATCACCCCCGGCTTTATTTGGGTTTGCGGGATTGTAGCTTAGCATTTCCCCTCCCGGCAAAAAATGGGGGCATTAACTTTAAAAAAGAAAGAAAATAAATTTGGTGAAATAGTAACGCCCCTTATCTTTGTCTACCAAATCGGTCGAATTAGTATTTTAAATATTGATGTACCACCCGTCAATAGGACCGAAATAAATGCTCAAATAAAACAAAAACCATGAGAAAGGAAAGGATAGCCGTATTCTGTACAGCATCAACCGGTGGATTCAAGTGCATGTGCCGTCAGGCATAATTAAAATCTACCTTGAAGTTTAATACCTGATTTATTCTACGCACCAGGGTTGGTATTTCCAACCAGCGTACTGACACGCCGGCAACTTCGCCTGTTGGGTGACTTTCGATTTTGAAAGGTGGTCACTTCGGTCGTTTGTTCTCTGCAACAGGCGGTTGCGGGCGTGTCAGTTTTTTTGGCTGCTGTTCTGGCGGGCCGGGTCTTCTTTTTCTCCATTTCAACCATTTTGACCAATGAATTATCTTTTACTTTTTAAACGCGTCAGGCTATTTGTTTATCTCCCTGCTATTTTTTTTGCGCTTGGCGTAGTTGCGCAACCTCATAATATTGCCCTGAGCGGCAGGGTATTGGATAAGCAAACAAAGCAACCGCTTGAGGGGGCCAATATAAAAATGAAGGGCACCACCCACGAAGTGGTGACCGATAAAAACGGAACTTTTCAATTTGTAACGGCGCAGCAGGTTCCTGTAACCTACCTGATTTCTTATGTGGGGTACCAGAGCCTTGAAGCGGTAGTATCGCAGGCTTTGGATGCCGAAATTTTTCTTGAACAGGCTACCAATCAATTAAGCGAAGTAGTAATGGTAGGCTATGGCGAAAAAAAGAGAAGGACCGTGGCGGGCGCCGTTTCCTCCATTTCTCCCAATAAAATAAACGATATTCCGGCAGCCGGCATTGACCAATTGCTCCAGGGACAAGCTACCGGTGTGCTTGCTACGGCCAATACTTCGGTTCCCGGCTCAAAAGTTTTTCTTCGGGTAAGGGGAAGCACTTCCATTAATGCCAGTAACGACCCGCTGTTTGTAGTAGATGGGGTATTCATCAATAACCGCTCCCTGCAAAGCCTTACCACGGGTGGCCAGGCCTCGTCGCCTTTGGCCGATTTAAACCCTGATGATATTCAATCCATTGAAATTTTAAAGGATGCCAATGCTACCGCCATTTACGGTTCAAGGGGAGCAAACGGTGTGGTGCTGATAACAACCAAGCGCGGCAGGCTGAACTCCAAATCAAAGATCAATATCGGCTACTATTATGCTGTATCCGAAGCCCGCAAATTTTGGCCCTTGCTTACAGGCGAACAGGAGGGGGTTTTGCAAAACGAAACCTGGGCCAATGATGGCAAACCTTTTGCTACCAGACCTTTCCGTCCCAAATCGGAAGGGGGCTTAGGATTACCTGAAGAACAGGAGACCGTGGACAGGATCAGCCTTGTTTTTCAGCAGGCCCCTACCCATAATCTTGATGCCTCGTTTTCGGGCGGCGATGCAAAAACAAGCTATTATGTAGGCGGCAATTTCTTCAAGCAGGAAGCTATTGTAAAACCCGATCTGTTTCAGCGGGCAACGGCAAGGATCAACCTTGACCACCAGTTGCGCTCAAAGCTCAAAGTCGGCTTGAGTTTCAATGGTATCAGTACCAAACGAAAGATGAGCCCCAACAACAATGTGCCGTATGGTGCGGTAAACGGCGCCCTGTACACGCCTGTTTATTTTCCCTTATATAAAGAAGACGGTTCTTACAACAGGCCTTCGCTTTTTGAAAACCCGGTGGCTGCCATCAACGAAATAAAATTTGATGCGGTGGGCACAAGGATAATTGGAAACATATATGGAGATTATCAAATAGCACAGGGCTTTAAGTTCAGAACAAGCTGGAGCGTTGATTTTAATGAAAACAAAGAAGACAATTATTATAATTCGAAAATGCAGGAAGGGCAGGCGCCCATCAACGGCAAGGCGAACGCTGCCGTTACCCGCAATGTGGCGCTGATTGCGGAGCAGATACTTACTTATTCAAAGGAATGGGAAAACAAGCATTACCTGAGCCTTTTGGCGGGCAATACGGTGCAAAAGGAAACTTTCGAACAAACTTCCACGCAGGGTACCGGGTTCCCAACCGACCAGTTTTCAAGGATTGCATCGGCAGCCGTGCAAACCGGCAGCTCATCAGCATCCGAAGCCGGCCTGCTTTCCTTCTTCAGCCGCGCCAGCTATACCTTCAGCCGTAAGTACACGCTTGACCTGGATATCAGGGCCGATGCCTCATCAAGGTTCGGGGCCGACAGTCGTTGGGGCTATTTTCCCGCAGCAGGGTTCTCCTGGGTGGCGGGCCGTGAAAAGTTTATCGAAAACCTGAACCTGTTTTCGGACCTGAAGTTTAAGGCGAGCTATGGAATAACCGGCAACCAGGCAGGCATTCCCGACTTTGCATCAAGGGGTTTATGGAGCGGGGGGAATACCTATCTCGACATTTCGGGGATTGCCCCCATACAAATGGCCAACCCTAACCTGAAATGGGAAAGCACCAAACAATTGAATGTCGGTACGGAGTTCAGCTTCTTTGAAAGAAGGTTGACTTTTGATTTCAACTATTACCGCAAATACACTTCCGACCTCCTGCTGCAGCTACCGGTTCCGGGTCAGCTTGGTTTTTCATCCATTTACGCCAATGGGGCCGAGATGAGCAATACCGGGTTCGAGCTTGCCGTGCAGGGCGAGCTGGTAAGATCGAAAAATTTCAACTGGAGTGCATCCTTCAGCTTATCAACCAATAAGAACAAGGTTGAGAAACTGGCTACTCCCATCCTGAAATCAAACGGGCAGGGCATCATCCAGGAGGGTTACCCGCTTTTCTCTTTTTATGTGCATAAACAATTGGGCGTGAACCCTGATAACGGCGATGTGCTGTTTGATGATATAAACAAGGATGGCAAGCTTACCGATGCCGACCTGCAGATTGTTGGCAACGCATGGCCCGATTATTTTGGAAGCTTCTCCAATGATTTTGTATTGTTTAAAAACTTTGATGTAAGGGCATTCTTTTATTACTCCTACGGCAACGATACCTGGAACAATACCCGCTACCGGATGGGGCATGGGGGATCGCGCAACGGCGTTTTTGCCATGCAGCAGGAGCAATGGACACGCTGGCAAAAGCCGGGAGATATAACCATGGTGCCGCGCATGTCGGCAAGCGGAAACAATGCCAGTATTATTCCAAGCCGTTTTTTGGAGGACGGCTCGTTTATCAGGTTGCGCAGCTTATCGCTTGGCTACACGCTGCCTTCAGCGCTTTCGGGCAAATGGAATATCAGCTCAGTGAGGGTGTACGCCATGGCCACCAATTTGTTTACGTTCACCAAATACTCCGGCGTAGATCCGGAGGTAAATACGGTAGCCACCGATGAGAATGTAATGGGTTACGACCAGGCAATTGCCCCTCAACCCCGGACTATCCAGGTCGGGTTCAATATTTCATTTTAAATAACCACTTAAATTTTTTAATATGAAATCCCCACGATCTGTTGCACACCCGAGCACAAATGATCATTGGGGATTCCATGTGACAATTAAAAACCAGCCCCGCACGTGCGGGGCGCACTAAAAAATGAACACATGAAAAAGATATCACCTATATATTGGATAATGCTTGCGGGCATCATTGCAATGCTGATCTCGTGCTCAAAAGTGCTGGATACCGATCCTGAATTATATGTAGAAAACGGGACCGCCGTTGTAGATAAAAAAAGCGCAGGTGCGGCTTTGATTGGCGCGTATAATTCGCTTTCTTCCAACAGTAGCCAGGGTGTAACCTTTCGGTATGTGGCCAACCTGTCGGGCGACAACCTGAAATGGGTAGGCAACACCCCTACCAACAGGGAGTTTTGGGTGCATGAAGTATTTGCTACGAATAGCAGGGTGCTTGAATTGTGGCGGGCGCTTTACCGCACCATAAATATTGCAAACGGATTGTTGGTAAGGATACCATTTGTAAACGATGTTACCTATTCGGCGGCTGAGCGAAACCGTGACCGGGGTGAAGCGTTTTTCCTGAGGGCCTATAACTATTTCGATCTTGCACGTTTTTGGGGAAGTGTGCCGCTTACCCTTTTTCCAACAGAGAACCCCAACGATGCTACAGGCATTGGCAATAAGCCTGTTGAAGAAGTTTTTAAGCAGGTAGAGAGGGACCTTGATAGCGCCATAGCGCTTCTTCCTGCATCCGCAAACCTCAACCGCAACCGCGCGAGCAACCAGGCGGCAAAGGCGCTAAAAGCACGCCTGCACCTGTATCGCAGCGAGTGGGCAAAGGCTGAGGCGCTTGCTTCTGAGATCATTGCGCAGGAATCGCTGTTCAAGCTGGTGAAACCTTACAACCAGTTCTTCCTGGCCAAAAACACCACGGAATCCATTTTTGAGATCGCATATACGTTAAACAACCGGAACTCCTGGGCTACCAATTGGTTTGCCAGCAATATTACCGGCGGAAGGCGCGAATTATTGCCCACCGATGGTTTGATAGCAAAATTGCAAAACGCTGCATCGGGCGGCGACAGGTTGGCTTTGCTGCTGCCCATAAGCGGTACCGTGTACGGAAATATGAATTTTAAACTCGCTACAGGCGATGATGCGGTATATGCCATCCGTATTGCTGAATTGTACCTTATAAGAGCGGAGGCAAGGGCAAAGCAGGATAATCTTGCCGGGGGTTTAAGCGATCTGAATCTGATCAGGCAGCGGGCGAATGTGCCCGCAATCCCCACTGTGGATAGCCAAACGGACCTGGACAATAAAATACAGGATGAACGCAGGGTGGAGTTTGCTTACGAAAGCCATCGCTGGTTCGATTTGATCAGGACCGGAAAGGCCCAGCAGGTGCTGGCTATCCCTGATGCATACCGGTTGCGCCTGCCCATTCCAACACAGGAATTGCTCATCAATCCTGCCCTCAAGCAAAATGATGGGTATTAATTATTGCAAATTTTAAATCTTCTAAAATTATAATTATGAAAATCAATTGGCTTCAAAAAGATAAGCATTTCAGGATTGCTATGGTGATTATGATAGTATCATTATCCGCGCTTTCCTTTATAGACAAAAGAGAAATCAAGGATGAAAAGCTGGCGGGTACAATAAATATTACCGGCACAAGATTTCTTTTTCCTGTTATAGAAAAATGGGCGGCTGAATTTGAAAAGGAAAACCCGGGTGTTAACATACATGTTGAGTTTGGTGTGGCCAACCCCGACATCAATGCATCGGCAGCACCGGTAACACGCAAAGACAGTTCAAAGGGAGAATACACCGTGGTGAGCCGCTTTGCATTGGTACCAATTATCAATGCCAACAATCCCGCCTGGGAGGAATTGAGTACCAAGGGTATTTCAAAAAAAGATTTTCTTGAAATATATTTTGGCGGCCAGAAAACCCCGCAAAGCTTCAGCCTCAAAAAAAATCAGCAGGTTCCTATCAAAGTGTATTCAAGGGGCGCTTGTGCATCGGCCACTTTTACCAACAAGTTCGGAAAGCAAATTAAGGACCTGAATAATGTTGGCGGCAAAATTGATGATGATGAAATTTTGCTTGAAAAGGTAAAAGCCGACAGTTTCGCTATTGCCTATAACAACCTCGGATTCGTTTATAATCTGGCCAGCCGAAACCAAAAAGATGGTATCCGGGTGATACCTATTGACCTGAATGCCAACGGAAAAATTGACGCCGATGAAAATGTATATGAGAACCTCGATCAACTGATTGGATTTGTTGAGCACAAGCAAACCGACCTGCCGCCCACCGGTGATGTTACATTCATCTATAAAAATACCAAACCGGAGGTTGAGGCTTTTGTAAACTGGATCATTAAGAAGGGATATACATTCAATCATGAATATGGGTTCTTGCAACTATAATCAATCAACCGGTACTGAATCGTTTTTCAAATCAGCTTCCTTCCCGCCGGGGTGGAAGTTGATTTGTATTTTACTGATGGCAACTTTGTTTGGCAAAGCTGAATTGCTTGCCAATAGCCAAAGCTTATCCGACACGCCGATAAATAAACCGCTTATTCATTGGCAGAGCTTCCGGGAAACGGATAAGCTGTTGAAGGAAAATCCAAAAAAGGTGTTTATTACGCTCTACACAAGCTGGTGCAAGTGGTGTAAAAAGCTGGAAAGCGAGGTGCTGTCGGACACGGCGCTGTCAAATTACATTAATGGGCATTATTATGCCATCCGTTTTAATGCGGAAAGCAAAGAGGACGTTAGCTTTTTCGGTCAAACCTTTTCTTATGACCCGATTGCAAAAGTGCACAGCCTCGCGCTTGCTTTAATGGAAAGCGACATTGGCTATCCTTCGAGTTTCATCCTGGATGAAGAACTGGAACTGCTTCAGCCGGTAAAGGGTTTTGTGAAAAAAGAAGAGATTTCTCCCATATTGCAATTTTATGGGGATAATCATTATCAATCAAAGTCCTGGGAAGAATACAAAGGCAAATAGAATGGCGATAATTTCGACGGCTAAATGGTGGAAAATAAAATGAAGCGACTCTCCGAGGATTGGATCATTGTAATATTGGGGTTACTGATCATATTCATATTTGCAGCAGGGCTGGCGATTGCTTCTCCTGTGCTTCAGTTTGAAAATGTTGAAGAGCTTGCTTCAAAAGTATTATCGCTTACAAATCTTGGCTTATTGCTTTTTCAGTTCCTGGCCATTGCCGGGCTGCTTTGTATGGCAAACCTGCCGGCGGGCAAACCGCTTGGTTCCATTTTCCCAGCGTTTCCGGTAATTTTTATTATTACTACCATCGCTCAAATAGTTGCCGGGAGCGCTTTTTTCAGGGCTATAAATATTGAAGGCGTACTCATCAGCCTTTTTGCCGGGCTGGCTATAAGCAATGGGCCCGGCACGCCTGAATGGCTTAAGCAGGGGCTTGCCACCGAATTTTATGTAAAGATTGGTTTGGTATTATTAGGCTCCTCCATCATTTTTGGCGATATCATGAAGGCCGGGGCATTGGGCCTCATACAGGCAGTAGCGGTGGTGCTTGCTGTTTGGTACTTTTCGTACTGGCTTTGCAAAAAATTTAAGATTGACCAGGAAATGCGCATGATGCTGTCGAGTGCAGTATCCATTTGCGGGGTATCGGCAGCTATTGCCACAGCCGGCGCTATTGAGGGGGATTCCAAAAAACTATCATACGTTATTACACTGGTGTTGATCACGGCTATACCTATGATGATTGGCATGCCCTACCTGGCTTTATGGATGGGGCTTTCGCAGGAAGTAACAGGCGCCTGGCTGGGTGGAACGATTGATACCACGGGGGCAGTGGTGGCTTCGGGTACGCTGGTGGGAGAAACAGCGCTCAAAGTGAGCACCATTGTCAAGTTTTCTCAAAACGTATTGTTGGGGGTAGCGGCTCTTTTAATTTCGCTTTCCTGGTCGTACAGCAAAGCATCAAAATCAAATTCGCCCGGGCAGAAAAATATTTCGTGGATAGTGGTTTGGCAACGGTTTCCAAAGTTTGTGCTGGGCTTTGTAGCCGCCTCTCTGTTATTTTCATTTGTATTCGATGCACAGACCATAGCCCAAATTAAAGCGCCGCTCAAAAGCATGCAAAACACCTGGTTTGCGCTTGCCTTTACCTGCATTGGGCTTGAAACCCGGTTAAAAGATCTGTTCAGCTTTGATAACAGGAAGCCTTTATTTGCCTTTTTGCTGGCTCAGCTTTTTAATATCCTTTTCACCCTTGTAATCGCGTTTCTGCTGTTTGGAAATACAAGCATTCGTTAAGCGTTAACCTTGCCATGAGTTGCTGGAAAGGATGGACAAAGCGGAGGGAGGCCCATTTGATTTTTGGGATTTGGTAAAGCCGGTCTGCTAAGCGTTCAGGGACATTTGGCGCCGCTTCGCTAAAACACCAAATGCGGCGTGATTGGGTGAGTTTTCATTATTGAATACCAACCGGGGCAGATAGATATATTGCTTCATTGAATTACAAAATCCGGTAACATATTCGCCAAGCCCACATAACGCAAAACAAATTATAAGCAGTGGTTCTTCGTCTGCCTGTCGTTGTCTGTCGGCAAGTGCGTTGGCAGATTTAATTTTTGCGAAGCGAGGAGAATTTTTTTGTTTTTTTTCGGGTCGGAAAAGCAAGCTCTTTTGCAAACTTTGGTCTGTGTGTCGGGTTGGTGCGGTTTGTCCCGAAAGCGTTCGGGATGCTTGCTTTTAGCGTTGGCTCAGTCAGAACTTAAAATGTCTTTTCGCTCCTCTGAAAACTTCTGCGTATTCGGGTATGTCGTGAATTTGTGAAGCAAGTTTTCTTTCCCAATCTCGCCTGAAAGCAACTTCTTTTCCCAATACCTTTTCCATAAACTTTTTCGGGTCGTGTTTTTTATGTTTAGCCTTGTTGTTGAATGAATAAATGTGTTCGGCAACGTCCAACCGTTTTATTTCTGTCAGATACCAAAAGTCGTATAAATCTCTCGGCTCGGTTCTTCCCATTAAAGCCGTCATTTTTTCAATCAGCACTTCGGCAAGTGAATAGCATTGCAGTTTAAAATCTTCTTCAAGGTCGGAATAGTTGCGGTAAATGTTTTCGTGTTCAATTTCCGTTTCCAAAATTTCGCCTCTCGTAATGTCAATTTTCAAATCACGGCTGCCCATATTTCCCTGTAACGAAGCAACGTAATCAATGTAAAACTGTGGACTGCCTGTTTCGTGAATTGTCCATTTCTTTGGGTCAATCCGCATATCCATATTTGCTTCTTCTTTGATGAAATCAAACAGATTGTTGAACTCTGCTAAAATTTGTTCGTTAGATACTGTTTCATCAATCAACGTAAAATCCAAATCTTCCGAAAAACGGAAGTCTTCAAAATACGCTTTCTTCAAAACCGTTCCGCCTTTGAATACTAATGCCTTGCTTAGAATTTTATTTTTTGAAATCGCAAATAATACCCAAGACAACACATAATCCTTTTCAATTTGTCTGTCATTCACTCGGTTTGCTGCTGCAACTTTATTTATCTCTTTTGGTTCAATCATACTTAGCTGTAAATGGGTGAAAGAACTGAATTGTTGTCAATATTTTGCTGAATTGCCCAACGGAAAATTGTTTTGCCTTCTTTCGGATAAGACGGTTCTAATAACGCAAAAGAGTTGGTTCGCAATTTTTGCAATTTGTCAATTATAGGATTTTGAATTTCCAATAACTCTAACAAAAACCCTAAGCGTTTTATTACTGCTTGCGAATTGAAACGTTTGGCGTAATCCAATAATTTCGGATAATCAATTTTATCTTTTGATTTGTGAATGGCTTTGGCAATTTCCGTAATGCCACCTGCGTATTGCGGTTTAAATAGACAATCAATAAGTGTTTTTTCCAAATCAGAACATTGCACTTTATTGAAGCTGTCAATCCACGTTTTTTTGTTGCCGAAAAAATGTTCTTCGTTGTGATAGATAAATTGAAACGGAACGCCCTTTATCAAAAGTGTTGAGGGCTTGATTTGTTTGTTTACCACAATTTGTTCTTTCAAATTCGGTTGTGTCGTTAAACTGTGAATTTGCAATGCTGAAAAGTAACCGATGTAATATTCTGCATCGCCAACCAAATATTGCGAAAGCAAATGCCAATCGGGCATAAAAGTTTCAGGGTCTTGCTCAAAAGGAATAACGTAGTAAAGTCCGTCCTTTACCCGCATAAGCAAGCCACGCTTTGCCATATTGCTCAACATTCGCTTTACCGAATCTTTAGAAGAATCGGAAAGCAAACCGTATGCTTCATCAATGGTAAAGCACTTTTGGTTTTGTCCGTTCAGCTTATCCAACAGAAAAGCAACCGAATGAGATAATATTTTATCTTTTATAGTCATTTAGTGTCATTAAAAAGACACCACAAAGATATAAAACATAATAAAACTAAGCAAGCCTATTGAAAAAAATGCTATGTGTAGTATAAATTAGCTGAATTTCTCAATAATATCTTTCATACTAAATTCTCCTGACATTTCCTGAATGTCAATTCTGCCCAATAAAATATCAAAGAAAAAATCGGAAATATTTTGAATAGTAAGCGGTTTCCCTTCGCCATTATTTTCAATTCCCAAATCATAAGTTTTTAATAATTGAGAACCAAGAGAAGCCGAAGTCAAAAGAAAATGATTGTTGAATTCATCCAAATCCAAAAGGTCGGCAGCCAAAACTTTTCCAATTACAGAATAGCTGCGAATAATTTGCTGTGTTTCGTTTGAACGAAGAACGGGCTTTTAGTTGGGAAATAAACCGCCCCTGTATGGCAATGGCCAAAAAAACCTGCCACAAAATACATTAGCGCAACGGCAGCTTTTCCATGCGTTGTTGGAAAGCATGGTCAAAGCGTTGGGCAACCCATCTGATTTTTGTGATTTGGTAAAGCCGGTCTGCCAAGCGTTCGGGAGCATTTGGCGCCGCTTTGCTAAAATACCAAATGCGGCGTGATTGGGTGAGTTTTCGTTATGGAACACCGATGGCAAAAATACTCTTGTTGCCTGCTTATTTCCAGATAATAGTTACCCCGTATTTTTCAAAAATTCCATCTTTGGTTGCAATAGGTATGTTTTCAGTCAATGCTTGTGCAATAATCATACGGTCAAACGGATCCCGATGATGAAACTCTTGTCGTAGCAGTCGTTGTATATGTTCGAAAGTAACAGGCAATACTTCAATGTCGTTGTCGTCTATAAATTCTGCTATTTGATTAAAGTCACCTTGCAGCTCTAATTTGTTTAAACTGCTTTTTATGGCAATTTCCCAAATACTTGCAATGCTTAATAAACACCTGTTAGAATTATCAGAAATTAGATCCTTGGTAGAGGCAGGTAGTTGAGTATCTCCATTTAAAAACCAAATGAAGGCATGTGTATCCAAAAGCAGGTTCATTACATGTAATCTTTAAAGTCCTCCAAAGGCTCATCGAAGTCCGGATGCATTTTAAAAAAACCTTTTGCTGCACCAAATTTTCGCTTTTTGGGATCTTGTTTTTTCGTCCTGGTTTTTAAAAACTCAATAAAGTCCCGAACCTCTTTTTTGAGATCAGATGGGAGTGACGAGAACTCTAAATATAACTTTAAATCAGTCATAATGATTTCAGCTTTAAGGTAAAGATAAACAAACGCTGTTATTTATCGAAAAGTCTTAGGCTTGCAGGCAACTCAAAAATAGAAGAAGATTTTTTAAATCTCCCGAACTTTCGCAAATACAACTTTACCAATATTTAACCGAATCACCCCTGCCGGCCCCTGCCCACAAAACAACTTTCATGCAAACGGGCTTTTAGTTGGGAAATAAACCGCCCCTATATGGTAATGGCCAAAAAACA
>CAYUGH010000105.1:0-13243 GCA_964444195.1 uncultured Chitinophagaceae bacterium
AGAAATTAAAACAAAAAGTGTGGTCAGAAATTTTAGTTTCACAATAGGTTCTCGGTTTTAAAAAGGCACTTATTCGTTAATTGATGCAGTGCGTTAAATGTTAAGTGTTATATTATAAAAAGTTCAGTGTATGATATTATAAGTTTGTCATTGGCAAACATACAAAAATCCTCTAAGTGACTCCTGCCATAAAACAAAATAGTAAATTGGGTTGTATTTTTACCCAGGATTACCATTTTAAAAAAACCAGCTCAAAAGTTTTACAAAATGAAAGCAATGCCATTTCTCTTAAAGATTTGCTGCCTGATGTTGATTATAACAGCTTCTGTAACGGTTTGCCAAGGCCAACATTCAAAAAAGGCAGAAGACTCGGCGCAGGCGGCAGAAACCAGGTTACTGGTAGAGGGACAGCGATATTTTTTCATAGCCCAGTCCATGTCTCCAAACAGGGGAGGGCTCAGGCAATTAACTTCGGGGTACAACCTTAAAGTAACCAAAGATACCGTGCGAAGCGAGCTCCCTTACTTTGGCCGCGCTTACCAGGCGGGGTATGGTAGTGAAGGCACGCTTGAATTCACCTCGCTACAATTTGATTACAAAATAGAAACCGGCAAAAAGAATAGCTGGAACATTACCATCAATCCGAAAGATGTAAACAATTGCCGTGAAATGAACCTGACCATATATGATGACGGCAATGCTTCTTTAAGGGTAATCTCCAACGACAAAGAACCCATTTCATTCAAGGGGTATATTGCCGGTTCAAAAAAATGAGGCGCCCGGCAGGATATTAGCGGTGAAATATATAAAAACTAAAGCCCCGGTGCATGGAAACATACACCGGGGCTTAATATTTATCAGTCATAGTGCGTGTCACCCCCACGCACCATACCCAAACCTTTAATGATGATGGTGATGCTGCTTCGCCAAAAACTCGATGCCATGGTACGTGTCCCGATGCCATGGTACGTGTCCCCACGTACCATACACGCACCATTAATGATGATGGTGATGCTGCTTCGCCAAAAACTCTTCGGCAGTTACAGCCTCATCCTTATAGTTCACCTGGCCTTCGGTCCAGCTAAACAGCTTTTCAGTAAGCAGGCGGTGGTAGTTTTCGTCAATGTATTTGCGGTCCTGCATCATGCGGTCAACATAGCTGTCGAGCCATGCCATGTTTTCGTCAATGGTGGTTACACCCATATAGCTCATCATCTGGGTTTTAGCATATTCGCGCAATTCTTCAGGTTTAACCTCCAGGTTCTGCTGTTTAATGAAATAGTCGCTGATAAGCGTCCACTTCAACTGGTTTTTAAACCTTGGGAATTCGGCTTCAGCTTCTTCAGCAGCCTTGGGCTTTTCGGCGCTCTGAACAATCCAGCGCTTCAAAAACTCTTCGGGAAACTCCAGTTCGGTATGATCGAGCAGGTAATGGTAAATTTCATCCTGCACCTGTCCGCGGGCCTGCTGGCGCCATTGTGCGGCAATATCCTCCCGCATGGCAGTTAAAAACCCGGCTTCGGTAGCAATGGACCTACCGGGGAAAACCTGGTTGAAAAAATCTTCATTCAGTTCACGCTTTTCCACCAATCCTATCTTGGTAAGGCTCATACGGAAGCGTAAACCGGCGGCTTCAGGGTTCTCTTTCAGACCGAGGTCGTCGCGTACCCAGCCAAATTCCTTTTCTTCAAAAGCCTCGCCCAGTACCAGTTCCAATGAATCGCCAACTTTCAGTCCCATCCACTGCGGACGAACATTCTCAGAAAAATATTTTACCAGCAGGCTGTTGGTTTCGTGGGTTACGCCGCCTTCAACCTCATTGCCTTCTGCGTCAATCTCCGTAAAATTCAGGTTCAGCACATTATCGTCGCCGGTTACCGTTTCAGGCTCCTTCATGTTGCCAAAACGGTTTTGCAGGCGCTCCACTTCTTCCGCCACCATTTCATCGGTCACGGTTACGTTCATCCGCTTAATGCTGGCTTTCAGCAAATCAGCCGGGGTAAAATCGGGTTTCAGCCCTATTTCAAAAATAAAATTGTATTCTCCGGGCTGGTTCATGTTCATTCCACGAACCGTATCATTATTGGATTCAACAGGAAGGGGTTGTCCAAAAATCTCGGGATTTTCCTTTTCCAGGAAACCATTGATTTCCTTTTCTGCCCTGCGCAACACTTCTTCCGTAAAAACCGAAGCTCCATACATTTTCTTTACCACGCCTGTGGGCACCATGCCCTTGCGGAAACCGGGTATATTGGCCTGCTTGGTATAGTTTTTCAAAGCTTTTTCAAACCCGGGATAGTAATCATCCTTTTGCAGGGTTACAATGATGTGATCTGTGAGTGGCGCTACATTTTGCCTGGTTACTTGAGCCATGTTGAAACTTAAATTTTAATAAGGTGGCAGATTAAACCTGTGGTTTTCCACCGTTTCTCCCCAATTTGGGGGTGCAAAGGTAAGGGATATGGGAAAAATGGTAATACAATTTGCCCGAACCTTCATTCCAGGGTTTTTGCCCTGTTTTTCAATGTTAAAGATTGCATGGTATCATACGATGAAACAGGAATTAAATTTTGTAAATGTGTATTATCAGAAATAGTTTTTGCCTATTTTAACAGCCCGATTGATTCTTAATTCCCACACGAGGAAAACAAGCCATAGCTATGCAATTATCTGGTACCCATATTTTTCAGGCGCCACCCGAAAAGGTTTGGGCTATGCTGATGGATATAAATGTCCTGGCCAAACTGGTTCCGGGTATCACTTCGCTCGAACAACTGGAGGAAAACAAATACAAGGCTATGCTTGGCGTAAAAATTGGCCCGGTAAATGCAAGCTTTGCGGGCAACCTGCAATTGGAAGACCTGCAACCGCCGAATAGTTTTAACATGAAAGTGCAGCAAAACAGCAAGGTGGGGAATGCAGCCGCCAACATTGGGATCAGGTTGAAGCAGGTGAATGATACACAAACCGAAGTAAGTTTTGATGGAGATGTAAAGTTGTCGGGCATGCTGGCTACCATGGGCCAACGGCTTATTGGCAGTGTATCCAATACCCTGAGCAAACAGTTTTTCCAGAACCTGGAAAAAGAACTGCAACAGGCTTAAGAAGTATTTTGACAGGGTTTAATCATTTTTAATAATACATAAATCGATTGTTTCCATGCTTGTACCCATTTCTGTTACTGTAAATGGTAAGCACTACCGGCACGATGTTGAACCCCGGCTGCTGTTGGTGTATTACCTGCGCGATGTGCTGCGCCTGACCGGCACCCATATTAGCTGCGATACCAGCAGTTGCGGCTCCTGCACCATTCATGTGGATGGCAAAGCCACCAAAAGTTGCACCATGCTGGCCGTGCAGGCAGATGGTAGTGAAATAACCACCATTGAAGGGCTTGCCCGAAATGGCGAACTACATCCATTGCAGGAAGCCTTTAAAGAATGTCATGGCCTGCAATGCGGTTTTTGCACCCCGGGCATGATCATGGTTTCGGCCGACCTGCTGGAACATAACCCCGACCCCTCAGAAAGCGAGATACGTGCAGCGCTCGAAGGCAATATCTGCCGCTGCACCGGCTACCACAATATTGTAAAATCAGTGCAGTACGCTGCCGTTAAAATGCAGGAGGAGGTACCCGTATGAGCAACACATCCTATATAGGCAAAAGCATTAAGCGCGTGGAAGACAGGCGCTTCTCTACCGGCAAGGGCCGGTACACCGATGATATTGTTTTACCCGGCCAAACCTATGCAAACTTTGTAAGAAGCCCCTATGGTCATGCCAAAATAGTAAGCGTGGATAGTTCCGCAGCTAAGGATATGCCCGGCGTAGTGGCCATTTATACCGGCGAAGATGTAAAAGCGCTGAACGGTGTTCCCTGTGGCTGGCAGGTAAATTTTAAGAATGGCGATACCATGCGCGAGCCCAAGCATCCGCTGCTGGTACACGATAAGGTGCGTCATGTAGGCGATGCTGTGGCCGTGATAATTGCCGAAAGCCTGGCCGAAGCCGTGGATGCCGCGCAGGCGGTGATGGTTGAATATGAAGAATTACCGGCGGTGGTAAATGCCTTTGATGCTGCACAACCCGGCGCACCCAGGGTGCATGATGAATTGCCCGATAACATTGTGTTCGATTGGGCGTTGGGAAATCCAATTGATGAAGTGGATGCCGCTATTGCCGCATCGGCGCATGTAACCACGCTGGATTTTGTGAACCAGCGGTTAGTGCCCAATGCCATGGAGCCCCGTGCGTATAATGCAGCCTATGATTCCACCTACGACAAATACACGCTGTACACCAGCACGCAGAATCCGCACCTGATTCGCCTGCTGATGTGTGCCTTTGTGCTGGGGCTGCCCGAGCACAAAGTGCGCGTGGTTGGCCCAGATGTGGGTGGAGGCTTTGGCAGCAAAATTTATCACTACACCGAAGAGGCCCTGCTCACCTGGGCTACCCGGCAAATTGGCCGCCCGGTAAAATGGACAAGCACCCGCAGCGAAGCTTTTCAAACAGATGCGCATGGCCGCGATCATATCACCAAAGCCGATATGGGTTTTGATGCCGATGGAAACATCACGGCGTTGAGGGTGAAAACCTATGCGAATATTGGCGCCTATCTCTCCACCTTTTCTACCTGCGTTCCTACCTACCTGCATGGTACGCTGTTACAGGGATTGTACACCACGCCAAAAATTAATGTGGATGTAACGGCGGTGATGACCAATACCACTGCTGTGGATGCATACCGTGGAGCAGGCCGCCCCGAAGCAACCTACCTGCTGGAAAGATTGATTGAACTCGGTGCGCATGAAATGGGCAAAGACCCCGTTCAGCTTAGGTTCCAAAACTTTATTCCTCCTTTTGACGGGGTGACACAGCCCGGCTATCAAACACAGGTGGCCTTGCAATACGACAGCGGTAATTACAAAGGCGTTTTGGAAAAAGGTGTGGAGACGCTGGACTATGAAGGCTTCCGCAAATTGCAAAAAGAAGCCGCCAACAGCGGCAAGCTGCTTGGCGTTGGGTTCAGCACTTATATTGAAGCTTGCGGCATTGCACCATCGGCTGTGGTAGGATCGCTCGGTGCACGGGCGGGGCTGTACGAAGTCGGACAAGTGAGGGTGCAACCCACAGGCAAAGTGAGTGTGTACACAGGATCGCACAGCCACGGGCAGGGCCATGAAACCACTTTTGCCCAGGTAGTGGCCGATAAGCTTGGCATTGCCATGGAAAATGTGGAGATCGTTCACGGCGACAGCGATACAGTGGCTTTTGGAATGGGAACCTATGGCAGCCGCAGCCTGGCTGTAGGAGGTTCCGCCATTATAAAAAGCATTGATAAAATTGTAGAAAAGGGCAAAAAAATAGCCGCGCATAAACTGGAAGCCAGCGCCGGAGATATGGAATTTGCCAACGGAAAATTTACCGTAAAAGGCACCGACAAATCTATAGGCTTTGCAGACATTGCCCTAACTGCCTATGTGCCGCATGTTTACCCCGCCGACCTTGAGCCGGGGCTTGATTTCAGCAGTTTTTACGATCCGGCAAATTTTACTTACCCATTCGGCTGCCATATAGCCGTGGTGGAAGTAGATAAGGAAACCGGCAAGGTTACGTTGAAGCGGTTTATTGCCGTAGATGATGTAGGCAATATCATCAACCCCATGATTGTAGAAGGGCAAATACACGGTGGGGTAGTTCAGGGTATTGGGCAGGCATTGTTTGAAGGCGCTATTTATGATGAAGGCGGGCAACTGCTCAACGGTTCGTATATGGACTATTGCATGCCGCGTGCCGACGATTTTCCTTTCATTGAAACCGCCAACCAGGTTACGCCCTGTCCGCATAACCCGCTGGGGGTAAAGGGCGCGGGCGAAGCAGGCGCCATTGGCAGTACACCTGCCGTGGTAAATGCCGTGCTCGACGCGCTTTGGAGCGTAGGATATAAGGTTCGTGACATTCCAATGCCATTGACATCAGAGAGGGTATGGAGGGCAATGAATTAGTGAATAGTGAGTAGTGAATGGAGTGGGCGTGTGGGTATTTGGTTTGGGTTTTTGGAGCCAGATTTCAAACACAAACTACACCACCCAATCACAAACCCCATTCACCATTCACTACTCACCACAAATCCCTCACCCAAATTTTAAATCTCAAATAAAAAATATTAAATAATCATGATTCCCGCAACATTCGAATATACCAAAGCCACTTCGGTGGAAGATGCCATTGCCGGGTTGGCCGGTGGAGATGCCAAAATACTGGCCGGTGGTCACAGCCTGTTACCCGCCATGAAATTGCGCCTGAATATGGCAGGCAAACTGGTGGATATTTCCAAACTGGAAGCGCTGAAAGGGGTAGAAATAGAAGATGGTGAAATTGTGATTGGCGCGGCTACCACGCATGCCGCCATCAGCAACGATCCCATTGTAAAAGAACATCTCTCCTTTTTTGCCGAAGGCGCACACCATATTGGCGATGTACAGGTACGCAACCACGGTACCATCGGTGGCAGCCTGGCCCATGCCGACCCTGCAGCCGACTGGCCTGCCTTGGTGCTGGCAGCAGATGCCGCCATTGAAGTGCAGGGCGTTTCAGGTAAAAGAAGGATACCCGCTGCTGATTTCTTTGAAGGACTTTTTACTACCGCCCTGGCTGAGGATGAAATTATTACAGCTATCCGTGTTCCGGTGCCTGAAGCAGGTTCCAAAAGCACTTATATGAAGTTTGTACAACCCGCATCAAGGTTTGCGATAGTAGGCTGTGCGGTAGTTAAACCTGCGAGCGGTGGTATCCGCATTGCTTTTACCGGGGTAAGCGATATGGCTTTTCGTGATACCGCCGCAGAAGCTGCTTATGGTACAGGAGGCACTGAAGCGGCCTGCAATGCCGCCTTAGAAAATGTAACTATCATGAGTGATCATTTTGCTTCGGAAAACTATCGCAAGCATCTTGCCAAATTATACTTGCGGAAGGCTCTGGAAGCTGTTAGTTGATTACCTGATATCATAGCGTCATGGGGAGCATAAAGAAATACGGTCAAACTTGGTTATCTCCATGGCCTTGTTTTTTTAGCCAAAAGCACCAATCGAGAGGCTCACCAGGCTGGCGAAGCATTTAGTAGAAGAATTTATACTTATTTTTGGATGATGCAGGATACCATGCTCATACAAATTACCAATCGCAAAGCCATCAAGCTTTTGCATGAATTGGAAGAACTTCAACTCATAAAGGTGGTAGAAGAGCATTTTGGTCCGCAAAAACAAAAGCTTTCTGAAAAATATAAGGGTGTATTTACCCAAAAAGACGCTGAAAGTTTTGACAATCATACCCAATCCATGCGAAATGAATGGAACAATACCTGATTGATAATAATGTAATCTCCAATTATTTTTCTGGTCAACTACCTCAAGGAGGCATGGCGTTTATATCGGATGTGGTAGATGCCATTCCCAATATTTCGGTGATTACTGAAATTGAGGCCCTTTCCTGGGTAAGCGAAGACAAAACCAGGGAGCTGATCATCCGGGAGTTTATTTCTGACGCAAATACTATTTCTTTAACTCAGGCCATAGTTGACCAATGCATTAAAATCAGGCGAAGCCGGAAGATAAGGACGCCGGATGCCATTATTGCTGCAACTGCTATCGTAAATGATTTAGTACTGATTACGAGCGACAGTGATTTTACAAAGATCGCTGAATTGCGATGCGTGGATCCCTTAGGTCTGTAAGATGAAAATCTATGTCGAAAAACCTCGATGATATCAAACAAATGCTTGCCACCCAGGGCTATATCACCAATGATGGGGTTGCTATGAGCGTGTACCTGAGCCTTCAACTCGAAAAACCATTACTGATTGAAGGCCCGGCCGGGGTGGGCAAAACAGAAATTGCCAAGGTGATGGCCCGTGCCCTGGATACGGACCTGATTCGCCTCCAATGCTACGAAGGACTTGATGCCACGCATGCGCTCTACGAATGGAACTATCAACGCCAATTGCTGCACCTGAAAATGACCGAACATGGCGAACAAAGCCTCGAAGAAAGAGAAAAAACCATTTTCAGCGACGGGTTTTTAATGAAACGCCCCTTGCTGCAGGCCATTACGCATCATAAAAAACCGGTGCTGCTGATTGATGAAATTGACCGAAGCGATGAAGAATTTGAGAGCTTTTTGCTGGAAGTGCTGAGCGATTGGCAGATCACCATTCCTGAAACGGGCACCATCAGTGCCACGCATATTCCGCAGGTGATACTCACCGGTAACAGAACAAGGGAATTGAGCGACGCCCTGCGCCGCCGCTGCCTGTACCTGTATATTGACTATCCCGATTTTGAAAAGGAATGGCTGATCGTAAAAACCCGGTTGCCGGGCATGGATGCAAAACTGGCCACGGAAATCTGCCAATTCATGCAGGGGTTACGGCAAATGCAACTCGAAAAAACACCGGGCGTATCCGAAACCCTTGATTGGGCATTGGCGCTCAGCGGGTTACATATTGATCACCTCGACAAAAACATTATCGAACAAACGCTTGGCGTGGTACTGAAAGACTGGCGCGATACCCGTCAGGTGCAACTCAGCCTCAGCGAATTGATGGAAAAAACCGGGGTGATCAGCAAATGGGAGAATATGTAAAAAAATTTGGCGCGATTGGCAGTTTGGTTTGACACAGAAGACACGGAATACACACGGTTGCCGTCATTCCGAAGCGAGGCACGAGCGAGGAATCCCGGTTCATTCTTTCACTCATATTTTTCATCAACACTGAATTGATTATGAAATCCGGTGTGTCCGAACTGAATTTCAAATCTCAAATATAAATTTTGAAATAACCAATGCTTCTCCGCCAAACCTCCCTCTCCGCCAACATCGTTCAATTCTGCCGCTACCTTCGTCAGCACGATTTTACTATGGGGGTGGAAGAAGAATCACTGGCATTGAAAGCGCTCGGGCATATTGATTATTCAGGAAGGGCTGTTTTCCGCCAGGCACTACAGGCCGTGCTATGTAGGAGCAGGGCCCAGGTTTCAACATTCGACCGGCTTTTTGCTGATTATTGGAAAGAACTTGAAAAAGCGGTGGATTCCAAAACGGTAAAAAGGGAAAAACCGGAATCTAAGCCAAAGTCGCAGGAACAGGCATTCAAAACCTTAAAAAGCTGGCTGCATGGCAATAAAACCGATGAAACCGAATCCACGGCCGCTTACAGCCTGCACGAAAGTCTTTCCCGCAAAGATTTTTCGATGGTAACGCCCGACGAACTGGCCGAACTTACCCAATACCTGAAAGCAATGGCCAGGCGGCTGGCGGCCCATACTAACCGTCGCTACCGGGCCGATGCCGGCGGCAACAAACCCGACCTCCGGAAGACCCTCCGCAACAATATGCGCCGAGGTGGCGAACTGCTGCAACTGGCCTGGCGAAAACCTAAGCCTAACCGCACCCGGCTGGTATTGCTTTGCGATGTTAGCCAAAGCATGGAACTGTATTCATCGTTTCTCCTGCAATTCATGTACGGCTTTCAGCAGGCCTACAGCCGCACCCAAACCTTTGTTTTTAGCACTCATTTACAGGAAATAACCACCTTGCTGAATAAGCATGATTTTGCGGGGGCTATGTGCGAAATAAGCCGCCAAAACCAGCAATGGAGCGGCGGAACAAGGATCGGCGAATGTTTATTAGACTTTGTAAATCGTTTCAGCAACCGTACTATCAATAAGAAAACCGTGGTCATCCTGTTAAGCGATGGCTGGGACCAGGGCGATACATCGGGCATCCGGGAAAGCATGTCGTGGATGAAAATGCATAGCCGTAAGATCATCTGGCTCAACCCGCTCGCCGGGTTCGACCGGTACCAGCCTGATACTGCGGGCATGCAGGCCGCCATGCCTTATATTGATGTATTGGCGCCGGTTCATAACCTGCAAAGTTTCCGCAGGCTTGCCCAACTCCTGTAAAGGTTTATCAAAATCTTACCACTGCCCGTTGGATGGAATTGGGGTAATTTGCGTTTTATCGGTTCAATTCTTTTATAAAACATTTACATGTCCGCACGAGTTCTCTGGGTAGACGACGAAATTGACAGCCTGAAAAGCCAGTTACTTTTTTTAACCAATAAGGGCTACGAAATGCATAGCCTCACTAATGGTTTTGATGCCATTGACTATGTAAAGGAACATCCGGTGGATGTAGTACTGCTAGATGAAAGCATGCCCGGTCTTACAGGACTGGAAACGCTGGCCAAGATCAAATCGCTGAAGCCTACGTTGCCCATTGTAATGATCACCAAAAATGAAACGGAGAACCTGATGGAGGAAGCTATCGGCAGCCAGATAAGCGATTACCTGATTAAGCCGGTAAACCCCAACCAGGTATTGCTGAGCCTGAAAAAAATACTCGACAACAAACGGCTGATCGGCGAAAAAACCACTTCGGCCTACCAGCAGGATTTCCGCAACCTGTTTATGGCGCTCAACAGCAACCCCGATCATAAAGAATGGCGCGACATTTATAAGAAATTAGTGTACTGGGAAATGGAAATGGACAAAAGCGATAGCCCCGAAATGCGCGAAGTATTCCAAACCCAGAAGCAGGAAGCCAATGTGGAATTTTTTAAGTTTATCAGCCGCCATTATGCCGACTGGGTAAGCCCAAAAACCAAGGATGCGCCGGTAATGAGTCATACCCTGATCAAAGAAAAAGTACTGCCCGAAGTAAAACCGGGTACAAGCACTTTTTTTGTACTGATAGATAACCTGCGGCTCGATCAATGGCGCGCCATACAGCCCATTTTCAGTGAACTGTTCCGTGTGGTGGAAGAGGATTCATTTTATTCCATTCTGCCCACCGCCACCCAATACGCGCGCAATGCCATTTTTGCCGGGTTGCTGCCCATTGATATAGATAAAAAGTTTCCTAACGAATGGAAATACGATGATGAAGAGGGCGGCAAGAACATGAATGAAGACCTGTTTTTTAAAGCCCAGCTTAAAAGGCTTGGCAAAGAAAATCTGCGTACCAGTTACACTAAAATTGTTACCAACGAAGCGGGGCAACATTTGGTTACCAATATCCACAACCTGCTGAACAACGACCTCAATGTGATTGTGTACAATTTTGTGGACATGCTGAGCCATGCGCGCACCGAAATGGAAGTGCTGAAAGAACTGGCCAACGATGAACGCAGTTACCGCAGCATCACCAAAAGCTGGTTCGAGCATAGTCCGCTATTTGAAGCGCTGAAAAGAATTGCCGATAAAAAAATACGTGTCGTACTCGCCACCGACCATGGCACCATCCGGGTGCAAAACCCGGCCAAGGTAATCGGCGACCGTGCCACTACCACCAATATCCGGTACAAACATGGTCGCAACCTGAACTACGAGCCTAAAGATGTGCTGGCCTTCCGCAACCCTGCTGAAGCCGGACTGCCTACGCCCAATGTAAACTCCTCCTACATCTTCGCCCGCGAAGACAAGTTTCTTTGCTACCCCAACAACTACAACCATTTTGTAAACTACTACCGCAATACTTTTCAGCATGGAGGTGTAAGTTTGGAAGAGGTGATTGTGCCAGTGGTGGTGATGGAGCCGAAGTAGGGGGGATGTTTCTTAGTGGTTGGCATGAACACCATCCAATAAAAAGAGAATGATATCAAACCAATTAGGTTGGCAAAGAGACCATTTAGTAGAAAGGTAATTTTTGAAAATATACAAAGAAAAAAATACGATAGTAAAAAACTAATCTATAGCCTGATTGGCATCTTTCTTATTAAACATTTGATAAATAATACTTCCAATAAGTACCAAGAAAGCTAACAATTTCCAAATGGTAAATGCATTAAAAACTGTGTCATAAAAAATCATTGTAAAAAACAAAATTGACACAATTCCAGAGGGTTGTTTAAACCTTGGAAATCTATTGAAAAAAAAGTAGCAACAAACAATAAATAATACAATAAAAAAATATTCCATAGCCGATCCAAATTTTAGAAAGGATAGGCTTAAAAATTGAATTTTAAACCTATCCTTTTTCTCTTATGAAAGAATTTTTACTTCAAGTTAAAGGTAAGAATACCTGTTTAATAATAAAAAATCAATTTTACAAAATTCAGCAGCCTGGTGGTTTTAGTTTGCAAAATGAGCAAGCGCAAAGATAAACACATAATGCTGCCCCAACCCCAGAGGATGCTCCTGAACAAAGTGCTATGCAGGCATAAAATGCAAAAGAGCAACCCGGACCACCCTCACCTGGCTCAAACTGCTCTTGTTCGACTGCTGATACCCTTGTAAAATTTTCAAAATAGTCCTCAAACGCCTCGGGTTGTGTTTTGGCAAAATTCACCATTCGCTTTAAAGATGAAATCCTTTGTTCATCAGTATAATTACAAGGTAAACATTGATCATTGTTCTGTATGCCAATACTTTCTTTAATCTTACCAATTGTTTTGTTTAATTGTAATGTATAGGCTTGTAATTCAGTTGCAGAAAAAATACCATTTTCAATGAATTGCTTATCTGAAAGTTGATCTAAGGAATTAATATCAAAACTGCTGTTTGCAAGCCTTTTAGTAAACTCCTTGGTTGACAAAATTAGACTCTGCGCACTGGTTACAGCCTGCTGGTCAATCTTTAGTATTTCTTTATTGGGGCTTAAACTACTTGTTTTTTGGCAGGCTCCAAGAATAAAGAAATTATTAATACAAAATTTTTGTTCATAAATCTTAGGTTTTAAATTATGAAAAAGTGTTTAGTTCATGATTTTTCAAATTTGAAAAATCATTTTTAGGTAATAAAGCATTTAAATCTTGTTAGATTGGGATGATTATTTTTTTACCTTTGTAAAGTTTTAGAGAATTACATTTTGATATTATTATATAATTTAAGTTTTGTGGGCAGTTAGTTTATTGAATCATTCTTGCCCGGGTTAAAGAAGTTTCAACTTTTTTAAAGGTGGCCAACCTTGAGGCATGAAGTTTCTCCTCAAAAATTTTCTAATCCGCAGTTAGAATCAAATTTCACACCCCTAAACGATGTTTTCCACAAATTATTCGCAGGTGTGTGTCTTCCAAGAAGACCACAACAACTACAACTATTTTGTAAACTACTACCGCAATAGCTTTTGATGATGCCGGAAAGGAGCAGCAGGCTGTTGCTGATTTTTTGTTGAAATATGGTTTTTCCCCTTTCATAGACAGTTTACCACAATCTGTAATGACATTGGTTGGCGAGGAAGG
>CAYUGH010000106.1:0-12858 GCA_964444195.1 uncultured Chitinophagaceae bacterium
ATAGTAAATCAAACAATCTTCATCCCCACCGGGTCCCAGTTCATAAAAGTTCCTTTAAAATAACTGTCGTTGCAAAGCAAGGCCGGGGCGCAGGCCCTGAAACCAAATACGGGGTCTTCCACCACCGTTCCGCCTTCGCGAATGGCCCGCAGCCAATTGCCAAAATGGTCGTAATGCGCACCCTTCCAGTTGCTTTCTGCCTTATACACCATTTCGCGGGGTGGTAAAATGGCGGCTCGTTTTTCGCCGACCTGGCCGGACTCTTTTGCCTTGGCGGCAAGGAAAGGATCCGTTTCAGTAGCATTTGCATTCAACCTCACCACAACTTCTTCCCATTTTACATCCATGCTTCCTTTGCTGCCCACCAGTTTCAGGTAAGTAGTGCCGCTTGTTCCATCCACAAAATTGCAGCGCAGGCTCAGGTTAAAAGCAGGGTGCTCTTTTGCCTGCGGGTAGTCGAACATGCCGAGCAGCACATCGGGCACATCGCGACCATCTTTCCAGTAGCGCAATCCACCCATCGCAGCAATTTTGGTAGGCCCCAAACTACCGGTAATAAAGTGCAGGCTGCTGAACAGGTGTACAAACAGGTCGCCGCTCATGCCCGTACCATAGTCGAGGTAGTTGCGCCAGCGGAAAAACCGTAGCGGATCGAATGCATGCTTTTTATTGATCTCGTAGCGGTCCCAATCAACGGTTTGGGCGGACGCATCGGTGGGTATATTGTACTGCCAGGCGCCTTCGGGGCTCATGCGTGCCCAAAAACCTTCGGCGTAGTTGAGGTCGCCAATAGCGCCGTTAGCCAGTAGTTCTTTTGCCTTTTCATTGCCCAGCGAGCTAAGCCCCTGGCTGCCTACCATGCAAATTTTGCCGCTTTTTTTCCAGGCATCGATCAGTTTCATGCCTTCGCCTACGCTTTGTACCATGGGTTTTTCAACATACACATGCTTGCCTGCCAGCAGGGCATCCACGGTGATGGGCATATGCCAGTGGTCGGGCGTACCAATGATAACGGCATCTACATCGCTTCGTTTAAGTAATTCCTTATAGTCCGTCGTGGTAAAAATGTTTGCGCCCCAGCGTTGTTTGGCAGCTTCAATGCGGCCCTTATACAGGTCGCAAACGGCGGTAATGGTAACGCCTGAATGGAGCAAGGCTGTTTTAGCATCCTCGGTTCCCATACCTCCCGCGCCTATCAGCCCGATGCGGACTTGTGCAACCGCGCCCATTCCCCGCATGTTACGGTTGAGTAAGGTAGTTAAAACAGGCTGCTCCTGCCCGGTTGCAGCAAGCAAATGACCGCCGCTTACAAGCCCGGCACCGGCAACCCCTATTTGCTGTAAAAATTTTCGGCGATTATTTTTTCCCATAATGGCAACATTGGTTTAAGCAAAACATGGCCTGAAAAGGCAATCCTGCAGGCAATGTATTGAAAATTGGGAAATGAACTAAGTAAAGCCTTACCAAATAAAAAAGCAGTAATAAAAATCAGGATAGGCTAATCTGCTTTTACAGGCATGGTTGGTCGCCAGATAGTAACTACCACCCGTTCATTTTCAATTTCATTTTTTAGGTCAAAATTTGGATAAGCTTGCAAGGCCCTTAAAATACCACTGCCCGCACCCCGGTATTGCATCAAAGAGGGGGCAAACGAGGCTAAAATGCTGTTTCTTGTCCGGCGGATTCCACGGCGTACCTGCTCCTCCGTTAAATTGTTTGGAAGCCTGCCCGGACTGATTAATTCAATCCTGTTTTCAAAAATGAAAAGCTTGATCGAATCGTTTATGAAATAATCACGGTGTATCAATGCATTTACAAGCAATTCGGAAATAACGACCTCAGGAATTTCCGGTTCACCAAGGCTGTTAAAGTTTTTACCCGGTGGTTGCAATTTATGCAGTTTGGAGTAAATAAAATCAAAGCCGCGCTTATACAATGTATCGAGCGTGCCGTACATGTTTTCGCTGCTCCGGTAATCATTGTCGGTGATATCATTTCCCCAAAACCAAATGGCGGTAATATAAAAGGAAGGCGTAAGTCTTTGAAGATTATTGCCAAACAATAAGGCCCCGGCTACATTTAATTTTTCACCATCACCCAATCGCAGGTTTTGTAAATAAACCGCTTGCCGTGATTTTTCGCAGGGTTCTTTATATTGATCCTCGAAAAAGATTTTGAATTTATCCCAGTTCAAATCCTCAAGGCTGCTGTGTGAAAGTATTTTTTCCTCTGCATAGAGGTTGCCTCCAAATTGAAGCATTCTTGCTATTTCTTCCTTGCTGATAACTTTTCGCTTGTCGGCCCCGTTTTTTATCCAGATGATACCATCCTTATCCAGGTGCGGCTTATCGTATCCTTCAGGAATCTCAGCCAGTAATATCCGCTTATCCTCTGCCATCACTATTTCAGTAGTTATAAGTACAGGGGTTTTTACATGGTCGGCTGCCGCAGTCGAAAGCAGGTTATTGATCCTTTGTATGGATTGAAAATCCAATCCGGTCAGTTCACCTGAACGATCATCTACACCAATCACCAGGGTTCCACCTTTAGTATTTGCAAAGGCAGCAATTTCTTGCGCAATGGAAGTTACATTATTAATATCCCTTTTGAATTGCACCTTCGA
This sequence comes from uncultured Chitinophagaceae bacterium, assembly GCA_964444195.1. GTDB lineage: Bacteria > Bacteroidota > Bacteroidia > Chitinophagales > Chitinophagaceae > Phnomibacter. Next base: position 2,624 of record CAYUGH010000106.1, read on the forward strand.
GTTTTCCCCATTGGCTACCAGGTTTATTAATTCATTCTTAGTCATTGCTTGCAATATAGCTTTTTAGCTCAGGAAACCAACTCAGCTTTTGCTTTAATAAAAATTGGTTTTATATGGGTACCGGATGGCATAATGCTCCCGAACCTTATCCAGGATTTTCTTACGCAATTCTTCAATATTCGTTTTCTCAGTAGCCGAAACAAAAATGGAATTATAGTGGGTTTCGTTTTGCCAGCGGTTTTCAAGGTCGCGCAAGAGTTGCTCTTTCACTTCGGGCTGCAACCATTCATCAAAGTTCAGTTCGGCATAGCGGTCCAACTTGTTGAAGATGGTAATGACAGGCTTATCGTGTGCGCCAAGCTCCTGCAGGGTTTGGTTCACCACGGCATACTGGTCTTCGTACTGCGGATGGCTTACATCCACCACATGAAGCAGCACATCCGATTCGCGCACTTCATCCAGCGTGCTTTTAAAACTTTCTACCAGGTGGTGCGGCAGTTTGCGGATGAAACCAACGGTATCGCTCAATAAAAACGGGGTATTTTCAAAAACTACTTTTCGCGTGGTGGTATCGAGAGTGGCAAACAGCTTGTTTTCAGCAAACACTTCGCTTTTGCTTAAAACAGTCATTAATGTGCTCTTGCCTACGTTGGTATAGCCCACTAATGCCACGCGGATAAACTCGCCCCTTTCTTTTCGCTGGGTAAAGGCCTGTTTATCAAAATCAAGCAATCGTTTTTTCAGCAAACTTATTTTTTCGCGGATGATCCGGCGGTCGGTTTCAATTTCAGTTTCGCCCGGGCCGCGGGTACCAATACCACCACCCTGGCGTTCAAGGTGGTTCCACATACCCCTTAACCTTGGCAGAATGTATTGATATTGTGCAAGTTCTACCTGTGTACGGGCCTGCGCGGTTTTGGCGCGCCGGGCAAAAATGTCGAGGATTAAATCACTTCTGTCAATGGTAGCAACTCCTGTGGCCTTTTCAATATTGTTGATCTGGCTGCCTGTAAGTTCATCATCAAAAATGAGCAGGTCGGCTTCTTTCAGTTTGGCCATGGTGGCTATTTCCTCCAGTTTTCCCTTACCTACAAAAGTGGCGCGGTCGGGGTGCGGAAGCTTTTGCCATATCCGTTTTACTGTTTTGGCCCCGGCTGTATCTGCCAGAAAAGCCAGTTCATCAAGGTATTCGTGGGTTTGGTCGTCGGTTTGACCCTTATGTGTAAGCCCTACCAAAATGGCTTTCTGTTCGTTTTTTATCTGCTTTTTTTCAATCATGCAGGTGCAAAGGTAATGGGTAGTGAATAGTGAGTGGTGAATGGTGTTTGGGTTGGGGTATGTGGTTTGAGGAAAGGGGGGAGATGACAGCCTGGAGATGACAGAGGACGGAATTAGGGTAAATGGGTAAACGAGAAGCTAGATGAGAAAAATGGCGTTGGTAAAAATGAAAATTCCAAATTCCGGTCTCCTTTGCGGAGCGCTGGAATTTGGAGCTTTACTATTGGAATTTCTTAAACTATAGTCCGCTTAGGCACAAACCGATGCTGTATGGCCGGGTTTCGGGGCCCTGACCTTCCTTCCACAGACTTGTGATCTGGTACGCACCATATAATGTAATGTTACCGTAGCCTATCCTTACTGTTGGCGCAAGCCTAAGATTATTCAGGTATTTCCGGTCCTTTTCTTTCATGATGTATTTTTCACCATAAAGCGATTGTCCTTCGGCGGTTTGGAGGTTTTTACCTTTTGTATACCCACTGATCATGGTGCCAACCTTGGCGCCAATCGACCATTTAAAGCTTTTATCGCTTTTAAGCGGGTTACTGATATGCCTGAGTTCAATAGGAATTTCGGCCCAAACCGTAGCAAGCTTGTATTTTTTAAAATGTTCCTGGCTGGTAACATCTTTAAAAGTTACCTGGGTCTTATTAATGCTTCCTTTAAGGTCGATATAGGTATTTTCGAAGAAAACACTGCTGCTTCCAATACCAACGCCAAGTCCAACACTCCACCGGGGATCGGTTTTAAAGGGCTTATCCAGCATGATGTAGATGTTCAGGTGACGGCCAGTACCCTTCAATTGAATGGAATCAGGAGCGCCAACCCAGTTATCGTAACCGGCCTGAACCATGAAATGATCATTGGCGCGTTCGCCAATGGAAACCTTGCTCCAATCCGTTTTTTTCGACTTTTTATCAGTTTTGGTAGAATCCTGGGCCTGAACCATTCCTACTCCTAATATCGCCACACAGAGGGTTAAAATGCACTTATTCATATTTTCTAAAAGTGCGCTAAGGTAAAGGGATGGGGTGAAACAATGCGTGAAAGCAGGTTGAGCAGGCGGATTTACACAAATAATTAAGAAACAGGGGGGCGATTATGAGGATTGAAATGCAGGTTCCGGCAATGTTTCCGGGCGGGCAAGCTTGTTATGTACACCAGGCTGGGCATTTTCCAGTCGGCAAAATGGGGCAAATTTTATCCTGCACCCTACAGCGCCAATAACCCCATTTTGTACAGGGTATTCACAGGCTTATTATCCCAGAATAAAGGAAAATCTTCCAACCCTTCCTGTTCATAGCTCTCTCGCACTTCCTGCAAAGTGTACATGCGTTCATTATACACGGAAAGCTTTTCCAGCATGGCCGCCAGCCATTTGCCTTCTGCCTGGCCAACTTTAATTTCAAGGGTTGTTTTTTTGCCGTGAAAAGTGAGAGAAGCCATCTCCCAACTATTGCCCTTTTTGGTTTTGGTAAAAAATTCAATTTCGGGTAAATGGCCTGTAAACACCAGTTTTGATGTTGGTTTGGTGGTTGAGTATTCCGGCTCATTCAATGAGGTTTCAATATAAGCCGGCGGTACTTTGGTTGCAGGCACTTTCATATCAAACCATTTGTACAGCGGGTCTTCAAGCCGTATGCCGTTCATATAATTGAGCAACGATTTTTTCAAACCGAAGCTGAAAGTATCATGATCCGCACCTGTAGGGTCCTCATGCATCACATCGTTATCGGCAAAAGTTGGTTTGGCAGGGATAATGCTTTTTACCCCAAACTTACCGGGATTAAGCCCCACGGGGCTGTGGGCGGTCATGGCAAACTGGTGCCAGAAAGCCGATTGCAAAATACCGGCCTTGAACATCTGCCTTACCATCTCCAGCGAGTCAATGGTTTCCTGCGCCGTTTGGGTAGGAAAACCATACATCAGGTAGGCATGAACCATAATGCCGGCTTCAGTAAAATGTTTGTTTACCCTTGCTACCTGTGCTACTGTAATGCCCTTTTGTATCAGCTCCAGCAGCCGGTCGCTTGCTACTTCAAGCCCGCCGCTCACGGCCATGCATCCCGAGGCCTTCAATAGTAAGCAGAGATCGCGGGTAAAGCTTTTTTCAAAACGTATATTGGTCCACCATACCACGGTAAGCCGGCGGCGCAAAATTTCGAGCGCCAGCGCACGCATCAGCGCAGGCGGAGCGGCCTCATCCACAAAATGAAACCCATTTTCACCTGTTTGGGCAATCATTTGTTCCATGCGGTCGCAAAGCAGTGAGGCCGCAATGGGTTCGTACAGTTTAATGTAATCGAGGCTTATATCGCAAAAAGTACATTTACCCCAATAGCAGCCATGCGCCATGGTCAGCTTGTTCCAGCGGCCATCGCTCCACATGCGGTGCATGGGGTTTACCACTTCAATGGCGTTGATGTACTGATCGAGCAAAAGGTCGCTGTAATCGGGCGTGCCCACATCGCCTTGCTTATAATCTTTGCAGGAGGCGTTATTGAAATAGGAGACGCCCCCCCAACCGCCCTCAAGGGGGGAGCTCTCCCCCCTTGAGGGCGGTTGGGGGGATGCATACGTTCTCTTCAACTCCTGTATCTCAATTTCACCATTAATAAACTTAACCAGGTTTTCAATAGGCGCTTCGCCATCATCCAGTGTAATAAAATCAAAAAACTCAAACACGCGCACATCGCTCAGGCTGCGGAGTTCAGTATTGGGAAAACCGCCGCCCATGGAAACACGTATGGTTGGATGGTTTGCTTTGATCCATTGGCCGCACCTGAATGCACTGTAGAGATTGCCCGGAAAGGGGACTGAAAGCCCAACGAGTTTGGGTTGTACCTTTTCAATCAGAAGTTTTAGCTTTTCAATCAATAGTTCGTCTATAAAAGTAAAAGGGTGTTGGAGGGTTGCATAGAGTTCATCAAAACTGTTGGCCGATCTTCCAAGCCTTTCTGCATACCGGCTGAACCCAAAATGATCATCCACGCATTCTTTAATCAGGTCGCTCAGGTCTTCGAGGTACATGGTGGCGAGGTGTTTGGCCTTGTCCTGCGTACCCATGGTGCCAAAAGCCCATTCGAGGTTTTCAACATGTTCAAACCTGCTTGCTTCGGGCAGGTAACTGCGGTTGCATATCAGGTGCGCCAGCGTGGGATTTTTACCCTGTAAAAAACGGATCACCGGGTCAATCGTATCAATATAATCCTGCCGCAGGGTGTAGATGCGGCTCGCGTTTTCCGTCATTTCTGCCTTTTGGGCATCGACTTTATTAAACAAAGCTGTCAGTCCGGGTTTGGAGAAAAGTTCCACAGTTACTTCAATACCCAAATCGGCCTGGAAAGTTGAAATCCCTTTTGTATTTAAAAATCCCTTGAGGTAGGCTGTAGCCGGGTACGGGGTATTCAGTTGCGTAAACGGAGGCGTTATCAGTAAGATGGTGGCAGCCAATGAGGAACTGTTTAGCTGCAAAATTATTTGTAAAGCCTGACATTGTTTTGAAAGAGAACATTGTAGCTTATTTGGCTAAAAAGTTGCACATTTGCAGCCCAATTTTGGCCTCATAGTACAATGGATAGTATAAGAGTTTCCGAAGCTCCAGATCCAGGTTCGATTCCTGGTGAGGCCACACTATCAAAATTAAAACCTAAGTAGTTACTGATTATCAATCAGTTAGCTAGCGCGTATGAGGGGCCATCAGGCCAAATGTTACACACTTTGAAAGTGAACTTATGCGCGTAACCTACAATCCCTAATTTAAGGCTAAAGAAGCCATCCGATCAGTATGGTACTATTTACATCCGGATAACCTGTGAACGATCACAGGTTTATGTAAACACCTATGTTTATTTGGATAAATCGTATTGGAACAATGCCGCAAAGACAGTCAGAACCTCCCATCCTGAACGCCAGGCACTAAACGACCTTATTGGACTGGAACTTGCTAAGGTCCGCCGCGCCTATATTGACCATCGCCTGAAGGGGAAGGAGGTCAATTTTTCTACCATAAAAAACCTTTTTACAGTAGAAACCCAATGCACCGAGCTTTTGCAACTTGTCGAAACCTATAACCGGGAAAGCGAAATAAGCATAACCAGGCAGCGGCACATTAAAACCGCATACCGGCACGCCATTGCTTCGGGTATGCCCTCTATTGTGGAAAAAATCAAATCTGAACATATCAAGAATTTGAAAAAACACCTCTACAAAACCCTGATGAAAAACACAGTTTTGAGCGTAATGAAACGGCTGAAATCTGTTTTCAATTTTGCTGTAAATAATGGAGTGATCGAAAAACCCCCAATGGACGGCATAGTCATTGGCGAATTCGAAAGCAAATACGGATTCCTGACCGTGGGAGATATAACCAGGATTGCCACCACCCTGCCCGACCTTTCCCCCGATTTAATAAAGGTTGGCAAAATGTTTCTTTTTTGCTGTTATACCGGTTTGCGATTCGGGGACGCTATAAACCTAAAAAACTGTACAGTATTGGAAACCTCCCACGGCCGGGCCATCTATTTCGAAGCTAAGAAAACCTGAAAAAAACAATACATTCCATTGATGCCCGAAGCTGATCAGTTGTTTAATGATGTGAAAAAATTAAAGGTTACCAATCAATATTACAACCGGTGTTTAAAAGAAATTGGATCTGCTGCCAAAGTCAGTGCCGTTTTGAGCAGTCACCTTGCCAGGCACACTTTTGCAACCATTGGAATAAATAAGGGGATCAAACTGGAAGTAATGCAAAGCCTTTTGGGGCATAGCGATATAAAGACACCTCAGGGTTATGCTGAATTATTTGACACTACCAAACGGGAGGAATTAAGCAAATGGAACAAATAAGGCCGCAAGCGGCCGGATTTTTTCATAGCCCGATGCCGGCAAGAAATTATTTTAGGCCCCTGATGAAAGTAGGATAGTCCCGGGTGTGGTTATTGATGATGTTTTTTATAAGAAAAATTTCATCTTGAATGTCGAATGTAACAAACCAGGTCGTTTTTTATTTGGGCTGAATTTGCAGTAAAAAGAACCGTACTTTTTATTTCTCGTTCTCTTATGGCGCAGGTTAGGAATGGTGTACATGAAATCAATTATCTGATATCTGATCAACGTATTCATGTGCGTTTTCCTGAAAAGAAAAATACTCATCCTCGAGCAAAATATCAATCAGATCAATCAGCTTTTTCCTGACTTCCGGCATAATTATTACTTCCGCTTCCATACCTTTCTAATGTGGCTATGTAAATCCTCCCTTAATTCTTCTAAAGAAATAGCCCCTTCGCAATCCTTATCAAACTGAGTTTCTTCCATCAAACCCAATTCCTTCAATTTACCTACAGCTTCAGGATGCTTTTTGGTATTGATGGTTACGTGGGTAATGTTTCCCCTGGTATCCTTTTTGGTTATTACCCCTGCTATTCTGGCCATGATAAAATATTTATGCGAATGTAATAAAAAAGAGGCTTGCGCCCCTTTCTTGCCGTATAACGGTTGCCTATCCTTTCCGGTGCATCCCTGCAGAGCGGATACGTTCAGCTGTGAACAAGGATAGCATTTTAATTGCTTCCTTCAAAAGCTAAGTTAATTCTTTGCGCAATGATCTTAGTACCCCGATCATGCTCGAAAGGCATTCCAGACATTACAGAAGTAAAAGCATCCGCGTTTGACAATCGCAATTGCAACCAATGTTGTAGGTCCGGTGGTGGTAACTATTCCAAGGTTATTAAGTGGTAAAAAATCGAAACTGTCACCGGCAGCAATTTTATAAGATATCCTTTCAGAACTGATCTTCATGGTATTTGTCGCACTATCGGTCAGCCTGTATTCAATCAGTTGTTTTATATCGGTTGCACTTTGAGTTACCAATTGCATTTGCGATTGAACAAGCCAACTCCCACTTGTTGGAATATTTATAGTTCAAATGTTTGCCCACACTAACCAAGCAATGAAATCTATTGGCCAATTCTCAAATCACCTGTTACCCTGAACCGCTTACCAGGCGCTACCTGAAAAGTTGCGTTTGTCTCAATAGCTTGTTGGACATCAAGTACACACTCTCCATCTCCAGAAGGGTTAATAACGATGGTTTTGCCTGCAGGTAGGTTTGCAGGTGGTTTGAAGCCATAGGCCCAGTTTTGCTCATTACTCCAATTGCCATTACCTGTAAATGTATATTGCCAGGCGGTGGCTTTGAGTAAAAGTTAGTATCCAAACCCGCTGGCGCCGAACCATGCCAAGACAGATAGCTGAAGCGTTCAATCGGTATGTAGAAGATGACCGTAATCACTGGGATTAATCATTATGTTATACCTTTTAGATACAAATACCATTATTTGCTACCTGGGCAATTCCTTGCCAGGCAAAGCAATGCAGACATTAAATAATATTGTAAATGAAGGTTTCTACATCTCCTACCTTCTTTGTCGTACCTCCACGAGTACATTCGAGCACATAGATTCCGGGTGCTACGAAGTTTGCTCCCTCAGGAGTAAAGTTGGTCTGGCTCGGTGCGTTTGTCGTTACCCGTGCATTGCCGTTAGGGCTAACGAGCGTACAAGATTGTGCTGCCGGGCTTGTTGACCATGAGAATGTAGGAATATATGCCGGCCCTGGCGCGCATCCAGCGTAAGTAAATGTATCGTTTGGATCTTCTGTAATATCACACCCTGTACACGTGCCATCAACATCAAGCCACCCGATCACCTCAGAACCCCATGCGTACCCGCTGATCTTTGTTTTGTCAGCAGAGAGTTGCCATCCCCATGAGCCGTTGCCGCTGTTGAGCGAAATGTATCCGTCCCAACCTCCGCGTTCTTCATTTTCTTTTAAATCACCAGAACACCCGGTCTTAAAAACAGCACATGCCCGCGCATACCCCCTCACCTGGTAAGGCCCTACCCCTGTATAATCAATGTAAGGAGAGCATCCAGATACGTTAGGTTGTCTACTACCTACCACGATTTGACTAGCACAATCACTCACTGATGTTTGTTCAAAAGAAATCCATCCTACTGTCGAAGTCCACGCATACCCAGAGAGGTTAATGCGCTCTGTTCCTGATGGAGTAGCCTTTAGTCCATAACTAGGACCTTGTAACTGCATCCACCCCGTGAGTCCTGACCATCCATAGCCTGAGAAAGTGATCTCTTCCGCTTCGGCAGTATGTGATGAGCGTCCGAAAAAGAAAGAGCCGACTACAAAAACAAATGAACATAAGAAAACGATACTTGCTATTTTTCTATACATATAAAAAGTATATACCTATGCGCCGGCTTTGCAATACAAAAAACTGTGGAAAAGAAAAAGTCTCCGTATTACTACGAAGACCTTCGACAACTTTAAAATAATATCTTTTGCGTTTTCCTCTCGTTGTCGGAAAGAAAAACAATGATATACATGCCTCGAGGATAAGGAAATGCAATCTCTCGCATCCCTTGAACCTTCTGAACACTCAACTGTTGGCCACTCATCGTATAGATGGCAAGCTGCACTGTTTTTTCTGCTGGCCCTATTATTTTTAATGTTGACCCAACAGGATTCTGTACCCAAAACACATCAAACGCAGTACCAATAGGAATGATTTTGGAATAGGAGAATTCCCCATCCTTATCAACCATTTTCAAACGATAAAACACTTTGCCCACCGCTTTGATTGAGGCAGTATATGTGCCACCACCGCGCGCAGGCACCTTAGTCATCATCTTAAACTGCGAGCCATCAGCAGATGATTCTACATCAAAATGGCTGAAACTTGTTTCGTTCGCCGTTTCCCAATTGAGCTGATGCATACCGCTTGCACCAACAACACCTGAAAAATTTTTTAGCACCACAGGCAAAAGTCCATCATGTTGGAGTGACCAAATCCGTGACCTTTCCAGTACAAAAGTATTTTCATTGCGTTCTACCAAATAAATGGAGTCTTGAACGACTTTGATAAAGCTTTCGTCGAAATTGTTACGATTCAACCCTGAGGGGTAAGCAATATTCTTTATTGTTCTTGTTGCAATATCAAATGCAAAAACATTGTTTACACTTACTCCCTCAAAATATAGAGCACTGTGGGCGATCAAAAGTTTTCCTTTATAATACTCAAGCGAATACACTTCAGTATTGTCCACTTCCGTTGAAGAAATGGTGTTCGAAGAAAAAGTTCCCAAACTTTCCCATTGACTTCCTCTTGATTGATAGAGAACATGTATCCCATCAGAAGCACGTTTTTCTATACGGAAGAGTGAATCCTTATTGGCCACACAAACCTGCTTTGTTTCAAAGGAGTCAGAATACTTTAACCATTCTCCTTCTTTAAACATTGCCCAAATACCAGCAGTGTTTCTATAGGCCAATGTTCCATCTTTTCCGATTGATTTATCCCCAAAAGTTCCTCCTACGGACACAGGTGATGGTGTGATAATGTTTGTTTCAAGGTTAAGAAAGGCAGTACCATTTATTGTTTTAACCCCTTCTCTATCCTCTGCTGAATAGGCATTTCCATAAATCAGCATTTTTTTACCCCCATCATAGGGATGAATTTTGACTGAATTACCAAACTTCACCGGAACATCTGTCATAATGCCGTTTTCTATTACCTTTAGGCTGTTTGTGAGGGGGCTATTCCATTCATTAAATGAAACGTAGGTTTTCGCCCCCACCTTTACTGCATCATACACGTACGAACGTGGGTCAATTGCCTGTATATCCGGCGCAACAGACTTCAGTCTTCCATTTTGAAGAGCAAAAATCCTTGCACCCTGACGAAGCGTGTCACTGAACCCATTCCCTCGATAAATTATTGAGTCGGCGGTTCCCATAAAACCAACTTCATTCACCTCCTTTATAGGGGTAACGTAGGTGGCATAGTGTCCTTTATATACAGTAAAGGTATTTCTCCATACCTGTGCATTTACTTCTGCGGCGGCTCCTATAAACACAAGGAGCACAGCCAATGTGAAAAT
>CAYUGH010000107.1:0-12754 GCA_964444195.1 uncultured Chitinophagaceae bacterium
CCTTGATTTTTATAATGGCATGCAAATTGCCGCCACTGAACTGGAAGAACAGGGCATTGCGGCAAGGATCAGGGTAATGGACCTCAAATCGCCCACGGCACTGGATGAATATTTCCATGATACCCTCACCGGTGATAAAGGCGTTGTTATTGCTGTAGCGCAAACTTCGGTCGACCTGAAAGCCATTGCCGACCGGCTGAAGCCTACCGGGGTTCCGCTGATTACAATTTTGCCAAACGATGCCGGTGTGACAGGCTATCCGCAGATGATGATGCCAAACTCAACCCTGAAAGTACATTGCGAGCAATTGCACAGGTTTTTGCAAAAAAACCATAGTATTGACAATATGGTTTTACTGAATATTAATGGGAATGCCGAATCAAGACTATTGCAATACCTTGAAGATGCCAATAAAACCACGAGGGCGGTACCACTTAAATGGAAAGAATTAGGTTTTGGCGACCGGTTCAATGCCGATTCAATTCTTCCGGCATTGGACAGCAACCAACTGAATATAATTATAGCACCTACCCTTAATACAGCAAACGCTCAAAGGATTGTAAAGCTGCTTTCAGGGTTGGCGCCCAATTACCGGACAGCCGTTTTTGGCATGCCTACCTGGGAAACAGTGAATTTTACCAAAGTGGACTTTAAAGGAGTGGATGTGTGGTACGGCACGCCTTTTTTAGCTACAAGCGGCAATTCAATACTGAATGAGGAATTTACCAAAAAATACAGGGCGCTCACCAACAGCAAGCCTGGTGATATGGCCTACCGGGGCTATGAACTTACTTTGAGGTATGTGAGAACACTTTCGCAATACGGCCCGGCCTTTCTGCAGCATATAAACGATTACAGGTTTAAAGTTTTTAACGATTTTGATTTTGTACCGGTAAGCCTGCGCAACAATGGCCAAACAGATTATCTTGAAAATCAAAGAATTTACTTTATTAAGAAAACCGACGGCGCCGTTAAAACAGTGCTGGCACCCTGACCGGGTGCAGGATTGCCTTTTTCTTACCTGAATTTATCCGCAGCCTTTATCAGTTTTTCGTCGGCGCGGATACCCCTGTAAGCCATAATATCAAATATAATGCTGATAACAGGAACAATAACGGCAAAGCTGTACCTTGAGGAAACAAATGGAGGTGACTGCCCATGCAGAAACGCCCCTTTTGCAATATAAAAAAACAAAAGCATCAGCAGGTTAAGCAGGATATGCACCCAAATGAGTTGCTTTTGACCTGGGCGGTTTTTAAACAGGAAAATGGTTATAACCGGGATGATAATGAGCAACAAGGCTACAATCATCATGTGAAGCCTTTCTGCTGTCATCAGTTCTTTTTTGGCGCCATCCCCCAGGTTGCCAACATACACCGCAAAACGAGACAAAAGCACTACCACCAGGGCAGATAACAACAGCCAGAGCGATTGGATTCGTTGGATCATAGTAACGTTAATTTTAACAGTAAAGTTATCCTAATTCAGGGTATAGCGGAAACCTTTCCATGAAACCATTCACCTCGGCACGAACCGATGCTATAATGGATTCGTCGCCGGCATTCATCAGTACTTTGTCGATATTATCGGCAATAAATTGCATGTCGCTTTCCACAAACCCGCGGGTAGTAACGGCCGGAACACCAATACGGATACCACTGGTAACAAACGGGCTTTTATCATCAAAAGGAACTGAATTTTTGTTCAGCGTAATGTCTGCTTTATCAAGTGTTTCCTGCGCCTTTTTACCGGTAATATTTTTATTGCGAAGGTCAATCAGCATCAGGTGGTTATCGGTACCGCTGCTTATCAGTTTGTAATCCTTATCTACAAAGCATTTGGCAAGCGCCTGCGCATTTTGCTGAACCTGCAATTGATACGATTTGAATTCGGGGGTGAGTATTTCGCCAAAAGCAACAGCCTTGGCCGCAATTACATGTTCGAGCGGCCCCCCCTGGATACCGGGGAAAACGGCCAGGTCGAGCAAGGCGCTCATCATCCTTACATTTCCTTTAGGGTCTTTTATACCCATTGGGTTTTCAAAATCGTGACGAATCGCGATCAAACCGCCGCGAGGGCCACGGAGGGTTTTATGCGTAGTGCTGGTAACAATATGGCAATGCTCAAAAGGATCATTCAATAACCCGGTGGCAATCAGCCCGGCAGGGTGCGCGATATCGGCAAACAGAATAGCGCCAATTTCATCAGCCACCTTGCGTATGCGGGCATAATCCCAATCGCGGCTGTAAGCGCTTGCACCTACAATGATCATTTTGGGTTTTTCGGCCAGTGCCGTGCGCTCAAGCTGCTCATAATCAACCAGCCCGGTTTCGCGGTCTACCCCGTAAAACAAAGGTTGGTATGTTTTACCGCTAAAGTTGGCGGGGCTGCCATGGGTAAGGTGTCCACCCATGCTGAGGTCGAGGCCAAGAATTTTATCCCCGGGTTTGAGGCAGGCCAGGAAAACCGAAGCATTGGCCTGCGCCCCGCTGTGTGGCTGCACATTGGCCCAGCTTGCATTAAAAACCTGCTTCAAACGGTCGATAGCGAGTTGCTCAATTTCGTCAACCACTTCGCAACCACCATAATAGCGCCTGCCCGGATAGCCTTCGGCATACTTATTGGTGGCTACACTGCCCATGGCCTGTATTACCTGCAAACTGGTAAAGTTTTCGCTGGCGATAAGTTCTATTCCATGCCGCTGACGATGCAGCTCCTTATTCAATAGTTCAAATACTACGGTATCCTTTGGCATCAGGTAAAATTTGGCCGCAAATATAAGCCCTGTACAACGGGATTTTGGTAAAGGCGAATGATTTATCCCCGAAATGCCTGTTTAAACGTTGAAATTGTTCTTTTTTATCATAGACTAAATTTTTGTCACTTTTGGCTCAACCCCTTATTTTTACGCATGGCATTAATGCAAATCGACTACGGCACTCCCGAATATAATCAAATGCTCAAGCTAAGAGATGAAATTCTTCGCCGCCCGCTTGGATTGGTTTATACACCCGAAGATCTTGAACCGGATAAAAAGGATATACTGATTGGAGCTACTGATGATGGCAAAATGATTGGATGCTGCATCCTGAGGGCCGAAGAACCGGGAACTGTACGTTTGCGGCAAATGGCTGTACGCAATAACCTGCAGGGCAAGGGCATTGGGCAACAAATTATCCGCTTTGCCGAAACCCTTGCCAGGGACAAAGGCTTTAAAGTGCTTACCATGCATGCCCGTGATACAGCGCTTGGCTTCTACGAAAAGCAGGGCTATAAAGTGGTAGGTGACATGTTCCTGGAAGTAACCATTCCGCATCATAAAATGGAAAAACTCCTGATTTAACCAATGAAGGGGTTTTTACTTCTTTCTTCCTATTTTTTCGGTCAGCAGGGTTCTTACCTCATGTGTATCGTTAGGCGGCACGCAGGCTTCCTTAGGAATGAGGAAAAAAGATTTGTCGTTTATGTACAAATGGAAAAAATGCGGACTCTCAATAAAGTATTGGAATTTTTTATACCCCCAGTTGGTATGCCCGCGCGTGGTTTCCAGCAAAATATCATAGTCCCTGAACCGCAAATCAATATCATTCTGAAAGGTTTCGCTACGCCTGTACACCATTCTTGGCATCCAGAACCAAAACATGAGCATCAGGAAAAACCAAAGGAAAGAACTGATGAGGAAGGGCATGGGCCTTACTAATTTGAAGGCAAACAGCCCGGCAGAAATAAGGGCAAAAACATTTACCGCGATCAGCATTATTTTCACCTCGCTGCGCGAAATAAAATGAAACCTCAATGCCTGGATTACTTTTTGCTTATCGTAGCGGATGTGTAGCTGCATATATGTATCTTCTTAAAACGGACGCAAGCTAATAAAGGGATTTGATTTAGAAGTTAACTATACCCGTACCTTACCTTAATCTTCCTGACCAGATCATTTCAGTTCCTAAAATACTCATAACAAAACGCCAACTAAGTTGCCAATCCGGCAAAAATTGACATATTTGCCGCAACACATTTACGGTCTGATTGGTTTATTTCATAGCCTATCTGTAAATAACGATTGCTTTCTTGGCCAATACTTTTTGTTTTTGCCTGCCGGATACTGAGTTATATTTTTTCAATTATACCCGTTGGTTAGCCAACAATACTGTTAACGCAAAAATTTTTTATTATGGAATTAATGTTGGGTGAAGTTACACAAATGACCAGGTATCGTTCCTATGCATTGCATAATTTTAAAACGATTCCGCAGGCTTCAATTCTTAGTGAGGACCTGCTGGAGGCCATTGAAGTGGTTGGTCAAGTATTGCCATTTAAAACAAATAACTACGTAGTAGAGGAATTGATTAACTGGGAGAATGTGCCTGAAGACCCGATTTTTACACTTACTTTCCCCAGGCGGGAAATGCTGCTGCCCCGTCATTACGCAAAAATGAAAGCCGTGCTGGATTCCGGGGCCAACAAGGATGAAATAAAAAAAACAGCCAATGAAATCAGAATGGAACTGAATCCTCATCCGGCAGGCCAGGAAAAAAATGTACCGGTGTTTGGCAATACCAAACTTACCGGCATACAGCATAAGTACCGGGAAACATTACTATTTTTTCCCAGCCAGGGCCAAACCTGCCATGCATATTGTTCCTTCTGTTTCAGGTGGCCGCAGTTTGTGGGAATCGAAGAACTAAAATTTGCCATGAAAGAAACTGATTTATTGGTTGAATACCTGAAGGAACACCGCGAAGTAACAGATGTACTGTTTACCGGCGGCGACCCAATGATAATGAAAGCAAAAATTTTCAGGGCTTATATTGAACCTTTGCTGGATGATGAACTCTGGAATGTTCAAACCATTCGTATTGGCACCAAATCGCTGGGATACTGGCCTTACAAATTTCTGACGGATGATGATGCAAATGAGATGATAGACATTTTCAGGATGATTGTTAAAAAAGGGAAAAGTCTTGCTATAATGGCGCATTTTAACCACCCGGTTGAATTAAGTACCGATGCCGTAAAGGAAGCTGTAAAAAGGATCAGAAGTACCGGTGCACAAATTCGTTCACAAAGTCCTATTTTAAGGCATATTAATGCCGATGCAAAAATTTGGGCAGAATTATGGCGGGAACAGGTAAACCAGAATATAATTCCCTATTATATGTTTATGGTAAGGGATACCGGCGCCCAGCATTTTTTCGGCCTTCCTTTGGTTGAAGCACAGGAAATCTGGCGAAAAGCCTATCAGGCGGTAAGCGGGGTTTGCCGCACGGTGCGTGGGCCAAGTATGAGCTGTACACCCGGAAAAGTTCAGATACTGGGTACGGCTGATGCGGGTGGAAAACAGGTAATGGTTATGAGGTTTTTACAGGGCCGCAATCCGGATTGGGTAGGCAGGCCATTTTTTGCTGAATACAACCCAAAAGCCATTTGGCTGGATGAATTAAAACCTGCATTTGGAGAAACAAAATTCTTTTTTGAAGATGAACTACAGGAAATTTTACATCAAAAAAAAGATAAACATGTACATGCCGACCTGATTTAATGAACGGGTCGGCTTTGCAGGCATTTTTAAAATATTGGATGGTTGATTAGGGAGGGTGAGGGAAATAAACCGTTAAACCAAACCTGTTTGTACCACCCTATATTTGCAGCTTAATCTTTTAATTAAAATGGATATTAAAGAACAATTTGAACGGGCCGTAGCTGAAAGTAAAACCCTGCCCTCAAAACCATCGAATGAAACGCTGTTGCAACTGTATAGCCTGTACAAACAAGCTACCGAAGGGAATGCACCCGATGAAGGTCCATCCAATCCATTTGATTTTGTAGCCAAAGCAAAGCATAATGCCTAGGCCGAGCAGTCTGGTAAATCTTCTGAAAATGCCATGACTGAATACGTTTCATTGGTAGAGAAACTGAAAAGCTGATTCAACCTACAATAAAACCAGCGGGTTGGGGACTGGTCCTCAACCCGTTTTTATTTCGGGCAAAACCTCATGAAAAATTATACTACCTGGATATTTGTTTTCCCTTCCTCATGTACCATTTGCC
Source organism: uncultured Chitinophagaceae bacterium (assembly GCA_964444195.1). GTDB lineage: Bacteria > Bacteroidota > Bacteroidia > Chitinophagales > Chitinophagaceae > Phnomibacter. The sequence continues at coordinate 6,052 of CAYUGH010000107.1, forward strand.
CAACAGGGTTGATAAAGCCTTCAAGTTTATATTCAGCAAAAACCTCTTTAACAGCGGGAAGCGCTTCCTGTTTTACAGCCACTAATAACCCTCCATTGGTTTGCGGATCATTCAAAAAAGCAAAAGCCTCCTTTACCGTGGTTTGAACAAAATCCTTCACTGCATTTGAATTGCGGAATGTATTATCGGGCATCACGAATTTAGCAGCAAAAGGCCTTGCAGGTTCAAGTAAGGGGATATCAGAAAAAGTTACATTGGCCGACAGTCCTGCCGCCTTGCACATTTCAAGCAGATGCCCGTAAAAGCCAAACCCGGTAATATCCGTCATGGCATGCACGCCCTTTATTTTACCCAGGGCTTCACCAACGGAGTTAAGCTTGCTGCAATGTTCACCCAATAGCTTTTCTTCATCATTCAATGCAAGCCCTCGTTTAATGGCAGCCCCTAAAATGCCCGTCCCAAGCGGCTTTGTAAGGAACAACAGATCGCCATCTTTTGCCCCTGCATTGGTTTTAATATGATCAGGATGCACAATCCCTGTAACGGAAAGACCGAAAATAAGTTCGCCGATATTAATGGAATGACCACCGGCCATGGGGATACCAGCCTCGGTGCATACCTGCCGGGCGCCCTGCATCAGCAACCTGATTTGATCCACAGTTAAGGTATCAACGGGAAAACCAAGCACTACATTGGCCATCACCGGCTTTCCGCCCATAGCATACACATCGCTGATGGAATTGGCAGCGCCAATCCTTCCAAAATCAAAAGGGTCGTTTACAATCGGGGTAAAGAAATCCACAGTCTGGATCAATGCAAGCTCATCACTCAACCTGTACACAGATGCATCGTCTGATGTATTATTTCCAACGAGTAACTGCGGATATCCGTTATCCGTAGTAACCATCCCTTGCAGAATTTCGTGCAGGAGCGAAGGCGGCAGTTTACACCCACAACCCGAGGCTTTGCTTAAGGAAGTTAATTTTACTCCTGTTTCCATATATTTTCTTTTAATGCTATAAGGGCGCGAACATCCGTACCCTCTTGGCCGGTCAAATTCAAGGGATATGTTTTGCCGGTTCTTACCTTTTGGCTATGTGCGTAGGTTTTGTCATAATAGGGCAACAATATATCAAGCCATCCCTGCCAATCATCCGCCAACAGCGCATTACAGGCTTCCTTCATCCGGTCGCCACCCAATTTCCTTTCGAGTTTTTGAGTTGCTTCTACCAACATTTCCACGGGATGTTTTCCATACTCTTCCCAAATAAATAACCTGCGTTTTTCATCTTCAATTTCCATTTCCACCAGCGGCATGGCCAGGGTTTGGTTGAACAAGGTATCTGGAATTCTGACCCGCCCTATAAAGCGACTTTCATTTTCAATCCAAACCGGTTTGGTTATATCGAATTTGCGCAATTGCCAGGCCACCAGGTTTTCAAAATGCTCCACGGTAGGTTGTTCAGGCAAACCAATATGACCAAAAGCGCTACCCTTATGATTAGCCAACTCTTCATAATCAAGCACCTGTTCGCCGGCCCGGGTAAGTTGCTGCAGGAGCCTTGTTTTTCCAACCCCGGTTTTGCCCGACAGTACGATCCATTTAAAGGGTAAGGTAAAAAGTAAGTGGGCATATTGCCTGTAAGCCTTATACCCGCCTTTCAGCAGGTTCACTTTATAATCGGCCAGATCGAGCATCCACGAGAGGATATTGCTGCGCAAACCACCCCGCCAGCAATAAATGGCGGTTTCCTGGTTAATGGCATTCTTACGCAGTGATTTGAATATCTGGTAAAACCTTGGGCCTGCAAGCTGGAAACCTTTCATCACAGCAGCTTCCTTGCCCATTTGCTTATACAGGGTGCCTACCTTAGCCCGATGCTCGTTGGTAAGCAAAGGAATATTGATGCTTCCCGGAATATGCCCCTGTGCAAATTCATCCTCGCTCCGGGCATCCACCGAGCCAGTTTTTTCATGGGAAATTAAAAAATCCTCAATCTCCTTGACCGCTATCATGGACGCAAGTTAGTGAATGGGTGAAATAGTCAATATGTGAAACAGTCAATAAGTAAAATAGTGAATGGATACTTTCCTTACTGTGAAACTATCACTTTTGAAGTAACAACTTTGTTATTCATAAATACCTGGATGAAATAAACCCCTTTGGGCAAACTGGGTAATTGCATAAAATACTGGGTGGAATTGGGCTTAGCCGTAAGCACTACCCTGCCCGCAGCATCAATCATTCTTATTTGCTCCATGGTATTTTCACTAAACACAGTTAGTCTTCCACCTGTAACCGGGTTTGGAAATACATTCACGCCTTTGGTATCATCAACCTTTACCAATACATCGGGGCTGATGTACATTTTTCCATTTTTGTCAAAAGCTTTTATATGGTAGCGGTAGTTGCCGTTCGGTAAAAGTTCTGCATCGGTAAGTGAATACTGCCCACCCTGTTGCGACCAGCCACCCGGGGAAGAATAGCCTATTACTTTGTAAGCCGTATCATTTTCAAAAGCCCTTTCCACCACCATCAGTATCCATAAACGCTCATAACCCGTGGCCCAGGTCAGTGCTGTAGTTGTATTGAAGCGTGTTCCGTTTATACTCATCCAATGGGGTAAAAGCGCCCCGTTTCCGCCAACACTTCCTTTACCCAATCCGCCACCGCCGGTTTTAGGCAAACGGTGTTCAACCACCTGCCAGCCTGGTAAAAACGGTGCCATGGTAAAATGCAAGCTATCTATCGCCGTTAACCGGTCGTATTGCCAGAAACCATCATTGCCAAATGAAATTCCTGCTTTTATACCTGCATGGTTTGTTTGCGGATCTGTAATAACCCTTCCTGCTTTGTTCAGTTGGTAAGCCATCAATGGCAGGTTATCGGCAGGCACTACAGGCACAAATGCAGTACCGGAAAGGGTTTCAAGCGACTGCAATTCGCTTGTATGATAATACTGCTTTACGCTTACCGGCAACAAGGGCTCTATCCATTTATCTACATGCCAATATTTGCCCGTTACCCCCCAACCGCCTGGGTTGGCCACATAATTACCCGAAGCATTTATTTTTTGTGCAGCCAGGTTTCCACCAACCTCAATGGTCAACGAATCATTTACATGGCCTAAAAATTCAACGCCACTCTTTACACTGATCAGCAGTTCTTCGCCTGCATTATAGAAATGAGTAGCCCCGGTAGTGCTATCAGTAAACTGTGCAACAGCGGGGGTAAAAATACCATTCGCCTTTTTAGGGTTAGTAGGGATCACAGCAATTTCATCGAGGTAACAATTGTAGCCCCAGGCGCTCCTGAATGCCCAGCGTACATACACGGCAGGCTGATTGGCTGCTGCCGGGGGAAGGGTTACCTGTTTATACTTCCAGCCATTTTGCCCATACCTGGTTATGCGTGGATAGGCAATAACGGTATCCCAATTGACGTAATCGCTGCTCCACAAAACAGTTATACCTTCCTTTGCAAAAAATTCTGAATTATACTCGGTGTTGTCTTCATACCATTTAAAAGCTACATCCACCAGTTGATGGCCTGTCGTATTTAAAGCTGGCGTGGTGAGCAAAACCTCGTTGCTTTCGCGTGTATCGTATGAGTTGAAGGCAAGCATATAACGCCCTCCGAAGGCGGATGCAGAAGGGTTGATACCCGTTTCCACCACGGTTAATTTTGGCAAAGGGCCTGCGGTAAAATTCCAAACTCCAAGCGTATCCAAAGTACAACCCGACAAACTTGTAGGGCTGATCGTGTCTCGGAAGGGAAGATTGACCTGGAGACTGTTGCACCTTGTTTTAGCAGCAAAAAAACGCGGCTGCCCATATTGATTATTGATAATAGACCAAACCCCATAATAATATTGGGTATTTGAAAGCAGCCCTGAATGCAAAACTTCTGAAAGCGCCCCCCTGTACAAAACCGTATCGCCACCTCCCGGAAAAATATCGCCGGGGTTCAGCACACCCTGCGGTTCATTAAAATTACCCGTTCTGTTCCAGGCCACCAGCACTTCGCCGCTAAAACACGCATGCCGCTCCCATGCGCAAAGCACTGAATTGCTGTTGGATGATTTAGGATAAGCTTTGGTAATAGCGCCGGGTGTGGATGCATTGGCCGCAATAGCCTGGCCATACGTACCGTCCGTATTAAGGGTAAATAATTGATAATATAGAAACGCAGAATCGGGCAATGCTGGCAACTGGTGCCTGAAACTGTTTCCGCCGCCCACATAAATAACCTTAGCGCTGCCAAGCATATCGCCGGGAGCATAATTGCCTGAAGGAACACCGAATGAATTTTGGGTATTGAATGCTATCAAAACCTGTTTGCCTGTGCAACCTGCTTCATACACCCAATTCAAATCGTTGTATTGATAGCAATTCACTTTCGTATCAAAGGACTGTATGTTCGACCCGATCGTTACACCATTGCGTGAAACAATGCCCATACTATAGGCAGAAGCTGTTCCTGCTGTCCATATTTTGAAATAATAGATTTGCCCCTCCACCGAACCGGTAAACTTAAAAGATGATGCTGTTCCCTTATAAATAATGCGGGCGCCTCCCGGTAAGGAATCACCTGCCGTATAATTTCCAACAGGTATGCCAAAAAGCCCGCCCCTGTTCGATTCTGTACTTACAGCCACCATCACTGCATCGCTTTCGTTGCCCTTTACCCAACTCAGGTCAATATCGCCGCAGGCAGGGGTTGCCACCAAACTAACAGGAGCTTTCATGTCGGGCAACAGAACCAATTGCCTGGTAAGGTTCAGGGCTTTAAATGCATTCAGCCTTCCTGTACCCATTCTTCCTTTTGCAAATGTGGGTTGCAGGTTTTCTATCGGGTCGGTTTGGGTAAGCAAAATACTTTTTACATCATCGGCGCTAAGCCTTTCCCTGCCATGACTGGCAATGAGCGCAGCAACCCCGGCAACATGAGGCGCCGCCATGCTGGTACCCTGCAGGTAACCCACTGCGCCAGCAGCCTGAACTATAGTGCTCAATACACCGCCCCGGCCATCATTCACTATGGGGCCGCCACTTGAGGTATTGGTTTCGCCACCTGGGGCCGTAATATCAATTTTCTCATGAATGGTTGCATACCAGGAACGGATATCGTTATGGTTGCTGCCTGTTACCCCAATCACTTTTTCATACACCCCCGGATATCGTTGCTCATAGGTTCCGCTATTTCCCCCTGAAAAAACCACCAGCCCATTCTTCAATACTGATCCGCCGCCATTTTCAATAAAAAAATCAATCGCATCCAAAACGCTTTGGTTGTACACATCGGCCTGCACATAGCCCCAGCTGTTGCTGCTGATGGCCACCCCGTTTTGCGCGCTCCACACAAAGGCGTTTTCTATACCGCCCGAACCCGAAGGAACCCCGAATATCTGGCAACTCACCAGCCTGACCCCGCTTTCAGCCGACCCATCGCCACCGGCAATGCCCGATACCCAAGAAACATTGTTGGTACGGGCTGCAATAGTGCCCGAAGTATGGTTGCCATGGTTGCCCGGCACCAAACCGGGTTGTCCTTCGTAAAAATTATACCCACGGAGGGCTGAAAGATTCGGCCTGAGGTCAACATGCTGTGTATCGATACCATTGTCGAGCACGCCAACCAATACCGAGGGGTGACCCCGCTCAATATCCCAGGCTTCGGGCAGATCAATATCGGCATCGGGAGTGCCCCCGGTTTGCCCTGTATTGTGGTAATGCCACTGCCTTGCAAACAAACTATCGTTGGGAAACCATTGAAAATCAAACAGGGGTTGCTCCTCATTTCCATGCAATTCAACCTTGTACACAGGCTCAGCCATTTCAACCCAGGGCTTGCAATGCTCAAAAGCCTCCAACGCCAGGGGAAGTGTTTTGGCATTGGGCAATTTTATCCTTATCCAGCGCAGCACATTGTTTTCCGCAGGGCCCAATCCTGTTTTGGAAGGTCTCATCTCAATATTCACCAGCTTTTTAAAGGAAAGAAGCCCGAATTGTTTCCAGATGCTATCAATAGCGGGAATGGCTTTAAACTCGGTGCCGGATTTGGTGAGTTCATGGCCCGGCAAGCGGTCGAAAGCAGCGGCAGAAAGCCGGATCTGAATGATATCAGGCTCATATGAATGTACGGGCGCTTTTCGCCAATCCGGTTTTGCCTGCTGGGCCCAAAGCCAGCAAGGGGAAAGACAGCAAAATATGAAAATGACTAAATGAATCCTGGAACCCAACAAATACAAATGTTTTAAGGACGCAAGGTACAGAATTGGGGAGGTTGGATGAATGGATTTACTATTTTAAAAACAATGCGTTGCCAGAACCCTTTAGGGCAAGAGGTCTTGACAAAGTGGAAGCGCAGCTAAAAGTGGATGCCATGAATGCAATTGAAAAAATAAATTACGAAGCTCACATGAAGAGCTCTTGCTATTTCACAAAGCATGCTGGAAACAGCTAAGATTGAAGGAATTTTTCGGTAAACCTTACCAAACCATACCTTTAAAGTACTTGCCGGAATGTTACCTGCTCCTAAAGACAGTTTGAGTGGCCTGGCTTCAGGCTGAAGGCGGAATTACCTTTCTTATGGCTAAGCAAGAACCCTACATCCCCCAACAAAAAAGCCCCTGCAATTTAATGCAAAGGCTTCTTCAAAAAATACGGCAGCGGACCATGCCCCGCCTATGCGGGGTACTCT
>CAYUGH010000108.1:0-12753 GCA_964444195.1 uncultured Chitinophagaceae bacterium
CTATTTTTATCATATTGAGAAGTTGAACATCGGAGTAAAACCCACCAAGGCTTTCGTGGCCTTTTGTGGCTTAACTCTATATTAATGGCTGCAAACCCCCGAATAATTTACGAATTTTGAAATGTTTTTAAATTTGAACCAGCGGATTCGCTTTTTTGTTTGTCATTGAAAAGTAAGGCTAATGGCAAACAGAAAAAAAATATCAGGCATCATCATAAAGTCTATTACAGGCCTATACCTTTTTTTGGTAGTAGGTCTTATGGTAGCCGATCGTTTTATCCAGTTCCGTAGTACCGATGATGAAATTCTGCGCTATTACCAAAGTCAAAAACTTACCATAAACATTCACTATTACCAGGCACAGGGCAGGCCGATGCGTTATATTAGTACCGGCAGCGACCCTTCTAAGCCTGTAATCCTTTTTATTCATGGAGCGCCCAGCAGCAGCAACTATTACCGTCATTTTTTAAGTGATACCCTGTTAAGAAAAGTAGCCAACCTGATTGCGGTTGACCGACCAGGATACGGATATAGCGGCTTTGGCAAACCCGAGCCCGATATTGGTAAGCAGGCTGCCATGATTGCCCCCATTTTGGATAGCCTGCATAAAGGCACCCGACCTGTAGTGGTGGTTGGCGCGAGCTACGGCACCCCTGTTGCCTCAAGAATTTTAATGGATTACCCGAAACTGGCAGATGGGCTTTTGCTTATAGCGCCTGCGCTGGCGCCGGGCCAGGAAAAAACATATTGGGTAAGCTATGTACTGGAATCGCCATTTTTTACCTGGGCGCAACCCCGTATGCTACATAGCGCCAATGTCGAAAAATTTACCCATGAAGCCGAACTCATTAAAATGAAAAACCGCTGGAGTGAAATAAAGGTTCCGGTTATTTATTTCCAGGGGAAAAACGATGACCTTATTTATACCAGCAACGCGCGTTTTGCCATACAGAATATAACAAACAGCGAAAGCCTTTCCATCCGGATGATTCCAAACAGGGGGCATCTGTTGGTGTACGACGAAGCTAAAAGGATTAAAACCGGTATTGTGGAAATGCTGGGGCTTTCAGAAAAATATTATGCCGAAAACCGGATGAACCAGGCAGGCTGGAAGGCAACGCTTACCCGCAAACCCTGAATAGTTGCGGTTAAATCAATCTTTCAGCCTTTGTTTTGGGTGTGAAAACATCGCCATCCAATCCTTTTAGCAACACAAGACCCGGTTTTTTACCTTTCTCAAAACTGCCGAAACTTCCTTGAATACCGAGTGCCCGGGCGCCATTAAGTGTAGCCATTTGCAGTAAAAATCCAAGGTCATTAAGCCTTCCATGTTTTTGCATCAACCGCATTTCGTACAGTGGGTTCAGGTAATGATTTCCGGCAAGACTATCCGTGCCAAGACAGAGTTGAATGGGCAATTGATTTCGAAAACGATGGATAACCGGCGTGGCAAAATTGATATATTGGTTGGCGCCGGGGCAAAGGCAGAAAAACACTGAACCCCAGTCTATGCCCTGTTCATCCAACCATTGCAGGTCGTGAAGGCTTAGCTCGGTATTATGCACCCAAAGCCAGCAAGCATGGGGTTTCATTTTTGGCCACAGGTACCGGATTGAACTCGTTCCCGCCTGCTTAAAAAAATCAATATTAATACCCAGTTGGGCATATAACCGGTTAAAATTTCCTTGCTTTTCCCTGAAAAAAGCAATTTCATCCTCGCTTTCCATCAGGTGAAGGCTCAATGTTTTGCCCGCGGCATGGTCCATGATTAGTTTCAGCAATTCAGGGCTTACTGAGTATGGAGCGTGAGGAGTAATGCTAACCTGCTCTGGTGGAAAGGATTGCAGAAACGCCTTCGCCACTTCAACTCCTGCATTCCAGCGATCCTGTACAGTGGCTGGTACAAACCCGGTGATCTCAATAAAGTTCTGGAAATAAATACCCGATGTAAGCTTAGGCCCGATACTGTCCGTACCGTTGCTGATATCGCCTACAGCAACCACGCCATTACCTTTCATTTCCGCCAATGCCGCTTCCATGGCTTTTAGCTTTTCCTCTATGCGAAACCTCTGCAATTGCATAACCTGCAACAGGAAATCAACCATGCCCGTATGTGGCGGGATATGCCCTTTCAGGTGGCTGAGTTCCAAATGGCAGTGGGCATTTACAAAACCCGGGCAAAGCACACCATTGAGGATTTGAATATCATCACCGGCTTCTGATTCTGGCAAAATATCAATGATACTTCCCTGTTCCGTTGTTACCAAAACAGAGCCTTCATTTGCCCAACCCAACCCGGTATGCATGCGGGCAGCCTGCCATTTTTTATATGCCATGGATTGCAATTTAATTACGCCTTCATTTCCCCATTCCATTTTTTTGCATCAGGCCGGTGCGATATGTTACTTTTGCGTCCCCAAAAAGTCGGGGGAGTTTTAAAACTGACACCTAAAGGTTACTGTTGTTTTAATAATTCGTATTTCACCTTTTGTATTTTGTACTTATGATCGAGAAATTAGAAGCCATCAAGGGCCGCTTTGAACAGGTAGGCGTAGCGCTCACAAATCCCGAAATTGTGGGCAATGCCAAAGAATTCAGCCGACTGAGCAAGGAATACAAGCAACTTGAGAGGGTTGTACAGCCTTTTGAGGAATATAAAAAAGTGCTGGCCGATGTGGAATTCAGCCGGGAATTGCTGGAAGGAAACGATGCGGACATGCGTGAACTGGCAAAGGCCGAACTGCCTGATTATGAGGCCCGTATGGAAGCATTGGAGGCCGAGCTAAAAAAACTGCTGATACCTAAAGACCCGCAGGACGATAAAAATGCCATCCTTGAAATACGGGCCGGAACCGGTGGAGATGAAGCCAGTCTTTTTGCCGGCGACCTGCTGGATATGTACCTGCGTTATTGTGGTAAAAAAGGCTGGAAAACTTCGCTGGTGAGTGAAAGTGAAGGTACTGTAGGAGGATATAAAGAGGTAGTGATAGAAGTTGTTGGAGAAGATGTGTATGGTACCCTGAAGTTTGAAAGTGGCGTGCATAGGGTGCAGCGGGTACCCGATACTGAAACACAGGGGCGTGTACATACCTCTGCCGCTACGGTGGCAGTTATGCCCGAAGCCGAGGAGGTTGACTTTGAGCTGAACCCTGCTGACGTGAAAATGGAAACCGCCCGAAGCGGTGGGGCAGGAGGGCAGAACGTAAACAAAGTTGAAACAAAAGTGTTGCTTACCCACCTTCCAACCGGGGTGGTGGTGGTTTGCCAAACCGAACGCTCACAGCTTGCCAACCGTGAGAAGGCCATGGTAATGCTGCGCACCAAACTGTACGAAGAAGAGGTTCGCAAGCATGAGGAAGCCATTTCGCGCCAACGTAAAACCCTGGTAAGCACCGGCGACCGGAGCGCCAAGATCCGCACCTACAATTTTCCACAGGGTCGGGTAACCGACCACCGGATAAACCTGACAGTGTATAACCTGGATAGCGTATTAAACGGCGAAATTGACGAGTTTATCGAACAGCTTCAGTTGGCCGAGAACACAGAGAAAATGGCGAATATGAACTAATTGTAAAAGCATATTTGGGTTTGGTGAAAATTGTTTGGCAAGGTTTTACCATGTCCGCATTGGTGGCGGCCAGAATTGGATTGGCAACCTGATCAAGAGATTTTTGGCACATATCCTTTAAAAAGTGAAGATTTCGTTAGGAAAAGGCTAAAGGATTGTTGGGAATAACAAAACGAAAATGCAAAGCGAAAAGAAAAGCTGTTAATTGTGGGTTAAGGCACGGCTAAGAGTATTGTTGCAATAATCTGGGGCGTAAATTTGCATAGTAATCGTTTTCCACATAACTTTATACGGTTAAAACAGATTAAAGTTCTTTTAACAAATGCCATGTATACTTTCGGACAGTTTGTTCGTCTTATATGTGTAAGAATAAAAAATTAAGTTTTTCTCATAAGCAGTTAGTTTTGGTTTCGGCCCCTATTTCAATAGGGGCCTATTTTTTTGTCCAAAGTTTCCTTTTTAGACTTTAGCCGGTTTTTTAATTTAGGTTTGAACCGTTTATTTGAATACCTGCTTATGCAAAATCAGAAAACCATTTGCATTGATTTTGGAAATACCCGGCAGAAAGCCGCTTTATTCCTGGGGAGAAAACAGGTTGAGGTGGCGTACTTATCGGAAAACCTTGAAACTTCTCTTGCTGGCCTGTTGGATAAATGGTCCCCACACAGGAGTATCCTTTCTTCAGTAATAAACCATCCGGCTTCTGTTGAGCAATTGCTGGCCCGAAGAACCCGGTTTCATGTACTGCAAGCCGCCAAAAGCCGTTTGCCCTTTTCCACCCCCGTAGGAAAACCCGAAACCATCGGCGCCGACCGCCTGGCTTTATGTGCCGCATCCGTTTTATTATACCCCAATCAAAACAACCTGGTGATTGGTTTGGGCACAGCCGTTACCTACAATTTCATCAATGTTAAAAATGAATTTCTTGGCGGGGGCATTAGCCCCGGTATGATCATGCGCATGAAGGCGCTGAACAGCTATACCGCAAAACTTCCCGTAGTGGACCCCGACTGGAACGTTCCGCTGGTAGGGTACGACACAAAAACCAATATACAAAGCGGGGTGGTTTTAGGTTTGGCCTATGAAATGGAGGGTTTCATAGCCGAATATGCCCGCAAATACAGGGCATTTAACGTGCTTTTAACCGGGGGGGATATGGTTCATTTGGCTCCACACCTTAAATCCGTGATATTTGCCGACCCTGATTTATTATTTAAAGGACTGTATGCGATTTGTGACCTCAATGTGTAGACGACCCGGCTATTTTTGGATTTTGTTAGGAAGCTTTGGTTTTAGCCTCGCGGCCAATTCGCAGGTAAATTCTCCTTACAGCAGGTATGGTATTGGCGATTTGTATAGTTCACGAAATGTAATGTCCAAAGGGATGGGCGGACTTGCCAGCGCCATTAAAGATTTTCAATCTGTCAATTTTGTCAATCCCGCTTCCTATACCGGGCTAAACTTTGTGACCCTTGATGTAGGCATCGAGGGTGAATTTCGTACCCTTATTGATAAAGAAAAAGTGGATCGTTTCCAATCTTCCAACTTAATTTTCAACTACCTCGCACTGGGCTTACCCCTGGCTAAAGATAAAAAAGGCGTCACCAATTGGGGTATGGCCTTCGGTATCCGTCCCTTTAGCCGCATAAGGTATGATATTCAGGCGCCCGGCCGTTTGGAAGGTATTGACAGTATGATAAACAATTACCGGGGAAATGGAGGGCTTTACCGTGGATTCCTGGGAACCGGGTTCAGGGTGGGCAAACTTTCTCTTGGCGTAAATGCAGGGTATATTTTTGGCCAGAAAGAAATATCAACCTACCGTTCACTGGTAAACGACTCTGTTTTTTATTATACAGCCGCCATTAATGAACGAACTTCCATTTCACATTTTTCGCTTGATGCCGGGCTGCAGTATGAAATCAAAACCGGCAAAGCCAGCCAGCTTCGCTTAGGCGCCAACGGATTTTTGGGCGGCGATGCGCAGGCCGACAGGGAAAGAGTGGCACAAACTGTATTCTTCAACAGTTTTGGAGAGCCGGACAGCATTGACGTGGTAAAACGCGATAAAGCGAAAGGAACCTATACATTACCCGCAGGGTACAGTGTTGGTTTAACCTTTGAAAAAGCTAATAAAATGCAGATTGGCGCAGAATACGAAACTTCAAAATGGTCGGAGCTTACCAATTTTGGCCAACCCTCCCAAATGGGAGATATTGAAATGTTTCGGTTGGGAGGGCATTGGATACCTGATGTAACCAGCAACCGGAATTATTGGAAACAGGTGATGTACCGGGCGGGTTTTTTCACCGGCAAAGATTATGTAGTGGTGGACGGTCACCAATTGCCGGTATATGGTGTTACTTTCGGGGGTGGATTCCCGGTAAAACGTTATAATAACTACAGTACACAGTTCAATACCATCAACCTTGCGTTTGAATATGGCCGCCGGGGCAATAATCAAAGCCCTTATTTTGAGCGTTATTTCCGGGTGAACATTGGGCTTGCGCTTAGCGATATCTGGTTTATTAAGCGCCAGTACGATTAAGCGGTCCATTCAAATTGGATATGCTTTCATGATAACAGCTAAAAAAATATACACTTCTTTATTAGGCGTTCTCCTGCTGGCTTTTTCGCCCGGTTGCGAAAACGATCCCGCTGAAATAGAAAAAATGGTGAGGGAAACCAAGGAGGTGGAAGAGGCCAGGGATGTACAAGCAACCTTCAGCCAATCGGGCAACATGAAAGCTATTCTCAGGGCGCCGCTGATGTACCGGGTTAGGGCCGATACCATTTATACAGAGTTCCCCGAGAGCATTCACGTTACTTTTTATAATGAAACCGGCACAATAGATAATATTGTTCAGGCCATGTATGCAAAATATTTTGAGCTGCTGCGCAAAGTATATATGCGCGATAGTGTAGTGGTGTACAATATGACGGGCGATACCCTGTACGCTCAGGATATGTGGTGGGACCAGGACAAGGAACTTTTTTACAGCAATAACCCTGTACGCATCCGCACCATTTCGCAAAAACTGAGGGGCACGGGTATTACGGCAAAATCCGATTTTTCGAAATATACTATTGATGACCCTGTAGGCGATGTAGCTATCCCCGAAGACGTAAGGCCCAACTGACATTTCCTTACACCCAACCATCAGGACAGATATGGTTCCGCAGTTCTTATATTTGTATAGGTATTGGCTTAAAGACTTATTTTCGGAATATGATAAATCTTTTCTTACTGGTTGGCCTTCTGTTGCTTCTCGGCTTTTTTGCCGGGGCTGAAATAGCCTTTGTCAGCGCCAACAAGCTTAGCATCGAACTCAAAAAAAAGCAAGGTCGCCGAAGCGGGCTTATTTTAAGCAACCTCATCGAAAAGCCCTGGGTTTTCGTGGGTTGCTGTATTCTTGGTTACGGCTTTTTACTGATCATCTATGGATTGATTGTACCGCAACTGATAGAGCCGGTATGGAAGCTCTCCGTTATTCAAAAGCTTGAAGGTTCCTACATTATCCGCTCGGTTTTAGAAATCATCATGGCAGTTGGGCTGGTACTGTTTTTTGAATTCCTGTTCAGGGCTGTTTTCAGGGCCAAAAGCGATGGATTACTAACCTTTTTTTCGGGAACCCTCAGCCTGATCATTAGTTTAATAAGCCCTATTCTGAGGCTGTTTGTCAATATTTCCGTTTGGATACTGCACTATCTTTTCAATATAAAAATGGATGTGCCAAACAAACCCTTTAACCGGATTGACATTGAGCATTATTACCAGCAGACCAAGGAAGCCAGCGAAGAAGCGCAGGAACTGAACCAGGAACTGTTTGAAAATGCATTGGGGCTGCCGGGCATAAAAATCAGGAATTGCCTGGTGCCGCGCACCGAAGTGGTGGCCATAGCAGTGGATGCGCCGGTTGAGGCGGCAAGGCAAAAAATGATTCAAACCAGGCTGAGCAGGCTGATTGTGTACAATAATAATATTGACGATATATTGGGCTATGTACACCAGCTTGACATGCTGAAACCCGCCCAGAACCTAAAGGAACTTCTTCATCCTATTCCAACCGTGCCAGAAACCATGAGTGTTACCGATATGATCGGTAAATTTTCAAAGGAGCGTAAAAGCATTGCCTGGGTGGTGGATGAATTTGGCGGTACTGCAGGCATTGTTACCATGGAAGACCTGCTCGAAGAGATTTTTGGCGATATACGCGATGAATATGATACGGAGGAACTGGTGGAGGAAAAAATTTCGGAAACCGAATTTATGTTTAGCGGTCGCCTTAAAATTGATTTGCTCAGTGAAAAATACCAGCTTGGCTTTCCCCATGAATCTGAAACGCTGAATGGTTATATCATCAACCGCTGCAAAAGGATTCCGAAAGAAAAGGAAAAAATTATTATTGATAATTACCGTTTTGAAATTATAGCCATGAGCGACACCAAAATTGAACAGGTAAAGCTTACCGTGCTCTGATACCATTTCAAAGAAACTATATATCTGCCAATGAAAATAGTACCGGGCGAAATAAAAACTGCCCTGCTGCACCAATACCTTTTAGGCGCAATTGCCCCACGCCCCATTTGTTTTGCAAGTACGGTGGATTCAAAGGGAAATTCCAACCTGAGCCCTTTTAGTTTCTTCAATGTATTTGGCAGCAATCCGCCCACGCTGGTATTCTCCCCCAGCCGCAGGGTACGCGATAATACCATTAAGCATACGCTTGAAAACATACGCGAAACCGGCGAAGTGGTGATAAACGTGGTGAACTTTGAAATGGTTCAGCAAATGAGCCTCAGCAGTTGCGAATACCCAAAAGGCGTTGATGAATTTATTAAAGCAGGCTTTACCAAGCTCCCTTCCGAACTGGTAAAACCCTGGCGGGTGGCGCAAAGCCCGGTGCAAATGGAATGCAGGGTTGAGCAGGTAATTGAAACGGGCACAGAAGGCGGCGCAGGCAACCTCATCATTTGCCGGGTGCTGATGATGCATTTGGATGATGCCATCCTTAACGCGGACAATAAAATTGACCCGCATAAAATTGACCTGGTGGCCCGCATGGGGGCCGATTATTATTGCCGCGCAAGCGGTATTGCGGTTTTCGAAGTTCCAAAGCCCAATACAAAACTGGGCATTGGGATGGACGCATTACCCCCCGGTATTCGCAACAGCGCCATACTAACCGGCAACGAATTGGGCATGCTGGCCAATGTGCATGAAATACCAACGATAGATCCGGCCTTTGATGATGCAAGGCTGAAGGAAATTATTCAATACTTCTCCGTTAACCCAACCGAAATGGAAAAAGAATTGCATCACTACGCAAAAACCCTTTTAAAAGATGGGTTTTTAGACAAAGCCTGGCAGGTTTTACTGGCTGATTAAGCTGTTTTTAGCAATTTTTTCTTTCTTCAAACGAGGCTTTACGGCTATTCGCAACTGAACAGGTATTTCCACCTGGTTTCAATTTGCGATTTTGCATAAAACGCTTTCACATCAAAAGGCCCTACCCGATTCAGTTTTTACCCGGCTAAAAGCCGTTATAGCTTTGGTGAAAATTAAGGCTATGGAAACCATTCAAAAAAACCTGACCACTCTCTTACTGGTTGGCTTCTATGCCATTTCAGGCTACGATTTTCCAACCACAGCTACAAATACCAAAAACGCCCACAGAAAATGGAAACTATTTTCAGGTCTGAAAAACAGGTCGCTGCGCAAACGCAAAGCCGACACCTTCCGCTGGTTTCATTACCTGAACAACATACATGTGCTTTCGATGATGACCATTGCCTTTTATTTTCCGGCAGAAATGGCCAGCCGTCCTTTCTTTCATTTTGTTCTTCCCATTACCGGTTGGTTGTCCTTTTACACGCTTGACACTCTGGTTGCCCGTTTACAAAAAGCAGGTAAAAGCGATTTCAACAACGGATTTTTATATATTAACGGGCTTTGCAGCCTGGCAGGCTATAATATGCAATCGAGGCTTTTATTATTGGTAGCGCTCACCATTTCGCTTCTCTGCACCTTTACTTTCCATTTGTCCATGCATCTTCTTTCAGGATTTATTCTTCGTTGGCTGATGGAAAGCCAGTTTCGATACTTAGTGAACACTTCCAAAGAAATATATACGAATGTAGATTTAGTATCTTATAAAGCCTATTAGTAAAACTTTGATCTTGATAATTCTTCAGCACAATAAACAAGCGCAAATAGAAGCGGGCGTCAGGTTTTATCAATACATTTCTGGATATTATCCCTGATCTCCGAAAAAAACAGGGTTCGCTCCACTTCATTTATTGTGCTGAGCCGGGTCGAACTTTTGGTCAGCCTTTCCAGTCCCATAAATACTTCCTGGCCAAACTCAAGGTCGGTTGTACCGGTATATCGCATTCCACTATAGTTAAAAAAAGTGATTTGGGAAGAGGGCCCCAGTTTGACCACAATCATATTGTTGCCCAATATTATCTCATTGTAATATGCATCCAGGCTCGCCGGTTTTGCATCCGGGCCCACCTCTGAGAGCTGAATCTTAGTTCCGCTAGCCACTACCTCTTCGAGATACTCAAAAAGCTCCTTCAATTTTTGGTACAATAAAATTACATCTGCCTTTCGGGTGATCCATCCGGTGTCATAAAAGAATTTAATTTGTTTCAGGGTGCTGTTTATGCTTTCAGTATTCCAAAACTCCACCGAGGAAATTGAATTGTAAGTATGCAGAATCTTTCTCCCTAAATCAAAGAGGGTGTCATCATAATCCTCAAACGAAAATTTCCGGGTTTTGAAAGATGGTTGCTGCATAAGATATTTCATCCAGAAATGATACTTAAAAGCTGCAAGCTCCCTTGAATGAAAATG
The DNA here is from genome assembly GCA_964444195.1 of uncultured Chitinophagaceae bacterium. Classification (GTDB taxonomy): domain Bacteria; phylum Bacteroidota; class Bacteroidia; order Chitinophagales; family Chitinophagaceae; genus Phnomibacter. The sequence goes on from CAYUGH010000108.1 coordinate 10,428, forward strand.
GTAAAAGATCGGGATATCCTTGCATTCATAAAATAGCCTGGCATCAGGAAACGTTGTGAAATGTTCCATACTTCGCAGCATACCTTTCAAATAACCTTCAAAATCAATATTCTTTTCATCCAGCGGAACGGGGTTGAAAATGACTTTACCATTCATCAGCCCCATCAGCCTGTCGAGCGAAATATTGAAATGCAAGCAGAGTTTGCCGGCTTCTTCAAGGTCAAGCAGGGTTTCACCCCTCATTCTTCTGTAAGCGCTGTCCAGGCTTATATCAAGCGCTTTGGCTATCATTTCAGCCAACTGCGAGGGGTCAGGTACATGTTGCTTTATATGCCTGAATAACTGAATCTGAAGGTGATTGACATCCATATTAGGAAGCAGGTTGGAGAAATGGTAAAAGGCAGGACCGGATGAGAGGGTGGTGTGCCATGCAAGATTAATGATTATTTCTATATTGTTCAACTTTTTGACGCTGCTGATTAAAATAAATAGTCCGCATTTTCATATTCTCCAAACTTATCTGGGTTGACCTCCTAAGAATGTTACCCAGGTACTTTTCTACCTCAACACAAAATGCATAATCGCCGGTAGAAATAAAATTGAGGACGGTATAATTTATATATGTCATTCTTCTGTCCCCCGATTTCAGCCAGATTATATTGTCGGAAAGCGATACCTTATTGACAAACATACTGAAGGTGCCCGGCATAATATCGGGATTCTCTTCCGGCAGAAACTTACAACCCGCCTCAGCCTGCTTTTCAATATGGTTAATAAGCTCATCCACCTCATCATACAACCGGTTAATATGCCCCGGGTCTCCAAAGAATTTTGAATGCTTATAAAACTCTATCTGAATCAAAAGGGAATTGATATTTTCCGCGTTCCAGATTTCGACCGTAGGGATGCTATTATATAAACCCAATACCTTATGTGCCGCTTCCAGCACTTCCGGGTCTTTGATTTCGGGGTCAAAATCCTTTTGCATAAATTCAGGGCTTTGTGCAAACACCTGCATCCACATATAATATTTGAAAGCAAAGAGCTTAGGGAATAACATATTGTAAAACAAGGGAATATCCTTGCCCGAATAAATTATTTTCGGATCGCTGTATTGCTTTAAGGAATTTAATTCGCGGTGGATGCCATTTAAAAAAGCAATAAAAGAAAGAGGCGAGCTTCCAACCCTGCCCACCTGGCAGGTTATCTGATTTTCCTTTCTCAGGCTAATAAGGGTATCGGCCGATAAGCCGAAATGGTCGCAAATGGCCTTTAATTCGGTAATGGTCAGTTGTGTTTCGCATCGCAAACGGCGGTAAACGCTATCGTTGCTCAGGTACAGGATGTCTCCAATGTACTCCGCAAGTGTTTTCCCCTTTGGAATCAGGGGCTTTAGTTTTTCAAATAGTTCTTTTTGGATATCCATAATTTGTTTGTTTAAACCGGCTTGGGAAGCCTGGTTTTCATTTTAAACCCAGCCTGTCCATCAATTCATTTTTCCTCGATTTGCTCACCATCAGCTTCAATCCATTCTTCAATTGAACATATCCTCCATCAGTTCTTAAAAAGTGAGTAATATATGTCATATTTACAATGGATGAATGGTGAATGCGGACAAAAACCACAGCCGGGAGCATTTCGGCAATATCCCCAATGCTTCTCGAAACCAGCAACTGCCTGTTTTCCTGCAAATGAATTTTAGTATATGAACCTTCGGCTTCCAGGTAAATAATCTGTTCGGGAGTTACAAACTCATAGCCATCCCGCATGGGGAGCGCAATGCGCTGGTGCATTTCAGGCTGATTATAATTCTGAAGCAGGTTTTGCAGCGTATGTTCTTCATGAGAATTGCTTTTTATGTTGGCAGTTACTTTTAAAACAGCTTCGGTCAAATCATTCCTGTCGATTGGTTTTACCAGGAAATCAACCGCGCTTTTTCTGAAAGCCCTTGCTGCGTAGTGATCGTAAGCAGTTGTAAAAATAATTTTAAACCTGATTTCCGGGAGAGCTTCCAGCATTTCAAATCCATTCATGCCGGGCATGGATATATCCAAAAAGACCAAAGCGGGCTTCATTTGTTCTATCAACCTGATACCTTCTTCGGCCGATCCGGCTGTGCCCGCTACGCTAATGGCCAGCCCAGCCTGGTCAATATCCCACATCAGCGATTTTACACAGTGAATTTCATCATCAATGATTACCGTCTTTATCATCGTTAATTATTTATATCAAATAACACTTTTACATGCGTGCCCTGCGGCTCGCCATCCTTTCCATACTTATCTGTTATTATCAGTTTGGTATCGGTAGCATTCAGGCTGTCCTT
>CAYUGH010000109.1:0-3382 GCA_964444195.1 uncultured Chitinophagaceae bacterium
GAACTTTCTTTACACCCTTGTGAATTACTCCTCTTTTTTAATGCGTCTGCCCTGTATTGAGGGCCGGATAAAAGCGACGGATGCCCCTCCCACCTTATTTTCGCAACTTGAAGGCTATGATTATGAATTTATTTAAAAAGTTATTTCCTCTTTTTACTCTTGTATTGGCAGGATTAATGCTGACCCTGGGTTGCTTCAATTCATCAAAAAAATTAAGCGATGGAAATAAGGTGATGCCCGACATGAAACTGGTTTCCGCCGGTGGGGACCAGGTCAGCCTTTCATCGTTTAAAGGAAAGAAAGTTTTTGTAAACCTTTGGGCTACCTGGTGCGGTCCGTGTGTATCTGAAATGCCATCTATTCAGCAGCTTTACTCCAATACAAATAATGAAAACGCTGAATTTGTAATGATCTCATTTGATAACGATTTTGAAACAGCAAAGGCCTGGATAAAGCGAAAAGGTTTCACCATGCCTGTATATGCCGTTCAGGGTGATCTTCCTGAACTGTTTAATGTGAGTGGCATACCTACCACATTTATTTTTAATGAAGAAGGAATGCTGGTTTTCAGGATCACCGGTTCAGAAGATTACAGCAAGCCCAAATTTGCAAATATGCTTTCGGCAAAATAGAAGCCGGTTATTTTTTCTTTAGCCGGCATACACCTGAACAATTTTTCTTGTGACTTTTATCATTGAACAGGCGGTTAACTTCAGGTACTTTTACCCGAGAAAAACATATGCCATATGTCAAGTAAAAATCATTTTCAGATACTGGTAATTGGCGGAGGAAATGCAGGCCTTTCCGTTGCTTCAAAATTGCTTATAAAGAATAAGAAACTGGATATCGGGATCATTGAACCTTCGGATAAGCATTACTACCAGCCGGCCTGGACGTTGGTTGGCGCAGGCACCTACAATATTGCGGATACTGAAAAAAGTGAAAGGGATTACATACCCAAAAAGGCAAAATGGATAAGGGATGCCGCCGCCTCATTTGATCCTGGAAACAACTCGGTCACCTGTACATCAGGGGTCGTTTATACCTATGATGCGCTTATTGTGGTTCCGGGTATTCAATTGAACTGGAATAAGATAGAAGGACTGAAGGAAACCCTTGGAAAACATGGTGTTACAACCAACTATTTGTTTAAAACAGCCCCATATACCTGGGAACTGATCCGAAACTTTAAAGGTGGAACCGCCATTTTCACAAACCCGCCTACGCCTACCAAGTGCGGTGGGGCGCCGCATAAAATAATGTGGCTTGCCTGCGATTACTGGCGCAAACAGGGCATACTTGACAAATGCAATGTTCATTATATATCAGGCGGAACTATCCTGTTTGGCGTACCGGAATACAAAAAGACCCTCCAGGAAACGGCTGATGCTTTTGGGGTCAACATTCATTTAAAGCAATCTGTTCTATCGGTAAGCGGGCCACAGAGAACAATCACATTCAGTGGACCTGACGACCTGGGAAATGATCATACGCAAACCATGCATTTTGATTTTTTGCATGCAGTTCCTCCGCAAAGCGCTCCTGATTTTGTAGCCAACAGCCCGCTGGCAGACTCAAGTCCTTACGGGTGGGTTGAAGTGGATCCTGAAACATTCCGGCATAAGCGTTTCAATAATGTTTTCAGTTGCGGGGATGTATGCAGCGCGCCAACCTCGCGCACAGGGGCTGCCATACGTAAAGAAGCGCCTGTGATGGTAGAACATATACTCGCCTACCTGAACAATACTACATCCGATGCAAAATATACCGGTTATTCGGCCTGCCCTATTCCTACAGGTTATGGCAAACTAATGTTGGCTGAATTTGATTACACTAATAAACCAACCATGACCTTTCCATTTGACCAGGCAAAACCACGCTGGAGCATGTGGATGCTGAAGAAATATGTATTGCCATGGTTGTATTGGAATAAGATTTTGCAGGGGAAAGCGTGATTGTTTAGTTGACTGGTTGAAAAGTTAACTGGTTAACTCGTCAACCAGTCAACTTTTCAACCGTTCAACTCACTAACAATTCAACCAAAAAAGCCACCTTTGCCGCATGCGAAAAGAGGCTCCCGCTATTATTGCTGAAACCGAAGATTATATTGCTATCAGTAAGCCATCCGGCATGCTTACCCTGCCCGACCGGCATGATATGGAACTGGAAAGCCTTAGGGGCTGGATGCAGCATCATTACGGGCAAATTTGGGTGATCCACAGGCTGGATAAGGATACCAGCGGATTGATTTTATTTGCCAAAAACGAAGAAGCGCATAAATACTACAGCAAGCTTTTTGAAAACAGGGAGGTAAAAAAATTATACCGGGGCATCGTTATCGGCAAGCCGGTTCATGATTCAGGTATCATTGATGCGCCAATTGCAGAGCATCCTGCGAAAAACGGCACGATGGTGGTTTTTAAAAAAGGGAAGGCCTCCCGCACCGACTACAGGCAATTGGAAACCTGGAACTTATTCAGCCTCCTTGAATTTGACCTGCATACCGGACGCACGCACCAGATACGTGTGCATTGCAAGCACTTGGGCAACCCCATTGCCTGTGACCCTTTTTATGGCGATGGCAAACCGGTTTTGCTTTCATCCATCAAGAAAAAATTCAAACTTTCAAAGCATGATGAAGACGAGCGTCCGATGCTGAACAGGCTCGCCTTACATTCATTTTCACTTTCGTTTACCAATCAACAGGGAGAATCCGTTACGCTGGAAGCGCCATTACCAAAAGATATGAGGGCCTTTATGCAGCAGTTGAATAAAAATAAAAGATGATGGGGGAGAGAGGACGGATTACAGAGGATGGCGGATGGAATACAGAAGCCAATGGCAGAAGGATGACAATTACTACAATATCCGAATCAAATTAATTTTTAACCGCACCAATCCACCCAAACAAAATCCCCCACTCCATTCACTATTCACATTTCACCACACTTCTCACTCATTCACCATTTCACTTATTCACTTATTCACTTTCTATGTCCCCAATCACCATATACACCGACGGCAGCAGCCGTGGCAACCCCGGCCCCGGAGGCTATGGCGCTATCCTGATGACAGGAACGCACCGCAAAGAATTGAGCGGCGGTTACCGGCATACCACCAATAACCGGATGGAACTGATGGCAGTAATAAAAGCGCTTGAAGCCCTCAAAAAACCGGGTATGCAACTCACCATTTACAGTGACAGCCAATATATTGTAAACGCTATAGAAAAGGGCTGGCTGAGGAAATGGATATCAACCAATTTTGCAGGCGGCAAAAAAAACAAAGACCTGTGGTTGCAATATGATAAACTGGCGCGGCAGCACTCTGTCAGGTTTGTTTGGGTTAAGGGGCATGCCAATAACCCATTTAACAACCGATG
>CAYUGH010000109.1:3482-12736 GCA_964444195.1 uncultured Chitinophagaceae bacterium
CTGTCAGGTTTGTTTGGGTTAAGGGGCATGCCAATAACCCATTTAACAACCGATGTGATATTTTGGCTACAGAGGCGGCTGATGGATCAAACTTAGAAGTTGACGAAGGGTTTGAAGCTATTGAAGGAAGCGCGGGATTATTTTAACTTAGGGCTTAACTTTGAGACCGCCAATCAACATCCTGATATTGAGAAGATAGAATTTAAAAAGTGCACAATATGAGCTTCCCAATCAATTCAAAAAAGGACTACCATGAAGCCATGGTTCGTATTTATGATTTAATGAATAAGGGAGAACAAAATTTAACTCCCGATGAGCTCAATGTCCTTTCCAAAATGACTGTGGCCGTGGAGAAATATGAAGATGAGGATTTGAAATTGTCAGGATTACAGGATCGTTGAGGCTGCTAAAGCTAAAGTGCCAATTCGTACTCACGAATTAAAGATGAAGCCGGGATCCTAAGTTTTTTGCTGGAACATGCCTAACAAAAGACCACCCCGTTTTCACGGGGTGGTCTTTATAAAGAGTATATAGCGACTGCACGAGGCAGATGTAGCTACTTACTTCACCTCTTCAAACTCAGCATCTGTTACCGTTTCGCCTGTACCTGCACCCTGACCGTTGCTGCCTGCACCTGCATCAGGTCCGGGTTGCTGTGCACCGCCGTCCTGGTTCATGGCGTTGTACATATCCTGGCTGGCAGCGGTCCATGCCTCGTTCAGTTTGGCTGTAGCCGCATCAATACGGGCAATATCCAGGCTCTTATGCGCATCTTTCAGTTCAGTGAGAGCGGCTTCAATCGGCGCTTTTTTATCGGCAGGAACCTTATCGCCGTAGTCTTTCAGTTGCTTTTCAGTCTGGAAGATCAGGCTGTCGGCGCCATTGATCTTTTCAATCCTTTCACGTTCTGCTTTATCGGTTTCTTCGTTGGCCTTTGCTTCGTTCTTCATCCTTTCAATATCATCCTTACTTAAACCGCTACCCGCTTCAATACGAATCTTCTGCTCTTTACCGGTGCCCTTGTCTTTAGCGCTTACATGGAGGATACCGTTGGCGTCAATATCAAAAGTTACTTCAATCTGAGGAACACCGCGCGGCGCCGGCGGAATATCGGCCAACTGGAAACGGCCGAGGCTCTTATTGTCCTGGGCGCGGGTACGCTCTCCCTGTATTACGTGTATCTCAACACCCGGTTGGTTATCGGCGGCTGTGCTGAACGTTTCGCTTTTCTTGGTAGGAATAGTGGTATTGGAAGGGATAAGCGGAGTCAACACGCCACCAAGGGTTTCAATACCCAAAGTAAGCGGGGTAACATCAAGCAACAACACATCTTTTACTTCACCTGTCAATACGGCACCCTGGATGGCGGCGCCTACGGCTACCACTTCATCGGGGTTTACCCCACGGTTGGGCTTTTTACCAAAGAATTTTTCTACAATTTCCTGCACCTTGGGGATACGGGTGCTACCACCAACCAATATCACTTCGTCAATTTGAGAAGTGCTGTAACCGGCATCTTTCAAAGCCGCTTCGCAAGGCTTGAGGCAACGGGCGAACAGCTTGTCGGCCAATTGTTCGAATTTAGCACGCGACAGCTTGATTACCAGGTGCTTAGGCACACCATCAACCGCAGTTATGTACGGCAGGTTTATTTCAGTTTCAGCGGAAGCGCTCAATTCAACCTTGGCTTTTTCAGCAGCTTCTTTCAGGCGCTGTAAAGCCATCGGGTCTTTACGGAGATCAATAGCTTCCTGGGCTTTAAATTCATCTGCCAACCAATCCATGATCACTTTATCAAAGTCATCACCACCGAGGTGGGTATCACCGTTGGTGCTTTTTACTTCGAAAACGCCATCACCCAGTTCGAGGATGGAAATATCGAATGTACCACCACCAAGGTCGAATACGGCAATTTTCTGATCGGCATGTTTTTTATCCAAACCATAAGCCAAAGCGGCTGCGGTTGGTTCGTTCACGATCCGGCGAACCGTTAAGCCGGCAATTTCACCGGCTTCTTTGGTAGCCTGGCGCTGGGCATCGTTAAAGTATGCAGGCACGGTAATAACCGCTTCTGTCACTTCCTGGCCAAGATAATCTTCGGCGGTTTTCTTCATTTTCTGAAGAACCATTGCGCTGATTTCCTGCGGGGTGTACATGCGGTCGTCAATCTGAACGCGTACGGTATTGTTATCGCCTTTTACCACTTTGTAGCTCCAATGGCTCATTTCTTCACCAACTTCATCGTGACGGCGGCCCATGAAGCGTTTAACGCTCATGATAGTGTTATGCGGGTTTGTGATGGATTGGCGTTTGGCAGGATCACCCACTTTACGTTCGCCATTTTTCAGAAAAGCTACAATAGACGGCGTGGTGCGGCGGCCTTCCTCGTTGGCTATTACCACCGGTTCGTTGCCTTCCATTACAGCCACACAGCTATTGGTAGTTCCAAGATCTATTCCAATAATTTTTCCCATGATTATATCTGTTTTATTATTTACAATTTGATGATTATGAACCTTCAATGACTATGCCATGACAAAAAGGGGTGAAAAAATGGCAGAAAATGGCATTTTTTCGGGGAACTTTCCGACAATTTAAACAGGCATCCCAATAAAGTGGGAAAAGGCGGGTACTATATGGCTGAATGAAAACATGATGAAAAGAGTATAGCCACACCTGCAAAAACGGGGCAGAATGTTTGTAAAAAGGCGATCAATCGAACCGGATGGCTTTTATGGGTGATACCCGCTGCACATAAATCAAAGGCAGCCTGATGGCGAGCAGGCAAATGACCAGGCTACCCACCACCACCCCAATAATCTGGAGCGCATCCATACTTACGGGTGCTGTGGCTACATAATAAGTGGATTCATCCATTTTTATAAACCCGGTGGTTTGCTGCAAATAACATAAACCCACGCCCAGCAATAAACCAACCCCAACCCCAATAGAAGCTATCCACCCGGCATAAAACCAGAAAATGGTACCAATTTTTGCTGTAGGCATGCCAAGCGATTTCAGCACACCTACCATACGGGTACGTTCCATCACCAAAATAAGCAGGCAGGTTACCAGGTTAATAATCGCCACCACCAGCATGGTGATTATCACGATTCTTTTGGTTTGATCCTGGATGGCCAGCCAATCGAATATGTTCGTATAAATTTCGCCGATTGAATAGCAGCCATACTTCAGGGGCAGTTTATTATTGATCTCAGCCGCTGTTAATTTGGCGGTTTCGGGCTCGTTTACAAATATTTCTATTCCCCCAATAATATTGCTCTCCCAAAGGTTTAACCTTCTTAAAAAACGGATATCGGCCAAACCGAAATTCTTGTCGTATTCCTCAATACCTGTTTTATATATCCCCGACACTATCATAGGACGGGTGCGTATATCCTGCCCGTTCCTGATAAAAAAACATTGGAGCGAATCACCGGGTTTTACCTGCAACCGATTGGCAGTGTGCCGGCTGAGGACGACTTTGTTGTAATGTGCGGAATCATCAAAAGCGAAAAAACTGCCTGCCGTTATAAACCGTTGAAAGGCCCGGGTATCAAAACGGGCTTCAACTCCTTTTAGCAATACCCCTTCAAATTGCCCCCTTGTTTTCAGCACCACCGATTTTACGGCAAAAGCATGGTGTCTTGCTATTCCCGGGGTGCTCTTAACTGCATGGTCAATACTGTCCGTCAGTGGAAATCCTTCGTCGTTTGTTACAATAGATTGAAACGGGTTGACCCCCTGAACCCTTGCATGCCCCCAAAAGCTATACACTTTTTCCGCTACGGCTTTTTGAAACCCGTTTACCATGCTCAGGGTAATGATCATGGTGGCCACACTCAATACGGTTGCGGCAATGGCAAGCCTGATGATGAACCGCGAAAAGGACGGCTGTGCGTTGAAAATAATGCGCCTGGCTATAAACAGGGAGTAACCCAAGGAGTGTGTTTTGCGGTAAAGAAAATGAAATTATCCGAGCCGGTGCACCAAAAAGGATTGATAAGCAAGGATCTCTGTAAATATGGATAACCTGAAACTGAGTAACAAGTCAATTCCTTAAAACTTAAACTCCCAATCCGCTTCGGGGTTGTCTAATTTCCGGCTTTGCCGGTTTTGCCCGGTAATTACATGAACCATATTGATCTGCTCCTTTTTGTATTCGTACAGGATGGCGTCATGGATATTCAGGTTCTTCAATACATCAATCCCCGATACTTCAAAATAGGTCCAGATGCTTTCTTCCACTCTTTCAAATCCCACGTAATTAAGCTCCCTCGGTTGACCATTAACCACAAGCGACATTTTTGGAACAATGTATTTTTTTACCAGCGAATCCATGGTTCCCCCGGCAGGCGGGTTCATCAGGTCAACCTTTTTCCCGGGGTTTTGCAGCCTGATGGCATTTTCAAGATCGTCGGTAAATGTGCGGATGCTGATCTCAAGCGTCTTTTCTGCGGGGTTATGGTTTATTTCGGTGACAGAAACAAAAAAAGGATGCCAAAAAATCAACCAGGAATTGAGTAAAAACAAATACATCAGCTTGAATTGAATCGGCGAAATTATACCCTTTCTTTGCGGCCAAAACAAAACTTGCCGATGTTTAGCGATTATTTTGCGCTTGGCTGGGACCATATTTTAGCCTGGGGGGCCTGGGATCACCTGCTTTTTATACTGGCCCTAAGCGCCATTTATACTTTTAAAGAATGGAAACAGGTATTGGTATTGGTAACGGCATTTACCATCGGGCATAGCATTACCCTTGCGCTTAGCGCCTTCAACCTTATCAAATACTCCACCGCCTGGATCGAATTCCTGATCCCCTGCACCATCGTGGTAACCGGCATCAGCAATACTTTTTTTAAAAAATATGGTGGAACCGGCATTAAAATCAACTACTTCTTCGCGCTTTTCTTTGGTTTGATACATGGAATGGGGTTTGCAACCGGGCTGAAAAGCCTGTTGGGAAAAGAGGCCTCCATTACCATTCCCCTGCTGGGTTTCAACCTCGGGCTGGAGGCCGGACAGATTGTCGCAGTATTTAGTTTGTTAATTTTCACCTGGGTCATGCTTTCTGTTTTAAGGGTGAACCGCAGGGATTTTGTGCTGTTCTTATCGGGCGGGGCTGCTATTTCGGCGCTCATTATGGCGCTGGATCGGGTACCATTTTAGGCCAATAGACTCACCATTTATCAATTTGATACCGCTAAACCTAACCCTGTGGAAGGTTTTGCTTTAATATTGCGTCTTATTGCGGTCAAGTTTTAATAAAAGGGATAAAAATCAATTTTTTGCTTATGAGGCATTTACTGACCTGTTTTTTTTGTGTTTTTGCAGCGTATTCGGCTTCTGCGCAGGATATTCAAAACAATCCAAAAAGCAACCACGGAAACAAGTTCGAACAGTTGGGTACCATTTTACCCACACCAAACGAATACCGCACAGCGAGCGGCGCGCCGGGAAACAAATACTGGCAGCAACGCGCGGATTATAAAATTACCGCCACGCTTGACGAAGCTAACCTGAAGCTTACCGGTAAGGAAACCATTACCTATTATAATAACAGCCCCGATGTGCTGACCTATATCTGGTTACAACTCGATGAAAATGAGCATGATCCAACCGTAGGCAGCGTGGTTTTTGACCAGAGCGTTATGCGCCGCCAGGTAGCCGCAGCCGAACTCACCCGAATAGACCGCCGTAAAATGCTGGAAGGATTTGGGGTGAAAATTGAATCGGTTACAGAAGGGGTTAGCAAAAAAGCGCTGCCTTATACCATTAACCAAACCATGATGCGCATCGACCTGCCTGCCCCGCTCAAGCCCGGTCAGCAGTTTGTGTTCAATATAGCCTGGAATTATAATATCCCCGACCGCATGAGTCTCGGTGGCCGCGGCGGGTATGAATTTTTCCCTGAAGACGGCAACCACCTGTTTACCATGACCCAATGGTTTCCAAGGCTTTGTGTATATAGCGATTTTAAAGGCTGGCAACATAAGCAGTTTACCGGACGCGGCGAGTTTGCGCTCACTTTTGGCAACTACGATGTGGAAGTAACCGTGCCTGCCGACCACCTGGTGGCCGCTACCGGCGAATGCCAGAACTATGCTACGGTATTGAGCCCCGCCCAAATGCAGCGCTGGCAGAAAGCCCAAACCTCAACCGAGCCGGTTGAAATCGGTTTGCTGGCCGATGCCGAAAAGGCTGAAAAAAGCAAAAGCAACGCCACCAAAACCTGGAAATACAAGGCCAGCATGGTGCGCGATTTCGCCTGGACCAGCAGCCGCAAATACATTTGGGATGCCATGCCCACCACGGTTGAAGGCAAAAAGGTAATGTGCATGAGCTTTTACCCTAAGGAAGCCTACAACCTGTACCGCAAGTACAGTACTAAGGCGGTTGCCCATACCATTAAATCGTACAGCAAATTCAGCATCCCCTACCCCTACCCTGTGGCGCAAAGCATTGAAGCCAGCAATGGTATGGAATACCCCATGATCTGCTTTAACTATGGCCGTACCGAAAAAGACGGAACCTATACCGAGGCGGTAAAATATGGCATGCTCGGCGTAATTATTCATGAAGTGGGCCACAACTTTTTCCCTATGATCGTAAACAGCGACGAGCGCCAGTGGAGCTGGATGGATGAGGGACTGAACACTTTTGTACAATACCTTACCGAGGAGCTGTGGGATAACAAATACCCCAGCCGCCGTGGGCCGGCCTGGGCCATTGCCGATTACATGAAAATGCCCAAAGAACAGTTGGAACCCATTATGACCAACAGCGAAAACATTGTGCAGTTTGGCCCCAATGCCTACAGCAAACCGGCAACCGGGTTGAATATTTTGCGCGAAACCATCATGGGCCGCCAGTTATTTGATTATTCTTTTAAAGAATATGCGCGCCGCTGGGCTTTCAAACATCCCGAACCTGCCGATTTCTTCCGCACCATGGAAGATGCCAGCGCGGTTGACCTCGATTGGTTTTGGCGCGGATGGTTTTACGGTATTGACCCCGTAGATATTTCTATTGATTCGGTAAAGGTTTTCCAGGCAGATGAAATGGCAGCAGCCCCTGCGCAACCCGGCCGTGCTCAAACAGTTGGCATTGCCAAACCGCAGGTTAACGATTTTGAGGATATCAGCAAGATCCGCAACCGCGAAGACAAGAATATTAAGTTTCAGACCGATGTGGATACTTCGCTCCGCGACTTTTATTGGTATTATGCGCGCGGCCAGCGGAAAGTGGATACCACTCCTGTTCAGATTGAGCGTGCCATGCCCGAAGCGATGACCGGCAAGGAACTTGACCCTTACAAAGGAAAGTTCTTTTACCAGGTTCACCTCACCAACAAGGGCGGGCTGGTAATGCCGCTGATCCTTGAATTTACCTACGAAGACGGCAGCAAGGATGTAGAAAAAATACCCGCCGAAGTTTGGAGGCTTAATGAGCAAACCGTAACCAAGGTATTTATAAAGGATAAAAAAGTAGTGCAGATAAAGCAGGACCCCATGCGCGAAACCGCTGATATTGACGAAAAGAACAACGTATGGCCTGCCGGAAATACCGAACCATCGAAGTTCCAGATTTTTAAAGGCGGTGGCCGTACAAGGAATACAAGCGGCGGTGGAGTACCTAACCCCATGCAGCGTGCGGTGAAGTGATCATAAACGATTAATTGATTAGAAAATGGCGGGGTTTGTCCCCGCTATTTTTTTGGGGTGTATCCCGGTAAGCTAAGAAAACGGGACAGCGCCAGTTAAGCCATTTTAAGCTGGTTTAACCTTGTTGCTGTCGGTTGCAGGCCGTTGCCTGAAAATCCTTTCCATCAATGCATATAATTCAGGATTCTTTTGTTTAAACAGCACCGGCCTTTCAAAAAAGTATTCAGCGGCTACAGCAAAAAACTCAGCTTCGTTAGTAGCACCATAAGGGTTTATATCACTTTCATTTTGCCTGATAGCCTCTATTTCCTCATGCATCAGTTTCAGCCAGGGGCGGGCATACTGCTTATCAAGCAGCAACTCCGGCACTCCATCAATATCTCCGTCGGTTTTGTCGATCAGGTGCACAAATTCATGAATGGCGGTATTCTCCTGGTCAGTTTTATTGCTAAAGCCATCCCTCAGGGCGTGTTGCGAAATCACCATCATTTTATGAAGCGCGCCGCTGCCTACCATGCCCAGGATGTTGCGGTCAGCATTGCCTTCTTCCAGGCTGAATGTATCATCAAAATGCCCGGGATAAACCAATACTTCGTGCAGGTTGGGGTATTTCCACCCAGGAAAGGAAAAAATAGGGATTCGATGCTGCACGAAGCGTTCCGCTTAGTAATTCCTATTTCGTCGCCTTTGGCGACAACAAGCCCTCCATGAACACGAAATATCCAGGATTCATAAATTTTCTGACCGACCAAATTGAACTTCTTAACTATGATTATTTAATAAACTAACCATCCAAAGGAATAACTTTGCCTTAAAGGCCGAGTAATGGATTATAAAGAATTTATTGAATCGAACCCCGATGTATTGCTTGGAAAGCCTGTTATCAAGGGTACCAGGATCACGATCGAATTTATTTTGAAGAAACTTTCCGAAGGTGCTTCAGTGGAACAATTAGCCGCCGGGTTTCCTGTTCTAAGTCAGGAGGCCATCCTGGCTGCTATTTCCTATGCCTCCGATGTAATTGCAAATGAAACCCTGTTGGCTGTGGCATGATTCTGGCAGATGAAAATATCCATACCACAATCATTTCTGCTTTGAGAAATTCGGGGATTGAAGTGTATTCCATTTACGAATCGGAAAGGGGACTTAAAGACGAAGAAATAATAGCATTGGCAAAAAAGTGGAATTATTCAATTCTCACAGAAGATAAAGACTTTGGAGAATGGGTACTTTCACACCAGGTAAAAACTATCTGTATTATTTTCCTTAGATATGCGTTCTTTGAAACAGAAACCATTGCAAATATCCTTTGTGAATACCTGAAAAACCATGTGATTGAACATCCCGTTTTTATCACTTTAACAACAAAAAAGGTTCGGACAAGGCAATTATAAAACACCAGCCTGTAAGCAAAGCTAACAAAGCTGCACGAAGCGTTCCGCTTCGTGATTCTTATTTCGTCGCCTTTGGCGACAACAAGCCCTCCACGAACACGGCCAGTGCGGAAGAAGCCAGTTGTATTGAATTACCGCTTTTGCGGGCCTGCGCATACGCATCGGCAGCGTATTGGTACAAAGTATCGCGCTG
>CAYUGH010000110.1:0-2247 GCA_964444195.1 uncultured Chitinophagaceae bacterium
GGGCAAAACCAGGTTCCCATATCCTTAACCGTGCTGGCGCATGGGCAATATTATTTGAATTTTCAAACGCAGGATGGGGTAAGGGGTACTTTGCCGCTTGTTTGGTGATAGTTTGTTGTGAGAAAGGGACTAAACTAAAAATTTGATTGTTCTTGTCATGAACACAATGGCATGGGAAACATTTTTGCAATATTATCCTGTAAATTTG
Source organism: uncultured Chitinophagaceae bacterium (assembly GCA_964444195.1). Lineage (GTDB taxonomy): Bacteria > Bacteroidota > Bacteroidia > Chitinophagales > Chitinophagaceae > Phnomibacter. Next base: position 209 of record CAYUGH010000110.1, read on the forward strand.
TTCCAACACGGGGAAAATATCATGTCATTAGCAGCGGCAACACCACCAAGATATACCATCCATGATTATCGTCAATGGAAAGGCGATTGGGAGTTGATTCAAGGATATCCTTATGCCATGTCGCCATCTCCGGTTACCAAGCATCAATTGATAGCTAAATCTTTTCTATTTGCATTAGAAGATAGTCTGCGAAAGATTAAAACGGATTGTGCATGCACGCTCTTATACGAAATTGACTGGGTTTTAAGTTCTGATACTGTAGTTCGCCCTGATTTGCTCATCACATGTGTTCCCCTGGATCCCAATGGTTTCATCACCCACCCTCCGGTATTGATAGTAGAAGTTTTTTCCGATGCCACCCGCATGAAGGACAGAAATGTTAAGTTTCGCCTGTATGAAAGCGCCGGGGTAAAGTATTACCTGATGGCCGACCCCGATGCCAATACAATTGAAGTTTTTGAGCTCACCGATAATCAGTACAAAGAAGTGCCCGGCCTTCAAATTTTTTCTTTGCATAAGGGTTGCGAAATCAGCATTGACTTTCAGGGTATCGTTCAGTCTTGATGGTTGCAAAAGGCAATAAATTTTTTTCCCGCACCTTTACAGCGTGGAGAAGACGAATTTTATTGACTATATACGTATTTTTTGCAGGAGCGGGCATGGCGGCGCGGGCAGCAAGCACATGGCCCGTACCAAGTACAACGCCAAGGCCGGCCCCGATGGGGGTGACGGCGGGCGGGGAGGCCATATTATTTTGAGGGGCAACAGCCAGATGTGGACCCTGCTGCACCTGCGGTACTATAAAAATGTAATTGCCGAAGACGGGCAGCATGGGGATAAAAACCTGATGACCGGGGCCAGCGGTACAGATATCATCATCGAAGTGCCGCTTGGCACTATTGGCCTCGATGAGGAAACCGGCGAACCGCAAATTGAAATACTGGAAGACGGTCAGGAGTTTATTTGGCTTCGTGGAGGCCGCGGCGGGCTTGGGAATAAGAATTTTGCCACCGCCACCAACCAGGCGCCCGAGTATGCCCAACCGGGTGAAGACGGCGTGGAAGGCTGGAAAATGCTGGAGCTGAAAGTGCTGGCCGATGTGGGATTGGTGGGTTTTCCCAATGCGGGTAAAAGCACGTTGCTGAGTGTTATCAGCGCGGCCAAGCCCAAAATTGCCAACTATGCTTTTACCACTTTAACCCCACAATTGGGTATGGTGGAATACCGCGACAATAAATCGTTTTGCGTAGCCGACCTGCCCGGCATTATTGAGGGCGCAGCCGAAGGCAAGGGGCTTGGCCACCGCTTTCTCAGGCATATTGAACGCAATTCCATTTTACTTTTCCTGGTGCCTGCCGATAGTGAAGACCACCGTAAGGAATTCGATATTTTGGTAAATGAGCTGAAAGAGTATAACCCCGAAATGCTGCAAAAGGATTTTGTGATTGCCGTGAGCAAAAGCGATATGCTGGATGAGGAACTCAGGCAGGCCATACGTACCGAAATGCCAACGGAGTACCCATTGCTGTTCATTTCATCGGTAGCGCAGCAGGGGCTGCAGGAACTAAAAGATACGCTTTGGAATACGTTGAATAAAAAATAGGAGGGCGGTCTCTTCTATTACATTTAGTTAAGGATAATTATGAAGGCGCTTGAAAGGAAATACAACCAACTACTTGATAGTATTGGATTAACCATTGAACAAGCAAGGCAAAATGCTATCAAGGTAGTAAATACAGAACTGGTGAAAGCTAATTGGGAAATTGGCAGACACATTGTAGAATACGAACAGCATGGACTGGAAAGAGCAGAGTATGGAAGTGAGCTATTGACAAGGCTTTCCAAAGATTTAAGGCTACGATATGGCAAAGGATTTGGCAGACGCAATATTTTGGATATGCGAAGATTTTACCTTGCCTATCAAAAATGGCAGACAGTGTCTGCCAAATTGAGTTGGAGCCATTACATTGCATTAATTGGAGTTTCTGATGATGCAGCAAGAAAATTTTACGAGAAACACGCCTTAAATGAAAACCTGT
>CAYUGH010000110.1:2347-12672 GCA_964444195.1 uncultured Chitinophagaceae bacterium
GCCGTTTTCAAGCTTTGCCGCCGATTCAAAGCGCCCGGTTTCATTGTCAACCACCTGGTTCAGGTCTGCCAGGCCCAATACCTTATACCCGGCGGGTACCGTAAATTTTACCTGGTATTGATACGTCCGTTGAGTGCCAAGGTAAGCATCGTATAACCGGGTTCTTTCTTCGCCTGAAAGCTTTAGCTGGTTGGTAAGGAACCCGGGTATTTTTACGAGCATGCTTTTGCCTGCATATTGAACCATTTCGCCAAGCGTATAATCTTCTTCATAGATCAGTTCCTGCTTCTTCACGTGGCGGCCATCCTGCACCAGCCGGAAGCGGTCATATTTTATTACTTCATCAAATTCTAATTTCAATTTGTTCTCCATAAATTGGGGTTTCAACCTCGCGGCTTCCTCCCGGTAAATTGAAATATATTCATCAAGCCTTTGCTGCTCTGCGGCGGTTAATGTTTCCTGTTCATCCCAACCGCCATAGGTTTTCCAATCTTCGGATGGGTCCAGTTCGTAATACAATAAATCGTTGCTGCCTTCGAGGCGGTTATTATTTTTTAGGGTATGCCTGGCTTTTACATTAAGCATATAGGGGTTGGCCGTATCCATTAAAGCATGGTACGAAAAGCGGGTGGTATTGTAGGTATTGGATACCATGGGGATCACAACGGATCCGGCCATGGGTTCCTTATCCTTTGGTATAAAATACGCGGTGCTGCCCTGCGCCCAGGCCGGGATATCGTTAATATGGCTGATGGCGGTGGGTGCAAAAATGTATTTGCCATTCAGTTCAAGAAACCACTGCACTTCACTCCTGAAAATAATGTCTTCCAAACGGGTAAGGCGGTTGCTTGCGGTAACCCCAACCTTCGATTCAATTCCTTTTTTAGCCAGCAATTGTTTCATCATTGCTGCAAAAAGGTTGCCCGGCATTTCACCATCACCTAAAGCATAAATATGCCGCAGCACATAATAGCAGGCCAAAATGTAGTTTTCAATTTTTACATCCAGCGCTTCCATTCGTTTAAGGTGCATGTTTATCATGGGCATTTTCAATTCGGCATAGCTTTCGGCGCCGGCCAGCATAGCTTTTGCTTTTTTGGTAAGCTCCCCGGGTGTGAGGTTGGTTTTCTGTTCGCCCCGGTTGCCTATAAAAAGGTTTTTAGCGTTTTCGGTATTGCTGTACGCAATCTGGAACTTTACCATGGGAAACTGCATATACTGGTTGAGGAAGTAGTGTGTTTTGATCTTTTCGCGGTTACCATCTTCCCAGGCATACAGGTTGTATTCGCCACCGGCGCTTTCGCTGAATCCGGGCGCGCCATTTACTGCACGGCTATTCAGAAAAGTGTTTTTGTCGAGTTTTATTTCAAATTTTTGACGGATCACGCTATGCGCACGATGGCAGGGATAATAAATGGGGTTGAACTCAATAAAGGAACCGTAAGTGCCTGCATTATTATTTACCTGGCAGGCATAATCAATAATATCGCCCATTTCAAGGTTATTTACCGGCACTTTGTAAAAACGATGCCCCTCGCCGCTTGTATAGCTTCTAAACAATTCAGGAACGCTGTTTTCATCTTCAACCAATACTGATTTCTCTAATTCGAGGTCAACAATTTTCCCATCCGCCTTAATCACCTTTCCATCGAAACCGTTGTCTTTATCACCTGCATCAAAATACAGTTCGCTATAGGTTTCCACTGCGCTTTGGTCGAGCAGCTTTATGCGGCGGCGTTCTTTTTCGAGGATGTACACATTCTTTTTATTAATACCCAACAGCCTATACGAGGTACGCTGGTCGAAACCAATAAAAGTTTTTTGAGCAATAATAACAGCATCCTGGCTTTTCCAGCTTTCAGGTACGTCAGTCACCTGGAAGTCGGGGTCGGGCCGGGTAAAAAAATCAGCAACATTGGCCCTTAGTTTTTCAATTTGCTGTGCGCCCAACCGGCAGGCTATAAGCAGGAAAAACAAGGGCAGGTATATGCGCATAGACATGGTGAAATGAAATTTGGGGTTTATAGGTTTGCAGTGGCAGAAATAAGGTTGTTGTTGAACTTTTTTACTTCAAACAGGAACCCCCTCCATTTTTCAAACCCGGCGTTTGTAATGATGGGGTCTTTGATGACCAATAATTTTTTCAGTGCCACTTTTTGTTTGGTTACCGAATATTCCCCTGAAAATGTGTACCCGGGCTCATTTACGGTAACGGTGGCCGGCTTATCGTGGATGGTAAATTCATTGGGAAGGTTAAGCACGATATCATGTTCAAAGGTCCCAATCATTTCAAGGTCAATAAACCGCTTCCGGTTAGGTTTGGGGGTATAATCTTTTAGCCATGAAGGATAAAAGTCCATGGCGGCAAACCATTCGCTTTCAATCTTTGTTAACCGGTGGTTGAAATCTACTTCGGCAACAATCACTACCGGGCTGTCGCGGCCACCGGTGTTCATCATTTGAGCCGTTTTTACTTCGAGGTTTTCGTTGCGGAAACTCATTACATCTTTCATAAAATCTTCGCGCCTGTTGGATGGAACCCGGAAATAGGTTTGGTTGAACTGGGTGCGCATTTCACCGGTAAGCGTATAAGTGATCTTGCCGGTTAGTTCCTTGTTTTGGCCGATGGTAAAAACAGCCTCGGTTTTTGCCTTATGTTTTTCGGGAACCGGCGCGGGTATATCAACAATTTCAAAGCTGTCCTTTTTTTCCACGAGCGCCGTTTTACCCGAGATACGGTATGCTATTTCGCCAAACACGCCGTACTTTTCAGTAGCATCCAGCAAAATGGGTTTGCCCAGCAGGTACAGGCAACTGATGGCATGGTTATCCACGCACATGGCATTCACGGTGTGGTGGTTGTATGGAATTTGGCGGGTACCTACCAATGCATAATTGGCCTGCAAACCTGCCACTTTCAGCATTTCGGTCAAAAGGTTGGCCATGCCCTTGCAGTCGCCGTATTTATTCTTCAAAACATCCTGCGCAGGCGTTGGAATAAAACCGGCATATCCATCCTCGAAGGCGATATACCTGATATTGTCCTGCACCCAGTAATAAATGGCTTTTGCTTTGGCATCGGGACTGGTTTTATCCGCAATTATTTGGTTAACAGTTGGTTTCAGGTATTCGGGTTTATTCTGGCACTTATTATAAAGCTTTTTATACCATTTGTACAGGTCGCCTGTACCTGCAAATCCCGTGTTCGTTTTGCCATAGTCATCCCATTTTTTTACCGTAATTACCAGGTGCGGCCATTGAAAAGCCCAACCTGTTGCATTGTCTTCCTGCGGCACGGGCTCCACATTTTGCAGGCTATAGGTAATAACGGCCTGTTCGCCTTCAATGGTTTTTTGCTTTTCAACTTTAAACCCTTCAAAATTCATTTCGCGTATATCAAGCTCAAGCCAAACAGGTATTACCAGTTTTATTTTATGGTTTTTTATGGCAAAGGGCCGATGAAAGTAAAGCCTGGTAAAATACTTGCTGTCGCTGTAAAATTCTGTGAACTCAAACCTCGCGGCTTCCCCAAATTCGTGGAGGTAAACAGGGTAGTATTTAATGCGGTTATCATCCATAAAAATACCATCATCTGTGATGGGTTTATCAATGGCTTTTATGGAGGCCTTTACGAATTTCTCTTTTTTATTACGGTAATAATAGTTGAAGCTTTTGAGCGATACAAACTCGTTGTAATACTGGTAATAGGGAAAGCTTGCCCCATCGCGCAGCGCAACAAATGTGGCTGAATTTCGACCCGTAACTGACACAACAGGTTGATTGTCAATGCCAAGCCCTTTGTCGAACCGGTATTCTTCCAATAATTCGCTGGCTCCAAAGCGTTCGTCGGGAAACTGCTTTTTCAAATGGGTAGCTAAAAAAACATCATCTTCGGTTTGTGCCGATACGGTACCTATGCACAAGCAAAGCGCCAGGTTAAGGATACATAAACTTTTCATTTTTCAGTATAGCGGGGTGTTTAATACGTGCGCAATATAGAAAAAATGTTTATTCGCAATCATCAGATATCTATCGACCTTTATCCTTTCAGAAAAACATTTTTTTTGGCAAAAGCAACCAACTTGCATGAATCACCTGTTATATTAGAACCGAGTTATGAAAAGCGCCGCCTGTGTATATATTTTCCTGGCAATATTCATGCTCCCGTTTGGGAGCAAGGCCGATCATATAACCGGTGGTGAAATGTTTTACGAATATACGGGCGTGCAAAATGGAAATCATCAGTATAGGGTAACGCTGAGGCTGCTGATGCGATGCCATAGCGGACGCATGTTTCCCAACCCGATCCTGGTAGGCGTTTTCTCAAAAAACGATAATACCCGCTTGATGGATATCCCGGTGCAGCTTTCAAGTCAAATTCAAATCAAGCTTAACAATACCGATCCATGCATTAGTAACCCGCCCGATGTTTGCTATGAAGTTGGCGAATATTCTTTTTTCGTTGTACTTCCACCCAGTGCAGCAGGATATACGCTTGCTTCTTCAGTAAATTTCAGGGTAAATGGTTTGGCCAACCTCAGGCAGGATGGAAATATAGGCGCTACTTATACCGCAGATATTCCGGGCTCTGCGGCCGCAGAGGGTTTTGAAAAAAATAGCAGCGCCCATTTTACCGGGAGCGACCTGGTAGTGGTTTGCGCTAACAATCCTTTTGAATATAGCTTTTCAGCAACGGATAAGGATGGCGACAAACTGGAGTATTATTTCTGCAGCGCCTACCAATCGGGAACCTTTAGCGGAGGGCCTGCCAATGCTGTTCCGCCCGTTGCTCCCCCTTACCCCGAAGTTCCCTACGGGCCACAGTTTGGTCCGCGTATGCCGCTTGGAAGCAGTGTAACCATTGACCCTGAAACCGGGCTGGTAAGTGGAATTGCGCCTGATATTGGTATTTACGTAATTACGGTTTGCGTTGCTGAGACAAGGGGTGGTAAGATAATTGCGGTTCAGCGCAAGGATATCCAGCTTAATATAACAGGCTGTACGGTAGCCGCGGCTATTTTGCAACCTTCGTACCAATTATGCAAGGATGCTGATGAAATCACTTTCGAGAATTTATCAGGCAGCCCGCTTATACAATCTTATTCGTGGAGATTGTTTTCTGCAACGGGCTCGCAGGTTGCAAGGTCCACTTCGCCACGGTTTACACACCGCTTTACCGATACCGGTTTATATAAGGTTACGCTGCAAACCAATGTTGGCCTCACCTGCCCCGATTCTACCAGCGCCATAGCCAGGTATTATCCCGGATTTAATGTGAACTTCACTTACCAGGGGATTTGTTTTGGTAACCCAACCAAGTTTTTTAATGCCTCTACTACCCGTTATGGATCTTTCGAAAATTTTTATTGGTCTTTGGGCGAATTTGCCAACCCTTCCAATATCCAGCTAAAGGCAAATGCCGAATTGATTTATAAAGAAGTTGGGCAAAAGGCAGCCATGCTTAGGGTAACCAATACCAATGGATGCATGGATTCGGTTTCAAAATCTTTGGACATATCCACCAATCCTCCACTTGATCTTAATTTCCGTGATACATTGATCTGCCCGCCTGATACGGTTGATATTGTGGCAACCGGCGAGGGTTTGTTTACCTGGGAAAATTTGCCCGGGATACTCTCCGCCATCAATAGCCCGATGCTGAAAGTGGCGCCGCTTATTTCAACGCAATATATTGTAACCCAAAACCTCGACAATTGTATAGGCCGCGATACCGTAAGCGTAAGGGTTGCCGACAGGGTGGAACTGAAAGTAATGAATGATACCACCATTTGTTCAGGAGATGAACTGGTATTGAGGGCATCGGGCAATGGAATACGTTTTCAATGGGTTTCTTCCACCGGTTTGCCATTGCCTGCTTTGGCGATGCCATCAGTAAAGCCGGTGCAATCAACAGGGTACACGGTAACTGCATTTATAAGCAAATGTTTTACAGAGGAAGATATTTTGATTCAAACGGTGCCCTATCCCAAAATTAATGCAGGGCCCGATGTTTCGATTTGTTTTAATCAAAGCACCACGCTGTTTGCCCAAACCAATAGTGATATTTTGCAATGGTCGCCCGCTGCCTCGCTTAGCAATGCGCATATTGCCAACCCGGTGGCTTCACCACCAGCCACCACCAGCTATATAGTGGCAGCTTATGATAATGAGGGCTGCCCCAAGCCATCGTATGATACAGTGGTTGTAAAAGTTGAACCGCCTATTTTATTGCAGGGGGTACATGATACAACCCTGGTAGTTGGGCAACCTTTAAGGATCAGTATGACGGGCGCCCCACGGTATTCCTGGTATCCACAAAACAACAATATAAGCAATGCGGCCATACCTGACCCGGTTATACTTTTTACCCAACCCACCGAAGCGATACAGTACACGGTTGTGGGTTATAATGATGCCGGATGCTCCGATAGTCTTGCATTTACCATCAAGGTTTTCGCAACCGTTCCTTCGGTATTTGTGCCTACCGCCTTTACGCCAAATGGCGATGGATTGAATGAGACCCTGAAGCCAACACTTGCAGGCATGCAGCAATTAAATTTTTTCCGCATATTTAACCGCTACGGGCAATTGGTATTTGAAACAAAAGAGGTTGATACCGGATGGAATGGAAATGTGAAGGGCGAAAAACAGTCAACAGGTTTATTTATATGGATGGTAAGCGCTGTGGATTATTTAGGAAACCCTGTACAGCTAAAAGGCAGTACCATGCTGGTAAGATGATACAAATTCCAAATAAAGAAATTCCAAATAAAGAAATTCCAAATCCCAAACATCAAATCCCACACTCTATTCACTTATTCACTATTCACTTATTCACTTATTCACCATTCATCCCCTTGTCTAAAAATAGAAATATAAAAAAAGGCCCGGGAGGACTTTTTAATTTTTATCTATGTCAATGCCGGCATTACAGCTTAACCGCAGTTCCGGTAGCAATTACCATCAGCATACTTGCCCCGCCGCCCACGGTTTCAAAATCAAGGTCAATACCAATCACTGCATCGGCGCCATAAGCGCGTGCTTTGTCGGTCATTTCCTGCAAGGCCGATGCCCTTGCTTCCTGTATTACCCTTTCGTAAGTGCCGCTGCGCCCGCCTACAATATCGCGGATACCCGCAAAAATGTCTTTAAAGATATTGGCGCCAATAATGGTTTCGCCGGTTACAATGCCAAGGTATTCGCGCACCGGGCGTCCTTCAATGTTGTTGGTAGTGGTGGTGATCATGTTTGTTTGATTGTTTCATGCAAAGTAACAGCCTAACTACTAAAAATCTATAAACCAAATGAGCATTGGCAACCGGGAAGGATAGGCGCATTAAAGCCGCTTTGGAATACAAAACGGCTTTAATAAATTTGCCCTTCGCTTAAAAAAGAGAGAGATAGTATTTTGCCTGGAAACACAGGTAACTAACTGCTTAATTCCTGCCTGATACTTTTTACCCAGGCAATATCCACCCCAACCAGTGATGCAATTTTTTCATTTGTAAAACCGGTGTTTTTAATCAGGCTTATGATAAAATTACGGTTTGCCTCCGTTTTGCCTTCGAGTTTTGCTGTTTCCAGCATGCTTTGCGAAATGCGGAGGTTCTTTATATGAGCATCGTAATCCATTTTTTCCTGTTTGGTCATTGCATCTATTTTTAGCTGCGCTTCCACTTTGTCCAATCCTTTGGCCTTAAACCGATCAGGCAACGCATTGTTTTTAAAATAGTAGATCCATTCATCCAGGTTATCCCTGGCTATATTGTCAAAGTTATTCACTTTTATGATGAAATATTCCGGAAAAATCTGGTGGATTTGTTCTTTTTGCAATTTGTTTTGTTGGGCGGCGGTCATTTTTAGCTCATCGTGGTGGTGCAATCCGTGAAACGATGTTTTACCATAATATACATAATCGGTTCCCTGCCCTATTTCAAAGTACACAATATTGATGCTAAATATTTTTTTTACATTTCCATAAGGTTCGCCCTCTTTCATGTAATCGGTTATGAGTTTGGAAGCGCCAAATAACATGCGGTGCAAAAAATCCCATTCATTGTAATACTGAAGCTCAATAAGCAGTAATTCGCCTTTATCGTTTTCACAAAGGATATCTACCTTGTTGGATTTGTCTTCGGCATTGGTTTTGTTGGCTTCCGATTCGGGAATGTTTTTAATGAACACGTCTTGTTTAAGCAGTTCGGTAAGAAAGCCTTCCAAAATACCATAGTTCGCTTTTTGGCGAAGTAGCCGTTTAATGGCCCAATCGAAACTGATGAGTGGTCGTGATGCAGGGGCCGGCATAAAACTGATTTGTATAAAATTAAGCAGCGTTGATTTTAAAAGCCGGAAAAACCGCCTTCCGGCGCTTAAAAACAATACTTACCCGCCGCAATTAATTTACCGGCTATCCTTCTTCTTGCATCCTTGCTGTTAAAAGGCCCGTATTTGGTAAACCTTTTCAGCCCGAGCAGCATCATCCGCTGCTCATCACCATCGGAAAATGCATTGATGGCTTCTTTGCCAAACTTGTTTACGGCATCCACCGCGTCGTTCAGGTAAATGCGCATTAGGTCTATGGCATCGGCGGCGCCCTGTTCGCCGTGCAGGTTGTGCAGCTTCATGGCACGCAGCAGGCAGCTTTCGGCCACATAAGTTTTAATGCTCATATCGGCAATATTCATCAGCACTTCCTGTTCGCTTTCAATTTTCATCATCAGCTTTTGCACCGCGCCTCCTGCTACCATCAGTATGGCTTTCTTCATGTTTCGAACAGCTTTTTCTTCGGCGGCAAAATAGCTTTCGTCTTCGCTGCCAAAATCGGGGATGCTCATCAGTTCTTTTTGCACTGCCATGGCGGGGCCCATCAGGTCGAGCTTGCCTTTCATGGCGCGTTTCAGTACCATATCCACCGTAAGTAGGCGGTTTATTTCGTTGGTGCCTTCGTAAATGCGGTTGATGCGGCTGTCGCGGTAGGCGCGGCTGATCGGGTATTCATCGCTGTACCCGTTGCCACCATGCACCTGAACACCTTCGTCCACTACATAATCAAGCAGCTCGCTGCCATGCACTTTCATGATGGCGCATTCAATGGCATATTCCTCCGCAGCGCCCAGCAGTGCTTCAGCAAAGCTTTTGCCTTCCTCCAGTAATTCGTGTTCCTTATCCTGTATGTATTTGCCGGTACGGTATGCCGCGCTTTCATCGGCCCAGCAGCGAACGGCCATTTCGGCCAGCTTGTGCTTGATGGCGCCAAAGTTTGAAATAGGTTGCTTAAACTGCTCGCGGGTGTTGGCATATTGAACGGAAAGCGTGGTTGTACGCTTTGCTCCCCCAAGCGCTGCAACATCCAGTTTCAGGCGGCCGATGTTTAAAATGTTGAAAGCAATGATGTGACCGCGGCCAATTTCACCCAACACATTTTCTACAGGCACTTTGCAATCCTGGAAGTACAGTTGTACGGTGCTGGAGCCTTTGATACCCATCTTATGTTCTTCGGGTCCCTGTGTAAAGCCTTCCATGCCCCTTTCAAGGATGAACGCGGTAAATTTGTCGCCATCAATTTTTGCAAAAACGGTATAAACATCTGCAAAACCACCGTTTGTGATCCAGCATTTCTGCCCGTTCAGGATATAATGTTTTCCATCCCCGCTCAGTTTGGCAACGGTTTTGGCGCTCAGCGCATCACTGCCGCTGTTGGGTTCGGTAAGCCCGTAGGAGCCCTTCCATTCGCCGCTGGCCAGTTTGGGTATATATTTTTGTTTCTGTTCCGGAGTGCCAAAATACAGGATGGGCAGGGTGCCAATGCCGCTATGGGCTGCCATAGCCACGCTGAAGCTGTAACCTCCGCCTAACCCTTCCGCCACAATCAGGCTTTCGATAAAAGGCTTACCCAATCCGCCATATTCCTCAGGAATGGAAACCCCGAGCAAACCCAGTTCACCGGCCTTGTCCATCAGCGAGGGCATCAGGCCGGGTTCCAGTTTGTCAATCCGGTCTATTACAGGCATAACTTCTGCATCAAGGTATTGCTGGCACATGTCCATGATCATTTGCTGCTCTTCGGTAAAATCTTCCGCGATAAATACATCTGCCGGGTTCGATTCGTGAATGAGCCATTCCGCGCCCTTCAAAGCTTTGGTGGTGATAGTAGTTTCCATTGCTTATTTAATATTTTAGATTGAATATTTAATATTTGAAATTCGATATTTATTATTTGAAATTTGAGATTGCCTGCGTCAGTTTCTTCCTTTAGTTCCACTCTATACCCTCCCACGCTCACGCCGCCTTCCTTATTCCTTATTAATTATTTCTTATTCCTTATT
>CAYUGH010000111.1:0-12623 GCA_964444195.1 uncultured Chitinophagaceae bacterium
TTCATTGTTAATATTCCCTGAATTGAACAAATTTAAAAGTGCTGATTTTATTGCCCTGTTCATCATAGGTAACTTTCCGGGTAGTGGTGCTGGCAATGCAACGGTAACCCAGTTCTTTTAAACGGTTCACCAATCGGTAGGTAAAGGTTAATTCCCCCATGATGTGGATGGCTGTTGGATCCTTTTTCCTAACCGTTTGGACGAAATCTTCCACCAGTTTATCGAGCGAGGCATGGTCCATTGCAGGATCAATTTGAGGAAATGGATAATCTTCAATCGTACCAAATAATTTCTTAGTGGCTATTAGCTGATTTTCAGGCCAGGAAGAAGCTGGGTGGTTGGTGAGGTTAAGGAGCATAGGATTATACGTTTTCACATTTAAGAATAACATCCCGTAGTTTTTCATATTTATCGCTTAGCTGGGCCTTCAGCACTTCATATGTTTTTGGATTCAACCTGAAGCCCCCATGATTTATATCATCTCGATTACTAGCATTGATTGACCTATTTCTTTCGCAAAGCTGTTTGAAGTAAGGCATTTGTGTAGCTCTTATGAGCATCCTTTCCTGCGAGGCTTTTTCACTTTCAATTTCTGAAAATTTGAATTTATTCAGGTTACCATTAATAGCCATAAATCCGTTGATTGCGTCCCTGTTGAATTTAATTTTAAAGTCAAAACCCAATTTGGAAAGAACATAACTTGGAAGCAATTCAGACAATATAGTGTAACCCTGTTGAATTAAGTTACGCTCAATACACCATTCAACTGCCAGAAAACCATTTAAAACGTTATTATTTTTATAACCCACTAGTCTTAGTTCAATTTTTTCAAGGATAGGTTTAAGTGCAGGATGACAATTGTCATTCTTAATTATTTGAATATTTTCATGCAAAGACACAGGTGAAGTGCCCTTGAAAATATCTAAGCAACGGTTCGAAAGTATTTGTTTTGTAAAATCGTTCACTAATTCACCACTTTCTTTAAGTTTTTCCCCCATCAAGACGGATAGCTGATCCGGGTAACCTGCTAAAAGAAACATTTGTGCAGCGGCGGTCCAATCCTGTAATTCAGAAAATGCTTTTAAGTCCCAAATGGGAGTATATTTTTCTCCACCAACAACTTTACTAGCTTCAAAGGCTCCATAATAGATACCTGCGATGGTAACGTCTTTCAATAATTTGGAATAGCTGATTAAAAGCATATTCAACATTGGAATGGACCGAAAACTGTGTGTAATGTCAAAGTAAAGTGTATCTGAGTCCTGAATGCAGTTGAAAACAATGGAGAAGATTTCCCAAATCTCTGTCGTTGATTTTCCATTCGGTATATCAACCTGCTTGAAAGAATGAAGATTTAGTTTATTTAACCTGCTCATTAATCCTTCCATCAAGGGGCCAGGCTCTTTTTTCGCAAAGTCATAATGATGATAATCAAACCAATTCATTGTTTTAGCGCCTAGCTCTTTAGTTGAGCTATCCAAAGTTGTAAAAATGAGAACTTCATCATCAGTCTTAAAATGGCAGCAGTGTTTGATTAATGATGCTTCCTGAACAAAACGAAGAGGTATAGTTGCATCTGACAGGTCATCCTCTGCATAATACCTTGTTGGTTGATAGTTGTTGGTGCCAAGAAATGAAATGAAAACCTTACGTGCCATAATCAATTAATTTTTTTACCTGCTGAATAAAAATTTTGGTATTTGCAAGGTCTTCCATTGAAAAAACCTTTTTAATCCGCATCACACGGGTAATATCATTTAAGAAATCTCTACGAAACTTGCTTTTTCCAAACCTGGAAAGTATGGCCACAAATGATGTGGCCTGTAAACCAAGGGATTGGCTTAGCGAGGATATTTTATAAACAGGGTCAGCTATTCTTTTAGTACTGTCACCTATTTGGTTGTACACCTTACATTCCCAAATGTATAACCTATTATTGTAAACAAAGGCGACATCTACTTCGTTATCTGATTCGGTATTTCGTATGGAATGAATATTTTTGAGTTTAAGGTTGAGGCCAATGGCATCATCCTGAAGCCGCAATTCACATCTTAGAAATTCATATAGCCATTCTTCAAACCAGGTCCCTGAAAAATATACCCTATCATCAACAGATGAGAATGGTACTTGTGCCTGGTGAATGGAAGGTACCAGGCCGGCCGATCCGGTAGCTATTGTTTCTTTAAAAAGAACATTGGAATCCTTAAATGGTTTACTTAATTTTTTTTGCATGGTATAAGAATACCCATGTGCGGCAAAATAGGTAGAAAGGTCAAGCGATACAGGATTGTCTATGGGCAATTCTTCAATAGTGGGATGCAGCAACTCAATAGATTTACTGCCAATGGGCCAGTAATAAATTTTGGAATTGGGTTTCTCTGAAAAATGCAGATACACCATTTGGCTCATCATTTTAGTGCCACCTGTAATATTTACGATAAAATCGTATCCTACGGGCCAGGCGTAATTATCCAGGACTTCTAAAATATCTGCAGGCCTGTTGGGGTCAATAATTAAAATTTTATACTGATGCAAGCCAAGCCCAAGGGTGTCAGCTAATATATGTGACTTCTTATCGGCTTCCATTTTCCTGGTAGATAAAAAAATATGCGGCTCACCGGAAGCCGCCATCTGCTTTATGAAAAGCACGTTGGGGATAAGCTGATCGGAAAGTATGGATATGCAGGTTTTCATTTCTAAGAAGCTGTTTAAAAACTGTATTGAGAACCACCATTGACTTTTTTCGGCCACGAATGGAACGAATTTACACGAATTATTCGTGTAAATTGGTGTTATTCGTGGCAAGAATTTGACTATTTATTTCCTATAGCAAATTCCCGGAATCATTTTTAAACAGCTTTTAAGCAACCTGATATTTTATCAAATTAAGAATTATTTTCATTACAGGGTATAAAGATCAAAACCCTGCGCACACCATTTCCAGGCGGGCATTACTTCTATTGCCACTTCGCCTGCTTTTATTTTTTCTTCGCTTTCCAGGGTAATAATTATGCCTTTTTTACTATCGGTCATTTTGCAGGCCTTCAGCAATCCTTTCAGTTCGCGTTGCCTTGTATCTTCCGTATCCATTTGCCAGCATACCTGTATGGGCAAGGCATGCCCCCCTTCCTTGTACAATACAAAATCACATTCGTGGCTTGCATCCTTGTAATAGTAAATATCGGTGGTGTACATACTTCCGTACTGCCGGTACAGTTGCCAAAATACAAGGTTCTCAAGCAGCATGCCTTTATTGCTGCTAAAGCTGCCGTCTATGGCATGCAGCATGCCGTTGTCAACAAAGTAACCCTTCTTATCGGCGTTTTCCCTTTTAACCAGCGAAGCATCGAAGCGACTGATGCGTTTAAACAGGTACACATCTTCGGCAAGTGCGGCCATATCGTACAGGCTGTTTTTGCTTACGGCGTATCCCCTCGATTTCAGTTCGAGAAATACCTTTGAAAGCGCAAGTGTTTTGCCGGTGTTGCCGGCCATGCGGTGAAACAGGTACCGCAGGTAACTATAATTTGCAGGCTGCTGCTGATCTATAATATCGCGGTACAGCACCGTATTGAAATACTCCTGCAGCAACTGCCGGGATACCTGTGGAGGCCTGCCCACCGTTTCGGGGTAGCCGCCCAGGGTAAGGTAATCCTGGAAAGCCGCTTTGGAGCGTGTAGCTTGTTGCCCGTAAGCGCCAAATGCAATATCCCGGAAGCCTATGTATTCTGCAAAAGAAAGCGGCAATAGCTCTACCGCCAGCCCCCTGCCCCTGAGTACCGATGCCACTTCGGTATGCAGCGTGCGGCTGTTGCTTCCGGTGATGATTACATTGCGGCTTATTTGCTCGTGTACACGGTTTACAAACGGTTCCCATTGCTCCAGAAATTGTATTTCATCGAAAAAGAAATACACTTCTTTCAGCAATGGGTTTTGCGGGTATAATTCCCGGAAAGCCTGCAGGATAAGGTCGGGGGCAAAGGGTTGCATGCGCAGGCGTTCATCTTCGAGCGGCAGGTAACACAGGTGGCTCCATTGCACACCTTTTTCCAGCAGTCCGGCAATCGTGAGCTTCAACAGCGATGATTTACCTGCCCTTCGCGGGCCTGTTATCACCTGTACTTTGGGTAATTGCGTATCTATTGATACGGACCGCCTAACTACATCAGCAGAAAAGTGCTGCTGCGTTTCAGCCAAAATTTCCTTTAACAGCCCTTTCATAAAGACAAATTTATAATAATTATCCTTATGATCGGGCTATTTATGTATTTTTTATCCTTTTTAAAGGGAAATAAATGCATGAATTATGCCGTTCTGCGGTAATGCCGCTGGTGGCTTAACTCCTGGGTGAAGGCATTGAGCCTGCCGGTAAAGTTGCCATCCGCCGCCGCTGCCTGTGTAAAGCTGATGAAAAGCGCCAACAGCACATAGCTCCATTGCCCATACCAGGCGGTATAAACCTGGGTAACCAGCCAATAGCTCAACCCGGTTAGGCTACCGACAACCAGAATACCCCCAAATAACCGTGGCTTTCCCCAACGCAACATCCACTTGCTGGCAAGACGGTTGCGCTCCAAATCTACGCTGCGCATATACCGGTGGGTGGTGTAGCAGTCGGGGAATTTGGTGGGGATGAGGAGGGAGGGGAGGAGGATCATACTTCTCAATTCATTTTTCCAAAAATATTAGCTGCCCTTATTTCACCAACCCATTCAATAATTTTACTTTTTTGATTGGGTGTAAGTTTCGTTAGTTTATTCTTAATATTCGGGTCTTTGCCAACCACAGTTGACAAAATTTCACATAATGAATCTCGGAAATTTTCCGGCACTGCAGCTATTTTGAGCAAATTTAACCAGGTAGAAATTTTTTGTTCAACGCTTTTAAAAGTATTTGCTAATTGCAATTCGTTCGGAATACCGCTTTGTGCAACCGCTATTTTTTCATCAAACTTTTGTTTTTGTGATTCTTGTTTTTCTTGTTCTAATATCTGTTGCCTCTTCAATCGAAGATTACCAATCAGCTTAGCTTTTAAACTTTCAATGGATTCCGTTAGCTTCTTGTGATTCTTATTTATGAAATCTGCTTTTATGCTTTCAATATCCCGCTGATTAATGAAAAGCAATTTTTCTGCTTCATGTTTTCTTTTCGCAGTATTCAGTTCATCTGGTATTATCAAACTTTGCACATCAACATTATTGTTTGAGATGAATGAATATTTTTGAAGGGCAAATTTTGGATCGGTTTGCTTTCTACCTTTTGCATTTACAAAACTGGCAAGCTCCATATATTTTAATTTGCTATCATCAGTAGCGGCTTTTGCCATGGCGAGCAATTCCTTTATTTGAATGCTTTGAAACCAAAGCGGAGTGCTGTTTTCTAAAGCGCAATCCATATATAGTTCAAAAGCTTTAAGCATTTCCAACTTAGTATTCTCATCAAGGTTGGTAATTTCAACTGAAATTTTTCCGTACCCTAAAGGTTTCCCTGATCCGATAGAATGAAATAACCCTGAAGTATTATGAAAAGTGATGGCGCTAATTAAGGCGCCAAGTTCTTCTTTTCGTAAGTTGTGGTAGGAAATATCAAATTCAAATGTAGTGCCTGAGGGCAATGGACAAAATTTGGTGCCAATTTTATCGTTTACTTTGCCTTTTATTTCAGGAGGGGGGTTGCGCTTTACATCTCCGGTATGGATAGGGTATCTTTTCCACCCCCTAATTCCAGACTTTTCATTCATGTATGTTTTAAAGTCGCCAGAAATTTTTTCATTTTTCCCTTTGTTATTATTTTGTTCTATATAGTTCGGATAATAAGATGCCTTAGGTCCGGCAAGAACTTCAAGTTTTTCATTTAAAGGAACTACCTGCTCTGTTGCAAAAGCATGACCAACATGAATCCTACCTTTGAGCGCCTCATGTTTTTCGGCATAACCGAAAATTGTTTCTGCCAAGTCAAGGCCTTCCTGATTACCCTGTATATTATTAATTGATTCTGTAATTGAATTTTTGAAGGTAATCTTATATAATAAAGAAAGTCCCATATCTTTTATGGAGCCATCTCCATTAACTCTAAAAAAAACTGGAATTTTACCGCCCCTGTCTAATTCCGCTTTTCTCCATTTCCAGTCAGGTTTTTGTTGGTTAACGTCATGATCATAATACGCGAAAAAGAAGTTTTTGATCGCTTCATCTTCAACTTTAACTTCTGTATTATCAGAATTGAAAAATACAAATTCCAAATGTTTGCCCGTGGACCTGGCCCTATCTGGCTCCCTCCTTACTCCGGGTTGGCCCGACATAACAATTGTCCCATCTTTACCTGAACTATCTATTTTATAAACAACGCGATCCATATCATCATAGTCTTTTACAAACTTGTGCCCGGTTTTTGCAAAGGGGAAAGCGATATACTTTGCTTCTGCTGACTTGGTTGCAGATGTAATATTTGCTGCATTTTGATAAAAGGCTGATATTCTATTATGGGCTGGACACAAAACATCAAGATTTTTATGCGAAATTCTTCCTGGCTTTCCACAATCATCCAAAAGGAACTCACCATCTCTTTTATACAACCATCCACAAAATACCTCCTTCGCTAACGCAGATTTAGGATAGATACCGTCATTTTGAAAATCCCTTACCGAATACCGATGATCATTTACCTTATTTGCCATTCTGCCAAAACTCATGATCTCCATTACTGAACGAATCATTCCCTTAATGGATGAACCTGGGATGAAATAGTTATTTCCCGATTTATTAAAGGCTTTGTATTCAGGTGATTCTTTGTCCACGCTGGAAGGCACCCCATTTCGCACATAGATAGGGCTTTCAGCCTTAATTATTAATTTTAAAACGCCAGATTGGCTATCTTCAAATGGTATATCATGGCTTACATGTTTTGCCCAGAATGGCATTACAACTTTTTCACTTAAAGGGACGAAATTATAGGGGGATGTAATCATGGAAATTGTATTTTACTTTTTAATAAAGCCGGCAAATGCTTGCCAGGATGGATGGAGGGTTGTCATGCCTGCCAATAGTTCGTCAGGTTCGGATTCCTTCCAAAATTGTAACAATTTTATTTTTTCTATCCCGTCTAAATCATGGGTAAGAAAGCATTGTTCCGTTACTTGATTTTTGGGAAGATTACTTAAATAAGCCTGGAATATTTGGTATTCCCCATCAATATTTTTTATATTTATACTCAATTCCTTTTCCTTACAATAAAGATTTCCTTCTAAAATAAAGGGAAGTGGCTTAAAGATATCTTTAGAAATCTTTTCTGAATTGAGCAAAACAGGTTTTGATGCATTGGAATACCAAAAGTATCCTTCATAATCAAGGCTGAAATCAATTTTATCAATTGTTATTCTATTCATTTTAGTTGCTTAATGTTCCTGAAAATACACCATGGCCTTTGGCACTGTTGCCTCCTAACTGGAGCTTGCCCTCTAAAATCTCATTTAAAGTTTGTTCAAATGCTTCCTTTACAAATGCTGTATCAAAAGCTGTTTTATCTACCCAAATTTCAAGTTTAATTTCATTGGCATATTGACTTGCCTTTTCCTGAAACAAGGCGCCGTCAATAGTTCCATTGGTAAAGCGGTCAATTTTTACATGATTAAATACTTTATCGTTTTTCAAATCATAAGGGAGATAAATATCGTTTATGATTACCCGGCCTCTGAGCCCATCACTATCAATTTCAGAATTTTTGGAATATCCAAACAAAGCTTTTACCGCTGCATTATTTTCACCAACGGGCATCATACTATTACCTTTTGAATCAATTTCTTCGTCTAAATCTTCTTGAAAAGCATCCCATTCCTTTATGCTATCTATCGTTATAGAATTGATCTTTTCTTCAAGCTTATTCCATTCGTCAGAATCAGCAGCGAATGATAAATCATCAATTTTAAATTGTTCCTGCAGTTCAGAAACTGCTTTTTCAAAATTCAACGATGTTTCGAAAGTCATTGTATTTGAAGTTCCTACTTTAGCCCCTGTTTGCTTATTGTAATAGTAGGCTACCCTGTGTGCTATAATACCCTTTATTGAGGTGGCAGGGATCAATAAAAAATCATCCTTTACCAATTTGGGTTTGCCGTCCTTCCAATCGAAATACTTTTCCGTTTTGGGTTTGTTGTCTGCATCGTCATCTCCAAAACCTGCACCAAAAAGAAAAAAGTCTTTTGCTTTTAAAGACAAAATATATTTCTGCCATTTCGCATCCAAATGATCAGACCGTCCAAATGAGATAGATTTAGTATTGGTCAATGGATCATTCAGAGCTCCCGATTTTTCAAAATATTGAAGTAGCTGAGGCTCTTTCGTTAGATCAAAGATTGCTTGTTTCGATTGTTCAGGAATTATCAGCAACTTTCCAAAGCCTTTTCGCGTTCCCGCCCCAATTCTAAATACAGGACTATCCAATGCATCTAATATATTCTGCCAGATTGGCTCATCATTGGAGTCACCAATTAATTCTAATTCAAATACAAATCTTGTTCCTTTGTGTACGAGTTCCTCATCATATTTTCCACGATTTGCACTATCTGCGACGCCTTTATCTGTCATTCTAACATGATCTCTTTCAGGCAGTCTTGTGAAAAATGAATAGTAACCTGAGTTAGTATCAATATTTTTTAAGCCTTCAATTACTGTTTTGCCATCTTCCCCGAGTAGGCAAGCCGATGAAACAATCAACCTGCTACCTTCCCCATCACTTCCTCCTGACCCAAAAATATCATTCGTTATACCTAAATGAATGAGTGAATTCCTAAGAACACCTGTTAGGGATGTACCCGGTATATAAGGCAGCCCATTTGCATCCTTGGCAACTATGCGATCCGTTACAAGTCCCTTTTCTCCTGAACCAACCGAAAGCGGGGTTTCGGCCTCGATTGTTATTTTAGCTATATACCTATGTGAATAAATCATGATTTGGTTTTTTTAGCCATTAGATTGCTTAACTTAATTACAAATGGCAAATAATCAGGGGTGCCATTCAAATTTATTAAATAATTTTCTAATATCACTCGTCTGTTTTTTGCACGCCATTCCTTTTCAGATTGCCCTTTGTATAAAAAACCACACCTCTTATCAAATATTAATGTGGCAAACCTTTGAGAATCGTCCAGGTTCTTTGCGTAGTTTCTTAATGTTCCCCATTGGCTTTTAGATATACCGGCAAAGTCATTCCCATGGTTTTTGATGAATGTACTAACATTCGCATCAATACTATAATTGAAATTGTTCCTGTTTTTAATGTTCTGTAAACAGGCAAAAGCTTCATCATCCTTTTCCCCGTTTTGAATTGGATAGAGTTGTAAATAGTCGATGTTCATTTTCTTTAACCGCAATGGCAATTCATAACCTTCAGCCAATAAAAATTCAGGATTAACCAACACTTCACCAAAACCTTCTGCCTGATGTGACCCTATACCATTTAATAAAAAAGTTGAGTTGGCTTTATCATGGACAGAAACAACAAACACAGAACCTCTTTCAATAATTATCCTTTCAGTATCCTTGTTTCCCCTGTGCCGGTTCCATGTCTTATAATTTCTTGAACGTACTTGGGACTTATTCCAGTCTATTTTACCAGCATTTGTTCCAATCAATTGGTCAGCGGTTGGTTGAGCAGTTGGCCTGCCTGTTATTGAATCATAAAAGCATAGATTACTCTTGGCATAAATTATTACTTCATCCTGAAAAATTATTGGCTCCTGAGACGCGCTTTGTTGCATAAATTCAATTGAAACTAAACCATACTCCGCTGATCTTGACCGGCCAATTCTATGCTTTCCTACCATAATATCTTTTAGTTCATCGGCATACTCTCCAGATTGATCATTTATTGAAAAGGACCATTCACTACCTGCTTTCATACTATAATAGCCAAACAATTGACTATCTTTTGCTCTTCTCCTTTCAATGCTATGGGCCGACTTTAGTGAAAATCCTTGCTCGATGGTTGTGAATATTCCTAGTTCACTTGAAAAATAGCCTGAACGTGCTTGTTTTGGCTGGATACCTTCTCTAGTAAAATATTCCTGGTCGGTTTCAGTAATTTTATGGTGCAGAAAAATGGACTCTGAAAGACCTTGCCCTTTTTCGTGATACCAGGAAAATGGCACCTTATAAAGAGCAATATTTTGATGAACTAAGGTTGCATCTCCGAATTTTACCGTCCCATTATGGAATAAATCGAGCGTTTTTTGAGGATTTGTTTCATCATAAAGCTTTCCTGCTGCAATGCCAAGAAATTTAGATCCTGGTATATAATCAAGTGATTCCCTATATCCTTCTGTGGCGGCTTCAGAAGTGACAATTACATCTGACAATAAGGTGCATTTGTATTGATAAATTTTCATTCTACATTTTTTATGATTGAAATTTTACATTTGCCTAAACCCCTGTTCCTGTTTTGACCTAGTTGTTTTATCCAGCCCATACTGTATTGCAATTCTTTTTCAAATTGTGTTCCTGGAAATTGCTCAATTTTGCCATACAGTGTAAGTGGAACTGTCACTTCCACTTGCCTAAGTGAACCATCTTCCGCCTGGCCATTTTCATCTATTTTGGTGGAAGAAATTACTGTAAATAACTCACCTGTTAAGTCATTACTTTCAATTAACTCACTTAATTTTCTTGACATGCCTATGTTGCTAAAAAACGCCTTACCCTCATCTTTATAATTAGCCTGGTCACCCATTGTGTCCTTTCTTACCCCAAACACTTCCGTTATAAATGATTCAGAAACAATATTTGGGTTAAGCTGATGAATTGATTCTGCTGCTTCCCGCAACAATCCTTTTATAGTTTTTCCTGGAATGAAAGGAAGACCGTTTTTGTCCTTATTTACAATGCTGTCGGCATATGTACTTCCCGTAAGTCCTGAACCAGCATGCCAATAGCTAAAAAACTCTATCTGATAGGTTATTGTTGTATTCATTCTTAGTCTCCTTTTTGAATGTTTGACAGAGCCATAATATCATATATTGGGGTTACTTCTATCTGTATTATTTCGCCATTTTTTTTCCTTTCTCTTCTCACAAAAATCTTTTCATCTGACAATGGTAATCGTTCTGACTTTTTATTAATTGATTTAATTCGATCTAAAAGCTGATCTGCGGCTTCAGGATTGTTTTGTAATGTAGTAAGCCAGTTTCTTAGACCTGCTTTTGGAGCATCTTTTTTATTAATTATTCTAACGTATTCAAGCAGGTCATCGACAGTTGAAAAGCCTGATTGACTGGAAAGGAAATAGGGGCCAAAATTGAACTGAATATTGTCTTTCGCAGAAAGTTCTTTGTCAATAATATCATCGTAATCTTCCACAAAGCTTGCATGTACTTTGTGAAACAGAAGTGATGATGGTGTATGTATTTTGTTTATTTTTTTGGAAATAGATTTCGCTTCGGTACAAAGCTTTTCTGCCAAATTCACTCCGTAATGAAAAGGGTAGCTTGCCTTAATATAAGCAATTCCTGCACATGCTGTAATGCCTTCGGAAAAGGGATTCTCGTTAAGTCCATTGTCCTCTTTGAAGTTTTTAAACCTGGCTTTTGTGGCATTTTCAAACTCAGTTAAAAACACCTTTGTGAAGTTCATGGCAATGTCTGCGCGGATGATAGCAGTTAAATCATCGCCTCCTAATACTACTGGTCTGAATGGGATTGTTTTGTTGGGAATAATATCTACGGTTTTTTCAAACGCGATTTTTGCGGCCTCTATTGTTGCAGCATTTATGAGTTTTGAGAAGTTTCTAATAGTGGAAAATGATTGTTCCTCTTGAAGGCCATCTAACATTTGCATTATTTTTTGTCCCAGGTTGTTGCCATCTGCATGGATAACGGCAATCCAGCTCTTATTTTGTTCTTCATCCACCATTTCAGAAATGTCAAAGGGAAAATCTTCGATTTTTGGATTAGCTTCATCCGCTATTTTTTTAATTAATTTTCGGTTTGCCTTTTCAGATGCCTTTACCTTTAGCCCCTGTCCCCAATCAATAACACCATCTTTGGAATAATCAAAACCGATTCCACCCGTTTTTCGGGCAGTTTCAGTTACCATCAAGCCAATTCCGTTTGTGGTTGAGATTGCTCTGTTTCTTTGGGTTCTCAATCGGTTTTCCAATATTTCTGAAGCATTATTATTCTCTACCTTCACCACCGCCTGGCTAATCGTTATTCCTGGCGCCATTTCCATAACCGCCTTTGGAAAATTTCGAACCAAACGCTGACAAACCGGCTCATCATCAAATAGATATTTGATGTTTCCTGCAGCACCTAGTATCAAGTTTTCCTCCTTGTAGTCCTTTCCTAATTGGTCTTTAAAAAAACTCGTACAAATTTGTTCAACCAACTCACTTGCTCCCACTATTTCTTTGAGTTTATTAGTGGCAAAAATGAATCCCTGAATCCCCTGCACACTTGCTCCATACAAATACTTTGTACTCATATAACTTTTTTTAATGTCCATTTAATTGCCTCACCACCCCAAACCCCTTGCTCACTCCCTTGCCCAACCCCATAAAATCGGGTAAAAACACATTCGTACGGAAATCCACCTCAAATGTGCGCACTTTGATGTCCTTCATCCGGCTGTCGCGCT
>CAYUGH010000112.1:0-12558 GCA_964444195.1 uncultured Chitinophagaceae bacterium
TTTAACCACATGGACCTGGTGAAAAAAGGATTTTCCGGCGACAACTCAAGACCGGATATTCCAAAGGTTTATTGGGCAGACCAGGTAGGAGCGCCCAATGGGAAAAAGAATATTACGAGGGCCAACAATGCCGGGCAGGTGCTTAACGGAAACAACAGCAACTTTTATGAAAAAGGCGATTATCTCGCCTGCCGGGAAATAACGCTTTCGTATGATATCAGTAAATCCTTTTTGGCGAAAACCAAAGTTCTTAACCAGGCAAGGATTTATGCCAACCTGAATAACCTGTTTTATGTAACCGGTTTCAGTGGCAATTCGCCGGAGCCAAAGGCCAATGGAATTTTTGCCGGCAACTATCCAACGCCAAAGACCTATGCCTTTGGAGTACAGGTAACTTTCTAAATAACTTTTGAAAAATAAAATATGAAAAAGCGATTCATACCAATCATGATCATTTCGGGCGCCGCCATGCTCCTCTCCATATCCTGCAGCAAGCAGCTCGATCTTGTTCCTATCAGCAGCATCAGTGATGGCAATTACTGGAAGACCCCCGATCAATTTGATGCCTTTGTATCGGGGCTTCATTCAAGGTTCAGGTCACATATTTCCTCCATCCAGGCACTGGGCGAACTGAGGGCAGACCTTTATGGCACGGAACCGGGTTCGGCCGGCACGTTCACGGGCGAAGCCACCCAGGGGCTGGAACGTTTCTGGCAGCAAAACCTTACCCTTGATGCGCCCGGCGTAAGCAATTTTGGCGGCTTTTATACCAATATTGTCCAGGCAAACCTGTTGATTGAAAAGCTGAATGCCACCACCGTGGTAACGCCTGCCAATAAAAATTACTACCTCGGTATTGCCTATGGCATGCGCGCCTATTATTATTTTCAAATGACGCTTGCATGGGGCGATGTTGTTATTCAAACAGACCCCATTGTTTCATTTGATGTTTCAAATCTTTCCAAGCCCGCTTCACCTGCTTCGGAAGTAATGGCGCTTGTTCAGGCAGATATTGAAAAATCACTTCAAAGCTTTGGAACAGATTATTCATTCAGGAGCCAAAAGGGTTATTGGTCGAAAGCGGCCACACTGATGCTTAAGGCAGAGTTCTTCCTTTGGGATGCCCACCGCACAGGCGGCGCCACAGCAGCCACAACCGCCCTCAATGCCCTCAATGAAATCCGCACCAATATCCCGGCTTTGATCCTCAGGCCAACCTTTAGCCAGGTTTTTGCCGCAGGCGCCGCCAATAAAGGAAACAGCGAGATCATTTTTGCAAGCAGGAGCCTGCTCAACGAAGCGGTGCTGCCCTTTGCAGGAACCTTTTACCCGCAAACCAACCTCATTGCCAATTACTACGACTCACTATCAAACCGCCGCTTTGATGTGGTTACCGATAATTGGGGAGGATTGCTGCGGGCGCCTGTGCCTGTTGCCAATTTCAGGAGGTTTAATGATCTTGATACCAGGAAAAGCGCAACCATTCAACCCGCATACAATATGGCAGGGCCCGGAAATTATACAATCGTTGGAAGCTTTGTAAAAAAGTATGAAGGAGAACAGGAACAGGGGGTTAGGCGCTATACCAATGACTTTCCAATTTACCGCTTTGCCGACCTGTTGTTACTTACTGCCGAAGCTAAGATCATTTTAGGCCAAAATCCTGCCGATGAAATTAATGCGGTAAGGTTAAGGGCTTACGGATCAAACTTCCAGTTGGCCACACTGGGATTTCCCAACCAGGCAGGTGACTCCGACGCCAAAAGGGCCTTACTCAATGAAAGATATTTCGAGTTTTTCTTCGAGGGAAAACGCTGGTTGGACCTCAGGAGGTTTGGCGACAGCTTTGTTTTTGAATATACAACCGTTTTGCCGTCCGAGGCATATAAGCTGCTTTGGCCGATTGACAGGAATTCACTCACCAATAACAGGGAATTAAAACAGAATCCCGGCTATCCTCAATTTTAGAAACCGGGATAGTACAGAGCAATTGCACCGGGCCTGGAAAATAGCATAAGAATATATTAAAGAAAAAAGGGTTTCAAAAGCAAGCAGTTAATAATAAAGCGGGGTGTGTCCACACAACGCTTTGGATAAAAAACCGCCCGTAAATATTCCTTCCGGTAAAAATATACAACTTAAATTCATCTTACAATGACTCCAATCCAAGGTCTTATAGCAGCGCCATTTACGCCCATGCACCCCGGGGGTACTATTAACCCCGAGGCCATCCCGGCATATTATGAAATGCTGAAATCGAATCAAATTCGCGGGGCATTTATTTGCGGCTCTACAGGAGAAGGCGTATCCCTGGCTGTTGAAGAAAAAAAATTAGTGGCAGCCGCCTGGGCGGAATGTACACGGGCCGATCCCTCCTTTACGCTCATGATGCTGGTGGGAGGCAACTCTATGGCCGAATGTAAGGAACTGGCGGCCTATGCCGAAGCAATTGGTTGCGATGCGGTTTCCTTTACTTCGCCCAGCTATTTTAAACCTGCCAACGAAAAAATATTGGCAGCCATGTGTGCCGATGTTGCTTCGGCAGCGCCGGGATTGGATTTTTATTATTACCACATTCCGGTGCTTACCGGGGCCAACCTGCCTATGATCAACCTGTTGAAAGAAGTAAACGGGCGGGTTCCGAATTTCGCAGGCATTAAATATACCCATGAAGATTTTATGGACTACCTGTCGTGCCTGCACTTTGAAAACGGGAAATACGATATGCTTTGGGGCAGGGATGAAAATATGCTCGCGGCACTGGCTTTGGGCGCTAAGGGGTCGGTAGGAAGCACTTTTAACTACATGGCGCCTGTCTATCATAACCTGATAGCCTCGTTTAAAAAAGGAGACCTTGAAACAGCAAGGATATGGCAGCAAAAAAGCATTGACCTGATCTGTTTGCTTGGAAAATATGGCGGCATTGCCACAGGCAAGGCTTTCATGAAACTGCTGGGATTGGATTGCGGAAAGTTCAGGCTTCCCGTAAGCAATATGAACGAGCATCAATACAACCAGTTTGCAGTGGAGGCGGAAGCCAATGGCTTTTTTACCATGTGTTCCAAAATCCCTGAACCTGTTCTGCAAAAATGAAGCAGCCGGTATTCCATATCATATCCATCGCCATGCTATTGCCCATGATATCCTGCCAAAATAAACAGGCCTCCGATCACTTGCGTCTTGCATGGGAGGAGGCGGGACAATTACCCGCTTCGTCCACAGGCAAACCTCATCCGGGGCTTGCAGGCGCCATAAGCGGGGTTCACAATCATTTTCTGCTTGTGGCGGGAGGCGCCAATTTCCCCGGCGAATTGCCCTGGGAAGGAGGAACCAAAACCTTCTACACAGATATTTTCATCGGTGAAACAGGTGAAGGTGCAGGTCTTCAATTGCAAAAAACCGGGGTGCATTTACCCGGTAAGGTTGCTTATGCCGCAGTTGCTGCCACACCATCAGGCATTGTTTATGCCGGTGGCGAAAATGAAACGGGTATGCTGCCGGGTGTTTTCCTGCTGACCTTTGATCCGGCTGCGTCCCGCCCGGTTGTAAAAGCCTTAAAACCCTTACCTGTTCCTACCACACAGGCGGCCGCTTTTTACATGGATAACCAATTATTTATTGCAGGAGGCGAAACAGCCAATGGGGCAACCGATGCTGTTTGGGTAATGAACCTGAATGACAGTTCAGCAGGATGGAGAGCGTTGCCTCCATTACCGCAGGCAGCTTCAAACGGGGTATTGGCAGCCCATTCATCAGGCGGGGGAAATGCAACCCTGTACTTTGCCGGTGGCCGGTGCAGGCAGCCCAATGGCATCAGCCAACATTTTAGGGATGTTTATAAGCTTTCGATGGGAAACACTTCCTGGGAAAAATGCGATCCCCTGCCTTATGGCATCAGCGCCGCTTCGGGTGTGACGATCCCGGATGGGAAATGGCTTATTTTCAGTGGCGACAAAGGCAGCACTTTTGAAAAAGTGGAAAGACTGCTTGTTCAAATTTCAAATGCAAAGGACAGCGCCACAAAAAGCAGGTTATTAGGGGAAAAAGCTGCCATACAAATCAACCACCCCGGCTTTAGCAGCGAGGTATGGATGTATGATTTTAAGGCTGAAAATTGGTCAGCCGTTGATAGCATTCCTTATGAAGCGCCTGTTACAACAAACGCATGTTTCTATAACAACAAAGTTTACCTAAGCAGTGGAGAGATTAGAGCAGGAGTAAGAACTCCTTTTATATTAAGCGCAACTATTATACATGAAAAGCAGTAAAACATATCCGTGGATAGTGGTAGCCCTGCTTTGGGTGGTTGCCTTGCTCAACTATATGGACAGGCAAATGCTCAGCACCATGAAGCCCTCGATGCAGCTTGATATTGCCGAGTTGCAATCGGCGGAAAACTTTGGTATCCTGATGGCCATTTTTTTATGGATATATGGATTCATGAGCCCCGTTGCAGGAATGATAGCCGATAAGATCAACCGCAAGTGGCTGATAACCCTCAGCCTGTTTGTATGGTCGGGCGTAACCTTTGCCATGGGCTATGCCACTACCTTCAATCAGCTTTACTGGTTGCGGGCGCTTATGGGCATCAGCGAAGCGCTTTATATACCGGCAGCCCTTTCGCTTATTGCCGATTATCACGGCAGCAAAACCAGGTCGCTTGCCATTGGCATCCACATGACCGGTTTGTATATGG
Source organism: uncultured Chitinophagaceae bacterium (assembly GCA_964444195.1). Taxonomy (GTDB): domain Bacteria; phylum Bacteroidota; class Bacteroidia; order Chitinophagales; family Chitinophagaceae; genus Phnomibacter. The sequence continues at coordinate 4,697 of CAYUGH010000112.1, forward strand.
GGCAGGCGCTCGGCGGCTTTGGCGCAACCGTTGCGGCTACTTTCACCTGGCATACCGCTTTTAAATCATTTGGCTTGATCGGTTTGGTTTACTCCATAGTACTCATGATAATGCTCAGGGAAAAAAGGTTGCCTGCGGAGGAAGTAAGCCCGGTAAAAAACCGGGCAACAAACAATGAGCCCTGGTATAAAGGCTTTATATTTCTATTTTCCAATATCTCTTTCTGGATCATCCTGTTCTATTTTGCAGCGCCAAGCCTGCCCGGTTGGGGCGTTAAAAATTGGCTGCCTACATTGTTTGCTGAAAGCCTCAATATTGAAATGGCGGAAGCTGGCCCTATTTCCACCATCACGATAGCGGCATCTTCTTTTCTTGGGGTCATTTTTGGCGGGCTGTTAAGCGACAAATGGGCACAAACCAATATTCGCGGGCGCATTTACACAAGCGCAATAGGTTTGTTCCTTACCATCCCTGCACTTTTTTTTATTGGCTACGGTTCGGCCTTATGGCATGTGGTAGGCGCCGCCTTCTGCTTTGGTTTTGGCTTCGGCATGTTCGATGCCAACAATATGCCCATTCTTTGCCAGTTTGTTGCACCCCGGCTAAGGGCCACTGCCTACGGCCTAATGAATATGACCGGGGTATTTGCAGGCGCCCTCGTTACAAACTGGCTCGGCAAATCGCAGGACGCAGGAAACCTTGGCAAGAACTTTGCCTTGTTATCTGCCATTGTTGCTGTTGCCCTGCTGGTGCAGCTTGTTTTTCTAAAACCCAAAACGAGGGATTTCGCAGACAATAATTAATTAAAAAAATTTGTATGAAATCCCCACGAACTGGCGTACACCTTACACGAATGATCATTTGGGGATTCCACCCCGCAAAGGCGGGACAAGTGTGACAAATAAAAACCAGCCCCGCACGTGCGGGGCGCACTAAAAATGAACATATGAAATATAATCATTTATCATGGGTATCGGGCTTGCTGCTTACCTTGCTCAGCAGCTTCGAATGTTCAAAGCAATCCATTGCCGCACCCGCCGAAATAAAGGCAACTGCCTATTCGCCAACGATCCCGGTATTAAAAGGCCTTTCAGCTAATCCTGTTTTAAGGATTGCCGTTTCAATTCCCGAGGGAAATGCGGCACAGCATTACAGCAAGCTTGCCTGCAGCCTGAATCCCGAAGCCATCGGCAGCATTCAAAAAATTGATGTCTATATTACCGGGGCCGGGCCATTTTCCACCCAGAACCTTGCAGCAACCTTTTCTCCTTCAACCGGCTTATTTGAAATTCCGGTGAATGCAACCCTTAATGCAGGCATACATTTTATCTGGTTCAGCCTGGTATTGAAAGATGAAGAAGCCACCGTTGATAAAATTACATTCAACTGTTCACAACTGGTAACCGGTGCAGGCAAAACCGTTCAGGTTGACCAGGGAAAAAATGATCTTGTAAAAAGGACAGGTGTTGCCATACGCAGGGCCGGGGATGATGAAGTGCATACCTATCGCATACCCGGTATGGTTCAAACAGAAAAAGGGACCCTCGTAGCCGTGTACGATATCCGCTACACCACCGACCGCGACCTGCCCGGCAATATTGATGTGGGCATGAGCCGCAGCACAAACGGGGGTAAAACGTGGGAACCCATGAAGGTGATTATGGACATGGGCGCTCCCCACGAAAACAACGGCATTGGCGACCCGGCCATTTTGTTCGACCCACAAACAAAAAAGATATGGGTGGCTGCACTCTGGAGCAAGGGCAACCGTTCCATTGCAGGCTCGCTACCGGGCCTTTCGCCCGACACCACCGGGCAATTTGTATTGGTAAGCAGCGCCGATGACGGATTGACCTGGAGCCAACCCATTAATATTACCAACCAGGTAAAGAACCCCGCCTGGCGACTGTTTTTCAATGGCCCCGGCAGCGGCATTGCCATGCAGGATGGCAAGCTGGTTTTTGCCGCCCAATATTGGGATGAAAATAAGCTCCCGCACTCCACCCTTATTTACAGCGGAGATCATGGGCTTAGCTGGAACGGAAAAATCAACGGCCCCAAAACGAATACCACCGAAGCGCAGGTGGTTGAAACAAAACCCGGAACGATCATGCTGAATATGCGCGATAACCGGGGAAGATTTCGCAGTGTGGCCACCACTTCAAGCTTCGGGGCATCCTGGACCGAACACGGCACTTCGTATAATGCCCTGCCCGATCCGGTGTGCATGGGCAGCATCATCAAAGCAAGGGTAATGGTAAAAGGGGTTATGAAAGATGTGTTGTTTTTCAGCAATCCCAATACCTCATCGGGCCGCACGCATATTACCATTAAGGCAAGCCTCGACCTGGGCGAGACCTGGCTGCCTGCAAACGAGCTGCTGGTAGATGAAAGATTATGCTATGGATACTCCTCACTAAGCACCCTTGATGAAAACACGATTGCTGTTCTTTATGAAGGCATCAGGGATCTGTATTTTGTAACTATTCCGGTAGCTGATATTATTAAATAATTATGTCATATTCCATTCCACAATTGAAAAGCCTGGGGGATTTTTATGCTGATCAGCTATTGAATGATACAATCCCTTTCTGGTTTCCACGGTCGTACGACCATGAATATGGCGGGTACCTGCTTATGCGGGACGCTAACGGAGCATTGATTGACGATGACAAGGCCGTTTGGATACAGGGGCGCGCCACCTGGCTGCTTTCAACCCTTTATAACACAGTGGAGCAAAGGCCCGAATGGCTGGAAGGTGCAAAGCTTGGATATGAATTCCTGGATAAACATTGTTTCGATACGGATGGTCGAATGTTTTTTCATGTTACCCGCGATGGGAAACCTATCCGCAAGCGCAGGTACTATTTCTCTGAAACCTTTTATGTAATTGCGGCCGCAGCCTATGCAAAAGCAAGCGGCGACGAAGCAGCAGCAGACAATGCCCGAAGGGTTTTCGGGGATTGCATTGACTATGTTTCAGGAAAAAAAACCTTACCTGCAAAATATGAGGATACGAGGCCGGCAAGAGGGATAGGCGGTCCCATGATCATGATGAATACCGCCCAGCAACTCCGCGAAACCATTGGCGACGACCGCTGCAATGAATGGATCATGCAATGGATTGAAGAGATTGAAACCAATTTTGTAAAAGACGATACCCGCTGCGTGATGGAACAGGTATCGCCCGATGGAAGCATCATTGACCATATTGACGGACGTACCCTGAACCCCGGCCATGCCATGGAGGGCGCATGGTTTATCCTTGAGGAAGCAAAGTACAGGAATAATGACAAACGATTGATTGACCTGGGCTGCAGGATGCTAGACTATATGTGGGAACGCGGATGGGATAAGGAGTATGGCGGCATTCTATACTTCCGCGATGTATATGGCAAACCGGTACAGGAATACTGGCAGGATATGAAATTCTGGTGGCCGCACAACGAAACCATTATTGCCACATTGCTTGCTTACCTGATGACAGGAAATGAAAAATATGCAGCCTGGCACAAAATGGTACACGACTATGCATACAGCCGTTTTCACGACAAAGTGAATGGGGAATGGTACGGATACCTGCACCGCGATGGAAGCATTGCACAACCGGCAAAAGGCAACCTGTTCAAAGGGCCTTTTCATTTGCCAAGACAGGAATGGTATTGCATGAAAATCCTCGATAGTTATCATGTGCAGCAAAAACTTTTACCATCATAGAAGGCCGGGAGCATCAACCCTGCCAAGCGGCTATAAGAAGCTTAGGATCCGGTTGAAGATCATCCTGCTATCCATGTATGCCGTGGCTAATTTGCCTGCTGAAGGCAAGACCCGGTTGAGCCTTCACCCGGTATTTTCAGATAACATGGTTATGCAAAGGGATGTTCCGCTTCGCATTTGGGGAAAAGCCCCTCCCGATTCGGTGGTGCTGGTTTTTTGGGGTAGTGAAACACAAAAAACCATAGCGCACAGCGACTCGGGCTGGCACATCATGCTTTCTCCTCAAAAAGCTTCCAATATTCCACAGCGCCTGAAAGTGGTGAGCAGCGGAAATACAGTGGAAATGAAGGACATATTGATTGGCGATGTTTGGCTATGCATCGGGCAAAGCAATATGGAATGGCCCATGCAAAAGGAAATGCATTTCGGGCAGGAAATGAATGCTACCCTGCCGTTGGGCGTTAGGTTTCTGAACCCGGTATATGCAGGAAAAAATGTTTACGCCGAGCAGTTCCCCGATTCAATAACCGCCATGCTAACCCCCGGATCCTTTTTCCAGCCGTGGGGCTGGCAGGTATGCAATCGCGCGAGCCTGCCTGCCATGAGCGCCGTGGCCTATTACTTCGGCAGGGAAATACATTCGAAAACGGGTATCCCGGTTGGACTGATCAATCTTTCCATAGGCGGGGCCCCACTTGAAACGTTTATTGATAAAGCATCGCTGGCAAACCATCCTGTTTTCAGCCAAAAGGTAGCGGGCGATTGGCTGCTAAACCCGGAGCTACCGGTATGGGTGCGACAAAGAGGCAAGGAAAATGTAGGGGGAAACACGGGAACGCCCTCCGATGCATTGGGAAAAAATCACGCCTACAAACCCGGCTTTGCCTACCAATCGGGCATTGAACCCCTTTTACCGTTTGGAATAAAGGGAATTATTTGCTACCAGGGCGAAAGCAATGCGCAGGAACCCGAACGGGTGGATGAGTATCTGGAGCTTTCGAAACTATTGGTGGAAAGCTATCGCAAAAAATGGAACCTTCCCCTGCCCTTTTATTTTGTGCAGCTTTCTTCCATTGATTCCATAAAATATAAAAGTCAGTATTGGCCCCGGTTCAGGGATGAGCAAAGAAAGATGCTGGAAACCATACCCAATAGCGGCATGGCCGTTTGCAGCGATATTGGCCACCCGTCCGATATCCATCCAACCAACAAGCGTGATGCAGGCACAAGGCTTGCCAAATGGGCGTTGCATAATACCTATCATCATTCCATCATACCATCGGGGCCTTTACCCGTTAAGGCTGTTTACCGCAAAGGCAATGTTATTATTCATTTTCGTTATACAGGAAAAAGCCTCGGCACTCCGCATAACCGGGAACTGTCAGGATTCTCGCTGGATGGCATCCAATCCGTGCAGGCGATCATAAAACGAAAATCAACCAGGATACCTTCAGCCCATGCTCCCGCATTTGTTTACTACGGCTGGCAGCCTTTTAGCACGGGTAATTTGGTAAACAGCGCGGGGCTTCCGGCATCCACATTTAAACTACAAGTAAAATGACCAGGCTGATTATTTTTTGCATCTGCTCCATTTGTTGGGTTGCATTAGCTTCCCCGCTGCTGAAGGCCCAACCTGCCTTCCCCGGTTTCCACGATTCGCTTTTTTCAACTTATTACCAGCAGCGCCAATCGCATTTTCAGTTGCTGCCTTCAGGCAAAGGCGATATCATTTTTGCCGGCAACAGTATTACCGATGGCGCCGAATGGGTTGAGTTGTTCAATCACCCGGCCATAAAAAACAGGGGCATCAGCGGGGATAATTCCGCAGGCATTCTTCACCGTTTGGAATCTATTGTCCGGAACAAACCTGATAAAATTTTCCTGATGATTGGTATTAATGACCTCGGAAAAGGCATTTCACCCGACAGTGTTTTTAGAAATATCAGGTACGCAGCGGAGTATATCCGTTCCAAAACACCGGCCACACGGCTATTTGTTCAAAGTATCCTCCCTGTCAACCCCGTGTTTGGAAAGTTCATGGGCCAATCGGGTAAAACTAAGCAGGTATCCGCGACCAATCAACTATTGCAAGCGCAGGCAATTGAGCTGGGATACACTTATATTGACCTTCACCCTCATTTCACCAACGATTCGGGTTTCCTCGATAGCCGTTTCACCAATGATGGATTGCATTTAAGCGGCCGGGGTTACCAATTATGGAAACATCTTGTTTTTCCATACGTATTTGACCTTGGCGCCGTTCCCGGGCTGATACCCAAACCGCAAAACCTGCTTTGGACGCAGGGCAGGTTTCCATTATATATATGCAACACCATACAGCTCCAGGATAGCAGCCTTGCCCGCTTTGGCAGGAAGCTGGCAGAATGGTTGCCTGCAAAAAATGGGAATGTTATCACCAAAATTTCACCTTCCCCCGGTCAGCCGGTGATTCAAATTTCGCTGGGGGCCGTACCCGCAGGATTTAATGAGCAGGAAGCCTACAAGCTCCGGGTAAATAATAACCTTATTCAACTGACGGCCAATACGGCTCATGGCATCCACAACGGGCTGCAAACACTCAGGCAACTGATGCGGGACGGCGCTTTTGTAAACAACTGCGAAATAACCGACTGGCCCGTCTTCAACTGGCGTGGTTATATGATTGATGTTGGCAGAAACTATATGCCTGTTGATCTGCTCAAACAGCAGATTGATGTGATGTCGGGTTACAAAATGAATGTGTTTCATTTTCATGCGACCGAAGATATTGCCTGGCGTATAGCCATTGACCGTTACCCTGAACTTACAGCCCCCGAAAATATGCTGCGAAATAAAGGGTTATATTACTCCGGGGAAGAAATCCTTGACCTGGTTGATTATTGCAATGAAAGATTTATAACCTTTGTGCCCGAAATTGATATGCCCGGCCACAGCGATGCTTTTAAAAGGGCGCTTAAATACCCCATGCAAAGCGACAGCGGGCTTGCCATGGTGAAACAGATACTGCATGAGTTTTGCCAAACCTACCCTGTACCCTATATCCATATTGGCGCCGATGAAGTCAAAATTTCAAATCCTTCATTTATCCCCGAAGTTACTAAGCTGATTGAATCGTATGGCAAAAAGGTAATTGGATGGCAGCCCGGTGGAAATTTCTCCAACAGCACTATTCGCCAGCTTTGGGCGGATGATAAAACGCATTTAGCTGATGGTGGGAAATTCCAGTTTATTGACTCGAGACAATTGTACCTCAACCACATGGACCCTTTGGAAGCGGTTACCACCATTTTTAACCGCCAAATTGGCGATACCACGCATGGAACCGCCGGTATTTTGGGAGGCACGCTTTGCGTGTGGCACGATCGCTCGGTGGCAAGCCCGGCTGATATCCTGCGCATGAACCCTGTGTATCCCGGTATGCTTGCGTTTGCCGAACGGTCGTGGATTGGCGGTGGGGAAAAAGGCTGGATCACCAACATAAGCGACGGAAACGAAAAGGAGTTTGCCGGCTTTGAAGAAAGGCTGTTGAACCATCGAAAACTTTACTTTTCACATCTACCCTTTCCGTATGTAAAACAAAGCCAGCTTCGCTGGAAATTATTTGGGCCCTACCCTAATGATGGCGACCTGCAGAAAAAATTCGGGCCCGGGGAGCCTGCATGGGAAGCAGGCACAGCCAACCCGGTGCATGAAGTTTCGGGGGGAACCGTTGTGCTCAGGCATTGGTGGGCCCCGCTTATAAAAGGTGCCATTGCCCAACCCGTTGAAAACTCAACATGGTATGCGGTTACAAAGCTTTGGTCTCCCGTAGAAGGCACGGCAGGTGTGTGGATTGGGTTTAACAATATTTCGCGTGCATCCGCAACAGATTCGCCGCCTGCCAATGAATGGGATAGAAAATACAGCCGCGTCTGGGTAAATGGAAAAATGATCCATCCACCGCAGTGGAAACGCCCCGGACAAAAAGGGCACCCCGAAATCCCATTGACCGATGAAGGGTACGAATACCGGGCCCCTTCGCAAATTGCCCTCAAAAAAGGCTGGAACACCATATTGGTTAAGCTGCCGGTAGGAAGCTTTAAAGGAACCGATTGGCAGAACCCGGTGAAATGGATGTTTACATTTGCGCCCGTTGATGATAACGA
>CAYUGH010000113.1:0-12473 GCA_964444195.1 uncultured Chitinophagaceae bacterium
CCCCAATTCCCAATTCCTAATCCCTAATCCCCCAATTTCCCCAATCCCTCCCTCGTATAAATAAAATACTCCCCGTTTTTACGTTTGCTAAAAGGGTAGTGGCTGATGGCTTTTTCAAAATTGGCGCTGATGCCCGGCCAGTTTCTTTCATGCAGTTCAATGATAAGCACTTTGGTAATGGATAGCCACTTTTCATAGTTATCCTGGAAGATGATGGCTTCTGCCCCCTCTACATCCAGTTTTACCACATCGAGGCTTTTAAGCTCAAATTGATCCACCAGGTCGCCAAGCGTTATGGCTTTCAGCCCGGTTTCCATGCCAGCCTCAGCTTCTTTTACCTGCAAGCCCTATTGGTCGTGCCCTTCGTCAACTACTTTCAAAAAACAGGTTTTGTTCCAAATGCCGGCATTTATTGGGGTGACGGTTGGGTAATTGGCGGTATTCTTTTGAAGTTGGGAAAAGTTGCCAGGATCGGGTTCAATGGCAAATATCCTCGCTTTAGGGTAGCGGTTGGCCATCAGCACCGAAAACAAACCAATATTACCACCTCCGTCAATTATGGTTTGGGGAATAAAAGGAAATTCGATGTCATACTCACCCATTCCGAATATCTGTTTGAAAATTTGGGTGTCGCTTGTTCCGGGGCGAAGGTGCAGGGGATGCTTCAGTTCCTTTAAATGCCAGGTTTCAGGTTTTACTTTTTTTATGCGGTAATACAAATTCAGACCCTTGAAAAGACCCCAACGGTTTACGATCTATGTAAGAGTAGACATCTAATGTATTTCGTTTGATGAATTACCTCAAGTTTGGCGAAAGAAAGTTCAAACTATTGATCTCGGTGTAGCCTACAAGCTCGTCGGCCCGCCCACCAAATGCCCGGTAATACACCATTACGCTGTACTGGTTTTCCGCTTCCCAATTGCTGCCTTCCGTTAGCATTACCCTGGGCAACTCGCGGGGGTTATTAATGGATTGGGTAACGTAAATATAATTGTAATACCCGTTTTTAAGCAGGAGCGATTTTTCAAAAACCTGCAGGTTGTCGTTCCATTCCATGGCAAAATCCTTTTTCAATTCAAAATTGGTCATTTCACCATAGAGGTAAATCCGCTGGTTTTTATACATGCCCGGGTCGTCGGGTAAAAAAGTGAAGTGTACATTGGCATAATCGCTTTGCCACCAGGGGTTTACATTTTCCATGTTTTCTATAAAATACCGCCCGTTCAGGTCATTGTAATACAGGTATCGCATGGAGCTTCGCACGGTGTCGGGCCTTACAAAAACATCGTAGGAACTGGGGTTGTAATTTACCGAAGCCACCCGGTCGCTTTGCAAACGAAGGCTTCGCAAATCGAGCCAGCGCCATTCCTTGCCCGATTCAAACACAAACTTATCTTCTGCGCTGTACTCATATATTTTCCCCCGGATAAAAGTTGGGTTTGCGCCTTCCTGGACCATATCCCAACGGTGGTTTTGCATCACTACCACTTTTAATTGCTGCGCAGGGTTGTACACATCAAGCGCACGGATATCTACTTTAGTAACAATTTTCTGGTGCGATTTAAAGAAATTCTGGTTGAAAGGCTGCCGCGCTTCGGCCGCCACGGTAGCTTTTTCATCTATTACCAAAAACCTCCGGCTGAAAATGACCTTTGACGTGTCGCCATTTTGAAATACAAGCAACAGGTAATTTCCCGAGCGGGATGGCATGCAGTTTTTATCGGGCAGCATGGCCATATAATGAAAGTACCTGGTAAATGTGGCGCTTGAGGCGCGGTACTGGTTTATCCGGTTTTGCGTAAACCCCTTTACATAATCCATCTGGCTGAGGTTGGTACGGCTCCAGTCGGCATTGCAAAGGATAAATGTGTAAAAATAGTTTTTGGGGCTGTTTTGCAGGTCATCAAAATGCAGCTCAAACTGCTCCACATTGCCCAGTCTGATCACAGGAAAAACCACCTGGTCGCCTTTTTTAAAAAGCTTGATGGAATGTATGGTAGAACTGTAAACCGCTTCGGGGGTGGGATTGTTTTGGGCCGCTGCATGGTTGGGCAACATGTATATAAAAGCCTGAAAACCTGCGAGCAACCAAAGAATTTTGAATACAATTTTCATTTGGCAAATGTCGGGGTATAGATAATATGGTCAGTATTCTTCATCGGCAGGCTCCAACTTTTCCTTTTCTTCTTTTTTCTGCACCAGTATTTTATCTATCCTGGCCCCATCCATATCCATTATTTCAAATAAAAAGCCGCGCCATTCAAATGTATCGCCGGTAATGGGGATCCTTTCGAGGTGGTGTATAATAAATCCGCCAAGCGTATCAAATTCCTGTTCTTCATCCATCCAGTCTTCTTTGTCAAATTTGGCCAGGAAGTCATAAAAGGGAAGCTGGGCATCAATCAGGAAACTGCCGTCTTTTCGTTCGGTGATCTCATAGTCATCATCGCCAACCTCGGGCAGGTCTCCAACAATCGCTTCCAGTATGTCATTGAGCGTAATCATGCCCTGTAGCGTACCGTATTCATCCACAATAAAAGCCGAATGCACTTTGGTTTGCCTGAATTTTTCCATCATTTGGTAGGGCGAATTGTTTTCAGGCACAAAAACAGCATTCCTCAAAAAAGATTTCAGCGGGGTGGTTTTGTCGGCCAGTATCACATCTTTCAACTGGATGATGCCCTTAATTTCATCAATATTTCCATGGCATAAAGGATAAACGCTATGGGGGTTGGGTTGCATTTTCACCAGCAGATCGCCCATATTGCCGTTAATATCCAGCCAAACAATATCGCTACGGTGGGTCATCAGCGACGTAATGCTCCGGTCGCCCAAATGAAAAACCCGTTCAATGATCTCCTGTTCCTTTTCATCAATTTCACCGCTTTCGGCACTTTCGTTTACCAATGCCTTTATTTCTTCCTCCGTAACCGACGACAGTGAGCTGCTTTTGATATTGAACAGCCTGAAAATGAGGGCGGCAAAATTATTGAGCGACCAGATGATTGGGAAAGTTGCTTTGGATAAAAACGTCATCGGGGTAGCCGATGCAAGCGCAATTCTTTCTGAATGTACAATGGCCAGTTTTTTAGGCACCAACTCTCCAAACAATATGGAAATATAGGTTACGAGTACTACGATCAGGGTTTTGGACAATGTGGCGGCATAAGGTGCCAACCAGCTACTATTCAACAAAACTCCTTCGAGGTCTTTTCCAAAACGTTCGCCTGAATACAAACCCGTAAGGATGGAAACGAGCGTAATTCCAACCTGTACGGTGGAGATAAAAACTTCGGGTTTCTCTATGAGGGTCAATACTTTACGTGCATTCAGCACGCCTTTATCGGCCAATTGTTCCATCCTGCTTTTTCGGGCAGAAACCAGGGCTATTTCACACATGCTGAAAAGACCATTCAATATTATCAGCCCTGCTAAAATTATTATTTCAATCATTCACCATTAAAGGTTGCTACGCGGCAAAACTAAAGTATAATGTATAAATCAGTGCAATGCCTTTTAAATCAACGTTTTTACTCGCTTTATTTTATATAGGTTTGTGGCTTTATGGTCAATCTCACTTATCATATCAGCGCCTCGAAAAATGAAGGGTTTGAGGCCGGTACCAGGAAACTTTTATTGGAGGCAGGTCCTGGTCAATTATCTGTTTTGCTATGGAACAGGGAGCAGAAATTAATTGATGCCGCCGAAGTTTTTACCGGAATTGAAGATTGGACCGAGGACTGGCCACGGATGCTCCAGCAATCGGCTTTGCTTAATTTTCGGCATCTTGAAACTGAAATTTTCATGAACAGCGAACGTTTTTTGCCTGTTCCTGCTATATTTTTTGAACCGGCTGAAGTAGGAAATCAAATAACCACCTTATTTGGAGAAGCGACCGGCCAGCAGTTTGGGGGCGATGTTCATCCCGAAGAAGGCATGGTAATTGGCTGGGAAGCAAATAAAGAAGTATTTGAGTTGCTGAATGGTCATTTCGAAGTAGTTCAATGGCATTCGTTGGGTTCATTGCTGCTTAAAGTTGGAAATACTACCGACGCTACGGGTGCATCGGGCTGCATGGTTGTTAGCGGCGAACTTGCCTGGTTTTCCATTTGGAGGGGAGGGAACCTGCTGATACTGAAAGCTATCCAGGCAAACGAACCTGAAAATGTGGCTTATTTTATGCTGAATGCGTGTAAAAACTGGGGTATCGAACCGCAACATATCAGTTGGAAGGTAGCTGGGTTTATTCAGTTGGATTCACCTCTTTGGCTTTCGGCTGAACGTTTTTTTCCAAACTTTGAACCGATGGAGGGGGCTTCTAATAGTGGTGAAATTCCCGCACATTACCTGGCGCATTTCAACAAATATCCTTCCTGATTTCCGCCACCCATCTGGCATCTACACCCACCAGGGTAGCAATCTTTGCATCGTCAAAATCGGTATTTGTAATCAGGCTTGTTGTGAATTCCTTATTCGCTTCACTGCGTTCTTCGAATTTACCTTCAAGTTTACCTTCAAGTTTACCTTCAAGTTTGCCCTCAAGTTTGCCCTCCCATTTTGCCGTTTCGAGCATGCTTTGCGAAATAGCTAAATTTTTTATATGCTCCTCATATTCTTTTCGTTCCTGCGTGTTCATGGCATCTTTTTTTAATTGAGCTTCTACTTTATCCAATCCTTTGGCACTATACCGTTCAGGCAGTGCATTATTTTTAAAATAGAAAATCCATTCGTCTAAAGTATCCCTTGCTATATTGTCAAAGTTATTCACTTTTATAACGTAATACTCCGGAAAAACCTGGTGGATATGCTCTTTTTGCAATTTTTTTTGCTGTGTGGCACTCAATTGTAAGGTATCCTGATGGTGAATTCCATGAAATGCCGTTTTACCAAAATACACATAATCCGTACCCTGCCCAAGGTCGAAATACACAATATTGATGCTGAATACCTTTTTTACCTGCTCGTAGGCTTCTCCTTCTTTTAGGTAATTGGAAATGAGTTTTGAAACGCCGAAAAGCATGCGGTGCAGGAAATCCAATTCAGCATAATATTGCAATTCAATCAGAAGCAGTTCGCCTTTGGCGTTTTCGCAAAGTATGTCCACCCTGCTTGATTTGTCTGCTGCATGGGTTTTATTGGTTTCCGATTCGGGAATAGATTTTACAATAACATCCTGCCTGAGCAGTTCGGTAAGAAACCCTTCAAGGATGCCAAAGTTGGCCTTTTGGCGCAGCAATCTTTTAATAGCCCAATCGAAGCTGATAAGTGGGCGGTCGGTAGGAATAGGCATTACCAAATGTAGAAATTATACAATAAGTAATGAAACATTGGGGTGGATTTCCGGTCAGTTTTGTTAATTTGTACCATTATGAGAATAATTGGCGGAGAACACGGCGGGCGGAAAATAAACCCTCCGGCAAAAATGCCCTATACCAGGCCTACTACGGATATAGCCAAAGAGGGTTTGTTTAATATTTTGCAGAATAAGATTGATTTTGAAGGGTTGTACACCCTCGACCTTTTCGGGGGTACCGGCGCCATTACTTATGAACTGCAAAGCAGGGGCGCCGAAAAATCCGTGATTGTAGAAAAGGACCCCCAAATGTTTGCCTTTATTAAGAAAAACCTCGACACCTTCGGGTTTACAGGCGTACAGGCCATCAGGATGGAAGTATTTGATTTTTTAAAGACCTGCCACGAAAAGTTCGACTTCATTTTTGCGGGTCCTCCATACGCTTTGAATACCATTGATGAAATTCCGAAGATCATCATTGGGCAGAAATTGCTGAGTCCTGATGGGCTGTTTGTACTGGAGCATACTCCCCGGAATGATTATATAGGATACCCCGGTTTTATTAATCAAAGAAATTACGGGACTACTGTTTTCAGTTTTTTTGAACCTTTAACCGAACCGGAAGCATGAACGCCAAACAAGCACTAAGAAATGCCTACCGCGAAAAGCGTAAAAACCTGACGCAACAGCAAATGCACGCCCGGTTAGCTGCCATGCTGGAGCATTTCAGGGAAATTCCCATAAAAACGGGCGGCATGGTTTTAAGTTTTCAGCCCATTCTTCAAAACCATGAAGTTCCCATTCAGTATTTTGAGGATGATGCTGAAGATGTGTTTTCCATTTCATCTTTTTGTTACCCGGCTGCAGATTTCGGATCGGGCCACATGCAGGCTTTTCTGGGAGATGAAAATATTGTGTGGGAAGAAGCGGACTTTGGTCTAACACAACCCCGGTCAGGCACATTGGTAATGCCGCATAAAATGGATAGCATTTTTATACCACTGCTGGCTTTTGATGAACAAGGCAACCGGCTTGGCTATGGCAAGGGTTTTTATGACCGGTATTTGCAAACCTGCCGCCCCGATGCGCAAAAGATTGGTTTCAGTTGGTTTGAGGCGGAAATATTGCTTCCTTCAATTGATGCCCATGATGTACCTTTAAACTATTGCGTCACGCCGAACAGGTTGTATGTCTTTTAATTTCTATTTATTCAGGGGTATCCGCTTGCTCCTTTTCCCGGTTTCGCTGCTTGTTGGATTGTACATCACCATCCGTAATTATTTTTACGATAAGGGGTGGCTCAGGTCGGCCAGTTTTAATTTACCCGTTATTTGTGTGGGCAACCTGAGTGTGGGCGGCACCGGCAAAAGCCCGATGACCGAATATATGCTCCGGCTTTTATCAGGTACATACGAAATAGCGGTGCTCAGCAGGGGGTATAAAAGAAAAACCTCCGGCTACCTGCTGGCCGGCGAATCCACTTCGGCGCTTGAAATTGGCGATGAACCCATGCAGTTTCATAAAAAATTTCCGCATGTGGCGGTGGCGGTTGGCGAGGAAAGAATAGAAGCTATTCCGCAGCTTTTGCATGACCGGCCCGGCATACAGGCTGTAATTCTCGATGATGCTTTTCAACACCGCAGCATAGAGGCAGGGTTAAATATTATTCTTACCGATTACGCCAATACTTACTGGCACGACATGTTTTTACCAACCGGTGAATTGCGCGATAACCGGCATAGCGCCCGCCGCGCCGATATGATCATTGTAACCAAATGCCCTCCATTACTCAGCCTGCAGGAAAAACAAGAATATCTCCATGAAATTAAACCACTGCCTGCACAGAAGGTTTTTTTTACCGCAATTGAATACGGCATTCCTTACCATATTTCAAACAGGCATGCACAACCGCTTGACAAAAACACCGAAGTGCTGCTTGTATGCGGTATTGCAAATCCCCTGCCATTGAAACTATACCTCGAAAACAATGTGGCGGTGTACTTTGAAAAGAATTTTAATGACCACCATATTTTCTCCATTGATGATTGGAAGGAAATTGTTGAAAAGTTTAATTCACTGGATGGCCCGCAAAAGATTATTTTGACCACAGAAAAAGATGCGGTAAGGTTGGAAAAGTTTGGAGAATTGTTGAATGCCGTTCCGGTGTATGTGCTGCCTATTCACCACAGGTTTTTGTTTGATGAAGGCAACTCGTTTAACAATGCCCTGACTACATTCATTGATAACTTTCCCCTAAAACCCGGCATAGACTAACCATGGCTAAAAAGCAAAAAGAAAGTAAAAAGAAAAATAATAGCGAAGGAACCGCAAAGGGGGTACTCGAAATTACCCGCTCTGGTCTTGCCTATGTAATAACCGGCGAACCTGAAGGCGATGTGCTGGTGAGGCCTGCCGATTACAACAGGGCTTTTAATGGCGATACCGTGCGCGTAAAAATTACCCGCGATGGCTGGGATGGCCGCAGGAGGGAAGGCAGGGTGGATGAAATACTGCACAGGAGGCAGACCGATTTTATAGGCAACCTGCGCCAGCACGCCGGCCGTTGGTTTTTTCTGCCCGATTCAGATAAGCCGATGCCTCATTTTGAATTGGAGGGGAAGCCCGAAATGGAAATTGACGAAGAGCAAAAAGTAATTGTAAAATTTTTACGTTGGGGAAAGGATGATCGCCGGCCTGTTTGCGAACTGAAGGAGGTTGTAACAGATGCCAACCTGGGCGATATGGCCATGAGGGATATTTTGTTGGAAAGCGGGTTCTCCCTCAGCTTTAGCGATGAGGCGCTTGAAGATGCCGCCCGTTTACCCGAAACCATTGATGCGGCCGAACTTAAAAAGCGGCGTGATTTTAGGGAAGTGCTCACCTTTACCATTGACCCGGTGGATGCCAGGGATTTTGATGATGCTCTAAGTTTTAAGCCGCTTAAAAAGGGGCTATGGGAAATTGGAGTGCATATTGCCGATGTCAGCCATTTTGTAACGCCCGAAACCGAACTTGATGAAGAGGCCTACACCAGGGCTACCAGCGTGTACCTGCCCGACCGGGTAAACCCCATGTTGCCCGAAAGAATATCCAATGAGCTTTGTTCGCTCAGGCCCAATGAGGATAAGTACACTTTTTCAGCGGTTTTCGAAGTAAATGCTAAATGCGAGGTGAAAAATGTTTGGCTTGGCAGAACGGTTATCCATTCCGACCATCGGTTTACATACGAAGATGCGCAACAGGTAATTGAAACCGGCGAAGGGAAATTTGCAGAAGAAATTGTGTTTCTGAATAAGCTTGCGCAAATACTGCGTACAAACAGGTTTGCCAAAGGCGCTATCAATTTCAGCTCTACCGAATCGCGTTTTCAGCTTGATGAAACCGGCAAGCCGATCGGCGTAATGATCAAGGAAAACAAGGAAGCCAATCAACTGATTGAAGAATGGATGCTGATGGCCAACAAGGCGGTTGCCGAAAAAGTAAGCGAAATAACCATTAAGGATAAGCCCCTGCCATTTCCGTACCGTGTGCACGATCAGCCAAACGAGGAAAAGCTGGAACCTTTTATGGCTTTTGCCCGAAAATTCGGCTACAAGTTCAATACCAATACGCCGGAGTCAATCGCAGCTTCTTTCAACGAAATGCTCAAGCTTGCAAAGGGAACCCCGCAGCAGGCAGTGCTCGAGCAATTGGGTATCCGTACCATGGCCAAAGCCGTGTACACCCCGGATAATATTGGCCATTACGGACTCGGCTTTGAGCATTACTGCCATTTTACGTCACCCATCAGGCGGTACCCCGATGTAATGGTGCACCGCATTTTGCAGCAGGTGCTCGATGGTAAGCCTCAGGTGGATAAAAGGATGGATGAAAAGTGCAGGCATTGCAGCGAACGCGAACGCGCGGCCATGGATTGCGAACGTTCGGCCAATAAGTATAAGCAGGTTGAGTTTATGCAGCAGTTTCTTGGCGACAGTTTTGAAGGCGTTATAAGCGGGGTGGCTACATTTGGTTTTTGGGCCGAAACGGTTGCCCATAAATGTGAAGGGCTGGTAAGCCTGAAGGACCTGAACTATTATGATGATTTCCGTTTGATTCAAAGCGATTATGCGCTTACAGGATATCGCACCGGCCGGAGTTTCAGGATGGGGGATACCGTTACCATCCGCGTAGTGGCGGCCAACCTCGAAAAGCGGCAGATTGATTTTGAATGGGTTCCTGATAAAGAAATGGGCAAATCCAAGGGCAGGCCCACGGCCATAAGCGAAAAAGGCCCTAAGGAAAGAAAGGGAAGGGCCCCGATTCCGAAAAATTTGAAAAGAAGGAGGAAAAATTAAGGTATTAAGCCTCTTTATCGGGAGTTGTTGGTTAGAATACACCAATGTTTAAGGCTGAAAATGGAGACTTCGGGGATATTTATATTATTTGTAACCAATAAGAATGGATGAAATTGGAAAGCAAACAGGAGAAGTCGCTGGCTTCATTGTCAAAGGAAATAAGGGAAGCGAAAAAGGACAGGGCTCTGCAGTAGGCTGAAGTAGCAAAAAAATTGGAGAAGCAGATTTTTGAATGCTGCTTCTAAAATAAATTGCAATAGTGCAATCAGAACAATATTTGATAAAATGCCGGAGGGGGCAGGCATTTCAGCAACCATTCATCATCCACCCCTTAAATCCCTCATAATCAGCCCCCAAAAGCACACTCCTTTTCTCTTTTTGAAACAAAGACTTCACCTTCCCGGGAATGGAAAGTTTTTTTCAATAGCTTCCTCTACCACTTCAGGAAACTTTACCGGGTGCGCGGTTTCAAGAAAAGTGCCCTTTTTTATTCACGGCAATGTCTCCTTTTGAGATGAAGCGAACATTGCATTTCCCAGAATAGTAATAGCTAATACGCATCCTGCTGCTCAAGAAACTTTGCTTTGAAATAGAGCCTTTGAATGATTTAGGGACTACTTTCCTGAAAAAATATTTGGCAATTTGTACAAAAATGTGCTATGGCTTTGATTTCAACTTTCCTTTCAACTGATTCCAAAATTTGAACTGATCATCATTGTCCTTTAAAAATTGCATTAATCTTTCCATGGGAGACTTAGAAAGCCAATTTTGCAGTTGAATTTTTTTGATATGGTCGGGAGTATCCGTCATTTTACCAGGTAAAAGGTATTGATTTTTAAGGATGCAATCCAACGATGTAAATTGAAGCAACAAAAGAAAATCCAGAGTGACCAAAACAAGTGACAGACTTTAACCTGAATAAGCGCTTCTTTTCTTTAAAGAAAAATATTGGCTACTTCGAAAACCTGATTCAAATGTCAATGGTGGCAGGTGGGTCAGGTCCATTCAAAGGAAGTGTACAGGTAATTGATGCTAACTAATCTTAGGGATTTAAATTGGCAGGGTTTTGTCTTCCATCAAAAAGCCGGATAATTTTAATTGCATCTGGGCTTATTTTATAAATAATAATGTGGTATGGAGGTACCCAAATTTTTCGGCAATTGGCAATGTATTGCGAATAGGTACCAATAAATGGGTTGTTTTTTATGGAGTGAACTTTCTGTTCAACCAATTCGCTAAATTTAATGGCAGTTTGGTGCGACCAGTTTTTTAAGAGCCAATCAATAGTTTCTTCATATTCCTGCAATGCAAGTTCTGTCCAAACTATTGGTTTATCTTTTTCCATATCCGTTTCGATACTTCTTCATGAGAAATGACGTTTCCTTCACTGGCCTGTTTGATAGAAGCAAGCGTTTTTTCTTGTTGAGCCTGGTTTAAAGTAAGCCACCAATCTTTTCCTTTATTTGAAGCTTCCAATATATCAAATACCTCCTGCAAAGAGTGAGGGTCATTGCATTCCTCAACCAATTGATGTACAGCCATTTTGAGTGTTTCAGCCATATTTTTCTGCATTTGATGTATGAAAATACAAATTATCTGCAAAAACAGTTGAAACGATCCGTGAACAGGTTTTGTCATTCAATTTGTACTAAAAGGTGCTACGACTTTGATTTCAGCCTTCCTTCCAACTGATTCCAAAATTTGAACTGATCATCATTGTCCTTTAAAAATTGCATTAATCTTTCCATGGGAGACTTAGAAAGCCAATTTTGCAGTTGAATTTTTTTGATATGGTCGGGAGTATCCGTCATTTTACCAGGTAAAAGGTATTGATTTTTAAGGATGCAAACCAGTATTTTATGTAGGGAATATCCAGATTTTCAAGTTGCAGCAATGCTTTAATATCCTTGGCTTGTATTTCATTTTGGATATTCAGCATCCAAATAATTTTTGAAATAAGCCACTGAATGGTTCAGTAAACTTTGTATTTTTGGGAAACTAAGAATTTAAAAGGCAGGCCAAATCATGGAAGAAACCTATTACCTGAAGGTTAAAAAGCAATACGCCAATGATGTGATTGAGGATTTAAAAATGCTCGATGCGATTGAAGTTTTGGAGGAACCGGAAATTCCCGAATGGCAAAAGGAAGAAGTATTCCGTCGCTTAAAAGCTTTAGAAGAAAACCCTCATCTCGAAATTTCCTGGGAAGATGCAATGAAGTTAATACATGAATAAACCGTTGTCCCCTTATAAAGTAACCTTTTCCCCTGAATCAATTTTAGATATTAAAGACATCCGCCGTTATTATGATGAAATTCAACAAGGGGTGGGAACCAGGCTTACAGAAGAGTTAGATAAAGTACTCAACAGTATTAAACGGAATGCCCGGTTTGCGGCGGTTCGCTACGCTGATGTTCGTTGTGCCAGGATCAGAAAGTTTCCTTTTTTAGTGCATTATAAAATTATTGATAGTCAACGGGTAAGAATTCTCGCCGTTTATTCAACATACAAAAAGCCATGGTGGGACGAGGGTTGAAATTGTTTAGGGGTTCCTATCCATCATCCACCCTTTAAACCTATCATACTCGGCCTCCAAAAGCACACTCTTCTTCTCCTTCCCAAACAAAGGCTTCACCTTCTCGGGAATCGGAAGCTTTTTCCCAATCGCCTCCTCCACCACTTCAGGAAACTTTACCGGGTGCGCGGTTTCAAGAAAAATACCTTTTTGCCCTGGATGAGCGGCAAGCCAATCTTCAAGGGCTTTGCAGGCAAAGGCGCCATTGGGGGTCTAACCCACATTGCAGCTAAATAGGCGGAGAAGCCGATAAATAGTGTGTTTCATT
>CAYUGH010000114.1:0-12365 GCA_964444195.1 uncultured Chitinophagaceae bacterium
AAAGAAAGCCGATACTTATGGTAAAAACAATTGCCCTGGCTACTTCAAGATAAAATATCCACTTTTTCTGCTCTAAAATGGCCCCGATATTAATAAGGGTAATCAGGATGATTAATGCTACAAGGATTTGCTGGTACAATGGAACATATTGCTCAAATAAAATAAGAAAAAAGACGCTGCAACAGGTTAAAGCGATCTGCCAAATTACATAGCGGTTAATTTTTACCGATTGAACAGACTTACTTTTCTTTATCCGGAACAACGATTCGGCCTGTTCCCGGTACCCGGGATAAATTCGATCAGGCCTGCCAAAAACCAACGCCAATTTATTTTTCCATCCTCTTTCATTTTTCAATGCCAATAACATTTCAGCCAAAAAATGAAAATGCTGCCAAAGAAAGCTGTGGCTATCCAGCGGCTTTGTAAGACCGAAAGTAATTTCTTCATCACCTTCCTTTTGAAACGTACCAAATAATTTGTCCCAGATAATAAACATATCCCCATAATTCTTATCAAGATATTTTTCATTGGAAGCATGATGAACCCTATGGTGAGAAGGGGTTACCAGGATATATTCAAGAATACCCAATTTACCAATAAGCCTGGTATGCGTAAAAAACGGATAAACACCATGTACAACCAGTATGGAGGTAATCATCCAGGCAGGAAAACCCAGTATGGGTAAAATGATCCAAAACCCCATCCGGATAAAGGACTGAAACACGGTAATTCGGGCACTTACCGTGTAATTAAAATCATCGCTCTGATGATGAACCACATGCGCCGCCCAAAAAATATTTATTTCATGTGCAAAACGATGGTACCAATACCACACAAAATCCGTAAGGAAAAGCAATAATATCCACCAAACCAACCCGGGTTTTATTTTGAATAAACCATAGTGCTTTTGAACATAATCGTATATATAATAGAATGTTCCTGCAACAAAAATTTCAGTCATCCGTTCACAAATGCCAATGCTGATATTGGCAATGGAATTATTGAATTTAAAATAGGCTGATTTTTGAATTTTAGATATCCCAAACTCAATTCCCATTAATATTAAAAACAACGGCACAGCAAAAGCAAGAATGTTCAGATTCAAACTTTATTATTTAGGGCATGTTGAATAATTTATGTACTAAATTTTAGTATTGTATCATTTCAAGTATCTCATTATGGGTTAAATGAGGCAATTGCTGATGGGTTTCAAAATACCTTTTCCTTTCATTTAATGCCTCAAACTCAATGTCTTCGTTGGCGGAAAGCAGTCCCCCCTTTGCCTTTCGGTCCAACACCATCCTTCTCTTTTCTTCCAAAATGGTTAAATGCTCATCGTAACTCTTTTTATTGAGCAAACTCCTGTACACAAGGGCCTGGCTAAAATCTCCAATTTGAAGCTGATCGTTGTCAATAAAAACTTGTGTTTCTCCATTGAGGGATTTGTTGGCGACCATATTGCTTTCCAGCAACTCAAGCATTTGATTAATCGTGAAAAATAGCATGGTGATTGTTGTTTTAGTTGGACGCCGTGGTGGGGATCGAACCCACGTGAAAGGTTTTGCAGACCTGTGCCTCTCCACTCGGCCACACGGCTAAAAATAATGGCAGCCGGTAGATACCGGCCCGCCTAACGATACTGCTTGCTAATGAAAATAATTGCCTATCATATAAAATACCTATTCAATAATATTCATGTGAAATGCCTCTGAAAACAATTTAATAAACCGCATCCTGTTGTTGATAGCTTCCTCTCAAATTGCGATAACAGGAGCGAAGATGGTAAATTTTTATTATTCTACCAAATCTATCGACTTAGTGTAAAATATTTTTTTAAAAAGAATTCATAGAATCTTCAATCTGGATAGAAATGGTATTCCAATTCCATAAATCAGAATATAATTACCTAAGGGCTTACAATTGTATGCAAGGCCAATCTGAATAATTACGAACCAGCTAAATAAATTAAGTCCACTTCAGGAAAGCGCCCCTGGTGGTGGAGTTCCGGGTAATTTTATCCGGGTTTCGGGTAAGGGTACAAAACTCTCGTTATCATTTGGGGGTAAAATAATACGGCCCTGCTTCCAATCTTCCTTGGCTTGCTCAATCCGCTCTTTGCGTGAAGAAACAAAGTTCCACCAGATATGCCTTTCGCCAAGTGGTTCCCCGCCCATCAACATCAGGGTAGTAGGTTCTTTTGCAATAATCAGTGGGTCAACACCTTTTGTAAATACCAGCATTTGCCCGGCTACGTAGGTAATCCCAGCCAGCTCAAGGCTTCCTTTGGCAATATAGATACCTCTTTCCGGGTGCCCTGTTGGCAGGCCGAAATGTGCGCCGGGCTGCAGCACAACATGCAGGTAAAACAAGGGTGAATGTGTTTTTACATTGTTGTTCAGACCGAAAGCATTACCTGCAATTAACCTCATCCATACGCCTGTATCGGTAAACACAGGTAGCTCTGCGGCAGCATAATTATCGAAGCTGGGGTTAGCTTCCTCGTCCTTTTCAGGAAGCGCCACCCAGGTTTGGATCATTTCAAGTGCTCCACCGGCCAATGTTGCGGGGTCTTCAAACCGCTCGGAATGGGCAATGCCACTACCCGCCGTCATCCAGTTTACCTCGCCCGGGCGGATTACCTGTTGTACACCCAGGCTATCGCGATGCGTAACCTGACCGCCAAACAAATAGCTCACCGTTGACAGCCCGATATGCGGATGCGGCAGCACATCCATATTGGAAACATTTTGCGGGGCAATATCCACCGGACCGGCATGGTCCATAAAAATAAACGGCCCCACCATGCGGCGAAGCCTGAACGGGAGAATCCTGCGGACATCCATACCCGGCGCAAGTGCAGCTTTGCGGGCTTCTATTACTATATCAAGCATAATGATTGGGAGATTTGAAAATAAGCGGACTGCCTGCAATGTAATGAAATATGGATTTGGATTGCATTCCGCTTACCAATTGTTCCTTTCACTTTCGCCTCTCGCAATCACCCGAAAACCATTACTTTCGGGTATTCTAAAAAAAACCTCCCAGGCTATTAATCCCTTTTGCGATGAATAGAACCGCCAGATACCTGCTTATCCTCTATAGCCTACTGGCCATTTATTTGCCTGATATTGCCAATGCCCAACCGAAATTCAACATTGACCATTACAATACCGAAGACGGACTGTCGCACGATATGGTCACCTGCATTTTTAAAGACAAGGAAGGATTTATGTGGTTTGGCACCCCGAACGGGCTGAACCGTTTTGATGGAAACCGCTTCGTTACCTTCAAATCATCGCCGGGCGATTTGTCGCAATTGGCAAACACCCGCGTAGAACAGGTTGTCGAAGATGATTTTCTACATCTGTGGATCAGGACCGCAGACGGGCAGGTTTACCGCTTCGATAAACGCACCGGCCAATTTTTCCCCCTTTCAGCCGTATTACAATATGAAACCGGAGCCAAATACCAGTTCAAACAAATTATCACAATTTCTAAAAATGAAATTTGGTTAGAAACAATGGAAAATGGGCTGTTGATGCTTTCAGACCCCAGCTCAAATTCAATGGAACATGTTGGATACAACACCGGCGCCATAAAAAATTTCGCGCTGCCCTCCAACAAGATCAATTTTTTTAAGGAAGATGGAGCCGGAAGAATTTGGGTAGGCTCGCCAAAAGGAGTGATCTGCCTCGTAAAGGATAAATCAGGTATTTACCGGAACAACGGTTGGGGATTTGTGTCGGACAGCACAAACTTTACCTGCATGGCAGATGGAGGCGGAAAACTGTACTTCGGCACTACCAAAGGCAGGCAATATGTTTTCGACACGCTGACAAAGCAATATGAATACAGGAAACGGAGCAGTTTCAGGCTGAATGACATGCTGGTAAACCGGGCAGGGACCAGGCTTTTTGCAGTTAGCTCGTCAGGCGAATTGCTGGTGACCGACCTCAAAACCGGGCAAACCCTTAAATACCTGTACAATACCCGTGAGCCGCTATCCACGCTTTTTGAAGACCGGAAGGGCAATATCTGGATAAAACCCACCTGGCAGGGCGCCTTACGATTTTCGCCTTCAAGCACAGGGTTTTCAACCTACCAGCCATTATACACTGGGCAAAATAACAGTGGCGACTATTTCAGGGTTTTTGAAGATTCATCAGGCAAGGTTTGGGTAAACCTGAAAGGCGGTGGATTTGGCTATTACAACCCGGCCAAGGATGCCATCGAAAATTTTTACCGGGAAACCAGTTCCCCAAACAGGTTGCTTTCCAATATTGTCCGGTCGGTTTATTATGATCCTGCGGGCACCCTTTGGTTGCTAACCGGTGAACCGGGCATTGAAAAGATCAGCTTTCAACAAAACAATTTTAATCTTCAGTCGCTTTCCAGCCCGGGTGCTTTCCCTGCCGACAATGAAGTGCGGGCGGTTTTTAAAGACCGTAAAAACCGGCTTTGGGTTGGCGCGGAAAGCGGAAACCTGTATGTCCTTGAAAACGGTAAACCACTCGCGAACCTGTTTTACAATTTTCCCAAAAACGGGCTGGGGCAGGTTAATACCATTATGCAGGCTAAAAACGGCGCCATTTGGTTGGGAACAAAGGCCAACGGATTGTATAAAGCCGTGCCGCTTGATTTAGGCGAAACCAAATACAGGCTTTTTCGCTACAGGCATAACCCTGAAAACCCCAACAGCCTTAGCAGCAACCAGGTTTACTCGTTGGTTGAAGACTCAGCGGGGCGGGTTTGGATTGGCAGCTTTGATAACGGGCTGAACCTGTTGATGCCAGGCATGGGCGACTCAATATTTATACATGACCGCGACTATTTGAGTGAATACCCAAAATCCGGCTTCAGGAATATCAGGCATATGGCGCTTGATAAACAGGGTAACCTCTGGCTCGCCACAACCGATGGGCTGTTGGTGGCAGGCACAGCACAACCCGGCACATGCAGGTTTGCCGCTTACCAGAAGGTACCGGGAGACATTGAAAGCCTGGGAAACAACGATATTCAATACATACTGCGCGATTCAGGAAACAATATGTGGCTGGCTACCTCGGGCGGAGGGCTGAACCAAGCCATTGGTAACGACCCATTGAAAGCCCTGGAGTTTAAGGTTTTTACTACCAGCCAGGGTTTGGCAAACGATTACACTATTTCCTGTGTGGAAGATGACAAACAACAGTTGTGGGTAGCTACGCAGGCCGGTTTGTCGAGGTTCGATCCCCAACATTCCACATTCAGGAATTTCAATTCGAATAATGGTTTGCCGCATTATGCATTTTCCGAAGCCGCAACAGCAAAGATGGCCGATGGAAGGCTCGTTTTTGGCACACAAAAAGGGTTGCTGTCTTTTTACCCCGACAGTATTGCAGACCATACAATCCCCGCGAGGATAGTATTTACCAACCTGCAGGTAAACAATAAAGATGCGGTGGCCGGTGGCATAGATAGCATTTTGAAATATTCAATTAACTATACCAATGCCATTACGCTGCGTCACGATCAGAATAACATCAGCATTGATTACACCGTACCCGATTACCGGTCGGGTGGCAAACAAGTGTATGCATACCGGCTACAGGGTTTCGATACCGGCTGGCGCAATAACGATGCAGTGTTGAGGGCCATCTATACCAACCTGCCTCCGGGCCATTACCTGTTCGAGGTAAAATGCCTGAACAACGAACTGTACAGCAACGAACCTGCCAAAAGCCTGCATATAACCATTGAGCCCCATCCCTGGAAAACGGGACGGGCCTATACCCTCTACCTCATCCTGGCTGCTTTGGTCCTGCTGGTAGTTTGGCGCACTTCACTTACCATGTTGCGAACCAGGCAAAAACTGGCCTTGGAGAAAAAACTGGCTGAACTGAAGCTGAACTTTTTTACCAATGTATCGCAGGAACTGAGAACGCCATTAACGCTCATCACCAACCCGATTGAGGAAATTCAAAAAAACGAACCGCTTACCGAAAAGGGCAGGCAGGATATTGAGGCGGTTTGCAGGAACACAGCAAGCTTGAAACGTTTTGTGAGCCAGTTGCTCGAGCTCCGGAAGCTACAGGGCAGCGATACCAAACTAATAGTGACCAGGGTTGATCTCCTATCGTTTGTAAAAAGAATCGGGGGCTATTTTGCCGATGTTTCAAGGGAAAAGAAAATTAATTTCAGCGTGGAAGCCGAACCCGGTGATTGGGAAGCCTGGATTGATATGGATAAAATTGAAACCGTAGTTCACAACCTACTCGATAATGCATTCAAATTTACACCCGGGGGAAAGTCTGTTACCTTGTACCTGAAAAAAGACATGGAGACCGATGATATTGTGCTGGAGGTTTCAGATGAAGGCCCGGGGGTTCCTAACGACCAGCTTGAAAAAATATTCGACCTGTTTTACGAAGGCGGGGAGGCCGGTTGGAAAAACGGGAAAGGAAAAGGCGTCGGGCTTGCACTATCCAAAGTAATCATGCAGATGCACAGCGGTAGCGTGGTGGCTTTCAATAACCGGTATGGTGGGTTAACGGTATCGGTTAACCTGCCCACCGAAACGGATCATTTTGATGGCGAAGAGGTAAACTCTACTGCCTGGGTTGATGAGCAGGGTCTTTCTGATAAGGAAATACAGGCAAAAAACCAGGCTTCGGATAACCATGTAGGTGCAGCAGTTGTTGGCCCCGTACCGCTTATTTTGCTGGTGGTAAATGATGCCGAACTCAAGGCATCTTTACATACCCTTTTAAGCAGAACCTACCGTATAGAAGTGGCAGGCAATGGCGTAGAGGGGCTGGAAATGGCCAACGAATTGCTGCCCGACCTGGTGCTGAGCGATATGATAATGCCCAAAATGGATGGCATAAAAATGCTGAACAGGTTGAAGAAGAACATTGCTACAAGCCATATCCCGGTTGTGCTGCTGATCGATAGAATCGAAGTGGAAAACCGGTTGGATGGGCTTGAATATGGGGCGGATTACTATATTACCAAGCCTTTCGAAGAAGAGTTCTTTTCGGCTGCTATCCACAACCTTGCAGGGAAGCGGAAAAAACTGCTCGAAGCCATGCTGGAGGATAAAATGAGCATGAAGCCGGAACCCGGTTCGGAACGGCTTACATCGCTGGACGAATTTTTCCTGAACAAAATATTAGCTATTGTGAAAGAAAAAATGCCTGACCCACAATTTAATATTGATAAAGTAGCAGAATCAATTAGTATGGTGAAGGCCACGTTTCACAAAAAATTCAAAGCCCTTACCGGCTTAGCCCCATCTGAATTTGTACATGAAATGCGGCTGAAACGGGCAAAGCATTATCTCGACACCGAGTTTGGCAATATCCCCGGGATCGCCTACGCTTCGGGATTCCGCAACCCCAGGCATTTCAGCGCCAGTTTTAAGGCGAAGTACCAAATAACTCCTTCGGAGTATCTGAAAAAAAAGAATAACGCATTGGAAACCTAATCTCTAAAAGGTATTCGAAAATAAGGTGGAAGAGAAGGGATAAAAAGAGATTCTTATAAAAGGAAATTAAGCCTGCCATAAACAAAAAAAATTGAATAGCTTGTTCTAATAATGCTGATTTTTACTACTTTTGCCGCCCGTTTGGCGGGGTAGCTCAGCTGGTTAGAGCATCGGATTCATAACCCGAAGGTCGGCAGTTCAAGTCTGCTCCCCGCTACCAGGAAGGTTCCGAAAGGAGCCTTTCCTTGTTTTTACAATAAAAGTGATACATAGACTTGCCATCTACATTCAAAAGTTTCGGCAATTTCCTGAGTGCCAAATCATTGAAAAATGCAATAAGGCTTCCTACACTTTCTATCCTCAATAAGATAAAATTTCAGCTAATCGCGCCTGCACTTTATTCGCATTGGGCAGCATTTCCTTTTCCAGTGCAAGGTTTATGGGTACTGCTGGTAAATCAAGCGCCCCCAGCACCTCCACCGGTATATCAAGCCAACGGAAACATTTTTTCTGAATTCTGCCTGCCAACGCTTCAGCAAAACTATTGGTTTGCTGCTCTTCGGTCAGCACTAAGCATTTGCCGTGCCTTTTAACCGTTTCCATTACCAGCGCTTCATCCAGCGGGTACAGCGTTCGCAGGTCAATGATTTCCACCTGGCCTGGAAAAGATGCCGAAGCGGCTTGAGCCCAATACACACCCATTCCGTAGGTGATCACACAGCAGCTATCCCCCCTTTTTACCATGCCCGCATCGGCCGCCTGCACTACCCTGCCCTTTCCTAGCGGAACCAGGTAATCCCGCGAAGGCTCGGGGGATTTAGCGGCTTCGGTATCCGGCACTTTGCTCCAGTACAGCCCCTTGTGTTCGAGCATTACCACCGGGTTGGGATCGTAAAATGCAGCCTTCATCAACCCCTTCATATCAGCGGCATTGGAGGGATACACCAGTTTTATTCCCTTGATACTTAATAGTGTGGTTTCAATACTGCCGCTATGGTAAGGCCCGCCACCACCATAGGCCCCGCAGGGAATCCTGATGACCGTACCCACGGGGAACTTGCCCATACTCAGGTAGCAGCTTTTGCTCAATTCGCTTACCAACTGGTTGAAACCGGGGTAGATATAATCGGCAAACTGTATTTCCACAATCGGTTTGGCGCCTGCTGCGCTCATGCCGGCCGTGCTGCCAATAATGTAAGCCTCATGAATAGCGGTATTAAAAACCCGGTGATCGCCAAAGGTTTCGCCAAGCGTGGCCGCTTCGCGGAAAACCCCTCCCAGCCTGCGGCCCACATCCTGTCCATACAAAAGCGCTTCGGGGTGGTCTTCCATCAGTTCGCGGATAGCGTACAACGCCGCATCTACCATAATGATTGGCTGTGCGCCTGCGGGGGAACGTTCTCCTTTTTCCTCCAACACAGCGGTTGGGGCAAAAACATGCGCCTGCACTTTGCCAGTATCTGGTCCGGGGGCATTTTGTGCTTCAGCAAATGCCTGCTCTACCTGCCTGGTAGCATCCTTTTCCACCGCATCAAGGTGTTCGGGTGAAATGCCAATTTCCAGCAGCCGGTTCCTGAGTTTGGCTACCGGGTCGCGCTGAGATTCTTTTTGCAACTCATCCAGGCTGCGGTAAAATTCCTTGCGCACCCCGCTGGTATGGTGGCCCAGCAATGGAACTTCAGCCTGGATAAGAAAAGGCCCTTCTCCACCACGCACTTTTTCTATTGTTTCCTGTAAAACGGTGTAAGAAGCCTCAAAATCAGTTCCATCTACCCTTTCGGCATGCATTCCTCTAAAGCCTTTTGCAAAATCAACCGCATCCATGGCCCGCGCTTCAGATGCCTGCACGCTGATGCCCCATTGGTTATCCTGTACCAGGTAAATAATGGGCAGCTTTTTAAGCACCGCCACCTGGAAAGCCTCGCTCACTTCACCCTCGGTAATGGAAGCATCGCCCAGCGAACAGACCACCACAGGCAATTCCCCATCAGCGCCCTTTTGAAATTTGGGCGAATCAATTTGCTGCAAAAACTGCAAACCATGCGCCAACCCGGTAGCCGGAATTACCTGCATGCCCGTGGCACTGCTCTGGTGAATGATTTTGGGTTTATCGGGCAGCAGGCTGCTGGGATGCCCATAATAGCTTCTGCCGCCCGAAAAATAGTCGTCCTCCTTAGCCAATAACTGCCGCATCAGTTCACCCGGGGTAAACCCAAGGGCAAGCAACAAACTTTCATCGCGGTAGTAAGGGCTAACCCAATCGTGGGGTTTTAGTAAAAAACCTGCGGCCATTTGTATGGCCTGGTGCCCAAGGCTGGTGGAATGAACATACCGGCAAATATTGCGGTTGGTATCATATATAAATGCCATGTGCCTGCTTGCCGACATTAACCGCCAGGCCCTTAGCAATAGGGAATTTTGTATCATAAGGAAGCAAATCCTGTGTAAAACAGGGCGCGAAAATAAGTAGTTCCCCGCTGTGAAATGAAAACTTGAAAATGCAAAAAAACTCCCTGCCCTTATTCTATGGTCAGTTCAAGCAATTTCCTGCCTTCGAGGTAGCCCTCCAGCTTGTCGCTGATTACGCATTCGCCTACGCCGGGAGGAGTGCCGGTATAAATAAGGTCGCCAATATTGAGTGAAAAATACTGCGAGATATCGGCAATCAGTGAATCAATGCTGAAGATCATATCGCGGGTATGGCCGTCCTGCACCAATTCGCCATTCTTGAATAATTGGAAATGAATGTTTTTGGGGTTTGAAAGACCGGAAAGCGGGATGAAATTGCCGACCGCAGCCGATGAATCAAAGGCTTTGGCTTTTTCCCAGGGCAGGCCTTTCTTTTTCAGTTTGTCCTGTATATCCCTGGCCGTAAAATCAATGCCGAGGCTGATTTCTTCGTAATAATTCCGGGCGCGATACGAAGGAATAAATTTCCCGTTCTTATTGATTTTTACCACTAATTCGCACTCATAATGCAACTCGTTGGTAAAAGCGGGGTAAAAAAGATTATTTCCGGGCGAAAGCAGGGAGTTTTTAGGTTTTAGAAAAATTACAGGCTCGTCGGGCACCTGGTTGCCTAGCTCCTTAGCATGGTCGGCATAATTGCGTCCAACGCATAATATTTTCATAAATATGTTTTAAATTTTCGGGTAATAATAAGTAAGAGGAATTCTCTACCACTTCAAAAGTACATTTTTATTTCCCCGAATACAACCGTTTAACAAATATTGACAATTGTCAAAATTTTAAATGGTTGAATTGGTTCATAGCAGCGTCAATTCCCATCAGCACAAAAGTTTCAACCAGCGAAACGGTGGCGTCAATCTTTTTAACCACCACTGTTTTTTCGGCCTCGGTCCAGCGGCCCAGTACAAAATCAACCTGCCTGCCTTTGGGAAAATCGTTTCCAATGCCAAACCTTAGCCGGGGGTATTGATCGGTACCCAACGCGGCCTCAATATCTTTCAACCCGTTATGACCGGCATGGCTTCCCGAAGGGCGAAGACGGAGCTTATTCAGCGGAATGGCGAGCTCATCCACAATGGTCAGCGTATTTTCAACCACTATCTTTTCCTTATCCATCCAATAACGGAATGCCCTGCCTGAAAGGTTCATATATGTGGTAGGCTTGATGGCAATAATGGTGCGGCCCTTCAGTTTTATCTCGCTCACTTCGGCCAGCCGGTCAATCCGCCAGGTCCCACCGTTTTTCGATACAAATGCATCGGCCACATCGAAGCCAATATTGTGCCGCGTATGGGCATACCCGGCGCCTATATTGCCCAATCCCACCAAAAGAAACTTTTTCATACCTGTTTTATAAAAAAATCCCCGAACCTTTTACAGCCCGGGGATTTTATAATCGGCACCAGGTGCCAAATCTTACTTTTTCTTCTTTTCATCCTTAGCTGCGGCAGCTTCTTCCTGCTTCAACTGGCGGGTCATTACAATTGACGCCATTGGAATCCTCGGGGAGTTAAGAATTTCCATTTCAGGAAGCTTAACATCTTCCACCCTGATGTTCTCGTTGATTTCGAGGTTTGTAATATCCACTTCGATAAATTCACGCAGGTTTTTAGGAAGTGTTTTCACCTTCAGGGTCTTCATTTTAACAATGAGGCGACCACCGGCTTTTACACCCACTGAGCTTCCCACATACTTTAAAGGAAGATTAGCGATAACTGCCTTATCGTCAACCAGTTCCAGAAAATCTACGTGGTTCAACTGGTCGGTTACCTTGTCAAACTGCAGGTCTTTCATAATGCAGCGGTAGCTTTTACCATCTACCACTATATCGGCCAGCATAAATTCGGAGGTGTAAACCAAGGATTTGAAAGCACTGGCAGCGGCATAAAAATTCACTTCCTGTGCACCCCCGTAAATTACACCAGGCACTTGATCCTGAGAGCGTAACGCGTGGGTGGCTTTTTTACCCGTTCCGGTCCTCAGGTTCCCTTCGATTGTAATTGATTTCATAGTTCTTAAAAATTTTGAGCGGCAAAGGTAAGTGAAACCCAAATATGGCGCGGCTTTTTTTAGTTTTAATAGTATTTTATGGCAACTTTACCAAAGCATACCCAATTTTGTTCAAATGACAGGGTCACAAACAGGTATGTTTCCTAATCTTGCAAACTTAAACAAACAAACATCTATGGTAAAACACACCGGGGGATTGATTGCTTTTCTGATAGTTCTCGGGCTATTGCCGTTGCAAACGCCGGCCCAGGGAAGCAATATGCCCAAACCCAGGATAACTGTTTTTATCCCCCTGATGCTTGATTCGGCTGTGGTAAACGGCAAACTGGTTTATACCAAAACCATGCCTGCCTCCCTGATGAACAACCTTGATTTTTATAATGGCATGCAAATTGCCGCCACTGAACTGGAAGAACAGGGC
>CAYUGH010000115.1:0-5580 GCA_964444195.1 uncultured Chitinophagaceae bacterium
ATTTAACCTTGGACCGGAATCAATGTCCTATCTGATTGATAATAATACAATTTAGCTTTCTTTTTTAACGTTCTTTCGGGGCGGCTTTAATAATTCAGGTAATTTGCGCATTCCCAAACTAACTCTATAGATTGATGCAATTTTTCAGGATATTTCTTACAGGGCTGGCGATTCTTGTTTTGGGTGAAAAGGGTACCGGTCAAGACTTTTCCAATAAAGGCAAAGAATTTTATATCACATTTCCGGCGCATGTAGATGCAACCCTCGCTGTAATGGGTATTTATATTACCAGCGACCAGGCCGCTACCGGGCAGGTTGAGGTTGGAAATGGTGGTCCTGTAATAACCTTCAGCATTGCAGCCAACACGGTTAAACGCATATTTTTAGGCTCTACCCCCAGCAGCGATGCCCCCAATGGAGCCATTTACCAGGACCAGGTAGATGGGATAAAAGTGGGCTCCTCTATCAAGGTGACTTCGAATATCCCCGTAGTGGTTTACTCGCATATTATCCGTTCTGCCAGGTCAGGTTCAACCCTGGTGCTGCCAACGCCCACCTGGGGAAGGGAATATGTAGTACCAAGTTATGCAAGCGTTTCTAACAATGGAACCATTGGTGGAAGGGGGGTAATTAATATAGTGGCCAAAGAAACTAATACCATTGTTGAAATTACACCCAAGGCGGTAAGTGCAAATGGCGCCAGGCCATCAGGAACCACTTATTCAATTACGCTTGCCAACCCCGGCGATGTTTACCAGATACAATTTGCCAACCTGGCCGATATTTCGGGAACCATTGTAAAATCTATTTCTTCGGGGACAGTAGCCTGCAAACCGATCGGGGTTTTTGCCGCTACTACCTGGTCGGCATTTAATTGTGCAGCCGCATCCGGTGGGGACAACCTGTATCAGCAACTCTTTCCCACCAGGTCGTTTGGCAAAACATTTTTAACTGCTCCGTTTGCCAACAGGCAGCGCGACATTATCCGTGTATTCACTACCCAGCCCGGTACAACCATTACCAAAACGGAGAATGGAGTAAGCACGGCACTTACCGTAAATGCCAATGGGTTTGCAGAATTTGAGACCAATTTGCCTACCCGGATAGTGGCCGATAAACCCATCCAGGTGGTGCAGTACATGAATTCTCAAACCTGTGATACGCGCAACCCCGCAAATTGCGCGGGCACGGGTGGGGCAGGCAATTGCCCCTGGCCAGCCGACCCCGAAATGGTTATTTTGAACCCCATTGAGCAAACCATCAATAATATTACCGTTTTTAGTGCACACCAGAATAGCGTACCGACCGGCCAAAGCAATGTCACCCAATGCTACCTGAACATCATTATTCCTTCAACAGCGGCACCTTCTTTCAAAATAAACGGCAATCCTCCTTCGGGCAACTTCCAAACAATTCCGGGAACAATCTATAGCTATTTGCAGGAAAATGTAAGTACGCTTTCATCGGGCAACCCGGTTCAGCAATTAACAGCCGATTCAAGCTTTTCCTGCATAGCTTATGGATATGGCAATGTGGAATCTTACGGATATAATGCGGGTACCAATGTAAAGGATCTTTCACAGTTTCTCACCATCCGCGATCCATACCAATCGGTGGATAATGCGGGTGCTTGTCAGCAAATAAGCAGCCAGTTATTTGTTACGCTTCCTTTCCCCGCAACCAAAATAGACTGGCGTTTCTACGGGCTGTTTCCCGATGTGGTGATTGATAATCCCGTAGCTGATTCAACTTATCAGCGCGATGGCAAAACGCTTTACAGGTTTCCTTTGCCGGGAACCTACACTTTTCCTACACCCGGCACCAATAAGGTAACGGTATTTACCACCAACCCTACCTCCGATGGCTGTACAGGTGAGCAACAACTTGATTTTGAGATTGTGGTACACGCCAAGCCAACTGCTGATTTTACCATTAATTATTCCTCCTGCCTCGTTGATTCGGCAAGGTTTACAAGTACCGCGGTAGCGGCAGGTAGTACCATCACTAAGTGGCTTTGGAATTTTGGGGATAACACTTTTGGAACCGGTAATCCCGTTGCACATAAATATCTTACCCCAGGAAACAGGCAGGTTCTACATGCTGTGCATACCAATTTTGGCTGTGTAAGCGATACAATTCAAAAACCTGTTATTTCAAATCCAAAACCGGTTGCTGCTTTTACCCTGGCCGGCCCGTTTTGCCAAAACAGGAATATAAACATTACCAACACCAGCACCACCACAAGCGGTTCCATTGTGCGCTGGTACTGGATCATGGGCAACGGCCAGGTGTTCGACAAAAACACGGGTGTGCCTTTTACCTTTGCTTACCCCAATACCGGAACTTATACGGTGAAACTGGTGGTAACTACAGATGCCGGTTGCATGAGCGATACTGCACAGCAAATCATAACCGTTGGTACCATACCCGTTCCAGGGTTTACTTTGCCCGAAGTTTGTTTGAATGACGCCTTTGCCCAGTTTACCAACAGCACCACCATTAGCGATGGCACCCTGAACCAGGTAACCTGGCTTTGGAATTTTGCCGACCCCAATGCAAATGCAGGCAACCCAAATACAAGTGTGATTGCCGATGGAAGACACAAGTACACCGCTGCTGCTGTGTACCCGGTAAAACTTGTTGCCACCAGCAACCTTGGCTGCGCCGATTCGTTGACGCAGAACCTTACCGTAAACGGCGATAAACCCCAGGCCAATTTTGATATTGTAACACAGGGAAACATTTGCAGCAACCTGCCGGTGCAAATAAGAAACAAATCAACCGTAAACTTTGGGGTGATTACCAGGGTAATTGTGTACTGGAATTTTGGAACCAATAACAATGACACCACGCAGGATGAAAACCCTGTGTTCGACGGAATCTACACCAAAAAATACACACCATTTTCTTCCCCTGCAGTTAAGCAGGTGCAGGTAAGGCTCAGGGCATTTTCAGGGGATGTTTGTGTAAATGATCTTACCAAAACCATTGATCTGCAAGCCTCTCCCGCGCCAACGCTGAGTACCATACCTTCCATTTGCCTCGATGCTAATCCAAGGCAAATAACCCAGGGTTTTGATGCAGGAAATAATGCAGGGCAAGGTGTTTACAGCGGGCCGGGTATTACCAATCCAAATGGCCTCTTCGATCCCAAAATAACCGGCGCGGGCGTATTTTCCATTCAGTATAAATACCTTACCACGGCTGGCTGTACCGATTCTACCAATGGAAATGTAAGGGTTTGGCCTTCGCCCACTGCTAACTTCGATATTTCGGCCGCTACCTGCATAAATGCCCCGATAACTTTTACCAGCACCAGTGTAGCCAATGCCAATAACCTGGTTGCATGGGATTGGAACTATGGCAACGGGATAACCGAAACGAGGAATAACGGTGCTCCTTTTACCAGGACTTATACGGCCGCACAAAATTATTCGGTCACACTAAGGGTAACCACCGATAGTGGTTGTATTAGCACAGTGACAACTAAAACATTAACCGTGCATCCGGCGCCAAATGCCGATTTTGATCTCCCAACCGATCCTGTATGTTTACCATTGGGCAGGGCACAGTTTACCAATAAAACAATGGTTGGCGGAACCGGGGGCACACCTCTTACTTATGTATGGAACTTTGGCCCTCCGGGTGCCACCAGCACACAGGATAACCCGGTGTACAATTACTCCGCTGTAGGGCCATACACTGTAGAGTTGATTGCAACAAGTGCAAGAGGTTGCAAAGATACGACCGCCAAAATCATCAATACCATTTACGCGCAACCTATGGCCAACTGGTCTGCCAATCCGGACGCAGTTTGCCTCGGTGCAGCCATACAATTCACCGACCAAAGCAATCCATTAAGCAATACCATTACGGGCTGGAACTGGAATTTTGATGATGGAACTAATTCCACCCAACAGAACCCAACAAAAACATATACCAAAACCGGTACTTTCGGGGTAAGCATGTATTACCGGACAGCTATTGGGTGTAACTCTGATACGTTGGCCAAACAAATTATCATTCATCCTTATCCTGTAGTAGATGCAGGTCCCGACCAGTTTGTATTATCCGGCGGACAAGTTATTTTGCGCGGCTCTGCAACCGGCAGCACCAATTACCAATACCTGTGGACACCCGATACATGGCTTGACAATCCAAATATTTTGCAACCCACTTCGAGCCCGCTGGACGATATTTCTTATACCTTAACTGTAACCGGGGAAGGAGGTTGCAGCGCGAGCGATGAGGTTTTTGTACACCGGTTACTGAAACCGGAAATTCCAAATGCCTTCAGCCCGAACGGCGATGGTATTAACGACACCTGGATCATTAAATACCTCGATACTTACCCCGGCGCCACGGTAAGGATATTTGACAGGTATGGCAAATCAATCTTTGAAAGTACCGGCTATCCGAGGCCATGGGATGGCAAAGTGGGAGGAAATCCAATACCGGTAGGCACCTATTATTATATTGTTGACCCTAAAAATAGTTTGAAACCGATGACAGGTTCTGTAACCATTGTACGGTAGCCCGGTAAAGCTGCGTGAAAAAATTCCGAAAACATATCAGCATTGCCGGGTTCAGTATTCTGTGTTCATTTCTTTTAATTTTCATTTCAGAAAAATTAATAGCGCAGGACTTTGTATTTGCCAGTCTGCAGGGTGTACCTATTAATACCGCTGGTTGGAATATGCAGGGCGCTGCCAAAACAGGCAACACTCCAGGGAATCCTTCCAACGGGGAGGTCATCCTGACCGAAGTGGTATTTACATCATCGGGAGCCATTTTTTACAATACGCCAATTAATCTTTCGCAGTGTAAAAAATGGATCGCCGAATTTGAATTCAGAATTTTTGAGGGTAACTCGGCAGATGGGATTTCTTTTTGTTATCTCGATGTTCCGCCATCCGGCTTTGTAACCGGGGGAGGGGTAGGCATACCCGCTTCGGCCAACGGGTTAAAAGTTGTACTGGATACCTGGATGAATTGCGGGTCTGACCGCATTCCAAAATTGCAGATCCGTTGGGGTTCGGGTTATGATGAATGCAATGGGCAACCCACGCGGAATAATAATGATGGTCAATTAAGTTTTATAAGGTCAACCACTTATAATAAATGCCGGATTGAATACAATGAAGGGAACATAAAAGTATCCCTCAATGGGGTTGAATACCTCACCGCATTCCAAACATTTAATTTCACCGGATATTTTGGGTTCACGGCATCTACCGGAGGATTTAACGACAAACACAGCATACGTAATGTAAAAATTTATACCGAAATGCCGCCCTCGCAGGCGGGATCGGACGCAGAGTTTTGCAGTGGCGGTTTGGCAAGGTTAGGAGGAGATGCTACGGATGGATATTCCTATCGTTGGAGTCCGTCTTCCGGGCTTTCATCTGCCACCGTTTCCAATCCCTATGTCGGGTTATCCAATTCAAACGAAAAGGATACAGTTTATCAATATGTTGTAGAAACCGCCTTTGTCGATAAGCCCGGCTGCAGCAGCAAAGACAGCGTATTGGTAAAAGTAATGGCGAAGCCTTTTCCTGCTTTTTCGCATGATACGCTTTG
>CAYUGH010000115.1:5680-12287 GCA_964444195.1 uncultured Chitinophagaceae bacterium
CTTTTCAGGTTGCCTGTCGGACAGCGCACGGTTTGTAAGCACCGGAACAGCCCTGGCTCCAGACACCATCAGTGGCTGGAGATGGTTTTTTGGCCAGGCTGGTGACGCAACGGGAAAAACGGCTTCTTTCAAATTTCCGGCTTCGGGAAGCTTTGCTGTAAAGCATGTGGTTACCTCCTCAAGGGGATGTGTGAGCGATACCGTTACCCAAACAGTGGTAGTGAATCCCAATCCGGTGGCATCCTTTACGCTTACCGGCCCTTTTTGCCAGCAAAAGCAATTTACGCTTACCAATACGAGTACTACACAAACCGGCAATATTGTACGGTGGGTTTGGTTGATGGGGGATGGACAGTCATTTGACCGTGACAACGGGAATGTTTTTAGCTATGCCTATACTGCCACAGGTACATACACAATAAAACTGGTTGTAACCACAAGCGGCGGGTGCCAGAGCGATACTGCCAGTCAAACGATAACCGTTGGGTATGTACCTGTTCCGGGTTTTATGTTGCCCGATGTTTGCCTGAACGATGCATTTGCCGGGTTTACAAATAGCACCACAATCGGTGATGGAAACCTTGGCCAGGTTATCTGGCTTTGGAATTATGGCGATCCCAATGCCAATGCGGGAAACCCAAATACAGGAACCGCTTTACATGGGTTGCACAAGTACACCGCCACAGGCAACTACCCGGTAAAACTGGTTGCTGCAACACTTGGAGGTTGCAGGGATTCCATCACTCAAACGCTTACGGTAAATGGCGATAAACCCGTGGCTGCTTTTAGTTTTGAAAACACGGGGAACCATTGCAGCAATCTTCCTGTTCAAATAAAAAATAAATCCACCGTAAACTTTGGAAGCATTACCCGCGTGCTGGTGTATTGGGATTTTGGGGGCAACAACCGCGACACCATCGATGATGAAACCCCTTTCCCGGATAAGCTGTATTCAAAGCAATACACAGTTTTTAATACCCCTGCCAGCAAACAAATTTCTATAAGGTATGTGGCCTATTCGGGTGGGGTTTGTGTAAGCGAAATATCGGAAACCTTTACCCTGTATGCAGTTCCGGTGGCCAATTTCCAGGTAATGCCAGCCGATGGTTGCCTGGGACTACCCATCCAGTTTACGGATCAAAGCAGTACTGCGGGAAACAATATTTCGGGCTGGAACTGGTCGTTTGGCGACGGTACCCATTCAGTTTTGCAGAATCCCAATCACCTGTATGCAACAGCCGGTAATTTTTCGGTAAAAATGTTTTGTACAACAGCCATTGGATGTACCTCGGAAACCGTTGAAAAGCAGGCTGTTATTTATCCTA
The DNA here is from genome assembly GCA_964444195.1 of uncultured Chitinophagaceae bacterium. Taxonomy (GTDB): domain Bacteria; phylum Bacteroidota; class Bacteroidia; order Chitinophagales; family Chitinophagaceae; genus Phnomibacter. The sequence goes on from CAYUGH010000115.1 coordinate 7,006, forward strand.
TTCCGGTGGTAAATGCAGGGCCCGACCAGTTTTTATTGCAGGGGGGGCAGGTAACATTAAAAGGAGAAGCATCGGGAAGCAGCAATTATCAGTATGCCTGGACGCCCCCTGACTGGCTAAGTGATGCCACTACTGCGCAACCCGTTTGCAAAGCTGAAGCCGATATTACCTATAAGCTTACCGTAACTGCCGAAGGGGGCTGTGCTGAAACCGATGAGGTTTTTGTGAAACTATTGCTGAAACCGGTTATTCCGAATGTATTCAGCCCCAACGGAGATGGGATCAACGAAACCTGGATTATCCGCTACCTTGATTCTTATCCCGGGGCAACGGTCCAGATTTTTGACCGGTATGGGAAAAGCATATTTACCAGTACCGGGTATAACAATCCCTGGAATGGAACATTGGGCGGAAACCCTGTCCCGGCGGGAGTTTATTATTATATCGTAAATCCAAAAAACGGGTTGCAACCCATTACGGGATCAGTTACAGTAATCCGTTAAATGAAGCTTGAAAATGAAATTTTGGCAAGAAAATCTTAACAACTTTACCTTTGCGGTCATGAAAAAGCGTTTGGTGGGTCTTGTGGTTTTTGGTATGGCTTTTCAATGTATGGCAATTGCACAACAGCGGCCTCATTATACCCAATATGTTCTGAATAATTTTATTATTAACCCGGCCGTGGCAGGTATGGAAAACTATACCGATCTAAAACTCAGCCACCGCCATCAATGGGTGGGGATAAATGACGCCCCGGTTACAACCTATTTAACCATACATGGGGCTATTGGAAAAAAAGACTCGCGGGTATCTCCAACCACTTTTACCCCCCCGGGCGAAAACCCCCGAGGCCAGGCTTATTGGGAACAATATACCGCGCCTGAACCGCACCATGGATGGGGTGGAACCATCATCAACGACCAAACCGGCCCGCTGAAAAGGACTTCCTTTTATGGAACCTATGCCTACCATACCAGCATTTCGCAGCGAACCAGCTTGTCGGCAGGCATCAGCCTGGGTTTTACAAATAATACGCTCAATACAACCAAACTGATTTTTGATAACCCCATTGACCCGGTTGTAGCCAGCAGCAATGAGATAAATACCTGGAAACCAGATGTAAATGTGGGCGTTTGGCTCTACAGCGCCGATTATTACCTGGGTGTATCGGCCTTGCAAATTGTTAACCAGGGGCTAACTTTTGCCGCAGACACACTAAAAGTTTCGCAGAAAAGTTACCCACACCTTTTTGTTACAGGAGCGTATAAGTTTTATGCCGGGCAGGATTTTTCCATCATGCCTTCTTTTGTATTGCGCTATGTAAATCCTTTACCGGTAGGGATTGACATGATAGTAAAGGCACAATACCGGGATAGGATTTGGGTAGGAGGTGGCTACCGGGTAAATGACGGCGTATTGGGTTTGGTTGGGGTGAATATTTCAAGCACCCTGAATATTGGTTATTCTTACGATTACTCAACCTCGCCACTGCAACCGTTTACTTCGGGTTCGCATGAGTTTGTAATTGGTTTCCTGCTTGGCAACCGTTATGGCGATCTTTGCCCCAAAAATTTGTGGTAGTAGGTTGTTGGGCCGGTAAATTAGCCGTCAATTAAATTTTCTGTAAAGCCACCGTGTAAGGTTCTGCATTTTCTCCATTTATACCTTCAACTGTATTTTCAGTGATTTTAGTAATCAGCCAGGTACCGTTAAAACGCTGCAACGGATCGTCCTGCCCGGGAAAACTTGCTGTAAGTGATAGTGTTTCCGTTCTGGCAGACCAGGTTCCATTTACATCGGTAGAACCCGTTTTAAAGGCAGTTACCACACCATTTTCGTAAAATTGGAAAACATAACCGGCGTATTCGGGTAAAATGGATACCGGTGTGGTTCCTTTTTCAAATTTGGTAACCCTCCATTGTCCCTTGGTAACAATATCATATGCTGCATTCATCTGGATATTATCAACCGCCTTTTTACAGGAAGGTAATCCGGCAAGCAGACCTGCGGCCAATAACAGTATGAGTGCGGATCGGATCATTGTGTTTTGTTTAAACTGAACCCTCAAAATTAAAGAGAATAGCTGAGGCAGGAAGATACGGGTACTTGCATGAGCCGGATTTAACATTCTCAGGGCTCATCGTTCAGCCTGAGCGCTCCGAGCATTCCAATGATCTCACCGGCATCCGGCAAGGATTGAATGATGGACTCACTCATGGATGTTGGAGAAAACCAGGGCTCCGGAACCAATATTCCGGCTGAGGAATGAAACTCCACCGCACCGGTTTCCTGCGCCAGTTTGGCAATATTGTAAGCCCTCACACCTGAACCCGGCATGATGATAATGTCCTGGTTGGAAGCCTTCTCCAGTCTGGCAATCAGGTTGCTTCCTTCGGGAGCGGTGGATGCCTGCCCGCTAGTTAAAATGCGGTTGCAGCCGGTTTGGATAATTTGCTCCAAGGCCTGAAAGGGGTCGCGCGCCCGGTCGAAAGCACGGTGAAAAGTAACCTCCATAGGCCAGCCAAGTTCAACCAATCTTGCTGTATCTGCATAAGCCACATCTCCTGTTTCATTTAATAAGCCAGTCACAACACCTTCATAACCAAGCTGTTTACATAACCTGATCTCCGTCTCCATAATGCTTATTTCTTCTGGGCTATATACAAAATGCCCACCCCGCGGCCTGATGATCGGAAAAACGGGAATGCCAATATTTTCTTTCACCCATTTCAATACACCGTAAGAAGGAGTGGTGCCGCCTTCGCCGGGATTATCGCATAATTCAATCCTGTTGGCGCCCGCATTGGCAGCAATCACCGCAGCGGCAGGGGAGTAGCAGCAGATTTCGAGGAGCATGAGTATGAGATTTAAAATAAGATAGATTTTGCTCCGGCAATTTCCTTTATTTTAAACAATCGGTCGTACTATTATTGCTGAATTCAACACATTTATTAACCACTTCACCATCCTTCACTACCAATTTCACCCTCCGAAAATGCGTAAAAAATCCAAATTTTTTTCTTACATTGTAATTTAACAGAATTAATTCATGCAATTGTAGATACACTTATATACTTTTCACCCCCCAAATCAGGAAGGGGTTAAAAAAATGAAGGATGGAAATTGATACATTAATAACGAACCCGGCAAGAATGGAGGTTATGAAATTTCTTGCACAGGATATGGACCGGAATGTGGACACCTACCTGAAAAGCATTGACGAAAACTGGCAGCCCGCTGATCTTTTACCGGTCAGCAACAGCGAACATTTTTGTGCCGAAATAAAGGAATTGCGTGAAGCTTGTAAGGAACTTCCTTACGATTATATGGTGGTTCTGGTTGGGGACATCATTACAGAAGAAGCATTACCCAGCTACGAAAGTTGGCTGATGGATATGGAAGGTGTGGAGAAGGGCGACCCCGGCGGCTGGAGCAAATGGATGCGGCTGTGGACGGCTGAAGAAAATCGTCATGGCGACCTGTTGAATAAATATGTGTATCTATCCGGCCGGGTAAACATGCGGCAGATGGAAGTGAGTACCCAGTGGCTGCTGGCCGATGGGGTGGACAATGGCGCCGCACGCGATCCCTACCGCAATTTTGTATATACTTCTTTCCAGGAGTTGGCCACTAATATCTCGCACCGGCGCACAGCCTCACAGGCAAAAGCGCATGGCAATACCCAGTTATCAAAAATTTGCGGCGTAATTGCAGCGGATGAAATGCGTCATGCCAAAGCCTATAAAAGTTTTATCAGCAGCATATTTGAGGTGGATCCCAGCGAAATGATGCTGGCTTTTGAAGACATGATGCGGAAAAAAATAGTGATGCCCGCTCAATTCCTGCGTCAGCAGGGCGAAAAAATTGGAGCTGCTTTTTCACATTTCAGCGATGCCGCGCAACGCATTGGCGTGTACACCGCTGCCGATTATACCGATATTCTTGAAAGCCTGATTAAGGATTGGAAAATAGCCGACATCAGCGGTATCAACGATTCCGCCGAAAAGGCGCGGGATTACCTGATGGCATTACCCGCGCGGTTCCGCAGGCTTGCCGATCGAACTTCTTCTATAAAACCTAAGCTGGATTATGAATTTAACTGGATTTACAGGTAGTCGGGGATGTTATTCAAAAGGTCTACCTTTCGAATAACATATTATTTCGCCTTTGGCGAAGGGAGGGAGAATCATAGGGCTGGCTTCGTCCTGTGTAAAAATAAATCGGTCGTTGGGCCTGCCTGTATCGCGAATCCCTATTTCGATTCCTTCGCCAATTTTCGCAATACCACCCATTGTCTCAGTGCATCCCTCGCCTCTACAGCAGGCATGCCTGCCACTTTTGATCCGTCGGGCCAATCGTTAATAACGCCCGAGTTGCCGCCCACGGTAACCATATTGCCGAGTGTTACATGGTCCGATACCCTGGCGCCACCGCCAATAATACAGCCATCGCCCAGCGTAACCGAACCGGCCAAACCACTCGCACCGGCCATAATACAACTGCGGCCCATTTTACTGTTGTGTCCAATCTGAATCAGGTTGTCAATTTTGCAGCCGTCACCAATAATGGTGGAACTGAATTTGCCACGGTCCACGCAACTGCCCGCACCTATTTCAACTCCATTGCCAATAACCACATTGCCAATATGCGGGATCTTCATCAGCCCCCTGCCATCGGGGGCCGGACGGAAACCAAAGCCATCCGCACCAATGGTTACGTTGGAATGAATAAGGCAATAACTGCCGATCACCGATCTTTCGCGGATGACCGCACCCGACCATATTTCGGTAAAACTGCCAATTTTTACATGATCCAGCACTGTTACATTCGGATATAATGTGCTGTTTCCGGCGAGGACCACCTCTTTACCCACATAGCAACCCACGCCAATTTTGCAACCGGTACCAATGGAAGCGGTAGCGTGAATGACAGCGGAGGGGTGAATATCCGTATCAAAAACCACCGCTTCAGGCATAAACATTCCAAGGATAACTGCCATAGCGAGGTCAGCATCCTTCACTTTTATAATGGCCTTGCCTTCGCCGGGTTCTATGGCAATATCTTCATTTACACAGGCAGCACAGGCTTTAGAAGCCTCCCAGGCTTTCACAAACTTCTTACTCCCCACAAATGTGATTTGTGTGTCAGAAGCCTGCCCGATCTCTTCTGGGCCCGTGATTACCAGGTCTTTATTTCCAACTAATTCGCCTTTAACTTTTTCGGCTATTTCGGTAATGGGGAAACTTTTCATGAATGCAATTTTGAAAAGTGTATAGGTAAGG
>CAYUGH010000116.1:0-12060 GCA_964444195.1 uncultured Chitinophagaceae bacterium
GCATTCCGTGTATGCCTGTTATCCTTTGCAACGCCTCCATATTTTGGGGCGTTGCTTTTTTACCCCGCCCCGGCGCTTTTCCCCTGCCCTGCGGAATATTTCCCGTGATGGCTACATACAAATAAGCTGCGCTAAACTTCCATGTATAATCCGCAGGGTTTGATTTTTTGAGCGCCGACACTATGCTGCTGATTACCAGGCAACTGTGTGCAATATGCCAACCCACTGATGCCTGTGAGATATCAGCATTGGTAATTTCATGCTGCGGAATGAATGTGGTAACCTGGTTGACAGCCTGTTTTAATTTGTCCATGAAAATAGAAAAATCAAATCTAATAGGTAATTATCTTTGGGATCGGGGGCTCAAACGATATGTTGTCCTGATTGTTTGAGAAACATTATAACTTAAGCCATTGATTAATTGAATTAATCTATCGGCTGATTTTTCATTCGTCCATTCATTCTTTAAAATCACTAAATGAATTTCAGATAGTAAATAATTATCCAACACAGGTAAAATATGATACATTTTTATTCGCTCTGCTAATGGATAAATATTATCTGAACGAATAAATCGGGCCCAAACATTTGAATCAAAAACAACCTTATAAGGTTCCATAGCGATTTTTCATAAAGGCCTCATCCAATTCTGCATCTTTTATCTTACTCAATCTAGAATTGGAGGTAATTTCTTCAATTTCCTTAGCAATATCATCGGCAAAAAGCCTGATATACAGGAGTTTCAACTCTTCCTCTGATTTCCCTTTAAGTTTCTCTACGATAGACTCCAGGGTTGGCGATAATGTTTCTGTGGTATCCATAATAAAACCTTTTTCAAAAGTAACAATAATTTCAGCGTAACCGAAAAACGAAGTGCTGAGCAAATATTTCCTGAATGCTTTTCGAAACGTCCCGTTTCGAAAATGATATTATGTCGCCTTTGGCGACTGACCTGAATTTGCAAATGAAAAAGTCGGCAGAGCCGACATAATAAGCTTCCGAAACTACAAGTTTCGGAAAGCGTCGTAAGTTTCGGAAAGCGCCTCCTAAGGAATCACCTGCTTCAGATAGCCCCACAATTCATTATCAAAACTACTTACGGCGAGCTGCACATTACCGGCCGATTCGCCCATGCGGATAATGACAAGTTTTTTGGAAGGCATCACATAAATCTTCTGATCGTTTTTACCCAATGCGGCATACATATCAGCAGGGGCATTGGGCGCCAGGCTGCCACTGAATACATACTGCAATGTTGGCAGCATGTGCGAGGCCTTCCCATTCAGCCAGGTAAGATAACCATACGACAGGTTCAGGTTTTGAGAAGTATTGGTCATGGCATTTATATATGAAGCATCATCCAGAATATTGACACCGTTCCATTTGAATCCGGCCAGCATCATCAGCCCGAAGCGGGCCATGCTGCGAGGGTTGCTGAAGTACACATTATTCCAGCCGCTCTTTACCCAAAGCCCGTTCATACCAATACGGTCGCGGATATTTTCCCGGAAGTAATTGTTGTACGATTTACCACTTGCCGCTTCCGCCACTTTTTCCAGCAGCGTATAGGGTGCGTTGTGGTAAGCCCAGCGTGTGCCGGGCGCGGCCTTGTATTGCAGGCAGGCGGGAAGTGTGCAATCTTTATCTGGTACGCCGTCATCCAGCCCCGAGGTCATGGTAAGCAGGTGGCGGATGGTGATTTGTTGTTCCTGTGCAGCAGCCAGGGAGGTCCAGCCGACGCCGAGATATTTGGATGCAGGTTCGTTCAGGTTCAGCAGGCCTTGCTGTTGCAAAATGCCAATCAGGGTGGCGGTCACCGTTTTGCCGGCAGAGGCCCAGTACCAAATACTGTCAGCCGTAAAACTACCGAAGTACTTTTCAGCAACTATACGCCCATTGTACAGGATGATGAACGCCTTAGTATTTTTTTGCTCCAAAAAATCGTAGGTATTGCCGAGCGCGGTGGCGTTCCAGCCGAGTGAGGCGGGTGTTGCGGTTTCCCAGGAACCGGTGGTGGGTGGAAAATAAAGAGAACCTGAAGGGGGAATAACGGGCACCGTTTCCTTATTACAGGCAAAAAAAGCGGAGAAAAAAAACAGTGCAAGTGTGGCTCGTAGTGGCATACATTTTATGTTCAAGGTTATGACAGAAAAAGCCGTGAAAAGTTTATCTGGCAGTCCTGAAGCGGAATGCTTTAATTTTCCTTCTGAATAAAAAAAGGAATCCCGGATATTTTCCTGCCCGGCGGGTATAACCTGCATCAAAAACACCTTGATACTCAACCGGCAAAATTCCTCTCCCGGGTTTTATCGCTGGTATCTGTAAATCATGTAAGTTTTTACCTTGATTGTATAACAATCGATGCAGCAATCTTTCGGAATTTCACACGAAAACGATTCTGCCACTTAATGGCTTCATTTGATCCATTATGATTGGCTGCGTTAAATTGAAATAATTATGAAAGATAAAACACATCTTGCTGCAGAAATTGTGGAGCAAACCGAAGAAATAATCAATCGTCATCCGGGGCTTGCCAGGGATTTGATAGAAACTCCTGTTAAAACCATTGATTATTCAGATCCTAAAGTAAATAAGCAGGAACTGAAAGATTACAAGGAGTCGCTATCCACTATGATTGAGCATTCTGAAGCTACATCCATTGGTGACAGGGGAGAGAATCCAACACATCCACGGCCGGATGCAGACCGGGTACTGGATGATACCATTCTGCAATTTGACCTGAATAATGAAATTGAAAATATTAAACAGGAAGGCAACTGGCTGGCAGGTACCCAAAGTGGCAAAACATTATTGAAATCAGATGAAGTGAGAGTGGTATTGGTTGCCATGCACGGGGGTAACGAAATAAAAATGCACCGGTCGAATGGGCCTGTTACCCTGCAGGTGCTGGAAGGCAATATACAATTATATACCACGCAAAATTGTGTAAGTATAAAAGCAGGACAATTTACTGCACTGCATAAAAAAATTCAGCATAAAGTGGTGGCCACCGAGCAATCCATTTTTCTGTTAACCCTTTTGAATATACCCGGTGAACCCAAAGAACCGGATGAAAAAGACAAGGAAATAGTGGAACAATCAGAAAACATAAATTTTCCTGATTTTCCAACTTATCCTCCTAAAGATGATATTTATAAGGAGCCCAAAGAAGTGCAGCCCGTACCATAAGTTTGGGCCTGGGTTATGCTGTTTCTTGTACCTGCATCTTTTTGCCTGCCGGCAAGCTATACCCGCAAACAGGTGAACTTTTATTGAGGCTATTTGTTATCCTCCATTCAGTTTACCGGGTAAATGGATGGCAATGACATATTTATATATCTAATATAATGCCGGGGCAAACAGGCAAAAAATGCATGCGATTTGCTCCCGAGCCATGCTGACCAATAAACATTTAAAAATATGATCATAGACAAGGATAATCCGTTCATAGATACTTTTTTAAAGTTAAGGACCCGTTTTTTTAATAATAACGGAACACATGAAGCGCGTGGTGAATCCTATTATTCTGAACTTTTTAACGAATCACAATTAGAAAATCATGGCAAAATATTAGCCCGGGCACATAAACTACAAACAGGAAAAACAGCCGAACGTTTACTGGGCCGTTTAGATGAAAACGAAAAGATATTGCTGGAAGTCAGGAGATCACTTGTAGAAAGTGTTCAGGCAGAAAAAAACATTTCGCCTGCAGCCGTTTGGCTGCTTGATAATTTTTACCTTATAGAAGATCATATTGCCATTGCGAGGAAACATTTACCCAAAGGATACAGTAAGGGACTGCCCTTTGTATTGAATGAAAACTCTGGGCCCATCACCCGCATTTACGATATTGTTGAAGAAATTATATCGCATAGCGATGGCAGGGCCGATATTAAAGGGATCAGCAGTTTTGTAGCCGCTTATCAATCAGAAGTTTCGCTTACCCTGGGCGAGTTATGGGCCATCCCCATCATGCTCAGGCTGGCTGTGATAGAAAACCTGCGCCGTGTGGCAAATTTTATTTCGATGGATATGGTTGACCATGACCTGGCCGATTACTGGGCTGATGAGATGCTGCAAACCCTGAAAGACTCACCGGGCAACCTGATCCTTACCGTGGCGGATATGGCAAGATCAAAGCCTGAATTGTCGGCAGCTTTCGTAGCAAGTTTTGTAAGAAAATTACAGGGAAAAGGTACAGCGCTTTCACTTCCACTTAACTGGCTTGAACAGCAACTTGCCACTGCAGAAATAACCATCGGGGATCTTATTCCATTTGAAACTCAAAAGCAGGCATCGGATCAGATTTCCATAAGCAACAGCATTGGCACACTCAGGTTTATTGCAACCACCGATTGGGCCGAATTTGTAGAAACGCTCAGTAGTGTAGAGCAGGTTCTACAAAGAGATATTACAGGCAATTATGGGCAAATGGATTTTGCTACAAGAGACCGCTACCGGAAAGTAGTGGAATCCATCAGCAAGGCTTCGCGCTTAAGTGAAACACAGGTGGCGCAAAAGGCACACGGCTTATCTGTTGAAGCCAAACAAAAACATCCCAATGACAGCAGGCAACATCATATAGGCTATTTCCTGATCGATAAAGGTTTGAAGCTTACCGAAAAGGAAGCAAATTTACCTTTTTCGGTACGCCGGACCCTGAAAAGCATTGCAGGTAGTGTTCCTGTTTTAATGTACATTACCTCCATTGCCATAATCAGTTTTGCAGGATCAGCAGGTATATTATTCTTTGCCTACGATAATGGCCTCCATAACAAGCTGCTGCTGTTTTTTACGGCACTTTTATCAATAGCGGGCATCGCTCACCTTGCAGTTTCGCTGGTAAACTGGTTGGCTACCCTCGCTATACCTCCTGCCCTGCTGCCCCGCATGGATTTTTCAAAAGGTATCCCTCCCGAATACAGAACCCTTGTAGTTGTTCCAACCATGCTTTCAGATGCAGGATATATTGATGAATTGCTGGAAGGCCTTGAGGTGAGGTATCTTGCCAACACCGATGCAAACCTGCACTTTGGTTTGCTTACTGACTTTTTGGATGCAGATTCAGAAACACTGCCCGGTGATGAGGCGCTTGTAAACCAGGCTATAAAAGGTATCCGGGATCTCAACGAAAAGTACGCCACCAACAATGAAAATATCTTCTTCCTTTTTCACCGTATGCGAACCTGGAATAAAAAGGAAAAAAAATGGATGGGCTTTGAAAGGAAGCGTGGCAAAATTTCATCGCTCAATGCATTGCTACGCAATAGAAGCAACCATGAATTTTCCGTAATCGTTGGTGATGTAAATATTCTTTCCAATGTAAAATATGTAATCAGTCTTGACTCCGACACACGTTTGCCACGTGAAACCGCATGGAAACTGATTGGAACCATGGCTCATCCTCTAAATACAGCCATTTACAGTGAAAAGAAAAAGCAGGTAATAGCCGGCTATGGCATTTTACAACCGAGGATTGAACCAGGTATGCCACCAGGAAGACCTACTATGTATTTGCAGATGCAGGGACAGCTTAAGGGTATTGATCCTTATACGCTGCTGACATCAGAGGTTTACCAGGATCTGTTTGGAGAAGGGTCCTATATAGGAAAGGGGATTTATGATGTAGATACTTTTGAACAAACCCTGCACAACCGGTTTCCGGATAACAGGATTTTAAGCCATGACCTGATTGAAGGATGCTATTGCAGATCAGGCTTAATCAGCAATGTTGTTTTGTATGATGATAGCCCTGCAACCTATGAGGAAGATGTAAAACGGCATCATCGCTGGGTGCGGGGCGACTGGCAGATTGGCACATGGATGCTGCCCTTTATTACCAACCGTCAGCGAAAGTTAAAGGTGAATACCCTTTCCCTGCTTAGCCGCTGGAAAATAATGGACAACCTGCGGAGAAGCTTGCTTCCTTTATCCCTGATGCTGCTTTTACTCTTAGGGTGGTTTATTCTTCCCCTACCCTGGTTATGGACAATCACAGTTACGCTTATTGTAATGCTTACTGAAATGGCGGCTGCCGGAAGGCAACTTCTTAACCGGCCCCATGATGTTTCGCTCAAAGCCCATATACAGGAAATGGCGGCTGTAGTAACCAACATATTCATCCGCTTTATTTTTTATGTGGCAGTTCTTCCTTTTCAGGCATACAGGTACACCCATGCAGTGTTACTGGCTAATTGGCGGTTAACCGTTTCAAAGAAAAATCTGTTGAAATGGACCCCATCGGCGGCTGTGGCTAAAAATAATTGCAATGCGCTGGTACGCAATGTCGTCAGCATGTGGATTGCGCCAACCCTGGGTATTGGTTGTTTAATCGGCCTGGCCTATACAAATATCGAAACCCTGATGATGGTAAGTCCAATACTTACCCTTTGGATACTGGCGCCTGTATTGGCCTGGAAGTTCAGCGAACCTATAAAGGAAGAAAATAAAGATCTCTCCAAAGAACAGACCATGCTCCTTCAACAAACTGCGCGCAAAACATGGGGCTATTTTGAACGGTTCTTTTCTGAAGAGGATAACTGGCTGCCACCTGACAATTACCAGGAAGAACCCGCAAATGTTATTGCCCACCGTACTTCGCCTACCAATATGGGGATGGCATTACTGGCTAACCTTGCCGCTTACGATTTTGGATACATTACCGGCAGTGAAATGGCGGGTAAATGCGCACTCACACTGGATTCCATGCAAAAGCTTGAGCGCTTTCGCGGTCATTTTTACAATTGGTACAGTACCATTACACTTGAAGTTCTTCGCCCGTATATATCAACGGTAGATAGCGGAAATCTTATTGCGCACCTCCTAACCCTGAAACAGGGACTGCTTGCTTTGCCAAATGATAAACTATTCAGCGCAAACCTCTTTGAAGGTCTTTACATTACCGCTTGCATAATAGCAGATGCAGAACCTAAAAAGCCTGTTCATGAAATTGAAAAAATTAAAAACTATCTCCTGCAAGCAACGGAGGAAAATATTGGCACCTATTCAAGGCTTAAAGAAAAGTTGGATGCCATACAGCAAATGGCCAATGCTCTTGCAGCATCAGCAAACTTAAACCAGGACGCTACAAAAAGCTGGATCACGCGTTTTGAAAATCAAATAAAAAGTATCATAGATGACCTGGACGCAAAAGTTCCCTGGTTAAATCTATTACCCATTCCTGAAAAATTTACTGGATTAAGGGACCTTGACACCGTACACCCACCACTGCACATGCAGCAGGTATTACAGAGCAGCCGGGAAAAAATAAAGCTTTACCAGGTTGAAGAAAACAATATGGATGAAACCAATTGGCTTCGTCAGATGGATGAAAGTATTGCAAAGGGATCACGCAACATTGAGGATTACCTGTTGCTGCTGAATAATTTAGCCGTGCAATGCGAATCCATGACCCAGGTTTCTTATAATTTTCTGTTCAATAAAGCAACCAGCTTATTAACCATAGGATACAATACGGATGAGCACAAGCAGGATAATGGTTACTACGACCTGATGGCATCCGAAGCCCGGCTGGGCATTTTTACAGCTATTGCACAAGGTAAGTTGCCGCAAAAAAGTTGGTTTGCATTGGGGCGGCTGCTAACCGGTGATGAGGGTGATCCTATCCTGCTTTCGTGGAGCGGCTCCATGTTTGAGTACCTCATGCCGCAACTTGTAATGCCTGAATTTGAAAATACTCTTTTGCACCAAACCAATGTATCCGTTATAAAAAAACAAATAGCTTATGCAGCACAGCGCGAAGTGCCCTGGGGCATTTCGGAATCGGGGTATTATGTGGTAGATGCCAACCTGAATTACCAATACAAGGCTTTTGGAGTACCCGGGCTGGGGCTTAAACGCGGATTAGGTGAAGACCTTGTAATTGCACCGTATGCAACTATGCTTGCATTGATGGTGGCGCCTAAAAAAGCATGCAACAACCTGCAAACCTTGAAAGAAATGGGCGCAACGGGCGAATTCGGCTATTATGAAGCCATTGATTTTACCACGTCAAGGCTACAGCGTGAATACTCGCATGCCATCGTTCGATCCTATATGGTACACCACCAGGGTATGGGTTTACTTTCACTGGCTTATGTTTTACTTGATAAGCCAATGCAAAAAAGGTTCACATCAGAATTGCGTTTTAAGGCAACACTATTGCTATTGCAGGAACGGGTACCACGAACTACCATGATTTATGAACATACAGATGATGTGCCGGAAGCACATGCATTTGAAGATGAATCAGAAGTAAGAAGGATCACTACACCCAATACCCTGCGGCCCGAAGTTCAGTTGCTGAGCAATGGCCGTTACAGGGTAATGATCACCAATGGCGGTGGTGGTTACAGCCGGTGGAAAGATATTGCCATCAATCGCTGGCGCGAAGATGCTACAAAAGATAACAGGGGTATTTTCTGCTATATTAAAGATGTTGATTCAGGGAAAATATGGTCAAATACCTATCAGCCCACACTGCAGCCGGCCGGTGAATACGAAGCCCTGTTTTCACAAGGCCATGTTGAATTTCGCAGGAAAGATTCCGGTATTGAAACCCTTACCGAAATAGTTGTTTCGCCGGAAGATGATACTGAAATGAGGCGTATTTGCATTACCAACCGAAGCGGCGTAGTGAAAGAACTGGAAATAACAAGCTATGCAGAAGTGGTAATGGCAAGCCAGGAGTCGGACGAAGGGCACCAGGTATTCAGCAATCTTTTTGTTCAAACAAAGATTGTACCCGAACACCAGGCTATCATAAGCACACGTCGCCCCCGTTCGAGTGAGGAAAACCCGCCCTGGTTGTTTCACCGGATGGATGTGCAGGATGATGCAGTGGTAGAAGCTATTTCGTATGAAACCGACCGGCTGCAATTTATTGGCCGTGGCCGTACCCTGGTGAACCCGCAGGCTTTAGACCAACCTGAACTCAGCGGAAAAGAAGGCGCTGTGCTTGACCCGATAATGGCTATTCGCTATCGCATAAAAATAAAACCTAATAAAACAGCCACCTTCAGTTTGATTTATGGTATCAGCGAAACAAAAGAAGGCTGCGAAGCCATGATGCGTAAATATGCTGATACACATTTGAAAAAACGTGCATTTGAATTATCCTGGACACACAACCAGGTGCTTTTAAGGCAAATCAACGCTACTGAATCCGAAGCCCAATTGTACACCAGGCTTGCATCCTCTGTAATTTTTTCTAATCCCTCACTTCGTGCCCATACCCAACTTATCCTGAGTAATTTAGCAAGCCAGCCCGGGCTGTGGAGTCAATCTGTTTCAGGCGATCTGCCCATTATTTTGCTGCACATACACGACCAGGAAAATATTGAAATTGTAAAACAATTGGTTAAGGCCCATGCATACTGGCGGCTAAAAGGGCTGGCTGTTGACCTGGTAATCTGGAACGAAAACCCCGGATCATACAGGCAGCAATTTCATGAACGCATACAGGAATTAATTACGACTGAATCCGTTATACAGCAGTCACAAAATAAGCAGGGGAATATTTTCTTAAAAACTGCCGATCAGTTGTCAACCGAGGAAAGGATCCTTTTTGAAAGTGTTGCCAAAATAATTTTGCATGACAGCAAAGGCTCGTTAAGCGAGCAGGTGAATATGCCTTATACACAGCAGGTACTACCTGCATTGCTGGAACCCAAAAAGATAAAACCGGCTTACAAACAGGCAATGCTGAAAATGCCGGACGACTTGCTGTTTTTTAATGGAACAGGTGGTTTTGCACCGGATGGAAAGGAGTACAAAATAATTACAGGCCCCCAACAAAGCACACCCGCACCATGGGTAAACATATTAGCCAACCGCCATTTTGGTACCGTTGTTTCTGAAAGCGGGGCTGCTTATACATGGGCCCTGAATGCACATGAATATCGTATCACTCCCTGGAGAAATGATCCTGTAATTGATAGCGCAGGAGAAGCCTTTTATATGCGTGATGAAGAAACCGGGGAATTCTGGTCGCCAACACCCTATCCTGCAATGGGCAGCTCGCCTTATATAACTACGCATGGGTTTGGTTATAGTTTGTTTGAGCATATTGAAGATGGCATTGCCTCGCACCTGAGCGTATTTGTAGATAAAGAGTTCCCTATAAAATGCTTTAAACTAACGGTGCAAAATCAATCAGGCAGGGAGCGGACCCTTTCTGCAACCGGTTACATGGAAATCATTATGGGAGATGTACGTTCAAAAACAACAATGCATACGGTTTCTGAACTGGACCCCATAAGCAATGCGCTTTTTTTTAAGAACAGGTTCAACCCCGTATTTGCAGAAAGGATCGGGTTCTTCAAACTACTTGGAATCACAACAAGTCATACCGCCGATCGCTCAATATTCATAGGAAGAAACGGTACGCTTGAAAACCCGGATGCTATGTCACGAAAAAAATTGTCGGGCAAAACAGGCGCAGCTATTGATCCCTGTGCGGCATTACAGGTAAAATTTGATTTATTGCATGGAGAGGAAAGAGAAATCATCTTTGTGCTTGGCAATGAATCCAACCTCATCCGGGCAAAAGATCTGCTTACAAAATTCAGCGATAAAACGGTAATACAGCAATCGTTTGATGAAGTGAAAGCATATTGGCAAAATATTCTTACCAAAGTGCAGCTTAATACCCCTGATCCTGCACTGAATATTTTATCAAACGGATGGCTCACCTACCAAACCATTGCCTGCCGCATTTTTGCCCGCAGCGGTTTTTATCAATCGGGGGGTGGGTTTGGCTTTAGGGATCAGTTGCAGGATGTGCTTGCCTTGCTGCATACCGAACCCGGAATGGCAAGGGAGCAAATCATTTTACACGCATCCCGTCAATTTACCGAGGGGGATGTGCAACATTGGTGGCACCCGCCTGAAGGCCGCGGGGTACGCACCCGCTGCTCCGATGACCTGCTTTGGATGCCTTATACGGTAGCCCGGTATGTACAGGCAACAGGCGACAATGCCCTGCTTGAAGAAAAAGCATCGTTTCTTGAATCAAGGATCCTTCACCCAGAAGAAGATTCTTTTTTCGACCTGCCGATGAAAAGCAACCAGACTGAAACCGTTTACGAGCACTGCGTTCGCGCAATCAACCACAGCATGCAGCAATATGGAGTGCATGGGCTGCCGCTTATGGGTGCAGGCGATTGGAACGATGGTATGGATAAGGTAGGAAACCTGGGTAAAGGTGAAAGTGTATGGCTTGGATTTTTCTTGTATGAAGTACTTATAAAATTTGCACCTGTTGCGGAGATTTTTGGGGATGAAGCTTTTTCAGCTTACTGCAAAAAAGAAGCCATCGAACTGAAAAAGAATTTAGAAGCATCGGCATGGGATGGCGAATGGTACATGCGGGCCTGGTTTGATGACGGCACGCCATTAGGCTCAAAATCAAACACAGAATGCCGTATTGACTCCATTATCCAAAGCTGGTCTGTTATATCCGAAGCAGGCAATATACATCGCCAGCATTTAGCCATGCAATCTGTAGAAACCCACCTGGTGGACAGAAAATTAAGCCTGATAAAACTATTGACGCCATCATTTGACAAAACACCATTAAACCCCGGCTATATAAAAGGGTATGTACCCGGTGTAAGGGAAAACGGGGGGCAATATTCGCATGCTGCCATATGGACGCTTATGGCCTTTGCCAAACTGGGTGAAAGGGAAAAAACCTGGGAACTGTTCAATTTAATTCAACCCATTGGCCATGCAACGGATGGAAAGGAAACAGCAACCTACAAGGTAGAGCCCTATGTAATGGCAGCAGATGTGTATGCAAACGAACAACACCCGGGACGCGGCGGATGGACCTGGTACACAGGTTCGGCCGGCTGGATGTACCAGTTTATTACCGGCTCGCTGGTTGGCATGAAACAGCAGGGAGATCAACTGCATTTCAACCCTTGTTTCCCGGTTGACTGGCCATTTGTTACCATTCATTTCAACCACGAAGGCGCCATGTACAACATTAAGGTTTACCAGGTAGCCGGCGACAAAAACTCATGGCATGAAATGGATAATGAAACCCTTTCCGGTAGT
>CAYUGH010000117.1:0-3855 GCA_964444195.1 uncultured Chitinophagaceae bacterium
TGGCTTTATTATAAATTGGATTGGGTTGCCGAATGATTTTCAGGCAATCTGCCTCTTTCTTTTCCGTTTGTTATCTTGCAAATTATTCAAAGCAATGTCTCCTGAGCAAGGCTAACTTGTTTGAAAGCAGGGACATTGCGCTTTAACTAACTGCGGAAAGATCATTTGTTGCGGATATTACTGATATGGATAGGGGTGCTTTGGCTGGGCGCCGCAACAGCGCAGGGACTGTCGAATTTCAGGCAGAAAAAAATACCCGTTACTTCCACTACCTTCCAACTGGATACACTTTCCATTGTGCCGGGCACTTTCAACATAGCCGGCATTGATGCCCGCGATTATATTTTGAACGAGGTTAAAGCTGCTATCACATGGATTAAATACCCCACAGTAGATAGTGTGTGGGTAACGTACCGGGTGTTTCCCGCTTTTTTTGAGCAAAAACTGTATCGCTACCGGTACGATAGCATCGCCGATTTTTTTAAAGCCGCTCCCGGAAAACCCCAAATTGGAGCTTCAGGGCAGGGAAGCACAGAAAAGTTTATCGATTTTGGCAACATGAGCTATACCGGCAGCTTTGGCCGGAGCCTGAGCTTCGGGAATTCGCAGGATGCGGTGGTGAACTCGGTTTTTAACCTGCAACTGAATGGCATGCTTGGCGACAGCATTGAAGTGGCCGCCGCCATTACCGATAACAACATTCCCATCATGCCGGATGGCACCACGCAGCAACTCAATGAATTCGACCAGATATGGCTGCGGTTTAAAAAGCGACCCTGGGAACTGAATCTCGGGGATATTGACCTTCGCCAGCAATTGACCTATTTTATGGGCTATTACAAGCGGCAACAGGGCATTTCCTTTAAAACAGATACCCGGCTGGCGAAAAATATCACCAATAAAATGACTGCGAGCGGGGCCATCGCCAAGGGGAAATTTACCCGCAATATTTTTAACGGGCTTGAAGGTAACCAGGGGCCTTACAGGCTTC
This sequence comes from uncultured Chitinophagaceae bacterium, assembly GCA_964444195.1. GTDB lineage: Bacteria > Bacteroidota > Bacteroidia > Chitinophagales > Chitinophagaceae > Phnomibacter. The sequence continues at coordinate 992 of CAYUGH010000117.1, forward strand.
GGGGAGCAAATAACGAATTGTTTTTTGTGGTGCTGCCCGGCACCGAGCGCGTATTTGTGGATGGTATGCAACAGCAACGTGGCGAGGACCAGGATTATATCATCAATTACAATACGGCCGAAATAACTTTTACCCCCAAACAACTGATCAATAAAGACAAAAGGATACAGGTTGAATTTGAATATGCCGACCGCAATTATCTGAACTCGCTGCTGTATTTTGGAAATGAAATGAAGCTGGGAAATAAGTGGGATGTAAACCTTGGGTACTATGCCAATACCGATGCTAAAAATTCACCCATCAATATATCGCTCGATGAAAATCAAAAGCAATTCCTGAGTGGCATAGGGGATAGCATTAACCGCGCTTATTATCCATCCGCTGTCCGCGATTCGTTTGATGTAAATAAAATATTATACGTTCAGCGTGATACAATCGTAAACGGAAATGGCTATCGCGCTTACGTGTACAGTACCAACGATCAGCAGGAACTGTACACTTTATCGTTTTCTGAAGTGGGAATCAACCGCGGCCATTATATCCCTTCGTTTAATGCGGCCAATGGCAAAGTGTATCAATGGGTGGCCCCGGTAAACGGGGTTCCGCAAGGCAATTACGAACCGGTAATTTTATTGGTTACACCCAAGAAGGCACAAATGGGTACTGCGTTGGTGAGGTATCGGGTAACCAAGGAACTGACCCTGCTGGCAGAAGCCGCAGTTAGCCGTTGGGATATAAACCGGTTTTCATCAAAAGATAAGGAAAATGATGTGGGTACCGGCATAAAACTAAAAGCCACCGATAACCGGACCATTCATGCAGGTAATAAACAATTGTCAATGCAAAGCTCATTGGGATATGAATATGTAGGCAAAAATTTCAAGCCGTTGGAAAGGCTCCGCAATATTGAATTTCTGCGTGATTGGGGCCTTCCATTTGATGCGCCTGCTACAGATGAAAAGTTGCCTTCGCTTAGTTTTCAACTGGCTAATAAAGATAAGCAACGGGTAAGTTATACCTACACAGGATACTTGCGGGGCGATGGTTACAATGGTCACCGGCATCAATTGGATCATTCATTGGATACAAAGGGATGGCAAATGAGAGATGCCTTTCTGTACACCAACATTCAGGCTGCTGAATTCAATGGGTACTTTCTGAGACCGATAGTAGCGGTAAGTAAAAGGTTTGAAAAATGGAAGAATTGGGAAGCCGGTGGTTCTTTTGCATTGGAGCATAATGAATTGCATCATGGCACCACCGATACTTTGCTGCCGGCGAGCTTCAGCTTCCGTGATTGGAATGCTTTTGTAAAAAGCGATGCAACTAAACCCAACCGGTGGAACTTCAACTGGTTTAACCGAGCTAACCAGTACCCAACGGGGCAGGGGTTTGTGCCGCTTGATAAGCAGAATACATTCAGCATGGGTTGGGAGCGGTTTAGCAGTACAAAACACCAATGGCGGGTGGTGGCCACCTACCGCGATTTGCAGGTAACTTCAAAAGGGTATACCAACCAACAGTCGGACCAAAGCCTTATTGGACGGGCAGAATACCAATTGAATGTGCTGAAAGGGGCGCTCACAGGCAACGTCTTGTATGAGCTTGGCGCCGGGCAGGAACAGCGGCGTGATTACAGCTATTTTGAAGTGCCTGCTGGCAGGGGAGAGTTCACCTGGAATGATTATAATGCCGATGGTGTGCCGCAGTTAAATGAGTTTGAAGTATCGCCTTATCCCGACCAGGCCAAATATATCCGCGTGTTTACCCCGACCAATGATTTTATAAAGGCATCCTACAATACTTTCAATTACGTTGTCAATTTTACACCCCGCATGCTCTGGCGTACCAGCAAAGTTCCTTTCCAGCAATTCTTGTCGCGGTGGATGGTGCAATCGGCGCTGCAAACCAACCGCAAGAGTCAAAGCAATGGACAGTTTAACTTTAATCCTTTTGAAGGCACTATGCAGGATACCTCGCTGATTGCCCTCAATATCAATTTCTCAAACACGATTTCTTACAACCGTTTCAGTACTTCCTGGGGCGCCGATGTAACACAGGTTCGCAATATTGCCCGGTTGTTACTCACGTATGGATTTGAAACCAGGGAACTGAACGATTATGTGCTGCGGCTGCGTAAAAATTTTGGCAAGCGCTTTACTACCGAGCTTTCAGGCAAAGTGGGCAACAATGAATTGATCACCCCTAATCCCAAATTTGATAACCGCAATTATTTCATTAAAACCTACAGCACCGAGCCTAAATTCATTTATACCAACGGAACCGTTTTCCGCACTTCGTTGAGTTATAAATATGATAACAAGGATGCTACTTCCTCTGCAGGCCCTCAAAAGGCAATGATCAATAGTTTGATTCTTGAATCCAAATACAACGTGGTGCAATCAAGTGTGCTGACCGGCAAGTTTACTTTCAGCAATATCGACTTTAAAGGTCCAACCAACAGCACGGTATCTTTTATAATGCTTGATGCTTTACAGCCCGGTAGCAACCTGCTCTGGAACCTTGAATTTACCAGGCGATTGGCCAATGCTTTCGAGATCAGTTTTAATTATGAGGGGCGTAAGGCTGGGGATACCAGGACGGTGCATATTGGGCGGGCGGCATTGCGGGCAATTTTGTAGGTTTCGGAAGTCGCCCGGAGGCGACGAAATAAGAATCACGAAGCGGAACGCTTCGTGCAGTACCAGGGTGCTTTTCGAAACTGCAAGTTTCGAAATCCTATTAAGTCGGCTCTGCCGACATGCCGCTTAAGGTACCCCAATATATTTATGCGTCTGCAAGCTCAACTCCCATTTTGGATTTCGATGGATATAATCAATGATCAACGGGGTCACTTGTTCGCG
>CAYUGH010000117.1:3955-11858 GCA_964444195.1 uncultured Chitinophagaceae bacterium
CCCATTTTGGATTTCGATGGATATAATCAATGATCAACGGGGTCACTTGTTCGCGCTTATCCCATTCGGGCTGTAAAAAAAGCCGGCAGTTTTCGTGAACCAATGCGGCAAATTGTTCCGCCCATTCAAAATCGGTTTTATTGAAGATAACTACTTTAAGTTCGTGGGCATTAGGAAGAATGCCAGGCAGCGGGGCCTTGAATTTTTTGGGAGAAAGGCATATCCAATCCAACTCACCCGATAATGGATGTGCGCCCGAAGTTTCAATATTGATAGAAAAACCGGCTTTATGCAATGCCTTTGTAAGCGGTAAAAGATCATGCATCAGGGGTTCGCCCCCTGTAATCACAACCATTCTGCCCGGGAATGCAGAAGCCTCCGCAACTATGTCTTTCACCGTTTTCTGCGGGTGTTTCGATGCATCCCAGCTATCTTTTACATCGCACCAAACGCAACCCACATCACAGCCTCCCAACCTGATAAAATAAGCCGCCCTTCCTGTATGGGCTCCTTCACCCTGCAGGGTGTAAAAGGCTTCCATAACGGGGTATGTATGTTCAATAGTTTTCACAGAATCAGTTTTTTGCCTCACCTAATTTATTTGCTGTAGCCAGGTATAAAGTAAGTATTCACAAAGTGCAATGGTTACCGAAATGAAGTTGCCTATTAAAAAATAGTCGTTCGAAATTTTTTCCTGATTGGCGTCTTTTAGCCTTGTACCAATTTTTATAGCCCCGAATAAAGTAATTATTGCCTGAATATTCATGACTAGGCCTGTCACCAACATAAACCTTTCAAGGATCCCCTTGCTTATGGCGCTGAAATTATTTGTGCCTTTGGATGCAAATTTTCTCCGGATATAATTGAAAATGACAATTGCAATAAGTTCTCCCGGTGCAAATGATGCTATAAAATGAATAATTTGTTGGTTCATTGAATTTCCATCAGTAATAATTGTTTGATTAATTCATATTCCCTCATTTTCAAAGATTTTTCCCTTCTCCACAACAGGCTGATATCCTTGCCCATATTTGTTGCTACAATTTTGTAGTCTTTATATTTTAAGAATGATGCTGCTATTTTCCTTTGGTCGTTTTTCCAGTGTGCAGTTAAGCTTTGTAATAGTATAAACAGGTTGGTTATTCTTTTATCCGGTTTGCCTGATTTCCCTACCCAAAACCTGTCTTTTTTATTTTTTAGAAGATTTAAAAGCTCTCTTGTTTCTGTCAACCCTTGTCCCAGCATACCATGAGCTATTTTTTTATTGATTTCTGTTTCAATTTGCCCATAATTTAATGCAAACCTGATTTCTATTTTGTCATTTTCATTTAAAAGCCATTCCTCTGCTTCCAGGATTATTTTTATTCCTGTTTTTTGGGATTGTAACACTCCCTGAAATTCATCACCCAATGTAATTGTTAGAGGTGATAAAATCTCATTTCTGAATTTTTCGTTTAAGTAAGTTACTAGTTTTTCAAAAATACCAGCGATAATTTGCCCGTTTGTTTTACGACTCTTAATTATGTCGCCCATTATTATCCAGTAATAATCTTGCATGATTCATACAAAAGTATGAAAATTGCATAAAAAATGCAAAATGATTAATTTTTGTATAAAAGATGCAATAAATTTTTAATTTTCAACATCCTAATCCTTCCTTTCACACGCTTTCAGCGTATTCATCATCAGCGCGCCAATGGTCATTAGCCCTACGCCACCCGGAACCGGGGTAATGAAGGACGATTTTGGTGCCACTTCTGCAAAAGCCACATCGCCTTTAAGGGCAAATCCTTTCTTTTTGGTGGCATCGGGTACACGGGTAATACCAACATCAATGACCACAGCCCCGTCTTTTACCATATCGGCCTTTAAAAATTCGGGTCTGCCCAAAGCCGCCACTACAATATCCGCCTGCCGGGTAAATGAGGCCAGGTCTTTCGTTTTGCTATGGCAAACGGTAACCGTACAGTTTCCAAAAGGGTGCTGACTGCTGAGTAAAATACTCATTGGCCTGCCTACAATATTGCTCCGGCCAATAACCACCGCATGCTTGCCGGTTGTTTCTACCCCAAAATGCTCAAGCATCAGCATAATGCCATAAGGAGTGGCGGGTACAAAGGTTTCGAGCCCCTGCACCAACCGGCCGGCGCTTACCGGGTGAAAGCCATCCACGTCTTTTAAAGGGTCGATGGTTTCAATAACTTTAGCTTCTGAAATATGTTTTGGTAAAGGCAATTGAACAAGGATACCGTCAATATCAGTATCATTATTATAGCTTCTTATTTGTTGAAGTAAAACATCTTCAGGAATGTCATTATCCAGCCGGACCAGGGTTGAGCCAAATCCAATTTCTTCGCTGGTTTTTACCTTGCTGGCCACATAGGTTTCGCTGGCGCCGTCGTTTCCAACTATAATAACCGCAAGATGCGGGACTTTTTTGCCCTCCGATTTCCGGGTTTCCACTGCCTTCTTAAGCTTTTCCTTAATGGAAGCAGCGGCTGATTTTCCATCTAAAATTTGCATGGCGGCAAAGATAAGGCGGCAATGGCAGGTCTGGATGGCAGGCAACTATTCAACTTATTTTTATGTTTACAGGCAAACCAGCCATGAAACCTTTTAAAAATTGAGCGATATTATTATTTTCACAGTAAACTAATCCCGACTGTGCTTAAAATCCTGACAATAGTCTTCCTTTTTCTGAATATGCCCGGGTTTACCCAGGTTGCTGTTCAGCCGGTAGCTGCCAGGTACCTTTCGCTTGGGGTTTACAGCAACCGGTTTAATGATGTATTTGGTGCCAAAGCAAATGCGGCTTCACTTAGCACCCTAAAACAAAGTGGTATCGGGGTATATGGCGAAAGGCGTTTTATGCTTGACCAACTGAACATGTACAGCATGTCAACCGCCATCAGGACGAATAGCGGCCATTTCGGGTTATCGGGCTCTTACTTTGGTTTTTCGCAAAGCAACCAGACCCAGCTTAGCCTTTCGTATGGAAGAAAAGTGGCGAAGGCAGTGGACATTGGTGCCTCTTTTCATTACCACGTTATCAGCCAGTCAGGTATTTATGGAAGCAGTTCGGCCATTACAGGTTCGCTGAGTATGCTGTTCCATCTTACGGAAAAAATAACTGCCGGATTGAATGTGTACAATCCTTTCAGGGCGCAATGGAGCAAGGTGAATGATGAAGAAAGGCTTCCTTCGAAGTACAGTTTTGGAATGGGGTACGATGCTTCGGAGAAATTTTACCTAACCGCCGAACTGGAAAAGGAAGAAGGGCAGGAGGTAAATGTGAACCTTGCCATGCATTACCAGTTTATCCCCCAGCTTTTTATAAGGGGAGGTATTGCCAGCCAAACTTCCAGCTATTATGCGGGTCTCGGCATGCAATTAACAAGCTTCAGGTTTGATATTACTACCAGTTTCCATCCCCAACTCGGGGTTTCTCCCGGGGTGCTTTTGCTGTATAGTTTTGGTAAAAAGGAAACCGAGAACCAACCTTAATCGCTCCGGCTGATGCGAAATTTCATTTTAATACTATGGTTTTTATTGGGTATTGGCAGGCTGCTGTTGGCGCAGGAGGTTACCAATAATACTGTGGAGCAGGCATTGGAAAACCTTGCCGAAGCCGAAGAATTGGAAAGCGAGGATGACAGCTATTTGCAGCAGCTTAGCCAGCTACGGCGTAACCCGCTAAACCTGAATACTGCAACTTTATCGGAATTGCAGGTTTTCAGGGTTTTGAATGAACTGCTACTCATCCAACTCCTTAATTATCGTAAATTGTTAGGGCCCTTTCAGTCCATTTACGAGTTGCAGGCTGTGCCCGGTTGGGATATTGAAACCATACAAAGGATATTGCCTTATGTAAGGGTTGGGCCAACTACCTCCGCATTCGAAGGTTTTGGGGAAAGGTTCAGTGGAGGAAACCATAGCCTGGTGCTAAGGCTGCAACAGGTATTGGAGCAGTCAAGGGGGTTTATCCCTGATTCAAACGGGCAAACCCGGTATCTCGGTAGCCCTCAAAGATTTTTTTTACGATACAAATACACCTATAAAAACACGCTTCAATTTGGCATATTGGGAGATAAAGATGCGGGTGAACAGTTTTTTAAAGGCGCGCAGAAAAACGGTTTTGATTTTTATTCGATACACTTTTTTGCCCGTAACCTGGGGATTATTAAGCGGCTGGCCATTGGTGATTTTACCGTAAATATGGGCCAGGGCTTGCTTACTTATCAATCACTTGCCTTTCGTAAAAGCGCCGATGTGCTCAATATCAAGCGGCAAACCGAGATATTCAGACCTTATAATTCCGCAGGGGAATATTATTTTCAAAGAGGTGCCGCCATTACAATTGGGGTAAAAAACTGGTTTTTATCTGGCTTTGTGGATTTACGCCGCATCAGCAGCACTTCACAAATTGCAACCGATACCGCCGAATTTGAAGATTTTGTTTCCAGCATACTAACAAACGGGCTGCACCGCACCGAATCTGAAGCTTCGCGCCGGTTGAATACAAAGGAATTTGGGATGGGCGGCTCGCTTCAATACCGCACAAGCCGTTTTCAGTTGGGGGTTAACGCAGTACATTATCAATTGGAAAAACCCCTGATTCGCCAGCCGCAGCCCTACAATTATTTCCAATTCAGTGGTAAAAAGCTTACTGGTTTCAGTGGTGAATATGGATATACCTTGAAAAATGTACACCTGTTTGGCGAAGTGGCTATGAACCCGGGTGGGGGGAAGGCCATGATTCATGGGCTGATTGCCGGGGTGGACCGCAATGTGGATGTTTCGCTTTTATACCGGAAAATTGATAAGGACTACCATACCATGTACGGTGATGCATTTACAGAAAGCACCACTCCTATCAATGAAAGCGGCATGTTTATGGGTGTATCGCTAAGGCCCTGGCGGAATATAAAGCTCGATGCCTATGCCGATGTGTACAAGTTTCCTTGGCTGAGGTATAGGGTGGATAAGCCTTCTGAAGGAAAAGATTATCTCTTGCAACTAACCTGGCGACCCAATAAACAGGTAGAGGTGTATGCCCGCTACCGGGGCGAAACCAAGGCGCTCAATTACAGCGATAACCCGGGCAATACAAGGTTTACAGCAGATATTCCCAGGCAAAACTGGCGCACGCAGGTTGCTTACAAAGTGTCGCCATCGGTAATGCTAAGGGCGCGTGCCGAAGCGGTATGGTTCGATGCCGGGGGTAAAGAAAGCGAACAGGGTTTTATGCTGTACACTGATTTTATTTACCGGCCCCTTATGAAACCGCTTGCATTTAATTTGAGGCTCCAGTTTTTTGAAACCGATGGATACAACAGCCGGTTATATGCTTACGAAAGCGATGTGCTGTATAGTTTCAGCATACCTCCTGTTTATGGCAAAGGCATCAGGTGGTACGCCAATATTAATTACGACCTTACCAGGAATATTTCCTTTTGGTTCAGGTTAGCCCGCAGTTATTACCCTGACCAAACCAGCATAGGTAGTGGTCTCGATGAAATTCCAACAAATCATAAAACGGATTACAAGGTGCAGGTAAGATTTCTGTTTTAAAAACAGTCTTTCATTCTCACCTGATTACCCTCTTCCAAAATCCCGATATTTGCCAAAATTTAATTTCATGAGCGACCAAAATCAGAATCAACTCAATATTGAAATCTCCGAGGAAATTGCTGAAGGCCAGTATGCCAATCTTGCCATCATTACCCATAGTCATGCCGAATTTGTAATAGATTTTGTGAATGTGATGCCCGGAACCCCAAAAAGTAAGGTGAAAAGCCGCATTATTATGACCCCACAGCATAGCAAACGATTTATGAAGGCGCTGGTAGAAAACATCAGTCGTTTTGAGGACAGCCATGGTGATATACAGGACCTTGAGCAGGTGGAAATTCCTATGAATTTTGGCGGGCCGACCGCACAGGCATAAAGCTTAGAGTTGACCTGAATCGCTGAAACTATGGAAGCCTTCATCGCTTACGATGATGTGGTCAATGAGTTCAATCTCAAGGGTAGCAAGCCCATCTTTTATTATTTTGGTAATATTTTTATCGTAATTACTGGGATACAGGTTTCCTGAAGGGTGATTATGCGATACAATTACGCCCGTTGCACCAAGTTCAAGCGCCCGGCGGGCAATGATTCTTACATCAACTGCGGTTCCGGTGAGCCCGCCAAATCCAAAAGTTTCGGTGGCCAGCACCCGGTGGCCTTTATTTATGAAAATAGCCACAAATTTTTCTACCGTTTCATCCTGCAACATAGCTTGTAAAAAGTCAACCGAATCGGTTGAATCGCGGATGATGGTTTTCCTGAAGCTTAACCTGTCGGCTTCTTTGCGGATACCCAATTCAAGCGCGGCCTTAATGGTAACAGCTTTTGCCGGGCCAATGCCTTTAACTTTTTTGTAGTCTTCAATGGAAAACCTGGTCAATTGTTGAAGATTGCCCTTGCAGGCATCGAGCAGGTCGCGGGCCAGGTCGAGCGCGCTGCGGCTTGGCGTGCCGTTATTAATAAGGATGGCCAATAGTTCGCTTTTACTAAGCGATGCAGCGCCATGCAAAAGCATTTTTTCGCGGGGCTTATCATCTTCGGCCCAGTCTTTTATGGGTGTGTGGGGTTTGTTAATATTTTCCATATGATGTTTTTGTTTAACCGCTTAGCTAACCCGTATCTTCGCGGCACTTACAAATATAGGTTTTACATTAGCTTTAATCTGCTGCTATGAGTCATACCGCTCGCATTTTTTCAGGGACTACTTCGCGTTATCTTGGAGAAAAAATCGCCCACAGTTTCGGTACAAAACCCGGAGAATGTAAAACCCAGGTTTTCAGTGATGGCGAAATAGGGGTCGAGTACATAGAAAGTATACGCGGTGATTATGTGTTTATTGTGCAAAGCACTTTTTCACCCACCGATAACCTGATGGAACTCCTTTTAATGGTGGATGCTGCCCGGCGTGCTTCGGCCTACAAAATTATTTGTGTGATTCCATATTACGGGTATGCGCGCCAGGATAGGAAAGACCGGCCCCGCGTTGCCATAGGCAGTAAACTAGTGGCAAATATGTTAACCGCTGCCGGGGCCGACAGGGTAGTTACTATGGACCTTCATGCACCCCAGATTCAGGGGTATTTCGATATTCCGGTGGATCACCTCGACAGCTCAGCGATTTTTATACCCTATATAGAACACCTGAACCTTGAGAACCTCACCTTTGCAGCGCCCGATGTGGGCAGTACGAACAGGGTGCGTGAGGTAGCTATGTATTTTAACGCCGAAATGGTTATTTGCGACAAGCACCGCAAACGCGCCAATGAAATAGCGAGCATGACGGTGATTGGGGATGTAACAGACAGGAATGTAGTGCTGATTGATGATATCTGCGATACGGGAGGAACCCTGGCTAAAGCTGCCGGATTACTGATGGATCGCGGGGCACGCAGTGTGCGTGCGCTTTGTACCCACCCCGTTTTAAGCGGTAATGCCTACCAGAATATTGAAAACAGTGTGCTGGAAGAACTAGTGGTATGTGATACTATTCCTATTAAATCAACCTCTCCCAAAATTAAAGTATTGAGCGTTGCGGAATTATTTGCCGTAGCCATCAGGAACGCGTTCGAAAACAAGAGCATACACGGGCTGTTTGTACATAGCCATTTTAAGGGGTGATCGTTGCGGCTTTCATTGAGCTCCTTTTTGGAAATTTTTTGAGTCTGAGTCTTTTATAGACGGGGAATCCAGTTTTCAATTATTATTCCTTCGATTCGTTCAAAATGTTTCAGATTGTCTGTAACCAAAACCAAATCGTATTCAAAAGCAGTTGCTCCAATTAACAAATCGAAGTCGTCGTGCAAAGGCGTACCCAATTTGCGAAGCCTGGCCT
>CAYUGH010000118.1:0-11842 GCA_964444195.1 uncultured Chitinophagaceae bacterium
CCAAAAATGCCTTTGGCCGTCTGGTCGCGATGGGTGTTTATGAACAGGGTAAACAGGGCTATGTTTGGAAGCAGGCAAATTACGGTTAACCCGGATAGGAGCCGCTTTTCCATGACGAGGTACCTGAAAAACTCGCCCCACGAATTAGGTGAAACTTTTGCATAATAATATACGGTCAAGGCAATAACGGGGGTTAAAAGCCCGAGTATAAACCCCAGGGCAAGCGTATCCTTTTTCCAGAATGGTTTTGATAGGGCTGAGTGGGTGGATTCATCCTGCATCATACTACGAAATTAATTGTTTGTTCCACCATTTGGTCAGCTCGGTTCTTGTGCGGTGGTCGGTAAAATCAATGGAAACAGGAACCATGCTCACATAATTGTTTTCAAGCGCCCAAACATCAGTGTCTTCGCCGGTATCCATATTAATAAATTCACCGGTTAGCCAGTAATATTTTTTGCCATGCGGGTCGTATCGCTCGTCAAATTCTTCGCGGTATTTGGCGTATGCCTGCCTGCAAACTTTTATCCCCTGCAGCAGCTCGTAGGGTACAGATGGGATATTTACGTTGAGCAATAAATGCTCTTCGGGTTTATGCGCCAACACCTTCTCAACTATTTCACGCACTACCTGCCTGGCCGCGCTAAAATCGGCCTCCATGCTAAAATTGCACAGGCTGAAACCAATGGAAGGAATACCTTCAATGGAGGCTTCCATAGCTGCCGACATGGTGCCGCTGTAAATAACATTGATGGAATGGTTGGAGCCATGGTTAATGCCGCTCAGGCAAATATCCGGTTTTCGGTGCAGCAGCTTATCCACGGCCAGCTTTACACAATCCACAGGTGTGCCGCTTACCTGCCAGGCCTCTGTGTCATCAAAAATTTTCAACTGGTTCATCCGCAACGGATGCCCGATGGTAATGGCATGCCCCATGCCGCTTTGCGGTTTATCGGGCGCCACTACCAAAATTTGCCCAAGGTCTTTAACGGCTTCCACCAGGTTAAAGATGCCCGGAGCCGTTATACCGTCATCATTAGTTATGAGTATGGTAGGCTTTTTTTCAGAACTGCTCATGGCGGTAAAATTACAACACTAAGCGCCGGGATATATGAATTAAATGTTAGCCGGGGTCTAAATTTTTTTTGAATAAAATAAGTAAAGACCAAAAAAATTAGTATTATTGCCCAAAATAAGTAGCAATGAGCCTCGCCGGAAAAAACTTACGACACCTCAGGAAGTCCCGCGGATGGACACAGGACGAAATGGCCCAGCACCTTGGCATAAAACGTTCGTTGATTGGCGCTTACGAAGAAGAACGCGCCGACCCCAGGATAGATGTGCTGGAAACCATCATGGAAATGTTCCAGTTGAGCATGGACGACCTGTTGCTCAGCGATCTTTCGCAGCAAGGGCAGAGCTACCTCGAAAGAAGGCGCAGGCTGAAAATGGTGAAGGAAGACCGCGCAGTTATTCATTTTGTACCGGTAAAAGCAGCGGCAGGTTACCTCGCAGGTTATAACGACCCTGAATTTGTGGACGAGCTCAACACGTTCGCGTTGCCCATGCTTTCGGCAGGCGATTACCGCGCGTTTGAAATTATTGGCGACAGCATGCTGCCCACGCCAAGCGGCAGCGTGGTGGTAGGCGAAAAGGTCGAAAATTTTGATGCGCTTAAAAACGATCAGCCCTGCATTGTGGTGAGCCGGATGGATGGCATTGTGTACAAGCGGGTCAATAAATCGGCCCGGTCGAAAAATATGACCATTACGCTGGTGAGCGATAACCCTAATTTTCCTCCCTATACCGTACAGGCAGATGAAGTGGCGGAGATATGGGCTGCCAAAATGGTGATCAGCAAACCGGCCGAAAAACCCGTTTGGGATATTAACCATATTGCCAATGTGGTAAACAGTTTACAGGAAAAAGTGAGTTCGCTCCAGGGCAAAAAATAAGGCATAAACATTACGCTTATGCCTTAAGGGGGGAGGTGTATCAAAGTTCTTCAATTATATTACCAGCATGGCATCGCCATAGGTAAAGAAACGGTATTTATCTTTAATAGCCTTCTGATATGCTTCCATCATCAGGTCATACCCGGCAAATGCACAGCCTAAAATCAATAAACTTGTTTTAGGAAGATGAAAATTTGTTACGAGGCTGTCGCCAACGTTGAAATCGTAGGGTGGGTGAATAAACATATTGGTCCAGCCTTCCGATGGTTTCAGCAGCTTATCGGCCGTAAATGAAGTTTCCATGGTACGCATGGTGGTGGTTCCAATGGAGCAGATGCGGTGTTTGCCGGCTTTGGCATTGTTCACAATTTTTACCGCAGTATCATCAATCTGGTAATATTCGGCGTCCATTTTATGCTTGCTCAGGTCTTCCACCTCAATCGGGCGGAAGGTTCCAAGCCCGGTATGCAGGGTCACTTCGGCAAACCTGATGCCCTTTATTTCGCAACGCTTTATCAGTTCGCGGCTGAAATGCAGCCCGGCAGTGGGGGCGGCCACAGCGCCTTCGTATTTGGCATACACGGTCTGGTAGCGCTCTTTGTCGGTTTCATCGGGCTTGCGCTTAATGTAGCGGGGCAGCGGCGTTTCGCCTAAAATATCCAGCATGCCACGAAATTCATCTTCGGTGCCATCCCACAAAAATTTAATGGTACGGCCGCGGCTGGTGGTATTGTCAATTACTTCGGCTACCAGTTCGTCGTTCTCTCCAAAATATAATTTATTGCCTACCCTTATTTTGCGCGCGGGGTCCACAATCACGTCCCACAAACGGTTGGGCTTGTTCAGTTCGCGCAGCAGGAATACCTCGATTTTGGCGCCGGTTTTCTCTTTGCGGCCATACATGCGGGCGGGAAACACCTTGGTATTGTTTACCACAAACACATCCTTATCATCAAAATACTCGAGGATGTCGCGGAAATGACGGTCTTCGATCCTGCCGGTTTTACGGTGAACAACCATCATGCGGCTGTCTTCACGTTTTTTGGTAGGGTTTTGGGCAATAAGGTTGAGGGGTAGGTCGAACTTGAACTGCGATAATTTCATAACTACTAAAGGTGATTTTATTTCGCTCCGGTTCGGAACTTTCAGTTTTCGGGCATTTGGCATTGAAAACCATTTGCTTACGCGGGAAGCGGAATCACCCGGCTGAGGTTCGTGTTACGGCACGAAGTTTTATTGGCGGGCGAAGGTAATATTTTTTTTGTAAAGAATTTATTTGATAGCGTAAGCTGTTCAGGATGCTGCCGACTGCACCCTTATTATTCTTCAATGGTTGCTCCGGAAGCCTTTAATTTAACAAGAGGGCATCAATTCCGCAGTAATTCTTTTTTTGGCAACGTTATCGGTAACGTTTGCATAATTAAAAGGACCGCAATACCGCAGGTTGCAGCGGCTTATGCCTAAAATTGTACTTCTGTCGGTACTGCTTTTTGGTTTCCGGTAAATAAACGACTGCTGCTATGCTTAAAAAATTTCCTGTAGCCGAAGGGCTTAAACCTTATTGTATCCAATTTATTTTAGTTATCCTTTTTGGGTTGTACACGGCTGGTACGGCATTTGCCCAAACCACGCTAATTGATTTTAATTTTCAATCGGCTACCCTGCCCGCAGGCGTTACTTCGGATGGAACCATTTCAACCAGCGGTACCACCGGCTCCTGTACCGATTGCAGTGTGGGGCGGATAAACATTGCGCTGAGCGGGTACCTGCAAATGGAACTTCCGAGCACCTCCGAGGTAAAAGCTACCATGAAATCCTCGGCTTCAGGTGTAAGAACGGTAATTATAAAGTATAAGCTACAGGGTCAGCCGGATTTTACCCAGGCTGGCACCGTGGCTGTTCCCGGAACCGGTGGATGGTTTGACCTGCACAGCTTATTCCCCGAGCTTGTTTCCACCGAACCGATCACCATCAGGATTGAAAATTCGGCCAGCGGCGGCCAGTTTCATATCCATGACCTGCTGGTGAAAAGCAATGCCAATGCGCTTACGGCCGCCGAAATCACGGCTTTCAAAATACCCGGGCAAACCGGCAACGAAACCATCAACAGCGCTGCTGCTACGGTAGATATCAATGTGCCTTTGGGAACCCCTTTGTCCTCCGTGGTTCCATCACAGGTTACCATTTCAAACGGCGCAACTATTTCGCCAACTGCCGCTACGGCCAGGGATTTTTCGGGTGGTGCGCTTGTAACGTATGAAGTGACTGCGGTGAATGGAACCACCATAAAGAACTGGACCGTTAAGGTTACCGAGCTTCTTTCGGATGCAAAGGATATTCTTTCCTTCAAGCTTTCCAATGATCAATTGGGTGCTTCCATAATTGATAAGGCTGCGGGCACAGTAAAAGTGGTGATGCCGGCCGACGCATCGTTGGCGGCCCTGGTACCCGTTGATCTTACCATTTCGCCCAATGCAACCATTGACCCGGTAGCAGCTACTGCCCGCGATTTTTCGGCCCCGGTTAATTATACCATTACCGCGCAAAACGGTACCACCAAGCCCTGGACCGTTACCGTAACCACTCCTGAAAATACTTTTACCGATTACCAGGCCGAACAGGCTGTATTTACCGGTGCGGTTGAAAACAATAACGCCGGGTTTACCGGGACCGGTTTTGTAAACTTTACCCCCGATGGAGAGAACCTGATCAATTTCACAGTGTGCCAGGCCGTTGCGGGTGATTATACTTTTACTTTCAGGTATGCCAATGGCGGCGCCGAAGCAAGGGTGGGCAAATTGTATGTAAATGATGTATATCGGAAGGACCTGAATTTTGCCGCCACCGGCAGTTGGACCACCTGGGGTGAAGAAATCGATAATATTACCATGGTGTCCGGGGTAAATAATATCAGGCTAAACTGGGATACTGCCGACGGACCAAACCTGGATAAGTTGGTATTAACGGGAGCTCCCTGCGGTACATTTTTGCTGACCGTAAATACCACCAACAGCGGTACGGTTAGCCTTTCGCCAAACCGCTATGGGAACCTTTATTTTGAAGGAGAAACCGCCACGTTACTGGCTAATTCCACCCCGAGCCTGCAGTTTCAAAACTGGTCGGGCGATGCTACGGGCAGCACAAATCCATTGCCCATTGTAATGAGCAGCGATAAAACCATTACAGCCCATTTTACCCCGGTTCCTACTTATAAGCTGCAGGTAAATGTTTCAGGGGTAGGGCAGGTTATCCTTAATCCGGCAGGAGGGGAATACCCTTCGGGCACGGAAGTTACTCTTACCGCAACGCCTACGCTGGGCAGCAGTTTTATTGGATGGACAGGTGATGCCACCGGCAGCAATCCTGTTACCACCGTTACCATGAGCGCCAATAAAACCGTGGGGGCTTCTTTTTCAAACAGCTCGCAGATAAATTTTGAAAACCCGGTAGGCTTTGCATCGGTAAACACGGGCAGCACCTATCCTGATTTTAACGGGAAAGTTACCGGCGGGCAAAATGCGGCGGATACTTTTTGGGTAAACGGTATGGCCGATTTTGATGCACTGGCCTGGCGGCTTTACTACCGCAACAGGGCATATAGAATTGGCTCCCCGCAAAATGGCGTGCCCAAAGCCCCGCTGGTGATTGTATTTAAGGAAGGGGTTTATACCGAAGGAACTTCATCTTCCTCGGCCTGGGGAAACAGCATGATGACCGTGCAGGAACAGGGCGACCTGACCATCATAGGGGAGAAGAATGTGGTGATCAAATGGGGTTTCAACCTGAAGCGCTCGTGGAATATTATCATCCGCAATATCAGCTTCCAGGATTATTACGACGATGGCATCAATATAGGCGAAGCGGAAACGCATCATATCTGGATAGACCATTGCACCTTGGGGCATCCCACTACCAAGCCTGTTAATTCCGAACACCCCGATGGAGGCATTGATTCGAAAGCCGGGGCCAGCTATATTACCATCTCCTGGTGCCTGGTACGTAATAGTTGGAAAACATCGCTGGTAGGCCATTCGGATAATAACGGCAGCGAGGATATTGGAAAGCTAAAAGTGACCTACTACGCCAACCATTTTACGGGTACCAATTCGCGCAACCCGAGGGTAAGATTTGGCGAAGTGCATGTATTGAATAACCTGAATGAACGGGTTGATTTGTACGGCATTGCCGCTGCCAATAGCGCAAGGGTGGTAGCCGAAGGTAATTTTTACCTGAATACACGCTGGCCCATGTATGCCGACCGTACCACCGCCAATTTTAAAGCGGTGTACGGAAATAATACCGATAATGTGTTTACCTCCAAAACCGGCAATATCCCCTGTGTGTACCTCAAGCAGTTTAACAACGATTACGACGACAGCGGGTTGCCGGTAATAACTGCGCAGATATTGCCCTCGATGCTCAACCCTGGCGGCCGTTCGGTAAAATTTGATGAGCTAAGCCCCGAACTGGCGTTTGATCCTTCATCTTATTACAGCTATACACCGTTTAGCCCCGCCGAGGTTCGCACCATTATTCCATTGTTTGCCGGTGCCGATAAGGTTGACTTTTTTAGTCCCCCGCCATCGGGCGCCACGGTTACCGTGAACCATTCGTTAACGCCCTTTGTGCAAAACAACGAAGGCGTTCCTTCGGATCACCAAACCTATACGGTTTCGGGTACGGGGCTTACGCAGGGTATCAGCATTACCCCACCGGTGAACTACGAAGTATCGGCCGATGCGGGCGTTAGCTGGTTTACCAATGCGTCGCCGCTCGTTCTTCCGCAAACCGATGGTTCGCTTGCATTAACAACCATCCTGGTTAGGTTAAATGCGGCTGCTGCGGGCATGTATAGCGGAAACATTGTGCATAGCACAGAAAATCTTAGTCCATCAGTGAATGTTCCTGTAAGCGGAACTACTGGCACGGTAACGGCGCCTAATTTTAAAACCCTGCAACATTGGCCGCTCACAGAAAATGCAAACGATCTGGTTGCAGACAGGGCAGTTGGCGTTGCAGCAAGCACCCAAACAGGGCAGGGATTCTATGTGTCCAACGGTACACAGGTGCCGGCAATAGCGGCTTATTCAGAGCAGTATGGACTGGCTTTTGGCGCCAGCTCAAATGGCGATGGCACCTGGACAACAGCAGTGGGTGGGCCGGGTGGCTCGCTCAACAGGAATAATTACCAGCAATTTACCGTAACTGCCACAGCAGGCTACCGTGTGCGGGTGGATTCGTTGTATGCTACTTCCGCATTTTATTTTACGGCCAGTAATACCAGGCTTGGGGTTTCTTATTCAAAGAACGGGTTTGCAGAAGATTATTTTGATGTGGTAACCAACCCCGGCGGGTTTGTAAGCCCCATTACGCTGACGCAACAGAACACAGGCCCCACGCAGGTATATGCGCTTTCGTTTGCGGGCCCCGACAGTATTGTGCTGTTGCCCGGCGAAACGCTCACTTTCCGTTTGTATTTCAGTTGCGGAAGCACAAGCGCGGGCAGGTACGGTATGCTTAAAGATGTAAGAGTGACCGGTTTTTCGGGCCCTGCCGAAGTGTTGCCGCTACGTTTGAGGTCGTTTACCGGGTTGAAATTGAAGGACAATATTCAACTGGACTGGACAACCGACCGCGAATCGAATACCAGCCATTTTGAGGTGGAGAAAAGCACTGATGGGGTAAAGTTTATCACGACCGGAAAACTGCCTGCCAATAATACCCGCGGGGAGCATAGCTACCGCTTTATGGATGGAAACATAACCCCATTGAATTATTACCGGCTGAAAATGGCGGATAAGGATGGCAGCTTTACCTACAGCAATGTGCTGCTCATCAGGGCAAGTGGCATTACTGAAATTACCGGTTTGTATCCCAACCCTGCTAAAAATAAAGTGATGCTTGTACACGAGGCCACAACATCCGGCGCCCAAATAGTTGTGACCGATATGTGGGGAAGGCAGGTGAAAACGTTGCGGGCTTCTGCCGGGGTTAGCCAAACACAAATTGATGTTCAGGCGTTTCCTGCGGGGTTGTATATTGTTACCATCCAGGCCGGCACCGCGCGGCAGACCTATAGGTTTATAAAGGAATAGTTGTTGTAGTATTTGTTAGTAGATTAGTATAGGGCGGCGGTTTTTACCGCCGCCTGTTTTTTTTGGCCCGTTGCCGGGGATATCTGTCGTTTCCTGAAATGGCAATTGAGCAGTTCACTTCTACGGTGATTTTGTATATTTGTCTTATGTCCTTAGATAACGCCACAATAGAATCAATTAAAGATTACTTCAAAACACGCCCTGTTTTGAAAGCATACCTGTTTGGATCATACGTACGTGGAATAGCAGACAATAAGAGCGATATAGATATTTTAGTTGACCTGGATTACAGTCAAAAAATAGGCTTGCAGTTCATTCAAATGAAGCTTGATCTTGAAAAGCTATTGAACATCCAGGTTGATCTTGTTTCTTCAAACGGGATATCAAAGTATATTAAACCACTTGTTGATGTAGAAAAGCGTTTAATATATGAGAAGTGAGTTAGGGGATAAAATCAGGTTGCAGCATATTCTTGATGCCATCGACGAAATCCATAAATATTTAATAGCGGCCGACCTTTCAGTATTTCTCGAAAATTCAATGATGCGATTTGCGTGTATAAAGCAAATGGAAATAATTGGCGAGGCCAGTAATCATTTAACTGCCGAATTAAAATCCAAATTTTCAGATATAGCGTGGGCGCAAATTGTTGGAATGCGAAATGTATTTGCCCATGAGTATTTTGGTATTGACTCCAGCCTGGTTTGGGAAATTATAAAAAATGATATTCCGGAACTAAAAGAAAAAGTTGAACATGTCTTACAATCAATATCGTAACCACTTCAGCCATATGGGGACCTTGGCAAAAGCTTTGGAGCGGTTGGTGAAAAGCACAAACTGAGGCGGCGATATAACAACACAAACACAAGCGTTGGCATTCACCTTAATGTAACATTATGAAAAGATATGCTTTAGTTATTGGAAATGACATCAACAATGTTGTGCCTAACAATAGCTGGAAGGATTTGCTTGATGAAATAGTTAAGTTCTGCAATGCAAAAAAGTTAGTTACAAATTTTGACAATAAGCCATTTCCATTGCTTTACGAGGAAATTTTTCTAAAATCGTTAAAACAATCTCATCAAAGCGAACGCACATTAAAATCTTTTATTGCCAAGAAAGTCTCAACCATTGAGCCAAACGATATTCATAAAAGAATAAAAAGCATGAGTGTAAAAGATATTATTACAACTAATTATGATTTTACATTAGAAGGCAAAACACCAAAGAAAAATAATGCAATAATAGATGAGCGACTATATAGCGTATTCAGACATAACGAAATAGATTTGATAAAATATTGGCATATTCATGGAGATTGTAGAGTTCCAAATTCAATTAACCTAGGATTCGAGCATTATGGAGGGCAACTACAACAAATTAGAAATTATGTAGCGACAGGAACTAATTATACAAGTAAAAGAATTTCCAAATTACCGTTAATTAAGCGTTTTGAAAAATTTAAACTATCAGAATACTCCTGGATTGATTTATTTTTTACCACCGACATTTATATTTTGGGTTTGTCACTTGACTTTGTAGAGACCGACTTATGGTGGCTTCTTACATATCGGGCAAGGCAGATTTTTTATAGGCAAAAATCAAGCATAAAGAATAGGATATATTACTTTATTCCGAACGAATTTGCCGACAAATCGAAAGAGAAAATAGATCTTTTAAATGCAAATGGAGTAACTGTTATTGATACTTTTTTTGGGGAAGATAGGCTAATGTATTATAATCAGGTACTTGACCGCATAGAAAAGGGTGGCCGTTAGCAACCATGATTCCCATGCAAGTCTGAGGCCATGCAAGATGCAGATTTTGGATAATGGATATCTTGGAATGATCAATAAAGAGTGAACTGTCATTATACGGCAGAACAGGGCATTCTTGAATGTGAAGTTGGGGATGAATAGAATGACTGACCTTGGTTTGTCTAGGAAAATAGTGACGACAATGATACAGCCTAAAGTTACGCCAAGGAGCGCAATCGTTTTGTCCAAACTGATAATGAGAGGAAGATCAATGATAGGCGTAAATTTAACTTATTCATGTCAATAATAAAAAAAATATAGTAATTAATATTAATTTATACCATATTATTTTTGGATTAAAGTTGGAATAATTTTCTGTGATGGAACTTATAATAATTTAAATTTTTATCAATGAAGGATTTTGTAAGCAATATTTTACCAAGAATTGTTCAATATTCTAAAAGCCTGAACGAAAAGGAAAGACTGGTTGAAAAGCCATGGGGCATGATTGATCTAAGCGGAAATCGTCTTCAGTTTATTTTTCTCAGAAACGGTCGGCTAATCAGGTCCATAAATGGAATTGTTACTGAAGGTTATTGGGAATATATTTCCTCTGTTAATAGTTTGATTATTGATATTGATGATGAAAAAATAATGATGAAGCATCTTTTTTTTAATGACCACGCTTTAGTATTATCATTGGATGATTTTTCAAAAAAATATTTAATGCTGGCAAATGAAAATTATATTCCAGATTTAAAAGTTCAAAAATATTTACAAAAACTTGCGCCTTCAAATAAAATCCACCAAATCCTACTTAGAGACGGTTCAATAATTGATTTGGAAGGACAGGATGAAAAAATTCTTCGGAAAGGATCCTTTTTATCACAAAACGGAATGCCATTAAATGGAACTTATATTACAAGAAACAACTTGCACCTTATTTTGAGCAATGGCTTTTTGAAAAATGTATTTTACCGGAAATCCATTAGTTCCCTTTCATATGATTTTGAAATTGTTTCAAGAGAAAAGGAAAGTATTCAAATTGGAGATGCAGTTATGAAAGATTCTACTTTTTTACCTGATGGGATATTTAGAATTAATAAGGATCAATTAATTGAAGTGAAAGGTGGTGTAATAAAAGAAATAAAACACCAAACGCTGGAATTAAGGAAATTAAATTATAGCGAAAGAAACCAGACTCCTAATCATGAAAGTAATTATAATGAACCTGATGATGAAACCGGAATGAAACCAGAATACATTGTGGCCATGGTTGCTTTATTATTAGTGATTATTTTGATTAAATGTAATTCCTGATAAAGTATACTTCTAAGGAATGTATCTCCACCTTTCTGAATTCATTATATTTTGAGATCGTCCAGTACTATAAATTCATTCTCCAGCGGTAAATAAATTGAATAATCGCCGCATATTTGCGGCAAATGATCCGTATATTCACCGCAGAATAGTGTTAGGTAATGGCAAAATACATTTACGAGCATACGAACTGGACCGATTTTTCGTGGCAGGATAAAGCCATAAATGCCGTATTTGGTGAAGTGCGCCTGATGCAAGGCAAAATCATCGGGCAAATGAATGCCTTGGGTTTTTCCGCCAAAAAAGAAGCTACGCTTACAGCCTTAACCTTAGATGTAGTAAAATCATCTGAAATAGAAGGCGAATTGCTCAACTACGACCAGGTGCGTTCGTCTATTGCAAGGCGGTTGGGTATCAACATCGCAGGGCTTGTGCCGGGCAGCCGCCACATAGAAGGCGTAGTTGAGATGATGCTCGATGCCACCCAACGCCACAGCTTGCCTTTAACCGAAAAACGCTTGTTTGGCTGGCACGCAGCACTTTTTCCCACAGGGTATAGCGGACCTTACAAAATAGAAGTGGGCAGATACCGCACGGGTGACATGCAAGTGGTTTCGGGTGCAACCTGCCTGTCCGGTAGGCAGGTGGGCAAAGAAAAACTGTATCCATTCTACCAACCCCATATTTGATAGCCGGTATTTAGTCATCACCTTTG
>CAYUGH010000119.1:0-11817 GCA_964444195.1 uncultured Chitinophagaceae bacterium
TGTTCAATATCGGCTGTTTTAGATGGACCTGCAATAAAAAGCCCGAATCCGTAAGCTACATCACCAATTCGCTGATAGGCATCGTGCATGGTGGACACAATATCTTTTTTATGTAAAATAACCGCGAGGTGGCTGCAAATAAACGGCAAGGCGCGCACTTTATATTGTGCTTCTGTAAGCCAAACGGCACCATTTTCGGCGACACCAAACTGCGCATCCATCAATGCAATTTCAAGTTCGCTTAATCCGTGTGGATTTTCAGCGGCAGTTGTTTCGAGTGTACCAAATGACGCATGTGCTGAAACACTCAAAATTTCGGTGGTTCCATTGAATGCATCTGAAATTATTTGCTGAAGATTATCGCCTTCGTACACAGGTATAACCCTTCCGCCAATACCGGTAAGGACGGTGCAAAAGTTGGTTACTGCATCAGCAAAAGGCTCCTTCAATACGTCCGGGATAACCGGCAGCTTTGTTTTGCCCGGTTGATTTTTTTTAACTGCATCCAATATCGTTTGCCTGCTGCTCATTTCTTCCTGTTTTTGGCGTACCACTCGCCGAATGAATCTTTTGGTGCCTGTGGCATTTCGCGTTGTTTGTACCAGGGGTTCATTTTGTTGGCTGCCAATCCCGGCATAACGCGCATTACCCACCTCGCCATCTTTCCTGCAAAACGGTACAAGCCAGGTTTCCCCAATACAAAAGCCATCCCTTTCATGGCAACTGTTTTGCCTGTGTTGCCATAGCCCTGCTTTACAATTTCCTGCCTCCATTTGTACAACTGATCGTGGATATCAATCTTAACGGGGCACACATTGCTGCACGATCCGCACAATGTGGAGGCAAAGGGGAGGTCCGCATATTTTCTCATATCAAGGTTTGGCGCCAGGATGGAACCAATTGGCCCGGCAATAGCAGTATGATAACTATGCCCGCCACTTCGGCGGTACACCGGGCAGGTGTTCATGCATGCCCCGCAACGGATGCACTTCAATGAATTCCTGAAATCCTCGCGACCCAATTGAACACTGCGGCCATTATCTACCAGCACAATATGCATTTCGCGGCCCGGCAGGGGTTTACTGAAATGGCTGTTATAAGTAGTAGTTGGCTGACCGGTAGCGCTTCGTGCCAGCAACCTTAAAAACACTCCCAGGTGTTCGCGTTTCGGAATGATTTTTTCAATGCCCATGCAGGCAATATGCACATCGGCGAGGTGCGCGCCCATATCGGCATTGCCTTCGTTGGTGCAAACCACAAATTCACCTGTTTCAGCCACCGCAAAATTTACGCCTGTAATGGCTACCCTTCGGGTTAAAAACTTTTCACGCAGGTGAATACGCGCAGCGGCTGTAAGAAAAACAGGGTCGGCATTGCCTTCGGGCGTGCCGAGATGCTTATGAAACAACTCACCAATTTCTTCTTTTTTCCAGTGAATGCAGGGCAGCACAATATGGCTTGGATGCTCACCGGCTAATTGAACAATGCGTTCGCCCAGGTCGGTGTCCACCACATCAATGCCTTGTTCGCCAAGGTATTCATTCAGACCACATTCCTCCGTGAGCATGCTCTTGCTTTTCACAAGCTGCGTTACCCCGTTGGCTTTCAGCAAGCCATGAACGATCCTGTTATGCTCCGCAGCATCTGCGGCCCAGTGCACTGTTACGCCTGATGCTTGCGCCTGCTCTTCAAACTGAACCAGCAGATCGCCCAGGTTGGCCAGCACGTAATCTTTTATATCGGAAGCGGTTTGACGCAGCAGTTCCCATTGCGGGATTGTGTTCGCCGCTTTATCCCGCTTCTGCCTGATCCACCACAGGGTTTCATCATGCCAGTTCACACGGTCTTCATCGCGGTTAAATGACTGCGACAGATCGGCATGGTTGGTGGCCAGTTTATTCATAACTTCAGGAATCAATCAAACCTTAAATTTTATAACCACAGAAGAGAAACCCCCTCAAAAAAACAAGTTTATTAAACCACAAAAGAACACAAAAGAAAATATCCTTTCAATTTCCAGCGATACTTCCTTTAGCTAATCCCTAAGTTGCGTTTTCGGCCAGCTTGTTTCCCCATTTATTACTTTATTATGTTGCCTGGTAAACATTTATTTCTTCAATTAATCTTACATGCGCTTTGTATTTGCCCACATTAATTACTACTATTCAAAATCTCTGCTATATGCATCACCCTTAGTGGCAATTTTCCACGGCGGATGATTCCTTCGAGGTGCATCAGGCAGCTTACATCTGTTCCGGTAATCACATCTACCCCGTTCTTTTGATGATCCGCCACGCGGTCTTTACCCATTTTGGCAGAAACCGATTCTTCAAACACACAAAAAGTGCCGCCAAATCCGCAGCATTCATCGGCTCGGTCAAGCGTTACCATTTCGGTGCCTTCCACCATATTCAACAATTGAAGCGGCTTTGAAAAAGGCGCTGCCACCAATTCGGTCATCTGCGCGAGGTGCAGCCCCCGTTGCCCGTGACAGCTTTGATGCAGCCCTACTTTGTAAGGAAACTTAGCAGGGAGTGATTCCACTTTCAACACATCGGTTAAAAATTCGGTAAGCTCAAAAATGGTGTTGCTGATGCGGGCATCGGTTTCCTTATTCCCGCTGTGGATATGATGCTTGATATGCAGTACACAACTTCCGGTAGGCCCAACAATATAATCGCAACCAACAAAATTTTTTGCAAATAATGCATCGCAACCCGCGCCAAGGCTTTCGTAGCCTGAGTTTGCCATAGGTTGTCCGCAACAGGTTTGATTGGCAGGAAAAATTACCTCGCAACCAAGCTTTTCCAGCAGCTCCAAAGTGGCTATGCCTACCTGGGGATAAAACTGGTCAATATAACAAGGAATAAACAGACCTACTTTCATGATAAATCCTTTGTCTGGGGAGGCGCAAAATACTTCAATTCAACCAGGTTGGATGGAATTTCATGTGCATTCCAGCATGAATGGATAGCCAGCGCGGCGCCGAGCGAAGTGGCTTGCGGAACCGAAGCGGCAAAAAGTTCATATTCAGGCAAAGCCGCTGCCATCAGGTTCATAAAAATGGGGTTCCTGCTAAATCCGCCATCCACAAAAATTCTTTTTACGGTTGTATCTTTCAGCACCAATCCCGAAGATTCGATTTGCACTTCAACCAGGTCCATCACCAGCCTGTGATAGGCTTCTTCATAATTTGCAAAACCTGAAAGATCGCGGTGCACAAATGGTGAAGTCTTTAGACCGCCGTCTTGTTTGATTACCACTGCACTTTCAACAGCTTTCAACTTTTTTACAAGCGCCGCATCAAACTTAATATGCTGATAGGCACTTATATTACAGCCAAAGTGCTCCGCCAATCTTTTTGTTTGTTGTTCATGTTCGTTTCCCGAGAAAATCCGCGATGCTTTTACCGGGTTTCCCGAATAGGTCATAAAACACAGGCAATCCTGCGTCAATTCGTATTCCGTCAGGGGATTGTTGTTGAAAGGATTCAAGGTAATACACCAGGTTCCCGATGAAATAAGCGCGAAAGGTTCGTGGAAACAAACCAGGTAAGGAATAAGCGCCGATGAACTGTCGTGCAGCCCAACCCCTGCCATCAGGCGAGTATTGTGTTGAGTAATTTGAATTGCCCCGTCACCAGCAAACACTTCGGGCAGTTTTTCGGTCAACCCTTCTGCTTTTACCCAGGCATGATATCCATGTTCGGTGTAATCCCAAAGCATGGTATGGCAGCCAATACTTGTCAGGTCAGCATAAGCCTTGCCGGTAAATAAAAAACTCATGAATTGCGGAAGGTGCAGCGCATACTTTGTTTTGCTGTACACTCCGGGTTTTTCGTGTTTCAGCCGGTATAATTGCATGCCTGAATTAAGGCTGCCCAACAAGGGTGAAGCGGTACGAAGCGAAACCGCCTCCCTTCCGCCATAGTCATCAAAAAATTTATTGGATAATGCTTCGGGAAATTCTTTCAGATAATTATAGAGTGGTGTCAACGGATTGCCGGCTTCATCTACATACACAAAACTTGCGCCATAAGTGGTAAAGTTTACCGCTTTTACATCAAACTCTTCCATGGCCAGCACTTCCTTCAAAGCATTTTTGGCCGATTGAACCAGGCTATCAAGGTTATCACAGGGAAAACCGTCTTCATCGGTCGTTTCATTGAATTTGGCTGTCCGTTCAAAAACGATTTCATAATCTTCGTTGAAAAGAAAAAGTTTTTTGTTGGTTTTACCAATATCAAATATGGCAATAACAGTTTGCTTATTTTCCTTCATTGAGACCTGCTAAAAGATTGACAAAATCGACCGCCAATTCATCCTTAAAAGGATTATTGCTCCGAATGATTATAGCTACAGGGTATTGAATTCCTTCCTTGTCTTTGATTTCGCCATCCAATTTAAAAAATGCACCTTTATTGAATTCACTAAACCAACCATCAAATTTTCGCTTTCTAACATGTTGGCGACTGTCTGATGAATCGCAGATATAAAATGAAATATTCTCACTTTTACCATTATAAAAATCAATAAAAATCGCTACTACTGTTGCAGCAATTTTATCATCCCTCACATACGAACCTGGCCCTGAGAATTGGGCAAGTACAGAAAATTCATATAACAATGAAGCATATGGCTTGTCCTCTCCAAAAACATAAGGCGATGGCTTAAACTTCAACGTATATTCAATCTCAAAGCTTGTAAAGAAGACATATTCTTCCCCTGAACCTTCGACTTTAATAAAAGAATAAAAATCTAACCCATTAGGCAGGGGAATTTGATCTGGATTCATTTTTCTTCTTTAATTCCTCAATCATCTTCTTATATTCTGGAGTTTTTCTTTTTTCCTCAAACAACCTTATATCTTCCGCACGACGGCGCTTCCATTCTTCAATAACCTCGAAAACCCTGGGAGATTCCTTTGGAGGATTTCCATTTATAACTTTTTTCTCTTCCATAACGCCTCCTTTTCAATTGTGATATCCAAAATTAAGGCATTTTTCAGGAGATTTAGTCCTACAACCCAGTCGAAACCGTCTTAGCCCCACGCTCCTTCACCAGGTTAGCTCTTACATCCAAACCACGGAACAGCTTAACCGGATTGAGTGCGCCACCTGCCGCCAGCCTTGCTTCGGCTACCAACGGGCGAACATCGGTGCGGTATGCTTCCTGCAAAATCTCCTGTGCCAGGGCCACATCGTTTGAGGCTTGCGCTTCGTTAAGCGCTTTACGGTCAACCAGCAGGCTTTGCGCATAGGCTATCATGATGGCTTCCACGCTCTGCAACAAATCTTCCAGCGGATCTTTTATGTTGTGGCTGGCATCAATCATCCATCCAAGGTCGTTAGCATGGTCCATACCCCTGGCATCCATACCCTCTACCAACTCATTGAATATCAGGAACAATTGGTATGGATTGATACTACCTACAGTGAGATCATCATCACCATACTTTGAATCGTTGAAATGGAAACCGGCCAGTTTTTCTTCCATCAGAAGCAGGGAAACAATCTGCTCAATATTGGCATTGGGCAGGTGGTGGCCAAGGTCAACAAGCGTGTAAGCTTTTGGCCCGAGTTTATTGGCGTACAAAAGGCTTTGGCCCCAATCGCCCACGCTCATGCTGTAAAAGTTGGGTTCGAAAGCCTTGTATTCCACAAACATTTTCCAGTCGTCGGGTAAAGCCGCGTAAATCTCTTTCAAACTTTCAAGCGTACGCTGAAAAGCCTGGCGGAAATTAAGTTGCCCGGGAAAGCTTGAACCATCGCTCAGCCAAACCGTAAGCGATTTTGAACCCAACGCAACGCCTTGTTTTATTACATCAATATTATGGTCAACTGCCTGCTTGCGCACTGCCGGATCAACATGCTGCAGCGAACCGAATTTATAACTCAGCGCCTGGTCAGGCTGATCCTGGAAGGTATTTGAGTTCACTGCATCGAATTTCAGTCCGAAACCGGCGGCCAATGATTTAATAGCGTCTGCATCTTTGGGTATATCCCATGGAATATGCAATGAAATGGCGCCGCTGCTTTGGTTAAGCGCGTGCAACAGGCCAACATCTTCAATCTTTTCTTCGAGGCTGCGGGGTTCGCCACCACCTGGAAAACGACCAAAACGTGTTCCGCCTGTACCCAATGCCCAACTTGGAATAGCTACCTGGAAAGCCTTTAGCTTTTCAATAACGCCGCCCGCATTGGATATTTTTTCCCGGAGTTGGCTTACACGTTGCTGATGCTGCGATTTTAATTCGCTGTTATGCTGCTCAATGGCATTTTTATCAATGATCATGGTAAAAATTCAGTACCGGCAACCCGGCATTATGGCAAATAAAATACATTTTCAAGTGGAATGGAAACCGGCGACTTATCTGGATTCGTTTCCATAATATCGCTCATAAAGTTCCACCATTTTTGCATTACGGGGTGTGAAGGTAAGGCATCCAACGACATAGGGTTATTGATGGTAAGCACCCCGAATAATGCGCCTGATTCTTTATTCAAAAAAATACTGTAATCCGAGACCCCGGTCTTTGTAAGGAGGTCTTCCAAATCGGGCCACAATGAATCATGGCGCTTTTTGTACTCCGCCTCATTGCCCTTAAACAACTGCATCTGGAAAGCAACTTTTGGCATACTGAACATTTAAAAGTGAAAACTGGAACCAGCACTAGACAATGCCGGTTCCGTAATCGACTGCTGCTAATGAAAAAAATTAAAATATATTCAAATAATTTTTATCGGGACAACTAGCGATAGAAGCCCATGGCCACGCCACCATCTACATTCAATGCATTGCCTGTTGATTTATTCAACAGCCCGCCCACAAACGCAAAACAGGCATTGGCAATATCATCAGGTAAAATAATCTCGTTCAGCAAAGTACGTTTGGCATAGTATGCGGGCAATTCTTCTACCTTAATGCCATAGGCTTTGGCCCTGCCTTCTGCCCATCCGCCGGCCCAAATATTGCTGTCGGCAATTACCGCATCGGGGTTCACGGTATTCACCCTGATCTTGTCGGCGCCGAGTTCGGCAGCCATCAACCTGGTAAGGTGTGCCTGCGCCGCTTTGGCCGATCCGTAGCCCGGGTTATTTGGCCCCGCCACTACTGCATTCTTCGATACGATGTTTACAATATCGCCGCCAAAACCCTGCTTGCGCATTACTTCCACACCGGCCTTGGATACTACAAACTGGCCTTTTACCAGTATGTTGTACAAACGGTCCCACTCTTCTTCGCTATGCTCGGCAATGGATTTGCTGATGCTGATACCCGCATTGTTGATCACAATATCCACCCCGCCAAACGCTAGGTTGGCATCTTCAAAACTTCTGGATACTGTTTCAGAACTGGTTACATCCATAATGCTAATAGCGGCGGTATCGCGTCCGTATTGTTTGGCAAATTCCTTTTCTGTACCCTGCAATCTTTCGAGGTTAATATCGCTGATCACTACACAAGCGCCTTCTTCGGCAAACTTTTTGGCGATAGCCTTACCAATTCCACCCGCGCTTCCGGTAACCAATGCTACGCGACCGCTCAACGATTTTGGCTTTGGCATACGCTGTAGTTTGGCTTCTTCAAGCAACCAGTATTCAATATCAAAAGCTTCCTGCCTTGGCAAAGAAGTGTATTCGCTGATAGCTTCGGCGCCGCGCATTACATTGATGGCGTTGGTGTAGAATTCGGCCGCTACCCTTGCCGTTTGTTTATCCTTGCTGAAGGTAAACATACCTACACCGGGATATAAAATAACCACAGGGTTTGCATCACGAATAGCAGGGCTATTCGGGTGCTTGCAGGTTTCGTAATAATCCGAGTACATGGCACGGTAGGCTTCAAAGGCAGGTGTAAGTTTTTCCTTTAAAGCGGTTACATCACTCAGATCTGCACCTGGTTCCAGGTCGAGTACCAACGGGCTTATTTTGGTCCTCAAAAAATGGTCGGGGCAGCTTGTACCCAAGGGTGCGAGCCTGTCAAGATCATAGCTGTTGATGAAATCAAGCACACGGATATCGTCGGTAAAATGGCCGATCATGCGTTGCTTGCTCGAGCAAAAACCGCGTAGTATAGGCGCCAGTGTTGCTGCCTGTTTCAACCTTTGTTCCGAAGGCAGCGATTGGATTTTAGCCCCGCCAAAAACAGGACGGTTTTTACCCAGGTTATCCTCTATGTATTCTGCGCAACGCTCAATTACTTCCAGCGTGTTCATGTAGCTTTCGTAAGCCGTATCGCCCCAGGTAAACAACCCGTGCGAACCCAGCATAATGCCGCGGATGCCGGGGTTTTCATCAAGGCATTGCTTCAATTGCAATCCAAGTTCAAAACCGGGTTTTTTCCATTCTACCCAACCAATAGTTCCGTTAAATAATTCCTGCGTGATATTTTTACCATCTTTTGCGGCAGCAATAGCAATGGCCGCATCGGGGTGCAGGTGGTCAATATGCTTAAACGGCAAAAAGCCATGGAGAGGTGTATCAATAGAAGGAGCCTTGCTGGCCAGGTCGTAAATACAATGGTTGAACAATTCCACCATTTCGTCTTCAAACTCAACACCGCGGTAAATATTCTTTAAGCTCCTAAGCCTGTCCACATACAATGCAGCAAGACCGCTTTTTTTCAGCGTGCCAATATCGCCGCCGCTGCCTTTTACCCACATCACTTCGGTCTCCTGCCCGGTCAGCGGGTCTTTGGCTATCGCTTTGCAACTTGTATTGCCACCGCCATAATTGGTAAGCCTTAAATCGGCCCCAAGCAGGTTTGAACGATAAATCAGCAGCGCTACTTCATCACCCGCAAACTTTGCAGCCGCTTCATCGTCCCACAGGTAGCTTACATGCTTAAATGTTGAAACCAATTGTGCCATAAAAAATTGATTATTTAATCAAAAAAAGTATTGTTATTTTAAACTGTTGCCATAGCCCACCAGCAAAACCGAAGCGATAATGATGATGATGCCCGCAATAATGGTAGTTAATGTCTTTTTTGAAACCCCGCTCCATTCTTTCAGGATAAGGCCCCACATATTGGCAACCAGGATAATAAAGGCCATGTGCAGTATCCACGAGCTCGGGCCGTTGCCTAACCTGCTTTCGCCCATGCCATAGAAGAAGAACTGTAAAAACCAGGTGGTTCCGGCCAATGCCGAAAAAAGATAGTTCCTTTTTAATGGCGTCTTTTTGTTGGTATAATCGCCAAAAGTTTTATTGCGGGCATTCAATATCATACACCAGATAAAGTTAGTTGTAAAACCTCCCCACAACAGCACCACGTATGTAATATTGTTCAAAAACAGGAAGTTGCCTTCTTCAGTTGGATTGGCTGCCTTCCAGGCATTGTTGGCAGCATCTGCCAATGGCTTACCTGCTTCGATACCAAAATTGAAGCAGGCGCTTAAAACCCCCGATACAATGGCCACGAACATGCCCAGCGCAAACTTGTATTCGGTTTTCACGGCTTCGCCTGCATGCGGATCTTTGGCAGCCACCTGCAATTCCTTTTCCTTCATGGTTCCGGCCTTGCCACAAACAATGATCCCTATAATGCAAAGCAATAAACCGGCCAATACGGTAAGTCCCCATGTGCTTCCCACCATCACACTGAAAGTATCCTTGCCTTCAGCAGGGAAAAAATCGTAGTAAACAGATGGAATTAGCGAGCCGAAAACCATGCACAATCCAAGGATAATGCTGCTTCCGAGCGCCACACCCAGGTAGCGAACCCCAAGCCCGTAGGTTAATCCGCCAATGCCCCAAAGCACGCCATAGAAATAAGTGTATCCCAATACGGAAGTATCACCTGCAAAAATCATTTCCCAAAAACCCGGAATGGTAAGCCATGCGGCGAGTGGGGGCACTATGATCCATGAAAAAATACCACCTACAATCCAATAGCTTTCCCACGACCAGCCTTTAACCCGCTTGAACGGGATATAAAAACTACCCGAAGCGAAACCTCCAATGAAATGATAAAGTACCCCTAATACAACCTGCATCCTGTCTGTTGATTTTCTTTATGGCATAAAACAATCAACCCAAAACTAAAGGGCTGCCTTTTGCAGTCTGTCATGCACTGTCATGTTTTTTAAAATGCAATCCATTCGTTTTCAATCCAACCTCTCATTCACCATCTGCCCATGCCTGCTACCAAAAAAACGGTCTCTTCTTCGCGATTTATTCAGTTTCTTCGCAACACCAACTTGTGCCATGATGAAAAAACCAATCATCTAC
Source organism: uncultured Chitinophagaceae bacterium (assembly GCA_964444195.1). Classification (GTDB taxonomy): domain Bacteria; phylum Bacteroidota; class Bacteroidia; order Chitinophagales; family Chitinophagaceae; genus Phnomibacter. The sequence continues at coordinate 10,235 of CAYUGH010000119.1, forward strand.
CAATACCTGCATTTTGATTATTACAGCGCTACCCCAAAATACCTGCAATTGGCCAACTCGGTTATCAAAGCCATTTCCGAAGGTAAAATCAGGAAAGACGACTCCTTACCCAGCATCAACGAGCTGAGCTTTGAATACGAAATAAGCCGCGATACCGCCGAAAAAGGATATAAGCACCTGAAAAAGCTTGGCATCATCGGCTCAGTGGCAGGCAAGGGATATTTTATTAAATGCACCGAAATTGACCAGCAACTCAAGATTTTCCTGCTTTTCAATAAGCTGAGCTTTCACAAAAAGATCATTTATGATTCGTTTGTAAAAGCGCTCGGGGAGAATGCCCTCGTGGATTTTTACATTTACAACAACGATTTCGCGCTGTTCAAAAGGATGATCCATAACCGCAAAGAGGATTATACCCATTTTGTAGTGATACCGCATTATACCGATGGCGAGGATAACACCATTGAGGTTTTAAAGGAGCTTCCTGCTGAAAAGTTGATCATCCTCGATAAAATGTTGCCCGATTTTAACGGCGATTTCGGCGCGGTGTACGAGCAGTTTGATAAGGACCTGATGGAAGCCCTGGAAGAGGCGCTCCCGCACCTGGGCAAGTACCACACCATTAATATCATTTTCCCCGAAGGCACTTATCACCCGCGTGAGATCATCCGGGGATTCACCATTTTCTGCCGCCAATACACTTTCAACTACCATGTGATCCACGATATTGCGCAGGTGGACATTGAGCCCGGCCATGTGTTTATAAACCTGATGGAAACCGACCTGGTGGTGCTGATTGAGAAAATTATCGAAAAAAACCTGCAGGTAGGCAAGGATGTAGGCGTGATCAGCTACAACGAAACCCCGCTGAAAAAGATCATCCTGAACGGTATTACCACCATCAGCACCGATTTTGAAACGATGGGGCAAACCGCAGCAAAGCTGGTATTGGAGTACTCGCACGAGAAGGTGAAGAACCCGTTCCGGCTTACATTGAGGGCATCGCTTTAGCTACTACCATCCTACCTTTACCTCCACACTCCCATTATTATCCCCAATGCCGCTTACTGTTATCCATTTGGTGGCAGCATCATAAACTATTTCCACCGCCTTTCCATTGATCCCCTAACTCCGTTAAGTTAGGTAGTCTATTTTGAGTTGTTTGAACAAATCGCGGGTTTTCCTGGTGATTTCGGATATCTTCCAATCGTTGTTGATTCTCAGCATGTAGATGGATTTGCTAAGCTCAATGATATCTTTTGGGAAATATTTATTCAGTTTTTTAGTTTCTCTGAGTGGAGTTAGGAGTTAATATTGGAAATATGTACTCTGTTAACGGTAAAATCCTACTTGATTTTCTTTGCCATTTCCAATGTATGTTCTAATGATTTTTATTCGTCCAGTCATTATGGCCTGGTACCACATATTTTGGGTTTTTACATTTTAGCTGCACTTTTTTTAGGGTTGTTGCATAATCCGTTAAACTGGCATCCGATAAATGTAGATTCCGGACCATGTTGACCCACCGTTCCGGATCATGTTGACCCACCATTCCGGGAAACTGACCCACCTGATTTGAGGTT
>CAYUGH010000120.1:0-11783 GCA_964444195.1 uncultured Chitinophagaceae bacterium
GAGGCAGATTGCCTGAAAATCATTCGGCAACCCAATCCAATTTATAATAAAGCCACGAATACTCGAATCAAAAACCATTCGTGCATTCGTGGCTAAAAATAATGTAGGGCGAAATTCGCCTGGATAACCAAATTGCAACCTTAATCCTTATACAGCTCAGCCCGCATTGCTTTCACCCTCTCATCAGTAAGGTATTCATCAAAGGTCATTAGCCTATCAATGATTCCATTAGGAGTCAGTTCGATAATGCGGTTGGCCGTGGTTTCAAGGAAAGTATGGTCATGGCTGGTAAGCATCACCACTCCCTTGTAATCAACGCACTGTTCGTTGAATGCCTGTATGCTTTCGAGGTCAAGGTGGTTGGTAGGCTGGTCGAGCACAATACAGTTGGGATTTTGCAGCATCATCCGGCTCAGCATGCAGCGTACTTTTTCGCCCCCACTCAATACATTTACTTTCTTTTCAATTTCGTCGCCGGTGAAAAGCATTTTGCCTAAAAATCCACGCAGGAAAGGCTCATCAGCATCGGTTACATGCGGCGGAACAAACTGGCGCAGCCAATCCATCATGGGTTCGGGCTTCTGAAAAAATTCGCCGTTTTCAACCGGAAGATAGGCTTTGGTTACCGTAGTTCCCCATTCAAATTTGCCGGCATCAGCTTTCGCCTCCTGGTTAATAATGTTGAAGAAATAAGTCACGGCCAGCGGATCGCGGCTGTAAAAGGCAATTTTGTCATTTTTACCTACGCTGAAAGTAACCTTATCAAAAAGCACCCTTCCATCAACTGATTTTTTAAGTCCTTCAACGTTTAAAATCTGGTTGCCCACTTCGCGAAGGGGTTGGAAAATAATACCGGGGTAACGGCGGTTTGAAGGCTGAATCTCTTCAATGGTTAATTTTTCCAAAGCCTTTTTACGGGAAGTGGCCTGCTTGCTCTTGGAAGCGTTCGCGCTGAACCGGGCAATAAAGTCAAGCAGGGCCTGGCGCTTTTCTTCGGTCTTCTTGTTTTTATCGCTTATCTGGCGGGCCATCAACTGGCTGCTTTCGTACCAGAAAGTATAGTTACCCGTGAAAATCTTGATCTTAGCCCTGTCAACATCAGCCACATGGGTACATACGGCATCTAAAAAGTGACGGTCGTGGCTCACCACCAATACAATGTTTTCGTAATCGGCCAAAAAGTTTTCGAGCCAGCTAATCGTTTCAATATCAAGCCCGTTGGTAGGTTCATCTAATAAAAGGATATCGGGGTTGCCAAAAAGCGCCTGTGCCAAAAGCACCCGCACTTTAAAGTTTGAAGGGATATCCTGCATCAGGCTTTGCTGGATCTCCTCCTTTACCCCAAGACTGCTTAGCAAGGTGGCTGCATCGCTTTCTGCGGTGTATCCTCCCATTTCGCCAAATTCCGCCTCCATTTCGCCTGCCTTTAAATAATCATCCTCGGTAGCGTTGGGATCGGCATAAATAGCATCCTTCTCGTGCATCAGCTTCCACATTTTGTCGTGGCCGCGCAGCACAGTATTCAGAACGGTTTCATTGTCAAATTCAAATTGGTTCTGTTTCAAAACGGCGAGGCGCTCGCCCTTCGAAATCTCCACCGTACCCTTGTTCGGTTCAATTTCACCGCTCAGTATTTTTAAAAAAGTGGATTTCCCTGCCCCGTTGGCGCCAATTACACCATAACAATTACCCTTGGTGAAATTCAGGTTTACTTCATCAAACAATACCCTTTTACCGTATGCGAGGGTTATATTTCTTGCACTAATCATAGCTTCTTGCGACTTTTTGGCTCTTTTTTTAAAGCGTGCAAAGGTAAGCCGGTTCAGGGTTTTGTACTATTAAAAAATAATGTCCTTATTTATGACCTTGATTTCAAGCTCATAGCATGCCATTTTTCAATATCAAGGACATCTATACGGCTATGAAAAGGAGAATATTTAGCAGAAATAAGCCCTAATTAAAATGGGAGCCAGCCTATGAAATTTAAATTTTGGAATGATTTTGTTCTATTCATTTAATTGATTGATATGCTATATTGTGCCGTTAATATTACTTTTTATGGAACAAGTATTGCTGACTCCAGCTAAATTCAGGCAGCACCCGAAAAGAATCCCACAAAAACTTTATTTTCCCCATGATAATAATAGAATAATTTTCTTTAGGCCTATGCGAAAGACCGTGCTCTATTTGTTCCTAATCCTGGCAGGTCATGCAGTATTTGGCCAAACAATCCCTCCTGTAGCCATACCCCATGATACTATTTCCATTTCAATAGATTCGGTTATTGCTCCAAAGCCAATTGTTCCCACCATTTCTACCGATTCAGCCCAGGCAATAGCCCGGAATACGCTCAAAAAAATAGTTCAGAAAAACCTGGAAGAGTTTGAAAATGACAAAATACTGGCCATGCAGGACAAGTTTTTTGCCGTGCTAACCATAGAATTGGAAAACACCAGGGAATACCTCCAACGTGGAATTGATTCCACAGGCCTTGATGCTGAAATAATGCAAATAATCAACTGGTATAAAACTGCTGCCGAAGGTGTTTTCTCCAATAAATTCACTTCGCAAACCTCAAGAAACCTGGCGCTTACCAATACCATTTTGAGGGAAGCAACCGCCAGGCTGAATGCCAGATCGGAGGAAACAGCAGGACACCTTGAGGACCTGAATCAACATAAAAAAAAGCTGGACTCATTGCTTTCAGACAGTTTGTTGCTTAACATTCCAAAGGATTCGGTATCATTTGCCGAATTCTTCGATAAAACCGTTCGTGCCGGGGCTGAATTCCGTTCTGTTTATTCCGAATTGAAAAAAGCAATCAACCACATTGAATTGCTAAATGCACGTTGCCAGGTTGTAAAAAATACACTTGAAATAAAATTAGAAGAGGTAGAACAATACCGGAAAAACCTGAGCCGGACTGCCCTAAAAAAGGAATTCAGCAATATTTGGGTGCCTATTGAAAATGCCAGGCCGATTTCTGAGGTTTTAAAGATTTCAAAGGAAAAGAACATGGTTGTCCTTAAATTTTATTTATCCAATCATGCACCCACCTTTATTTTGATGTTGTTTGTTGTGATTGGTTTGACTTTTTTCTTAAAATACCTCGACAAAACGGCGCTTAAGAGATTGGAAAGCGATTGGGATCGCAACCTTCACGAGGTACTGAAAAACCAGTGGCTTATTTCCATTTTTATTGTGCTAAATGTTTTCCAGTTTTTCTTTGATAATCCTCCTTTTGTTTTTTATTCTTTAGGCTGGATATTCTCCTGCATTATTTTATCGGTATTGTTTTGGAATAAAATCACCCATTCATTGCGTCTGCCATGGTTAATTCTACAAATCGTTTTTTTGGCCGTAGTGGGTATAAACCTGGTACTTCTACCTTCATTACCCGAACGAATTGCAATGCTTTTATTGTCGCTAATAACCCTGGCAGCAGCAATATATTCTATCAAAAATTTGAGAAAACGGGAAGGAAATAGCCGTTTCCTGCTGATTTTTGTAGGCCTTGTAATCTTGCTGGAAACCTTATCGTTCATACTGAACATTTTTGGCCGTTACAATCTTGCCAAAACTGCTCTTGTCGGCGGATTATTTAACCTGGTAGTGGTCATTCAATTGCTATGGACCTGCTATTTCATCCATGAAATTTTCAAAATTATTGCACTGGTATTTGAACTGAAGACCTCGGATAGGGAAGATCAGGGACCCGAACCTATTGAAACAACGCCGACGAGCCTGCTGAATTTTCCAGCCTACCTTAATATATTGCTGTTAGCCGGTTGGTTCATACTTTTTATGAGGAATTTTTACGCCTTTACCATTTTCACCGAGCCTTTCCATGAATTCATGGACACAGAAAGAACATTGGGGGCTTATACCTTTTCCATTCAAAGTATTTCCAATTTTTTTGTTATCATGTTTGCCGCAGCACTTTTGTCAAAAATCATTTCATTTTTCGCCTCTGATGCGCACCAAAATTCCAGCGATTCAAAAAAAGGGCTTGGTAGTTGGCTATTACTGGTACGAATTGCCATTTTCAGCGTGGCCCTGTTTCTGGCTTTTGCGGCGGCGGGTATACAGATGGATAAAATTGCCATTATTTTCAGTGCATTGAGCGTGGGTATTGGTTTTGGCCTGCAAACCCTGGTAAATAACCTGGTGAGCGGGCTGATTATTGCCTTTGAAAAGCCGGTAAATGTTGGAGATGCGGTTGATATTAACGGGCAAAGCGGCACAATGAAATCAATTGGTTTCCGCAGCAGCGTGGTTTCTACATTTGATGGCAGCGATGTGATTATCCCCAATGGCGACCTACTAAATGCACACCTGATCAACTGGACGCTTGGCGATACCAAACGCCGGGTTGAAATACTGGTGGGCGTTTCATACGGAACAGACCTTGAAAAAGTAAAGAGAATCCTCATGGGTATTCTGGAAGACGAAAAAAGAATCCTTCGCCTTCCGGGGCCAACCATCCTGGTTAATGAATTTGCAGCAAGCTCCATTGATTTCCGGATCCTGTTTTGGATAGATACCGCCTACCACTTATGGAGTGGTGTAAAAAGCGATGTGCTTGGCCAGATTGACCTGGAATTTAAAAAGCATAAGATTGAAATACCTTTTGCACAGCAGGATGTAAATATCCGGTCGATCACTCAACTCCCAGGATCAGATTTGAATAAAAGTGAAAAGGGATTTGAACTGGAAGAACCGAAAGACGATGAGCAGGCCGGCTAAGGTTTTGACGCAGATTGAACATTAGTCAGCTATAAAATCAATATTCGCTGGAAAAAATAAATTTTGAATGCCCTTAATATTTCAATGGAAGCCTCAAAAATTAAAAAAGCATTCAATCTAAAAATTAATAACAAAAACCCGAATCCCAACCTATCTTTGCACCCGATAACTTTGAATCAAGTTTCTGTTTTTGTGACAATTGTCATTTTTTTTTACCAAATAGAATTCTACTTTTACTCAATAAAACAAAAAACAACTATGAAACCATTTAAAACTTTTCAAGGAGTAGGTGTTTTAGCGCTTGCACTTTTCTTATTCGCTTCGTGTTCGAAGAACATGGATGAAACGTCTTCAAAGGGTGATACCGATGTTGCTCAATTTATAGGCGGTCCTCCTACTAATGTTTGCGCCCCTTTTATTGGCCTGCAGGTACGCAATAATGCCGGTGGCAGCTACTTTTTTGTAAATGACCGTACAACTCTTGTAAACCAGCAGGAATTTAATGGAGACGATTTTTCTGTTAATTGGTTGATGCAAGTGTCAGCAGGGCCCGGTGGAACTCCTTTTGAAAATGACGTTGCAGAAGCCATCGGAGTTAAGTCTGATGCAGATGTAGTAGTGGGTACAGATGAACATTTCATTAATGTGGGTGAAGTTTTAATCTTAAAGCTAGGTTCTTCTTACCTTAATCAAGTGTATATGAGGGGTGTTGAACTACAACTTCTTGGCGTTGCAGGAACAGTAGGTTATATTGACTATTTGCGGGGAGGTGTTTTACTAGAATCCGATACAATTAGTTCAAATACATTTTCAAGCTTTGGCTATTCCAAATTTGTAACTTCTGCTTTCAATATTATTAGGACATCTAAAATGTTTGATGAAATTCGTTTATCATGTGCAGCCGGCCGTTACCAATTACGCGGACGTAATCCCAATCCTCAACCAACTTACCTCCCTCAAACCAGATTTTATTTGGCCGATCCCAAAAATCAGGTTGTTTGGGTTGGTGGACCTAGTAATGATGCTAATTATGTTGGTCGTATAGTAAATGGTGTTATTGATGACGTTACTAATTATCAAACATTTACCGGAACTCCTGAAGGCTCAGATTGGGTACTAAGCGGATCACCTAGTTGGTTAGAAATTACTTCCGAAACAGGTACTTCCCTGTCATACAGTTTTACTTCAGCACGTTGGGGTGTATATACCACAGGAGTTTCTTCTGAACAACGTTTTATTACCGGGCCCGAAAAGGTTACCATAACCAAAGGTGCTGACCTTGCCCATATTAACAAGTTTGGCGGTATTGAAGTAAGAGCTACTTACCATCCGCTTCTTCCTAAATTTCCATTACAGGTTGATTTGTATGATGGCGCTACTTTGGTTGGAACTTTCCAGACAACCGTTCCAGGTACGACTCCATTCGTCTCATCAACAGTATTCTATCCAGCTGATGGTAAAGAATTTGATAGAGTTGAAGTAACCGGAACCGGTCCAGATGCTTCTATAGGTGGTGGTAGCGGTCCATATATACGTTTATACAAAGGTTGTCAATAAACACCATTGCTTAATAATTCTCATGTTAAAAGGGACAGTCTGAAAAGGCAGTCCCTTTTTTTTGCAATAGGCTAAGATTTTTGAATTTAACCCTCTCAATGCTTTACTTTGCGTTTCATTTTATTTTCAAATACTTGCGAAAAAAGAGCGGGTATTGATGTTATTAGGATGCGTATGAAAAAAATTGAACTGGAAATAGTAGCATTATCGCATAGTATTACTCAAACGCATTCCTATGCCGTTGTTTTAGGGGAATTGAATGGTATCCGGCGGTTGCCGATTGTTATCGGTGGATTTGAAGCTCAGGCCATTGCTGTAGCCCTTGAAAGGATGCAGCCCAGCCGTCCGCTTACCCACGACCTGATGAAAAATTTCATGCTTGCCTTTAATGTGGAGCTCCAGGAAATTGTGATAAGCGACCTGCAGGAAGGAATTTTTTACTCAAAACTGGTTTGCTATACCGAAACCGATACTATTGAAATCGACAGCCGCACCAGTGATGCCCTGGCGTTAGCGGTTCGTTTCGGTTGCCCTATTTATACTTATGAGAATATTTTGGACAGTGCAGGTATCCTGATGGAAGACCCGGCCCCAAAAAAAAGAAAAGGAAAAACTGAAGCGGACCCAATGCCTGCAACAGGTAAAGAAGATTTTTCAAGCATGACCTTAGAACAGCTTCAGGCACTATTGACCGAGGTAGTTGACCAGGAAGACTATATAAAGGCCATTGCCATCCGCAACGAAATTGAATCCCGGAAGTAAGAAACCACTTGTATGCTGGTTTTTTCAAATTGCAAAATCAATATTGGCCTTAGGATAACCGGCAAACGACCCGATGGGTATCACAATATCGAATCCGTTTTTTACCCGGTTCCCTGGTACGATGCTGTCGAAATAATTGAAAGCACTACTCTATCGCTTACCATGAGCGGATTGGAAATTCAGGGCGATCCCAGCCAAAACTTATGCCTGAAAGCCTGGAATCTGCTCAAAAAAGATAACAACGATCTTCCGCCTGTTGAAACTCACCTCCATAAAACCATTCCCGTGGGCGCCGGACTCGGCGGCGGTAGCGCCAATGGCGCATACATGCTTAAAAGCCTGAACCAAAAATTTTCACTGGGGCTTTCTGCGGAACAAATATTTAGCTATGCGCTTCAATTAGGCAGCGATTGCCCCTTTTTTATATTAAATACCCCTGCTGTTGCCAGGAAAAGAGGCGAAGAGTTGAAACAAGTGAACCTTGACCTTCAGGGACTTACCCTTGTAATAGTAAACCCCCGTATTCATGTGCAAACCGGATGGGCATTTAAACAGTTAAATCCGCCCCTTCCAAACAAACCAATTGAGGATACGATTCAATTACCTGTAGAAAAGTGGGCCACAGCCGGAATTTCCAATGATTTTGAAACCCCCGTTTTTTATCATTACCCCGAAATAGCTGCTGTTAAGGCCCGGCTTCTTAAGGAAGGGGCGGTTTATGCCGCTATGTCCGGTACGGGTAGCACCTGTTATGGTTTTTTCAGGCACAAACCCTCTATTCCCCCTGAAACTTTCCCTCCCCATTATTTCGTAAAACAATTTTTGGTTTAATTTTTTCAAAAACCACCTTAGGAAAGTTATTTAAAACTCCCTGATTTTATCTTTACCTCATGCCGGAACAAGAGGAATTAAAATTAGAAGAGGCGCCAACGCTTCAGGATCAGTTTGAGGCTATAATTGCCACTGATGACAAATTAGCTATCAGCGAATTTCTGAACGAACAGAATATCAGCGAATTGGCTGATATTCTGTATGAATACCCTGACTACGAAGCGCAAATTATAGGAAGCTTATCCATTCACCGGGCTGTGGCGCTTTTCAAAATCCTGGATCTTGCCGAGCAAAAGAAGATCATCAAGGAGTTGCCCGCTTTTAAAACCGCTGAATTACTGAACGAATTGCCTGCGGATGACCGGACCGATTTTTTGGAAGGCTTGCCCAGCAATGTGGTAAGGGAACTGATCAAACTTTTAACCCCCGATGAACGAAAAACGACACTGAACCTGCTGGGATACCCTGAAAACAGCGTGGGCAGGCTAATGACGCCTGACTATGTTTGGGTGTATGAGGAAAATACAGTAGCTGAAGTGCTTGACACCATCCGGCGCTTTGGGAAGGACTCTGAAACTATTGATGTAATTTATGTGATCAGCTCAACTGGAAAATACCTTGATGATATCAGGATCCGCGATATTATCCTTTCGGCTCCTGAAAAAAAAGTCAGCGAGTTAATGGATGGCCGCTCCATAGTTATGTATGCCGATGAGGACCAGGAAGTTGCCTCCGGTGTTTTTAAAATGAATAACCGGGTTGCTTTGCCTGTGGTAAGCAGGAGTATGAAATTACTGGGCATTATTACTATTGACGATATACTTTGGGTAGCTGAAGAGGAATATAGCGAGGACATGCAGAAAATAGGGGGTACCGAAGCCCTTGATGAACCATACCTTGATACGCCCATTTTGAAACTTTTCAGGAAAAGGATAAGCTGGTTGGTAGTGCTGTTTTTGGGTGAAATGTTTACGGCATCTGTAATGGCACATTTTGAGGAGGAAATTGCCAAGGCAGTGGTTCTTGCCCTATTTATTCCACTGATTATGAGCAGCGGTGGTAATAGCGGCAGCCAGGCAAGTACCCTGATCATACAGGCGCTGGCAACAGGCGATATTACCATTTCAGATTGGTGGAAGATCATGAAACGGGAGATTATTAGCGGTCTTTTACTCGGTGGCGTATTGGGGATTGTAGGATATTTCAGGGTTATTGCCTGGCAGGGAGTTTTTGAAGGCGCTTATGGAATACATTATCATGAAATTGGGCTTGTACTGGGAATCACTTTATTGGGCATTGTGCTTTGGGGAACACTTAGTGGGAGCATGTTGCCCTTAGTGCTCAAACGGCTGGGCTTCGACCCAGCAGTAGGTTCGGCCCCGTTTGTGGCCACCTTGGTTGATGTAACCGGTTTAATTATATATTTTTCGGTAGCCTACGCTATTTTGCAGGGCTTGCTGCTTTAAAAAACATTCGCTCGCCCTTTTTAAGAGCACAAATTCATGTTATAGTAAAATCGCCAAAGGATTGGTTTCATTACTTTTGCACCTCAATTTTATTTAAGATATTTATGAGCAACAGAACATTTACCATGATTAAGCCCGACGCCATGCAAGATGGTCACGCCGGAGCTATCCTGGACCAGATTATTAAAGCCGGATACAAAATTGTAGCCCTCAAGCAAACTAAGCTTACTAAAGAAAAAGCGGGTGAATTTTATGCTATTCACAGCGAAAGACCCTTTTATGATGAATTAACCACTTTTATGAGTAGTGGCCCTATAATTGCTGCCATTCTTGAAAAAGAAAATGCAGTGGCCGATTTCCGTACGCTTATTGGCGCTACCAATCCTGCCAATGCAGAGGAAGGTACCATTCGCAAGCGTTTTGCCCGCAGCGTTGGTGAAAACGCAGTACATGGCAGTGACAGTAATGAAAACGCAGGAATAGAATCCAACTTTTATTTCAGTTCGCTTGAAAGGTTCTGATTTTCAACAACCTGAACATATTAGCCTGCCCAAAAGGGCGGGCTTTTTATGGGTTAGCTGCCGGTTTTTGGTTTACCAACGGGCGTAAGGTATACCCTGCCTTTTCCAATAATTTTAAAACACCATTATCGCCGGGCAGATGCCCTGCCCCCACTGCAAATAACGCCGGTTTTTGAGAGGCGATTTCAGCAAATCGCTTAACCCAATTACGATTGCGCTGGAAAATAAGCAAATCCAGGTATCCGGCCATGCCCCCCTCTTCACTGATAGTCAATTGCTCAAGCGCATTAAGATCCTGTTTCTGGAAGGCCTCCAGCATTTTGCCTGTTACTTCACTGCCTTCGCCGGCTGTATCTTTGATGGCTTTTAGCAATTCCTCAGCCTGAACCTGGTAGGGAATACTATCAAACAACCCGAACTGGTAAGCCGGTGTTTCCAATCCCCCCGTAGGAAGACTCCTTTTTTTGGCCTCTTCAGAAAGCAACATTTCAGTGCCACTCCCGGCTTTACAAGGAAGCATTTGTTCGCTAAGCATCCCTGCAAGAAGCATGGGCTTTAATCTTTTCATTAAGGAAAACGGCAACGGAAGCTTATTGGAAAAATAGGTTTCAACAGCTTTATAATCTTCGGGCTCAAGCAAATCTGAAAGAACTGTATCATTCCGCATGGCCATTTTTGTCATTGCGCCCATCATTAATGCCATATTATCAAGGTCAATTTCAAAATAAACCTCATTGACCATATCCAAAATTGACAAAACCCCTTTTGACAAATAAGCATCATCCGGGCAAAGAATATGCATGGTGCCAAGAAAATAAGAGGGTGATTGCAACCCATTACCGGTTACTTCCCACAAAAGCGTATTATTATTTCCTTCGGGCATAACCGGCAATTTAAAAGGAGCCTGCTGAGCAGACACAATTGTACCAATATTCAACAAAATAAACGCCCAATAAAATTTCATAGAAGAGTATTTAATGCAATATGCTACCATTTTGGGCATCCAAGCTGATTTTTAGCATTTTGGATTGCGCCATTACCATAGGCGCCGGGTAATTTGAGCCCAAGGTAAAACCCAAAAAAGTAATACCAGTCATTATTAGCAGGATTGCCCCTTGTGCCTTCATTATCCGGGTATGGCCGTCCGTTAATTTCATCCGTTCTCCAGGCTACATCCACCGCCAACTGCCCCCGGTCGCGAAGCAAAGGAGCCTGAAGGGCAAACTTCGTGCTAACGTCGTCAATGTAATCAGTGGAAGTAAAATTATGTCGCAACTCAATTCCAAGTGTCCATCTTTCACTCACGTGCCAGAGAATTCCCCCGCCAACCGGTATCATCAATTGGGTTAAATCATACATTTTCTTACCCGGATATTCCGGCAAACCCTGCCCTTCCGTACCCAGGGGTCTCAAATAAACCTTTTCATTTTTGGCCCCATACCTGATAAAAGGATTGAAATGAAAAATACCAGCACCGGCAAAAGCAAATGGAATAACAGAAAATTTATCCTCTTTAAAAAACCTGTACTCTGCAGCAAGATATCCATCTGTTATCTGCGATTCAAAGCTCAGGTTCCTGATCCTTAAGTATTCTGCGTTTGTGACATCTGATGCGGTAAGCTTTCCACTTGACAATGCACCCCGCAGCCGGAATTTAGAAGAAACCGGGTATTTATACATGACACTGAATACGCCTTGAGCATTCGACATAGAAAAAGGATGCTGTTGCAAATCACCCAGATAATTGGTCAATCCGCCTAAAAAGGCGATTTCAGCTCTTTGAGCCAACAATCCCGTTGAAAATGAAAATATTATAAAAACTTTCAAAAGGATTTTATGGTGCACGTATGTATGCATAAAAGGTTTGGTAGAAACGCAAAGAAACAAATAAAATGCCATT
>CAYUGH010000121.1:0-5167 GCA_964444195.1 uncultured Chitinophagaceae bacterium
AAATATAAGCGTCATGGTCTGCCGGCTTAAGCATGGGGCTAATGTACAAAAAAAGTTCACCGGTTCAATGGCAGCCTCCATCCAACCCGTCAACTCATCAACCCGTCAACCAACAAATCAACCAACAACCAAGCTTCCCTCCTTATACACCACCAGCACATTTGCCAGGTTTTCCGTCATGCACCATTCCATATCTTTTTCCAAACCATAGGCTGCCAGGCGGTGGTAATGCGTGGTCTTTTTGGTGAATTCCCATGCTTCGTGGCGGGTTGTGGTGTACAGGTGTTCCGCTCCAAGGCTTGCATCGCAATGAATGGTAAAATGACCGCGCACGCGGGCAACCACTGCGCCGGCAAATTGCGTGTCTTCCATATTTACCCGGTCTTTCCATGCGGCGCAGGCCAGGACGACATTTTTACCGGATGCCACAAGGTGTTTACATACCGCATCGAGGTTGGCGAAGGCCCCGGTGATTACCTCGGTGGCGCCCATCTTAAGCGCCATGTGCAACAGGCGGGTACCATTGGTAGTGGTGAGCACCAGTACTTTGCCGCCAATAAAATCGCGCGGGTATTCCAGCGGGCTGTTGCCGTACTGAAGCCCTTCGGCTATTTTACCATCCCGTTCGCCTGCGGTAATGCCCCCAATTTCTTCACCAATTTCAATGGCCCCTTTTACGCTTTCTACAGGAATGATCCTTTCGGCGCCGTTGTACAGGGCAGCCGCAATGGTGCTGGTGGCGCGAAATACATCAATGATGACCACAATGGCATCCTTCACATCGTACAGGTGAAGCAGGGCCGGGGAAACACAGGTATATAAAGTTGGTTTTTCTGTCATACGCGGCAAAGATATTCGTTGGAGATTGGAAAATAGAAACCCAAGACTGAACCCTACGCCTCCACCAGCGCCACAAACGTAAACGGGGGCAGCGTATAGGTTTTGCCTTCCACATCTTCCAGGTGGTTCATATCGCAAATATCATGCGGGGTAGCCAGTGAGGTATCGAGCCAACGCTTCCATTTCAGTTTTTTACCCTTTGGGTGCGGCGGTAGCTCAAAACGGATAGGTTCCTTCCAGGCATTTACCATGCAATGCATCAGCAGGCGGTGGCTTACGGATTGCACCATAAAAGCAATGCTGTGCGAATTGCCCTGCCAGTTGGGCTGGTTCAGCTTGTCGCCATGCCAGGCTACCAGCGGGGTTTTCAGCAATTCGGCCAGGCTGAGCCCAAACCCGGTTGCTGCTGTATCGCGCATCAGGCGGCTGGCAATCAGCGTTTTCACAAAGCGCAGCAGGTCGGCATGCTTTTCCACCAGCGTCCAGTCGAACCAACTGATCCCGCTATCCTGGCAATAGGCATTATTATTGCCCTGCTGGGTGCGGCATACTTCATCGCCCATCAATATCATGGGTGCGCCAAGCGAAAGCAGTGTTACCGCAAAAAAGTTTTTGATCTGCCGTTTCCGCAGCACATTGATTTCCCGGTCGTCGGCAGGGCCTTCAAGCCCATGGTTAAAGCTATGGTTTTCGTTGCTTCCATCACGGTTCTGTTCGAGGTTGGCTTCGTTATGTTTTTCGTTGTAACTAACCAGGTCCATCATGGTGAAGCCATCGTGGCAGGTTACAAAGTTTATGCTTTGCTCGGGCTCACGATCGCGGTGGGCGTACACATCGGGGCTGCCAAGCATGCGGGTAACAAACCCGCTTAGCGTATCATCATCCCCCTTAAAAAACCTGCGGATATCGTCGCGAAACTTACCGTTCCATTCTTTCCAGCTATCCCCGGCAAAACTGCCTACCTGGTACAATCCCGCGGCATCCCAGGCTTCGGCTATCAGCTTGGTGCCTGCCAAAACCGGGTCGCTTTCAATATCCCAAAGTATGGGCGGGTTTTCGAGCGGGTGGCCGTTTTCATCGCGCGAAAGGATGCTGGCAAGGTCGAACCGGAACCCGTCAATATGCATTTCTTTTACCCAAAAATGCAGCGCATCAATAATCATCCTGCGCACAATGGGCTGGTTGGCATTGAGCGTGTTGCCCGTACCTGAATAGTTGGCGTATTTCGCTTTGTTGCTTTCGAGGATATAATAGGTTGGGTTATCAATTCCTTTGTAGCAATATACGGGCCCGTTCTCATCGCCTTCGGAGGTATGGTTAAACACTACATCGAGTATCACTTCAACGCCGGCCTTGTGCAGCGCTTTTACCAGGTCCCTAAATTCATCCAGCACATGCAGCGGATCCCGGGGATTGCTGCTATACCCCTGGTGTGGGGCAAAAAAGCTGATCGGGCTGTACCCCCAGTAATTTACCAGCCCCGGCGGCGCATCCTGCGGATCAAACTGGAATACAGGCAACAATTCAACGGCCGTTATGCCAAGCGCTTCGAGGTAGGGTATTTTTTCGATCAGCCCGGCATAGGTACCCCGCTTGCTTTCTTCAATACCCGAGCTTGGGCTTTTGGTAAAACCACCCACGTGCATTTCATAGATCACGGTTTGGTTGAAAGGTATGCGGGGGTGGTGGTCATCCTCCCAATTGTAATCACTCAGGTCGGCCACCATGCTTTTCAGGCACGGAACCCCGCCCACTTTACCTTTTACAGTAAAAGCTTTTCGCACAAACTCATCGGGATAGGCCACTATTTTTGAATAGGGGTCAAGCATTACTTTCAAAGGGTCGAACCAAAGCCCACGTTGAGGGTCGTGCGGACCTTTTACCCGGTAACCATATAATTGGCCGGGTACAATTTCGGGTACAAACAGGTGCCAGTAATGATAAGTTTTATTTATCCGGTGGTCAAGTGGGATGATTCTTGCCGGTTCAGTGTCATCCACATGGTCAAAAAAAACAATATCCACCCCTGTGGCATATTTTGAAAACAGGCTGAAATTCACCCCACCATCTATCACCTTTGAGCCTATGGGAAAGCATTGGCCATGGGGCTCATGATGCTTGCTGTGGTGGGTATTTTTCATAGGCTGATTATTTTGCGCAAGCTATGGATTATCTATAAGATGCTGAGTGATGAATGCCAGGCGAATGTGTACAACAAAAATGCCCGGCAGAGCCGGGCGCCAGTTTACCATTCCTTTACAATGCACATCAGGCAAAAGGCATTTTTACCACTTTCGCTTTTAGTAGTTTGCCCCGTACTTCCACAAAAATTTCACTGTCAATTCCATTGTGTCCGCTGGCCACATAACCCATACCTACTGCCTTTCCCAATGAGGGGGCCTGGGTTCCGCTGGTTACTACCCCCAAAGGGTTTCCATTGGCATCCTTTAATTCATAACCATGCCTCGGTATGCCCCGGTCAATCATTTCAAAACCAACCAGCTTGCGGGTTACGCCGGCTTCTTTCTGGGCTTTAAGCGCTTCGCTGTTGGTAAAGTTTTTGGTGAATTTGGTGATCCAGCCAAGACCGCCTTCCAAAGGGCTGGTGGTATCGTCAATATCGTTTCCGTACAGGCAGTAGCCCATTTCGAGGCGAAGTGTATCGCGGGCGCCCAAACCTATGGGTTTCAACCCCTGCGGTCCGCAATGGTCAAAAATGGCCTTCCATATTTTTTCCGCATTCCCGTTTTTGTCTTCAAAATAAATTTCAACCCCGCCGCTGCCGGTGTACCCGGTGGCGCTTACCAGCACGTTTTCAACCCCCGCAAATACGCCCTTGCTAAAGGTGTAGTATTTCAGGTTGTGAATATCCATATCGGTAAGCGGCTGCAGCATTTTACAGGCATTGGGGCCCTGTATGGCAAGCAGGCAGGTTTTGTCGCTTATGTTGTGCATTTCCACCCCGTTGGTATTGCGTTCGCTTATCCAGTTCCAGTCTTTTTCAATATTGGAGGCGTTCACTACCAGCATATACACTTTGTTCTCTTCAATGCAATACACAATCAGGTCGTCCACAATGCCGCCGGTTTCGTTGGGCAGGCAACTGTACTGGGCTTTGCCGGCCGTAAGTTTTGAAGCATCGTTGCTGGCAACCCTTTGTATCAGCTCCAGCGCATCGGGGCCTTTCAGCATAAACTCACCCATGTGGCTTACATCAAAAATGCCGGCATTGTTGCGTACGGCCGCATGTTCATCGTTGATGCCGCTGTAGCTGATGGGCATATTGTATCCGGCAAATTCGGCCATTTTGGCGCCCAAATCAATATGAAATTGGGTGAACGGGGTATTTTTCATAGAAAACAACTTCTTTTTTGAGAGGCAAAAGTAATGTTCTGTTTGTTTATGTTCCGGCGTTTGTTGTTTTGGTTTATTGTTTGAAGTTTCATAAGCCCACCCAATCCTTTATCCATGTACCCAACAATAAATCCCAAACCATAAACATCAAACCAAAGGAACTCTATGACCTGTATCATATTCTGCCGCACTTGCCTTTTGTACCTTTATAGGGTAAGAAAACGATTGTTTAACCTCAAATATTTTACTATGAAAAAGCTCTTTCTATCGCTGGTAGCAGGCGCTTTATTTTTTCCGCTTGCCGCCCAGAAGTGGCATAAAAATTTCGACTTCGTGGACGAATGTATTTGTAATGTTTCAAAGGTGAAAAAAGATGGGAAAATTGGATATGTAGATAAGGAAGGAAAAGTGATCATTCCGCTTGAATACAATGAAGGACTTACTTTTAACGAAGGCTATTCTGCCGTAAGAAAAAATGAAAAATGGGCCTATCTTGACAGCACGGGCAAATTTATTACCCAATTTACCTACGATGATGCCATGGGATTTGGAGAAGGGCTTGCCCCGGCTAAAAAATCAAGCGGATGGGGATATGTAAATACCGAGGGTAAGGAAGTAATACCATTCATATACGTGAATGCACGCAAGTTCAGCGAAGGGCTTGCTGCCGTTTCGGCCAAACCCAAAGAGTTCTGGGGGTTTATCAATAAAAAAGGGGAAATCATAATACCGTTTAACCTTGATTTTGCAGATAGCTTTACCGAAGACGGCGAGGCCCGCGTGGTAAAACGCGGACAAATGATGTGGATCAATAAATACAACGAGAAAGTAAGAGATTGAGGTAAGATAGCTCGCCCACAACTGGCCATTCAGTTATTTACCGGAATGGCCAGCAGAGGAATTTTTGTTTGGAAAGCTATTTTTTTGGTAAGGCTTGGCTTAAAAACCTTGCCCCACAGGTTTCTTTTATGAG
>CAYUGH010000121.1:5267-11781 GCA_964444195.1 uncultured Chitinophagaceae bacterium
ATTTTTTTGGTAAGGCTTGGCTTAAAAACCTTGCCCCACAGGTTTCTTTTATGAGTTGCCATGCAAATGATGCCTGTATGGTTTTCCTTTGAATACTCTTCCATGGCTTCCTTAAAATCATCCCCCACAATCTGTGCAGCCTGTATGCCGGCCAGCGGGTAACTTTTTTGTAAAAAGCCAATGTACTGTTCCAGCTTCAGCGTTCTTTGGGCGATGGCTATATCGGAATCGTTATCGCTTTCAAAAGCAAAAACATGAACAGGTACCCCAAAAATATCGGCCATTTCAAAAACAGGGTCAAGTATTTTTTTATCCTGCTCAAAGCTTTGGGTAGCCAGCACAATATTTGCCGGCTGAAAATGTACATACCCGGTTGGAATGGCCAAAACGGGAATAGGGCTTTTATGAAAAAAGGAAGCTGTTACACTCCCTAAGAGCGCTCCTGAAATGCCCGAAGCCCCCTTAGTACCCATGACAACCAGGTCTGTTTCATGGTTTCGTATGAATTGAACCAGCACTTCATCAACCGGGCCGGTAAAAAGACGGCATTCGGTGGAAATTGCAGGGTATTTTTCTTCAAGGATATACTGTTGATACAATAGCTCCTTTTTCTTTTTATCCAATTCCGTTTTATTGTACAAGTCCCTCATGGATTGATTTTCGCCCGGTTTGCCCTCAAGCAGCATACAGGCATGCACCAGGTGAATGGCAGCGCCACACCAATTGGCCAAACCGGCAGCATACTCCGAAGCCTTCTGGGCATTTTCGCTGAAATCGGTAGGTACAAGAATATTTTTCATAGTAAGCAATTTACCCGGCTTATTTTTTAGCAAGGTAGGGTTTAATGCCAACCCGGAACATGACTTCCATCAAGCTAAATCCATCAGGGAAGCTCAACCGTTTCAGGTCCCTTTTTAAAGGGCTGCCTTTTCCAATACGTGAGCGATCGCCATGCCCATTCAAAAGGCCCGAACCTGAAATACCTGAGCCAAACCATGCTGAACACCATCTGGAAGGCAATTATTACCGCCCAGATGTAATATATCTCATACCGCTCAAATTTCCCGAAAAAGCCAAACCCATACCCATAAAAAATAAACCCGCAAATAATGGACTGGCTGAGGTAATTGGTAAACGCCATTTGCCCCATGCGTGCCAGCGGAATCAATATCCAGTTGAAAAAACCTGATTTGTACAATACCATCAGCATGCCAAGATGCCCCAATGTGGTGCAGATGCGGTGTACCTGGTAAACACTTACCGGCAAGCCACCCAACCTGTAATAGGCAAAGGGATCAAAATTGGCCAGCAATATGTGCCTGTATTGAAAGTAACCTTCTCCAAACCCGAGTATATAACCCGCAACAGCCATGATGCCGTAAAATCCAATTGATTTTTCACCGGTAATTACCCCGGTTTTAAACAGCAAAAAACCCAGCAGGAAAAAAATGATAATGTCGAAAAAGAACATGCCGTAAAACTTGGTGCTTTCCAGCTTAGCTGTCCAAACACTCATGGTTTCAAACACATCGCCAAATGAACCTTCCGACACTTCTTTCGACATTCTTTCTGCAGCCTTCCGGTTTTCAGTAGTATCCCTGCCTTTCAGGAAACCTTCCCAGGCGCCCAGTTCTTTTTCCTGTTTCTCGGTTAGCTTTTTCTCCTGCTTTTTAAGTTGTTGCGCCTCCATCCCCTTGGCGCGCATTTCAAACAAATCGCGTTTGTGCAAAAAAGCAAACAGCATGGTAATGCCCACAAACAAAACAATAAAACCAATCAATAATTTTGGTGAAGCATTCCTGAAAGCAAAAATGAACATGCCTACAATGGCATAATGATACAGGATATCGCCGGGCCAGTTTAACACAAAACCGTTTATCAGGCCAAAAATCAGTAACCAAAGCAGCCGCCTGAAATAAATATCCGCCGGTATCATCCCGGCATTCCTTTTTTCAAGCCGGTTAAGCAGCAAAATGGTACCGGCACCAAACAATACCGAGAATAAACCCCGCATGGAGCCTTCAAGGTAAAACCGTACAAAGCCCCACCAAAAATGATTAGCCTGGCTGCTCAATTCACCAAACAGCCGCGGATCATCGCCCTGTTGAAAAGGCAGGGCAAAATAAGGTATGTTCATAATGAGAATGCCGCATAAAGCAAAACCCCTGAGCGCATCAATGATCTGTATGCGTTCGGGTTGGCGGGTTGGAATAGCCACATTCATTTTTACAATATGTGCAGTGTTTTGCTCCATTGGTATTACTATTTAGCCATCAAGATATAGTCAATATCATTTACATGCAAGTTTCACTCAAATTCTTATCCATAATGCATGTTCCCGGCTTCGTCAAGCAAACGGGGTTTCTAATCATCCGGCTTAGCGTAATTTTACCCGGATGAACAGGCAGCAGGTTATTGAAAGCGTGGTGGCAGCATATATGTTTGAAAACCTTGGATGGACAGCAGCGCAAAAAGCGGCATATGTACATGATTATCCGGCTGAGCTGGTTGCGCTTGAAACACCCATGGATCCGGCCTGACCAATCATTTCGTTTAATAACCGTATTATAGAAAAAGCCCCGGAACAAATAATTTGCATCCGGGGGCCTTTTATTTTTATAGCAAATGCCAACTTAATTCTCCATTAAACTGCTGAGGATCAACCGATTGAATTGATTAACCTGGCACCCTGGAAATGTACTTTTCCAGTTGTTTGATCTGGCTTACCACTTCGGTATTGGTGGGCTTTTGGGCTTTTGCTTTCCGGAAAAACTCCTTTGCAGCCCGAAATTCGCGGCGATTGAGGTAAATACTGCACATCTGCAGGTAGGCCATGGCGGCGCCGTCCTTATCGGGAATACCGAGGCGTATGGCAGCCCTGATATAGCTTTCGCCCTGTTTGGTGTCGCCTTTCTGCATGGCCAGCATGCCAAGTTGCAGCTTGTTGGCGCCTTCTGCTTCGGGCATAGCGCTGCCCAATTGCTCACTTTTTTTCATCATGAGCTCGGCTTCGTCAAAATTTTGGGTCATCATGGCCATTTGCCCTTTGATGGAGTAGTACGCCGACCGGATAGGCTTATACAACAGGTTGGGGTACCAGATCATGGCCAGCACTTTTTGTGCTCCCTCTACATCCCCGGCTTCCACATGCTGCTGAATAAGCCGCATGGGGCCAATAAAAAAATGCCCGGCAATCAGGATCAACCCGGTGAAATAGAGGATAAAAGAAGGCCAGAAACCGGCCGTAATGTTTACGCCGACAGCGGCTACAATAGTGGCAATGCCCACCCATAACCTATACCTCAACAGCCACAAATATGCTTTCATATGTTCATTTTTTAGTGCGTCCCGCACGTGCGGGGCTTTTTTTATTTGCCACACCTGTCCCGCCTTTGCGGGGTGGGATCCCTATGGGATTTCATATCTAAATCTTATTTTTTGGGAGCGCAAATATAGGGAGTTTGGGCAGGGCTGCCGACCGAAGCCATCTGCGGGCAGATTTTTAACCTAAATTGGCAGATGGTTTGGCCGGTTTACCCAAAAGCCGCTATTTTTGCACCCGCTTTTAGCGAATGGCCCTGTAGTTCAACGGATAGAATAGAAGTTTCCTAAACTTTAGATCTGAGTTCGATTCTCGGCGGGGCTACCAACATCACAGCCGGAATACTCACATAAAATGTATTCCGGCTGTGCTTTATCAAAATCCCGCCAATTTCACTTCTCCCGCCACCTGTTATAAATAAACCTAATTTATTTTCATTTTAAGACTATTAACATCCCCTTTACCCATCTTTCCTGCATTTTTGCCCTATTACCATATTATTATTATTCACGAAATCTAAGGATTATGAAAAAGGTTGTGTCAAAGGGCATTTGGGGCGGGGTTACCGTCCTCATGTTTTCTTCCTGCGTGAGCAGCAAAAAATTTAAGGGACTTGAAAGCGATTACGGGGTTTTAAATAACAAATACAATCAAAGCCAGGCAGACCTGAAAAATTGCGAAGACGACCTGGCTAAGGCCAAATCCTATGGCGCCAATATGGACCAGCAATATGCAAACCTGCAGGAACGCTATAAAGAAAAACAGAAAGAGGCTGAGTTTTTACAGAATAATTCGCAGCAAATGATGGGGCGGCTACAGGACCTGAGCGTAATGAGCGATAAGCAGGCCGAGAGCGTCAGGCAAAGCCTTGATAAGCTTGCCGAAAGGGATATTTACATCAAGGATCTTCAAAGCGCCATGGCACGTAAGGATTCGCTGAACCTCGCCCTTGTGATGAACCTGAAAGGCTCATTGGCAAATGAATCGAACGAGGATATCAATATCCAGGTTGATAAAGGCGTTATCTATATTTCCATTTCCGATAAGCTGCTGTTCCAAAGCGGAAGCTATAACCTTACTCCTAAAGCAATGGATGTGCTGGGTAAAGTGGCAACCGTGTTAAACAATCAGCCAAATCTCGAGTTCCTGGTTGAAGGCCACACAGATAATGTTCCCATAAAAACATCTGCCATCAAGGATAACTGGGACCTGAGCGTGTTACGCGCAACCTCTGTGGTTCGTGCCTTGCAGGAGCGGTTTAAACTCGATCCCAAACGCATGACAGCCGGGGGCCGCAGCCAGTACGAGCCGATTGGCGAAAATGATACCGCAGCCGGACGTGCCGCCAACCGCCGTACGCGCATTGTAGTACTTCCGCAGCTTGACCAGTTTTTCCAACTGCTTGAGCCGGGTACACAGGCAGAGGCCCCGGCAAAGTAAATCTTCCTGAAAATACAAGCCGCATAGGTCCGAAAGAGAACCGTGCATTCGATTCGCTTTGGGTTTATGCGGTCTTTTACGGTCAAACGCTGCAGGGCCAAACCTTATCCGGCCAGGTAAATATTTTTTTACCCCCCACCTTTCGCAATTCTTTATTGTATTATGCCGGCGGGGGCTACCCTTCTACATCCTACATTTGCGCCTGATGAAAGTAAAAGGCTTTATACCATTGGCTTATTGGCTGATTTCCTGCACGCTGGTTTCCTGGATGTTCTGCCTGTACGGTTGTGCAAGCATCGGATCGCCGTTGGGGGGGGCCCGGGATTCGCTTCCCCCGGTATTGGTAAAGGTAAATCCTGAAAACTTTACCCCGAATTTTAAAGCCAAAACCATCACGCTCAATTTTGATGAATTTGTAGACGTTGCCAATGTGTTTGAAAAACTGATCGTAAACCCGCCGCTTGATAAATTCCCCATTGTTGACCGGAAATTACGTACCGTAACCATCAGGATCAAGGATACCCTTGAACCCAATACCACTTATTCCTGGCGTTTTGATGATGTGATAAAGGATGTAAACGAGGGAAATCCTTTCGGCAATTATACCTATGTGTTTTCTACCGGGTCAACCTTCGACTCAGCAACTTTTTCCGGCCGGGTAATAAATGCCCAAACCGGCAGGCCCGACAGTACGCTGATTGTTGTACTCCACCGCAACCTGTCTGATACGGCCGTAGTGATATTAAAGCCACGATATGTAACCAAGCTCGACAGCAGCGGCATTTTTCATTTTAACTACCTGGCCCCCGGTCGTTATAATGTTTTTGCCCTGAAAGATGAGGGCATGAAACGATATACCGATTCCACCATCCCCTTTGCTTTTCACGATGAAGTAATTGAGGTTTCTGACAGCAGCAGCCCGGTTGAGATGTTGTTTTTCAGGGCGAAAGAGGAAAAGAAAACAAACGAAGCCCCTCAGCAGGAACAGGAAAAGAAGAAGAAGGAGGAAGAACAGAAACCCAAAGCGCTGATGGTGCGGCAATCCCCTGAAATCCAGGGGAATCATGATATTTTGAAGGATTACAAGGTTGAATTCAGCAGCCCTGTCCGTAGTTTCGACAGCAGCCTTGTAGTATTTACCGATACGCTTTACAGGCCCCAACGCCCTTATACCATCCAACTCGATTCAACAGGCCACAACCTGGTTATCAGCCACCGTTGGAAGCTCGAAACCTTCTATTCGCTGATATTTAAAAAAGGCTTTGCCGCCGATTCCACTGGTCGCAGTTTTCCAAAAGAAGATACTATACTTTTCCGCACCAAGGGCGAAGCCGAATATGGTTTGCTGAAGATTCAGTTTGCCGGTTTGCGCTTTGAAGATAACCCGGTTTTACAGTTCTTTGAAGGAGAAAAGTTGGTGAGAAGCCACCCGCTTACGGGCAATACTTTTTTGGATAAACTCTTTAAACCCGGCCAATACGAGATCAGGATATTATTGGATAAGAATAAAAACGGCATTTGGGATACAGGCGATTACTATATGCGCAGGCAGCCTGAACGAACCCTTGCCGTTGACCAGAAAATTTCGGTAAAGGGTAATTGGGAAAATGAGTACAGCATAGATATGGCTGACTTATAAAGGGGCAAATAATATTTATGGAAATTGAAGCCCGGCCACTCTCATAGAAAACTACTTTCTATGGCCGAAATAACTGCTTCCAACTCAAAAGGAAAAGGCTCCAAATTAAGAGC
>CAYUGH010000122.1:0-11662 GCA_964444195.1 uncultured Chitinophagaceae bacterium
GAGTGCTGTCCTGAGTTTGCAACTCAGGACTTGCTTATAAAAGCTGCAACTGCTATATTTTTAGCCGTTGTTGGGTGTGTCACGAATTAAAGAAACGGATAGTTCTTTAAATGTCTGCCTATAAAGCAGATTAGCTGAATAAAAGATGATGGTAGGCCCATCGCATACGCTTTGCAGACAGCGTTTGTGCACAGCATCATGCGGACAAACCACCTGAAGGTGCTGTCCCGCACGTGCGGGATGGTGCTGAACGTTCAGGTAAAGATGCTGTACAAACAGTATCAGGTACGTGTAAAGAAGCTGAATATATCCGAGGAACGAAGGATACGCACGTAGTGCTGAACCGCTGATGAAGTGTCGAAACGGCTCCACGTATTGCAAAAGCCAAGGTTTCCTCGACCGAGGCGACAGACTGTAACGGATAATCTGCTTACTGGTTACAGGCATACCGGCATTAAGGCGGCAGGAGCTTTACACAGGCTTTTATTCGGAACGTGAGAGGCTTTCTTGTTGATGTGCCGGAAGGGCTTTGAGGGAATGCTGACCCCAAGGGTAAGCAGACTGTTCGACACATTTTGTCGGCACAAATTTTTGTTGTGGCCGGGTTTTTTTGGCAAAAAGAAAATATGGTATAATAAAAAGCTCTGCCACTGTCAGTCCGGGCTTTTTACTTTATTCTTCCCCTGAATTTTTTTTCATTCTTTACAAGCCGATAGTATTCCACTTCTGGATATACCCCTGCTTTTAAAGCGACTGCCTTCCCATTCAGTTTTTTACCCTGTTGAACCGAAAACACCCCAGCATCCATTTTGGCAATGATTTATTCGGCTTCAGTTTCCTTAAATTCAGGTACCAGCCCCATTTTTCAACTATGGGTAGTTTGTGGGTTTCTACAAACTCAATCAACGCATGGTCGGGGTCTTCCACATAGCTGAAACGGCCTGCGGCTTTCCCCATATCAAACGAGTTGTCGCTGTCCACCGTAAAATGGTAACCAAGTTCTGTAGCCCTTTGTTTTAACCCTGCCATATCGCATACATCAAAACAAATATGAATAAAACCCAGGTCGCCCCAATAGCGTTCGTGAAATATTTTGCGGCTTTCCCCGGTTGGGTTCTGGATCAGTTCGATTTGGTTGGTGCCCAGCAGGGGTGAAAAATAGCCGATTCCCTGCGCGGATTGCGCAAGGATGACCCGCCTCAGCGGGACGTCGCTTCCCCTCAGCCCTGACAGGTCTTTCTGAATACCGGTTGTATCGCTTAGAACGAGGTCGAACCCCAATAAATCGCGGTAAAAGGCCTGCGATTTTTCCATATCGGTTACCCCGATTACCGCGCCAAAAACGCCGCCAGTAGGTTTGCCCTCTTCCTTAAACCAGCAATCTTTTTCCACCACTTCAAACCAATGACCGTTGGTATCAGCCATAAAGAAATGCGCGATACCGGCATCATTTTTTGAAAGCGGGGTCAGGATGTTCAACCCCTGCTTCCTAAAGTCTTCGTAGGCATGCGCTATATTTCGGGTCTTCATTTTTATAGCAAGGATGCCTGCATCACCCAGCGCAATGTCGAAGGAAGCGGGTTGCGGCGCGCGGCTTCTGTACTGCCATATCTCAAACCCGCCGCCGCCCTGCATGTTCATGGCAAGCGCTGCACTGCGGCTATGTACGTTTCCACCTGTATATCGGGTCATTAACGGCGCTTCCGCCGCATCTTCAAAAATGCGGATATCCATATTAAATACCCGGCGGTACCATTTCCAATCGCGGTGAAGGTTATCCGTACCTATGCCTACCTGCTGAATGCCACAAATGTAATTGCCCATGATTTTAATTTTATTTTACGGTTCCCACCGGGTTTTGTTTACGGGCAACCCTTACAAACAAGCCTGGAAAAAATGATTTTAATTTGATTGCCAGGTGATCCTTAAACCCGCCAATCACCACTTCGCGCCGGCGGGTGGCGATAGCCCTGAGCATTTTACGCACCGCAACTTCTGCGGGCATGCCATTCGATTGCATGGCATCCATCTTCTGCATGGCCGTTCCCTTTCCATCCAATGCGTTTACCGAAATATTGGTTTGCACAGGTCCCGGGCAAATCATGGTCACGGCAATACCCCGGTCGCCCAGTTCAATAAAAAGCGACTCGAAAAAACCATGCAAAGCATGCTTGGATGCAGCATAGGCCGAACGCAAACTGAAACCAAACTTGCCTGTTAAGCTGGTGATAACGGCAAAATGACCGCCGCCCTGCGCTATCATCAGGGGCAAAAGGGTCTTAGTGAGCGCTATGGTTCCAAAAAAATTGATCTCCATGATGCGCCTGTCCACCGAAATATCCGTTTCGCTCACCATCGACCGCTGGCTTACCCCTCCATTATGCACCACAATATCCACCCTGCCAAACTGCCTGTACACTTGTTCCACCGCTTCCTTAAAACCTGCTGGTTGTTCCAGGTCAAGCTTCACCACCAGCACTTTTTCGGGATGGGGCAGGTTGCTTTTTAGGTGCTCCAACAGGCCGGTCCGCCTCGAAGAAAGCACCAGGCTGTTTCCGCTGGCGAGTTGCCTGGCCATTTCAAGCCCGATGCCCGAGCTGGCCCCTGTTATCCAGATAACTTTTTGGTGTATTGCCTTCATCAAAGCGGTGAATATAGGGCTTTGGTGAAATATGCGTGGTTTCTGCGGGTGAAAGCCTCTTTTTCGCCTATAAGCTGTGCATTATCCTAAAAGATAAAGAGTTTTGGAAAAGGGAGGGTTCCTGCAAGAGCATTTCTTAGCATGAACAAATACTTTGAGCGTACCATCCCTATGCGTCAAAACACTTCCCCCCTCATGGCCCCTCTCGCTTTCATAAATTTCCTGGTAACCTCCTGTATCTGCCGCTTCTTAAACACCAGCTCGGCTTTTCCTATATAGGTTAAACCATTGATGCCTGTAAGCCCCTGCATAGTCCACTTAAAATTGCGGTGGTTGCGCTTATGCCATTCTTTAGTAAACAGCGCATTGCCGGGAAAAACATAATAGGATGTATCTTTGAGAGCATAATAGCTATGCGACCAGGCAGTAATGGATGCTGCCCAATCTTCTACCAAAATAGGGCCATTGGCCGTGGAAGGATCAATGACCATCCATTGCAACTGCAAACCGTTTTTTACCGGAACAGCAATGGATACATGGTAGTTCCAGTAATTCTTCAAGGCCCCTACATAGCCCCATTTTAAAAATGCTCCGCCAAATACCCAGCATTTTACATAAGGAATCTTTGCCGCATCCAATAGCAAAGACTGCGCCTCGGCACGCGCTTCGCAAAAGTTATGATGTAACCCCCAATTGAATAAAGGATGAGATGTAAAGAACTGAAAAATCGCTGCTGGCTTACCGGGTTCCACACATTCAATACCTTCAAAGCTATCACTTAATTCAGCGCTAAATAAGGTAAGCGAAAGCGGTAGCATCATGATGGCGGGCAAGATAAGTACAGCCCCCTGAATGCAACAAAAAAGGATTCAATTATTGACAATTAAGTAAAGTATGGCCTATCCTGGTAAAGTTTGATTATGACCCGGAATCTTCCCTTTGTTTCAGTTGTTTTATTTTATCAATAGCGCCCGCTACCACATCGCACATAATGGTATACAGCGCGCCATGCTGAGGGTTGGCGTAAATATGCTCAAGCGCCTGGTCTTCATTCGGTATCGTCATATAAGGTTTATTTGGATCAACTGACTTTATGCCCTCTTCCAGCAAAGTAATGATTTCCTCAGCAGTACGGCCACGCAGGTTTTTATCGCAGCGGATAATGATCTCATCAAAATACCTGGCGCTGATTTCTCCCAGGGCACGAATATCTTCATCGCGCCGGTCGCCGGTACCGCTGATAACGCCTACTTTATGCGGGTAATCGAGCTTGCTTACAAAATCACCCAACAGTTCCAGCCCATGAGGGTTATGCGCAAAGTCAGCAAGGAAAGTAAAGTCCCTGAAATGGAAGAAATTCAATCTTCCGGGTGTAAGCGCATCGCCGGGAATAAAGGTTTGCAATGCCTGCTTTATTTCCGCAATGCTTACATCTTTAAAAATATAAGCAGCCAGCACGGCAGGCAGGCAATTCGTAATATTGTGGATGGCTTTTGCTTCATAAGTCAAAGGCACATCGCGTGCAGCAATGATCCTGATTTTCCAGGTACCTTTCAACAGGCTGATAAACCCATTTTCAAATACAGTAGCCAACCCTCCTTCCGCGCAATGCGCCCTTATCCGCGGATTGTTTTCATCCATACTAAAAAGCGCCACATTGCAATCAAGCCCGCGCGCTATGCCAAATACAAGATCATCATCAGCATTCAGGATGGCATATCCATCCTTTCGGGTGGTTTCGGGTACAATCGCTTTCAGCTTGGCCATTTGCTCAAGGTTATTTATTCCTCCAAGCCCCATATGATCGGCTGCCACATTGGTTACAATGGCCACATCGCATTGCTGAAAAGCCAGCCCCGATTTAAGCATGCCACCCCGGGCACATTCCAAAACAGCAAAATCTACGGTTGGGTCTTTCAAAACAAACTGAGCGCTGATGGGTCCTGTGCAATCGCCCTTCATCATCATCATGTTATTAATGTACACCCCATCACTTGTAGTAAAACCTACCTTTCGCCCGGCGCTTTTCATAATATGCGCCGTAAGCCTTGTGGTGGTGGTTTTGCCATTAGTACCGGTAATGGCAATAATGGGAATAGTTCCCTTGCTGCCACTCGGGAAAAGCATATCCACCACAGGTTCGGCCACGTTTCTCGGCAACCCTTCCGATGGTTCAATATGCATCCGGAAACCCGGAGCAGCATTCACTTCCAGCACAGCGCCGCCGTTTTGCGCGATGGGCACCTGCAAATCAGGCGCCATGATATCAATGCCACAAATATCAAGCCCGATGATCCTGGCAATCCGCTCACACATCGAAATATTATCGGGATGAACCAGGTCGGTAACATCGGTACTGGTACCTCCCGTGCTAAGGTTGGCCGTAGGTTTCAGCAACACCAATTCATCCTTTTCAGGAACTGTTGCCAGCGTGTAATTTTTTTCATCAAGCATTTTTTGGGTAAACTGGTCGATGGTAATTTGGGTCAGCACCTTCTCGTGACCGAAACCCCTGCGCGGGTCTTTATTCGTTTCCTCAATCAGCCATTCAATGGTATGCTCGCCATCGCCTACCACGCTGGCGGGTGTGCGAAGCGCGGCACAAATAAATTTATAGTTGATAACCAGTATCCTGAAATCAACCCCCTGGATAAACCGTTCAACAATAACACTCCTGCTATAATGCCTGGCCGCCTCAAAAGCTTTGGCGGCTTGCTCCCAGGTGGTAATGTTGGTGGTATTACCCTTTCCGTGGTTGCCATCAATGGGCTTAATCACTAATGGATAACCGAACTTATCTACGGCTTCCTGCAAGCCTGCTTCGGTACGGGTCACTATCCCGCGCGGAACGGGGATTTCTGCGGCTTCCAGCAGCAGTTTGGTTTCCTCTTTATCGCAGGCAATATCTACTGCAATATTACCGGTGGTACTGGCAATGGTAGCACGTATTCTTTTTTGGTGAATGCCATATCCAAGCTGTACAAGCGATTGTTTATTTAACCTGATATACGGGATACCTCTTTTGGCAGCTTCCTCCACAATGCAACCCGTACTTGGTCCGAGCCTGGTGTCCTCGCGTATTTCGCGCAGTTTCTGAATATCTTCTTCGAGGTTATAAGGCGCACCATCCACCAGCGCCTGTGTAATACGAACCGCAGCTTTGGCGGCATATACCCCGGCATCTTCTTCCATATAGGTAAACACTACATAATATTCGCCTTCCACGCCTGTACCCCGGGTGCGTCCAAACCCGCAATTCATACCGGCAAGCGTTTGCAATTCAAGCGCCACATGCTCAATTACATGCCCCATCCAGGTTCCTTCATCCACCCGCTGGAAAAAACCGCCGGGCGCACCCACGCTGCAACGATGTTCGTACATGCCCGGAAACATCACCTCCAGCGCTTCCCTGAAACCCGGTATCTTATTCGTGGGCCTCTGTTCCAACTCCTCCAGGTCGAGTTTCATTTGGATCAGTTTTGGGCGACGTACACTCCAGTAATTGGGGCCTTTCAGCACTTTTATTTCAAGGACTTGCATAAGCAGTAATTTGGAAATTGAATACAGGTTGGTGAAAATAAGGCAAAACCCCAAATGCTTAAATTGTGGGTAAAGAATTTGATCCCAAAACATGTAAAAAAAACGCATCCCCTACTTTTGCTGGCATCCAACTACTCAATGCATGCATCCAAAGGGGAAATTAATAGCTATTGGTGGCGCCGAAGACAAGGGCACTGATTTGGAAAAAGGGGAATTTCACCGGAATAACCTGAACTTTTTTGAGCTCGGCATCCTTAAACGTATTGTGGAAGAAGCCGGTGGCCGCGATGCCCATATCGAGATCATCACTACTGCCTCTACCATTCCTTATGAGGTAGGTGAAAATTACCTGGATGCATTTGGCAAAACAGGCTGTTTGAATGTGGATGTAATGCATATCCGTACCCGGCAGGATCTGCAGGATACCCAATACATTGAGCGGCTGCGCAAATGCGATGCAGTGATGATGAGCGGTGGTAACCAGATGCGGTTGTCAACCATTTTGGGCGGCACGGAGTTTTTAAATGAAATGATCCGCCGGTACAATACCGACCCGCACTTTTTGATAGCGGGCACCAGTGCCGGGGCTATGGCCATGAGCAACACCATGATCTATGAAGGAAACGCCACCCGTGCGCACCTGAAAGGGGAAGTAAAAATGACATCGGGGCTTGGGCTGGTAGATAAAGTGATCATTGATTCGCATTTCGAAAAACGGGGCAGGTTCGGAAGGCTGGCACAGGCCATTGCTGCAAACCCGGGACGTATTGGAATAGGGCTTGGGGAAGATACAGGCATGATAATTATCGAAGGCAACCAAATGGAAGCGATCGGCAGCGGATTAGTGGTTATTATTGACGGGCAGGATATAGCCCATTTGAACCTCGCTGATATTCCCGAAGGCAACCCCATCAGCATTGAAAACCTTCGCGTACACTTTTGCGCACATGGCAATGGCTACCTTCTGAATGAAAGGAGGTTTGTGACTGAAATGGGGGAACGGACTACGCCGGTGATGACGGATGTGCAATGAGGGAATAAAGAATAAGAAATAAATAATAAAGAATAACAAAGGGCTGTCGCTAATCAACCAGTCAACCTACCAACTAATCAACCAGTCAACTAATCACCTCCATGCGCCGCCGCCAATTTATACGCTCCTCTTCCCTCGCCACACCAGGGCTCCTCCTCTCCCGCACAGGTTTTGGCAACCATTGATTATTCCTGGTAGAATTTATTTTTAAATATACTCAAATTAAACTGTTGCATTCAATTCCAATATGAGTACATCCCTGGCACCAATTGCCCAAAAAGATATTGAAAGTAAAATTCTCAATATCCGCAATACGCAGGTAATTTTAGATAAAGAACTTGCGGCGTTTTATGGGGTAAAACCTATAAGACTGAGAGAGCAGGTTAAGAGAAATGCAAACCGGTTTCCGGAAGATTTTGTTTTTCAACTTTCTGAAAACGAAGTAGATATGCTGGTATCGCATTTTGCGATACCTTCCAAAAAAGCATTGGGAGGATATTTACCTTTTGTATTCACAGAACAGGGCGTGGCAGCGGTCTCTGCTATTTTAAAGTCTGAAAAAGCGGCAGAAGTGAGCATTTTAATCATGCGTGCATTTGTGGCAATGCGAAGATTTCTCCATCAAAACATCCTCTTCTTTCAACGACTCGACCGCATTGAACTCAAACAACTGGAAGCCGATTACAAGTTTGACCAATTATTTAAAGCCCTGGAAAGCCGCACCAGCCTCCCTGATAAAGGCATTTTCTTCAACGGGCAAGTGTACGACGCATGGCAATGGGTGAGCCAATTAGTTCAAAATGCGCAAAAACACCTGATCCTGCTCGACAACTATGTAGATGAAGTGACGCTTAGCCTGATGGCCAAAAAGGGTACCGGAGTTCAGGTAGATATTTATACAAAATCAATTAGCCGGAGCCTGCAGGTGGATATAGAAAAGTTTAATCAGCAATATGGAGGTTTGAAACTTCACCTGTTTGACAAAAGCCATGATCGTTTTTTGATAATTGACCAATCCGAAGTCTATCATATCGGTGCATCGCTAAAAGACCTTGGAAAGAAATGGTTTGCTTTTTCAAAAATGGATAGCAGTATGCTGAATATTTTTGAAAAACTTGAGAGACAACCTCAGTAGCCGACCACCTGAAAATATTCAACCGAAAGTTTAGACAGAATAATTAAGTTGCCTTCTTAAAACAAATAGAACTATGCGCCGCCGCCAATTTATACGCTCCACTTCGCTTGCCACATCGGGCATCCTCCTCCCCCGCGCAGGATTTGCCAACCATTACAATGAATTCCCGGTAGTACGGGTTGCCCCGGCCGACCGAAAATTCAGCAGCCCTGCGGTAGAAGCTGTTATTACTGAAATAAAGAAGCATGTGCGCAACCCCGAAATTGGCTGGCTGTTCGAAAACTGTTTTCCCAATACCCTCGATACAACGGTTGATTTTGAAATGATTGATGGCAAGCCTGACACATACGTGATCACCGGCGATATTGATGCCATGTGGCTGCGCGACAGCACCGCGCAGGTGTGGCCCTACCTGCCACTGATGAAGGAGGATAAAAAACTCCGGGAATTGATTAAAGGTGTTATTAACCGCCAAACCAAATGCATTATTCTTGATCCGTATGCCAATGCTTTTTACAAAGATGTAAACCAGGAAAGCGAATGGAAAAGCGACATAACGAAAATGCTGCCTGGCATCCATGAACGCAAATGGGAGATCGACAGTCTTTGCTACCCGGTTCGGCTGGCTTATGGCTATTGGAAAATAACGGGCGACACTTCCGTGTTCGACAGCGAATGGGTGAAAGCCATGCAGTTAATCCTTCAAACCTTTAAGGAACAGCAACGGTTCAATGGCAACGGCCCATACAGTTTTCAACGAACTACCGCCTGGGCTACGGATGGCGTTCCGCTGAGTGGTTATGGCTATCCCGTAAAACCAAACGGGTTGATCGTTTCCATCTTCCGCCCAAGCGATGATTCAACCCTGTTCCCATTCCTGGTTCCCAGCAACTTTTTTGCCGTAGAAAGCCTGGGGCAAATGGCTCAACTGCTTGCCTTACCTGCCATAGGCAAAACGGCCATGGCAGCCGAAGCATCAGCTTTACAAAAGCAGGTAAAAGAAGCGCTGCAAAAGCATGGAATCATACAACACCCGCAATTTGGCCGGATCATTGCCTTTGAGGTCAACGGGTTTGGAAGCTTCCACCTGATGGACGATGCCAACGTACCCTCCTTGCTGTCGCTGCCTTACTTAGGCGCCATACAACCAAACGATCCTTTGTACCTCAACTCCCGGAAGGTGGTTCTCAGCGAAAACAATCCGTTTTTCTATAAGGGCAAGGCTGCCGAAGGTATTGGCGGTCCTCATACAGGTGTGGATACCATCTGGCCAATGAGCATTATTCTGCGGGCCATTACCAGTGTGGATGATAAGGAGATCGCTTCCTGTATTGAAGCGCTCCGAAGCACCCATGCAGGAACAGGTTTTATGCACGAAAGTTTCCATAAAGACGATCCCGCAAAATTTACGCGCAAATGGTTTGCATGGGCCAATACCCTGTTTGGCGAAATGATCTGGAAAGTGTACCGGGAAAGAAAAAGCTTACTGGCCTGATGGTACAAACTTAGGGTTGATAGTCAGCGCCGGTGTACGCATCAAATTCGGGTACTTCTCCATTATCATTTACCTCAACCTGTTTTTCGCGTTTCAGGAAATACTTCATCAAAGGGCCGGCCATCATGATGGTTGTAAAGGTCATTATCACCAATCCTACAAAAATTTCTTCCGTTATCAATCC
Source organism: uncultured Chitinophagaceae bacterium (assembly GCA_964444195.1). GTDB lineage: Bacteria > Bacteroidota > Bacteroidia > Chitinophagales > Chitinophagaceae > Phnomibacter. The sequence continues at coordinate 10,029 of CAYUGH010000122.1, forward strand.
TGCGTTCAGCGCAATCAGGCCCAGCACAATTTCCTGTGAACCCCTTGCATTCATGGTAAACCCTATGGCCATGGATTCATTATGGCTGAATTTGCCAAACCTTGCACCAACATAACCTCCGATCAATTTACCAAGGATGGAAATAAGCAGGATGAATGAAATAACCCCAGGATCAAAATGCTCGGTAAAGCTTACCCTGAATCCGATGGAAACAAAAAACAAGGGAGCAAAAATATAGGTTACGATATCATGCAGCATTTCCCTGGTGCGGTGGCTGAAATGGCTTGAATCGCCAACAGCTACCCCTACCATAAAAGCGCCAAAAATAGCGTGAAGACCCAACCATTCCGTAAATATGGCGCCCAGCAGGCAAAACACTATTCCAACAGATAATGTACCTCCGTTACGGGTTAAATACCTGTTGGAAAAAATAAATGCGTAATGCACAAACTTCCGTCCAATGGTTAGGACCAATGCTGCAAAACCAACCACCATGAACATGACCTGCCAGGCCGAAAACTCGCTTTCCTGGTGGAGATTCGCCACCGTGACTACCAGCGAAAAAAGCATCCAGCCTATAAAATCATCAATCATAGCGGCCGTCATCATCAGGTTTCCAAACTTGCTCTTGATCAGGTCAAGGTCAATTAATATTTTGGCAAGCACAGATAAAGCGGTAATCGAAAGGGCTGTTCCCATAAAAAGGGAGGTGGCAAAATGATCTTTGATACCCTCAGGAAAAAGATAGGGAAAAAAGTACCACGCGCCGGCAAATCCGAAAACGAATGGAATGGCAATTCCTGAAAGGCTGATGGTAGCAGCCGCGTTCATTTTTTCACGGATGGTTTTCAGGTTGATCTCCATACCCGCTACAAACAACAACAGCAAAATGCCAAGCCTCGCCAACCCGTCAAAAGCAATACCTGCATTGGATGAAGCTTCAAAAAAATTATGGTATATATCAGGCGCCAACTTCTTTAAAAAGGACGGGCCAAGCAATATTCCTGCTACCAATTCACCCATCACCTGCGGCAAACGGATCTTACGGAAAAATTCACCCAAAAGCCTTGCAGACATCAACAAAACACCAACCAATAAAAAAAATGCCAGTACGTCTTCAGATGGCAATCTCGACATATAATAACTCTATTAATTTGATGGAATTAGCTCTTTTATGCTGCAAAGGTGTGAAATAAACAGGCAATTGCAGGTAAAAATTCTTAAAATAACCGTTGCAGAATACCAATAGCACAGGATGAAATCCATGCTTACAAAAGATATGACTTAGACTGTGCAGGGAAAAACATAGATCCTGCTCAAATCCATTTGATGCAATTGAATATGCATTTCGCCTGCAGTCTCATACTAATCCAAATATTCTTTCGCCTATTTAAACGGAAGCAATTTTTAATAGTCAACCCTGCAACGTCAACCCGGGCCACGTTCAGTGGTTGGCAAAGCGGTTTTTTGAAAATGGTTATCAGGTAAATCTTTGTTGACTGATCTGTTTACGGCTGATCGGTTCTACTCAACGGCGGGGGTACAAAATCAAATAAGCGCAGGCCGAAGCCTGGGCTTATTTGGTTGGTCGGGATGACTGGATTGCCAATGGCGATCCCTGGGGGGAGGTACAA
>CAYUGH010000123.1:0-11615 GCA_964444195.1 uncultured Chitinophagaceae bacterium
TGGGATTCGATAGCCTTGCTCCTTATCTCCAGGCGCCCCCCTATTTTGGCGCCATTATTGGTCGCTACGGAAACCGGATTGCAAAGGGTACTTTTTCCATTGATGGTAAAACCTATAAGCTGGCTACCAACGACGGATCCAATCATTTGCATGGCGGGGTAAAGGGTTTCGACAAAGTAGTATGGGATGCTGCGATTGATTCCTCGGCAGGCCGCACTATTGTACTTAATTGTGAAAGTAAGGATGGTGAAGAAGGATATCCAGGAAACCTGAAAGTTACCGTAACCTATACCCTTACTGAATCGGATGAATTGTTCATGAATTACAGTGCAGAAACAGATAAAGCAACGGTTGTAAACCTTACCAACCACAGTTATTTCAACCTGTCGGGCGATGTAACCAATACCATTTTAAATCATGAATTACAGGTGAATGCTGATAGGTATACCCCGGTTGATTCAACCCTGATCCCAACGGGTGATATTGTTGATCTTACAGGAACTGCATTTGATTTCAGAAAGCCATTTAAAATTGGAGCGCGTATTGCTGATGTAGATGGCGGGTACGACCACAACTATGTATTGAACCGCAAATCAACCGGCATGGAGTTGGTTGCTTTACTCTATGATTCAATAAGCGGCAGGCAACTTGAGGTAATTACCACAGAGCCCGGTCTGCAATTTTATTCCGGAAATTTCTTAAACGGAACATTGAAAAATGCGGATGGTAAAACCATTGTAAAACATGGGGCGCTTTGCCTTGAAACACAGCATTTCCCCGATTCTCCCAACAACCCTGATTTTCCAACTACTTTGTTGAAGCCGGGCGAGAAATATACAACCCAAACGATATATAAAATAATGGTCAGGCTGTGACTGACTAAACAATAAAAATTGAGTGTATGGAAACCGGTGAAGCGTATGTAATTGGAGTGGACTATGGTTCCGACTCAGTACGTACTGTATTGGTGGATGCCGCCAATGGGCAAGAGGTTGCCTCGTCAGTATTTTACTATCCACGTTGGAAAAAGCTGATGTATTGCGATATGTATGAAAACCGTTTCAGGCAGCACCCGCTTGATTACCTGGAAGGATTGGAGCATACCATAAAAGAGAGTTTGGAAAAAGCCGGAACTGGTGCGGCTGCAAAAGTGAAAGCCATTTCAGTTGATACTACGGGTTCAACACCTGTGGCGGTAGATAAAACAGGTACTCCGCTTGCGCTATTACCGGGTTTTGAGGAAAACCCCAACGCCATGTTTGTGCTTTGGAAAGACCATACGGGGGTTGGCGAAGCTGCTGAAATAAATGCCCATGCTGCCAAATTCGACATTAACTATTTGCAATACGTTGGAGGTATTTATTCATCCGAATGGTTTTGGGCAAAACTGCTGCATGTGCTTCGTGCCGATGAATCTGTACGGTCGGCCATGCACTCATGGGTGGAGCATTGCGATTGGATTCCCTTTGTACTTACCGGTGGAAAAGATGTAAGGGAAATGAAGCGTGGGGTTTGCTCTGCAGGGCATAAGGCTTTGTGGGCAGCAGAGTGGGGTGGTCTTCCTCCCAATTCTTTTTTCGCTTCTCTTGATCCTTTGCTGGATGGAGTAAGGGATAAAATGTTCGCCAATACTTACCCGGCTGATGTTGCAGCAGGAACCATTTCAAAAGAATGGGCTGAAAAACTTGGCCTGCCTGCTGATGTAAAAATTGGCGTTGGCGCTTTTGATGCCCACATGGGTGCAGTTGGCGGACAAATTGAACCTTATCACCTGAGCAAAGTGATGGGTACGTCAACCTGCGATATGTTAGTTGCCCCTGCTGCCGATCTGGGGAACAATTGTGTTGAAGGAATTTGCGGACAGGTTCCGGGAAGCGTTATACCAGGTATGATAGGCCTCGAAGCAGGTCAATCTGCCTTTGGCGATGCTTACGCATGGTTTAAGCGTTTGATAGCCTGGCCATTGGAAAACCTCGTGGCGAAATCATCCGTTATCACTGAAGAACAGAAGGCTTTACTGATAAAGGAAACGATGAATTCCATTATTCCTGAACTGGACAAGCAAGCCGCTCAACTGCCACTTGATATCGATAGCGAGTTAGCTGTTGACTGGTTTAATGGCAGGCGTACACCCGATGCAAACCAAATGCTTACCGCCACTATTTCAGGGCTTGCGCTTGGTAGCGATGCAGTAAGGGTTTACAGATCGGTAGTGGAAGCTACCTGCTTTGGCGCAAAAGCAATAGTAGAAAGGTTTATAGAACAGGGTATTCCTGTAAAAGGGTTGATTGGTTTGGGCGGCGTGGCGCGCAAATCGCCATTTATCATGCAAATGATGGCCGATGTAATGAATATGCCTATTCGCATTCATAAATCAGATCAGACCTGCGCATTGGGTGCGGCTATGTTTGCAGCAACCGTTGCAGGTTTATATCCAAAAGTTGAAGCAGCCATGGAAAGCATGGGCCCCGGTTTTGATGCGGAGTACCATCCCAATCCCGGCAAGGTTGAAGTGTACCAAAAAAGGTATCATCGCTACTTGCAGTTAGGTGATTTAATGGAGGCAAACGCTGACCCCGATTTCAGGTTCGATGATGAGCAATTCGGAAACCTTACATTGGAAATGGAGGAAACATTATGAGTATGTATAAGCATATACAGGAAGAGGCTTATGAAGCCAATATGAAGCTACCCCAACTTGGATTAGTGCTTTTCACTTTTGGTAATGTAAGCGCTGCCGACCATGGATTGGGTGTATTTGCCATTAAGCCAAGCGGTGTTCCATATGAAGACCTTACGCCCGGTAAAATGGTGATTGTAGATTTTGATGGCAAAACCGTTCATGGCGATCTTCGTCCATCAAGCGATACGCTTACCCATGCGGTTTTATACAAGCATTGGCCGGGCATTGGGGGCATTGTACATACGCATTCAACGTATGCAACATCCTGGGCGCAATCGCAGTGTGACATCCCCATATTTGGTACGACCCATGCTGATTATAATACGGTTGATATACCTTGTGCACCTCCTATGAGCGATGAAATGATTGAAGGAGATTACGAATACCAAACCGGGTTTCAGATATTGAATTGCTTTGCTGATAAAGGACTTGATTATAAAGAGGTTGAGATGGTGCTCGTAGGCAACCATGCGCCTTTTACATGGGGTAAAAATGCTGACAAGGCAGTTCATAACAGTGCGGTGTTAGAACAGGTTGCTCATATGTCGCTGCTTACCCTGCAAATAAATCCAAACGCGCCCAGGCTTAAAGAGGCTTTAAAGAAAAAGCATTTTCTGCGTAAGCATGGCCCCAACAGTTACTACGGACAATAGTTGGTTATGTGTAAAAAAAAATATACGTTATTTTGCCTGGCATTGCTTCCATTGTTTGGGCTCGCCCAATTGTCTGATTATCCTTATAGCGCTTTGCCATTCACCCGCGTCCGGCTAAATGATCAGTTCTGGCTGCCCCGCATCAAAGTCAATCACAATGTGACCATTCCTGCGTCCTTCGAAAGGTGCGAGAGCACAGGGCGTGTGAAGAATTTCGAAATGGCCGCTGCGCAGGCAGGAAAGTTTTGTACCATCTATCCGTTTGACGATACGGATATTTATAAAACAATTGAAGGGGCATCGTTTTCCATGAGCCTGATTCCTGATAAAAAGATGGAAGCGTATATGGATTCGCTCATCGAAAAGATTGGGAAGGCGCAGGAACCTGATGGGTATCTTTATACGGCCCGCACCATTGACCCGCTGCACACCCACGCATGGGCAGGAACCAAACGCTGGGAGAAGGAAAGGGAGTTAAGCCATGAGTTGTATAATTCAGGCCATTTGTATGAAGCGGCGGCTGCGCATTATGCTGCCACCGGAAAAAGGAACCTTTTGGATATTGCATTGAAAAATGCCGACCTCGTGTGCAGTGTTTTCGGTGATGACAAATTGCATGTCGCCCCCGGCCACCAGGTGGTTGAAATGGGACTTGTAAAGCTTTACAGGATTACAGGCAAAAAGGAATACCTTGAAACTGCCAAATTCTTTATAGAAGAACGGGGGCGTTACAATGGGTACAATGCAAAAGACAGGGATCCCTGGAAAAATGGCGCCTATTGGCAGGATCATATTCCTGTAGTACAGCAACGCGAGGCCGTTGGGCACTCCGTAAGGGCCGGATACCTGTATGCAGCAGTGGCCGATATTGCTGCGCTTACAGGAGATAAGCCTATGCTGAACTCCATTGATTCCATTTGGGAAAATCTTGTTTCAAAAAAATTATATGTGCAGGGTGGGGCAGGGGCAATACCTTCGGGCGAACGATATGGCGCCAATTATGAATTGCCAAATGCAACAGCCTACAATGAAACCTGTGCTGCCATAGCAAATGTATATTGGAACCATCGCATGTTTATGCTGCATGGCCATGCCAAATACATGGATGTGCTGGAACGTATCCTGTACAATGGCCTCATTTCAGGCATTGGTTTGGATGGAAAATCCTTTTTTTACACCAATGCCATGCAGGTAAAAAACAGTTTTTACCATGCTGCGCTTGAAACCGGGCGTGCGGGCTGGTTTGATTGCTCATGCTGCCCCACAAACTTAACAAGGCTTATTCCTTCTATTCCCGGGTACATATATGCACAAAAGGGTAATGATGTGTATGTTAACCTTTTTATCAGCAGTACTGCCAACCTGAAAGTGAATGAAACCGATATTGAGATTGAACAACAGAATAATTATCCCTGGGATGGCAGTCTTTCTTTTATTGTAAAACCTTCGAAAGCAAAAACAAGTTTTAACCTGAAGGTCAGGATACCGGGATGGGTACAAAACGAAGTACTTCCTTCCGACCTGTATTCATTTAAAACTGCTGTTCAGGCCACTGCCCAAATTAAAATCAACGGTCAACGGGTTGAGGTTGTCATGGAGAATGGCTACGCCGTTTTGAGCCGTGCATGGAATAAAGGGGATAAGGTAGAACTTGTATTGCCTATGGAAGTTCGAAGGATACAGGCAAACCAAAAACTGGTGGATGATGCAGGAAGGGTTGCTTTGCAGCGTGGCCCGCTTGTGTATTGCGCTGAATGGAAAGACAACAACGGCAGGGCGGCAAACATTGTATTACCGGCTGATGCAACCTTTTCAACTGAATTTAAGCCGCAAATGCTGAATGGCGTGATGGTGCTTAAATCCAAAGCACTCGTAGTGGATGCAAAGCCGATTGAAATAAAAACAACCATGCAGGACTTTACAGCCATTCCATATTATAGCTGGGCAAACCGCGGCAAAGGGGAAATGATGATCTGGTTGCCTGAGAAAATTAGTGACATTGATATTATTTCTGCGAACCCCTCACCCAACATGTATAAAAAATAGTATTTCACATTCTTATTCTATAAAAAATGAAATCGTTCAATCAATCAGAAGTGTGGTTTGTAACCGGTAGCCAGGACCTGTATGGTGAAGTGACCCTGAGGCAGGTGGCAGAACATTCAAAGCAAATTGCTGAGTTTTTGCATAATGCGCAGGGTATTTCAGTAAACGTGGTTTTTAAGCCAACGGTAAAAAGCTCGGAAGAAATATATGCCGTATGCGCAGAGGCCAATGCCAGCAGCGTTTGTATCGGCATGATCACATGGATGCATACTTTTTCCCCTGCCAAAATGTGGATCGGTGGTTTGAGAATTCTCAAAAAACCATTGTTGCACCTGCATACCCAATTCAACCGCGATATTCCCTGGGCTGAAATAGATATGGACTTTATGAACCTGAACCAAAGCGCACATGGCGACCGTGAGTTTGGATTTATGGTAAGCCGTTTGCGGATGAACCGTAAGGTGGTTGTAGGATTCTGGCAGGATACTGAAGTGATCAGGCAGATTGATGTTTGGGTTCGTGCGGCAGCAGGATGGAATGATTGGCAGGGGGCACGTTTTGTGCGCTTTGGCGACAATATGCGATATGTAGCCGTTACTGATGGCGATAAGGTTGAAGCCGAATTGAAATTCGGGTTTAGTGTAAATACCCATGGAATCGGCGACCTGGTGGAGGTGATCAATAAGGTAGATGAAACGGCTGTTGATGCGCTGGTGCAGGAATATGCCGATAGCTATGTTTTAATGGAAGGGCTTGAAAAAGGTGGCGCCCGTCATGCTGAATTGCGTGATGCGGCCAAAATTGAAATAGGGCTTCAACAATTCCTCGAAGCAGGAAACTACAAGGGCTTCAGCGATACGTTCGAGGACCTGCATGGCATGAAACAACTGCCCGGTATTCCTTCACAGCGAATGATGGCTAAAGGGTATGGTTTTGCAGGTGAAGGGGATTGGAAGACTGCTGCGTTGGTTCGGGCCATGAAAGTAATGGGAACCGGTTTGCCCGGCGGAAACAGTTTCATGGAAGACTACACCTATCATTTCGAACCCGGTAATGAGCTTGTACTGGGCTCGCACATGTTGGAGATATGCGAAAGCATTGCTTCTGAAAAGCCTAAGTGTGAAATTCATCCGCTCGGCATCGGCGGCAAATCCGACCCCGTAAGGCTGGTATTCAATTCCGGCGCGGGTCCTGCCATCAATGCATCGGTTATGGATTTTGGTAACCGTTTCAGGTTGCTGGTAAATGAGGTGGAGGCCGTAGAAGCAACACATGAATTACCTAAGCTTCCGGTGGCAAGGGTGTTGTGGAAGCCGTATCCGAATATGAAAGATGGTTGTGCTGCCTGGATTTTGTCGGGTGGGGCGCACCACACAGGGTACAGTCAAAACCTCACCAGTGAGCACATGGAAGATTTTGCCGGGATGGCGGGTATTGAATTCGTGAAAATAGGAAAGGAGACGAATTTGTACCAGTTGAAGAATGAATTACGCTGGAATGAAATTTTTTACAGATAATTGCGCCTCAATAAAAATTAGCAACCATATAACAAACAAGTCAGATCATGAATAACTCCCTGGTGCTTTCAGACTTTATAGTCTTTGCTTTTTATTTTGTCCTTTTAGCCGGTTATGGTTATTGGGTATATAATAAGAAAAAGCAACAGTCTATTACTGCCACGCACGATTTCTTTTTAGCCGAGGGCTCGCTTACCTGGTGGGCTATCGGCGCATCGCTTATTGCATCAAATATTTCTGCCGAACAGTTTATTGGCATGAGCGGTGAAGGTTTTTTTGTAGGAACTGCTGTGGCGGCCTATGAATGGCTGGCTGCTGTTGCGCTTATCATTATCGCGGTATGGTTTATGCCCATTTACCTGAAAAACAAGATTTATACCATGCCGCAGTTCCTGAAGACAAGGTATAATGAAACGGTGGCGCTGATCATGGGGGTATTTTGGTTGTTTTTGTATGTTTTTGTAAACCTCACCTCCATATTGTACCTCGGCGCGGTGGCCATTAACGGGTTGGCCGGTGGAGAGTACCTGCATGTTATTATGGTTGCATTGGCGGTTATGGGGCTTATTATCACGCTCGGCGGTATGAAGGTGATTGGTTATACCGATGTGTTGCAGGTTGCTGTATTGATCATAGGAGGCCTTGCTACCACCTACCTGGCCCTTACCAAGGTGAGTGATACATTTGGCCTGGGTCATGATGCCATTGCCGGTTTTAAAATGATGTTGAAAGACTCTCCTGATCATTTTAAGATGATTTTGGAAAAACCGGATGCGGCAACTATTGCAGCGGCCGAAGGTGGTGATGCAGCTTCGCAACTGTACATTAATAAATACCTTGTACTTCCGGGCATCACCATGTATTTTGCCGGCCAATGGATAGTAAACCTGAACTATTGGGGCTGTAACCAATACATTACGCAAAGGGCGCTGGGAGCCGATTTGAAGACGGCGCGTACCGGTATCCTGTTTGCAGCCTTCCTTAAATTAATGATGCCGGTTATTGTAATGCTTCCGGGTATTGCAGCCTATGTGTTGCATAAGCATGGCGGGCTCGAAGGTTTTAATGGAGTTAAGGATACGGCCTACTCTTCGGTGCTGGCATTTTTACCCGAAGGGCTTAAAGGGTTATCTGTTGCGGCTTTAACTGCAGCCATTGTAGCCTCGCTTGCCGGTAAACTGAATAGCATATCAACCATCTTTACGCTGGACGTTTACAAGAAGTATATTAATAAGGACTCCGATGAAAACAAGCAGGTTTGGGTTGGCCGGGCCACTGTTCTGGTGGCCATGATTCTTGCACTGATCTTTACCTGGGAGGATCTGCTGGGCATTGGGGGTGAAGGTGGTTTTACCTTTATCCAGAAATATACCGGGTTTATCAGCCCGGGCGTATTTGCCATGTTTTTGCTGGGGATGTTCTGGAAACGTACTACCGGCCTGGCGGCTATTGCAGGTTTAATTACCGGCTTTGTACTGGCCATATTCTTCAATAACTATGCGGTAGGTATTTTTGGGAATGAAACCCTTCTGTACACTGCGCTTCCAAACGGAACGGGCGGGTATGAAATCCCCTTCCTGATCAATATGGGATGGTCGTTTTTCTTCACCCTGGTAATTATGATTGCGCTTAGTTTGGTTAGTAAAAAGCATCATGAAAAGGCCTTTGAGCTGGATAGCGCCATGTTTAAAGTTCAGCCGGTGCATATTGTCATGATTGTTTTCATACTACTTATCCTTACGGCCCTTTATGCCAAGTTCTGGTAAGAAATATAATTGTTGAACCAGGAAAATTCATCCAGGAAAGCCCGTGGCAAATAGCTGCGGGTTTTTTTATGCACTAAGTTTGTGGGTGTCCATATTTAATGCCGCTTGTTCTATGAAAAACCTTTTTTACGTTTTAGCTATGATTACCCTGGTTGGTTGCTCGGGAAAAGAAGAGCCCGGCACCCTTTTTAAGTCTGAAGCATATTCCATTTTTTCCGATAGGGTCATCCAGCGTTCCTTTCAGGCGAGGGCTATTTCTGCCACCCATATGTTCAGCAATTATGAAATTCCTGCCAATGAATACCAGGACGCCAATATCAGCTTTAAGTTTTCAATCAATGGAAAGGACAATGAAATGCTTCCGGGTACTGATCATCATGTTACAGTGAAAGCAACAAATGGAAAAGCTGATACCGCGTTGATAGTGTTTGGAAAGCAACATAATGATTCAAAGGAGGAGGGTGCATTCCTTAGCCCTGAAACCAGTTTTACCATTCGGCTCGATATGCGGGAGGTACTGAAATCTTTTACCAGCCAGGGGTATTTTCAAACGGCCAAAGGAGATAAAATTTACAAGGAGGATTTTAAAGCAATATATGTAGCCGGGAATACACTCCCTATGACCTGGGATTTTGATAACCTGAAGAACCGAGCGGAATTGGAGTTGAAGGATCCCGATAAAGATGGAATTTTTGAAACTACTTTGATATTGAACACTAAATCGGATATTAAAAAAATTGATACTGTTTGGAAACTATCCAGGGATATAGCTGCATTTCCACAATACAGATCCCCGCATGTGCTTGCTGATGCCATTTATAATATGACGCTGGAGGAGATGGAGAAAGCGGTTGAAAAGGACAGCACGCTTCGTACAGGGGCCGAATGGGCCGGGGTTTGGACCCGCGATGTAAGTTATAGCATCATCCTGAGCATGGCTTATATGCAGCCGCAGGTGGCCAAAAACAGTCTTCGGCGTAAGGTGAACAAGCGGAAACGCATTATCCAGGATACAGGTACCGGCGGTGCATGGCCGGTTAGTACCGACCGGATGATATGGTCGGTTGCAGCCTGGGAAATTTACCTCGCAACCGGTGAAATGGATTGGCTGAAAGAAGCCTATGAAATAATAAAGCTTTCGCTGCAAGATGATTACAAAGTGGCTTACGATCCCCAAACAGGAATGGTGAAAGGAGAATCATCATTCCTTGATTGGCGTGAGCAAACCTATCCCAAGTGGATGCAGCCTGCCGATATTTTTGAAAGTGAATGCCTTGGAACTAACGCGGTTCATTACCAGGCCAATGTGGTTGCCGCAAAAATGGCAAGATTGCTAAAGGATGATGCCTCGGTTCCGGTATTTAATTCTAAAGCTTCCGGCATAAAGGATGGTATCAACAAATATTTGTGGCAGGAAAAGGAAGGCTATTATGGGCAATACCTGTATGGGCAGATTCAAAAATCGCTTTCATCCCGTTCGGAGGCTTTGGGCGAAGCACTAACCGTTTTGTTTGATATTGCTGATGCGGACAGGCAGAAAAGGATCGTGTCTTCAACCCCCATAGTTAATTTTGGCATTCCCTGTGTGTATCCCCAAATTCCGGGTATTCCACCATATCACAACAATGCCGTTTGGCCCTTTGTACAAACCTATTGGTTGTGGGCAGGCGCTAAAACCGGCAACGAAAAATCGGTAATGGAAAGCATTGCAGCCATCTACCGGCCTTCGGCTTTGTTTTTAACCAATAAGGAAAATTTCGTGGCGGATAACGGCGACTTTTCGGGTACGGTCATTAATAGCAGCAACATGCTATGGAGCTTAAGTGGAAACATTAGTTTGGTTCATAAAGTATTGTTTGGGATCCGCTTCACCGAAGATGGGCTTGTATTTAAACCCTTTGTTCCTTCGGCTTTAAAAGGGTATAGAAGTCTTACCAATTTCAAATACCGCAATGCCATATTGGATATTGAAATGGAAGGGTATGGCGATGCTATTCAGTCAATTACCATGGATGGGGTCATGCTCGATGGGGCGAAAATTAATCCTGGCATAACCGGTAAGCATTCAGTAAAAATCAGGCTGAATGATGATTTTTCTGATAAGGGCAAAGTGAATAAGGTCCCCAATCAATTTACACTGGCAACACCCATTGTTGTAAAAGATACAGCCATCGAAAAGAATGGGAATTTGGTATGGACTGCCGTTGAAGGCGTGGAATCTTACGAAATAGTAAAGGATGGAAAGCCTGTGCAAACTTTGAATGAGACATCTTTTAAGGTGGAGCCCGGCGAGTTTGGTATTTACCAGGTGAAGGCACTGGATGCCAAAGGAATTGGTTCTTTTTCGAGCGAGCCCTGGAACTATTTTGATACTCAAGCAAGCTTACGTTTAGAAGCTGAAACCGTTGCCCCCAAAGCATCTTACGCGTACAAGGGATTCGGCGGAACCGGGTTTATTGAGATCAGCCGGCAGAAGAACAGGGTGGTAACTTTTGAAGCGGATATCACACAGCCCGGCCTGTATGCGCTTTCTTTTTTATATGCTAATGGCAATGGCCCCATCAATACTGAAAACAAATGCGCCATTCGTAGTTTGTATGTTGGGGATGCATTCAGTGGTGCAATTGTATTTCCTCAACGAGGTACTAAGGAGTGGAGTGCATGGGGTTATACCAATGCATTACCGGTACGGGTGGAGGCTGGAAAGCAAAAGATAACCCTGAAAATGGAAGATTGGAACGAAAACATGAATGGTGCAATAAATCAGGCCATGGTGGATGCGCTTGTACTAAATTTTATTGGCAAATAGCCCGGATGCCATTCAATTTAAAACGGCTTAGTGCGCAATGGCATTAAGCCGTTTTTTAAGTGTATGGGGTAACAATTATTTTTTAGTTACGTTGTAGTAAAAGGTTGGTTGGGTTTGAATGTGAGTTTAAAATATATCAGC
>CAYUGH010000124.1:0-9656 GCA_964444195.1 uncultured Chitinophagaceae bacterium
ACCCTTTTCATTTTCAATAAATTATTTCAAACCTGCTTGTTTCAATATTTTTTCAGCCAAACCTTTACCAACCTCTTTGGATCCATGTTTTGTTACAATTATTTCAATCCCTTTTTCAGGATGGTGCCAAATCTCATGGCTTCCTTTGCCCTGCCAAAAGAATTGAAAACCTCCCTTTCGTAATTTTTTGAGGAGTTCGGAGTTTTTCAAAGTTAATGGATTAAGATTAAAGGTAAATAATAATTTACTTATTTTAATTTCAAAGTTTCAAATCAAATTTCTCTGCCGTTTCAATCGCCACTTCATATCCCGCATCCGCATGCCTGATAACCCCCATGCCCGGGTCATTCCTCAAAACCCTTGCCAAACGCGCTTCAGCCTCGGGCGTACCATCGGCCACTATTACCATACCGGCGTGAATGCTATAGCCCATCCCTACGCCGCCACCATGGTGCAGGCTTACCCAACTCGCCCCACCGGCGGTATTTACCAATGCGTTCAAAATCGGCCAATCGGCCACGGCATCGCTGCCATCCAGCATCGATTCGGTTTCGCGGTTAGGGCTTGCTACGCTGCCGGTATCCAGGTGGTCGCGGCCAATTACAATGGGAGCTTTTACCTTTCCTATGCGAACCAGTTCATTGAAGGCCAATCCTGCTTTTTCGCGCTCACCCTGTCCAAGCCAGCAAATGCGGGCAGGCAGGCCCTGGAAGGCAATACGCTCCTGTGCCAGGTCAAGCCAGCGGATGAGTGATTTGTTTTCGGGAAACAGCTCGCGGATCAGGTCGTCAGTAACCTTAATATCGTGTGGATCGCCGCTTAATGCCGCCCAGCGGAAGGGGCCTTTGCCAAGACAAAACAGCGGGCGGATGTAGGCGGGTACAAATCCCGGAAAGTCGAAACATCGGTTTAATTGGAATGTGATAAAGTCACCCTCTCCAGATTCTGTATGTGCATTGGTTTTTTTGAATTTGGAGTTTGTCGAATTGGATTTTTCAAATTCCTGGGCACGGGCCCGAATATTATTACCATAATCAAAAGTAATAGTGCCTTTGTCCATCAATTGCAGCATCAGTTGCACATGCAGGTACATGCTTCGATAACTGTAATCAATATATTCATTGGGGTTTTCGTCCCGCAAAATTTTGGCCTGATCGTATGAAAGTTCGTGCGGCCAGTAACCAATCAGCGGGTCGTGCGCACTGGTTTGGTCAGAAAGCGTATCGGGAATGATGTTCCTTTCCAGCAGCCTTTGTAAAAGATGCACGGCGTTGCATTTTACACCGATACTTTTGCCAATGCCGTTCGTTTTGTACGCCAAAGCACGGTCAATGGCATCATCAATATCCTCCGCTTTTTCGTCGAGGTAACGGGTTTCAAGCCGCTTATCAATCCGCCATTCCTCTACTTCGGCAATCAGCGCCACACCATCGTTCATGGTAATAGCAAGCGGTTGAGCGCCGCCCATGCCGCCAAGTCCCGCTGTTACATTCAGGGTATGTTTCAGGCTGCCGCCAAAATGTTTATCGGCTACGGCCGCGTATGTTTCATAGGTACCCTGCACAATTCCCTGGCTTCCAATGTATATCCAGCTTCCTGCGGTCATTTGCCCGTACATCATCAATCCTTTTTTCTCCAACTCATCAAAGTGCTGCCAGTTGGCCCAGTTGGGTACAAGCTGACTATTGCTGATGAGCACCCGTGGAGCATCGGGATGCGTTTTCATGATGGCAACCGGCTTGCCGCTTTGAATCAGCAGGCTTTCATCGTTTTCCAACTGTTTCAGCAAAGCAATTATTTTGTGGAGCGCTTCATGATTGCGTGCTGCTTTGCCACGACCACCATAAACGATCAAATCTTCGGGCCTTTCTGCTACTGCAGGATCAAGGTTGTTTAGAAGCATGCGCAAGGCGGCTTCCTGGATCCAGCCTTTGCAGTTTAGTTGAGTGCCGGTTGGCGTTTTTGGAATGGCAATCGTTGTCGTCATATTGGTAATTTTTCAAATTGTCAAAATTTCCATAAAGCTACAAAATCTACGGCTTTCATCATGTCGTCGTGAAGGATCCTGTCCTTTTCGTTAAAGGCAACTTTTTCACGGAAAGCAGATACTAAGGCTTCAATTTCCGCTGAACTTTTCAAAGGCCTTCTGAAATCCAGTGCCTGTGCAGCCGTCATCAGTTCAATGGCCAGTACTTTTTCTAAATTATTCACCACCTGGTAGCATTGGGTGGCAGCATTTGCGCCCATGCTTACATGGTCTTCCTGGTTGTTGCTGCTGCTTATGCTGTCCACACTGGCAGGGGTGCATAGTTGCTTGTTTGCACTTACAATGGAGGCGGCTGTGTACTGCGGAATCATAAAACCGCTGTTCAGCCCGGCATCTTTCACCAAAAACAAAGGCAGGTTGCGCTGCCCGCTGATAAGCTGGTAAATGCGCCGCTCGCTGATGTTGGCCAGTTCGCTCAACGCGATCTTCATGAAATCCAGTACCAGGGCGAGGGGTTGGCCATGAAAATTGCCGCCGCTGAGAATCAGGTCTTCTTCCGGGAAAATATTTGGGTTGTCGGTTACCGAATTTACTTCTGTCAGCAAAACCGATTCAATGTATGCCAGCGCATCCCTTGATGCTCCGTGAACCTGCGGAATGCAACGGAATGAATACGGGTCTTGTAAGTTTTTTTCCGCTTTATGTGCAATGGCGCTGCCCTCCAGCCACTTGCGAAGATTGGCAGCAGTTTTGGATTGCCCTGCATGCGGGCGTACCCTGTGAATCGGCTCGCTGAAAGGCGCCAGGCTGCAATCGAAAGCATCAAATGAAAGAGCCGCCAGCAGGTCTGACATTTCGAGGAGATGCCGGGCTTTTAAAATGCACCAAACCCCATAGGCCAGCATAAACTGGGTGCCATTTATCAGCGCAAGACCTTCTTTGGTTTTCAGGTGCACCTGCGACCAGCCAAGCTCGTTTTCAACCTCATGGGTGGGTCTTTTTTCACCTTTATACCACACTTCTCCCAGGCCAATAATGGGCAGGCACATATGGCTTAATGGCGAAAGATCGCCCGAAGCGCCTAAGGAGCCTTGCGTGTACACCACCGGAATTACATCATTATTGTGCAAATCCATCAACCGCTGAATGGTAATATTCTGCACGCCGCTGTTGCCGTAACTAAGGCTTTTTACTTTTAGCGCAAGCATCAGTTTGGCGATATCCAGGGGCACAATTTCACCCATCCCGCAGGCGTGGCTCATGAGCAGGTTGTATTGCAGTTGCTCAATTTGACCGGGGTCGATGGTTACATTTTGCAGGTACCCAAACCCGGTATTGATTCCATAGTATGGTTTGGGGTCTTTTTCCAGCTTCTCATCGAGGTAACGGCGGCAATTTTCTACATCTTCCCAGGCCTGGTAGGTAATAGAAATATCCTGTTTGTATTCAAGTAAAAGGCGTAGTTGCTGCATATTGACAGGGGAACTGTCGAGCGGCAGGTAATTATAGTCCATAATGCAAGCTAAAAGCGATTGGATGCTTTTGGCTGCGAAAGTAACAGGGTAGGGTGTTAAAGAAAAACTTTTTCCGCCAATGCCAGTTTTTCCGGCGAGCCTATATCCATAAAGAGGCTTTCGCTGTGGTTAAAGGAAACAAACCGGTGTTCTTCGCAAAGGTCAAGATAAACATCAATCATGGAAAATTTGCCGGTAAACCGGATGTGGTTGAAAATGCCAGGGTTAAGAATTTGAATGCCGCTAAAAGCGAAAGGATGCCCTGGTTTGCCTTTGGTTTCCCCGGTTTTCTCATTGCGCCAGCCGCAAAGCTCTTGCTGATTGTTAAATACCAGGGCACGGCTGCTGCTGCGGGTGGTTACGGCAAGCGTTCCCATGGGATGGCTTTCGTTGTGAACTGCCATCATGGCGGTAAGGTCGAGGTCGGTCAGTATGTCGGCATTCATCACTACAAATGGTTCAGAGTCTTCCAAAAACCAGGAAGCTTTTAATATGCCACCCCCAGTTTCGAGGACTTTACCTCTTTCATCGCTGATGGTAATATTGCTTCCCCAACCTTTGTTTTTTTTGATGACAGCCTCTACCTGGTCGGCAAAGTGATGCACATTTACAATTAGATCATAGATTCCATGTTGTTGGAGGTATTCCACATTTCGCTGTAAAACCGGTTTCCCATTTACCGGGGCTAATGCTTTAGGATGATGGTCCGTAAAGGGTTTTAAACGAGTGCCGAGGCCGGCGGCGAGAATCATGGCTTTCATGGGATTAGAATGAAAATTATTCTTTTAAGGACCTGATTAATTGCATTATTGCCACTGTATCTAAAAGAAAATCATAACCACGGATTTTTAATCCTGAAATGAGTTTTCGGTCACCAGACCAAATTTTTGATTGAAAATATAGGGAAAAGGCAATGTATATCGAGTCCTTAGGATCAATAGGATCGCAAATTTCAGCTGCTTGATTTTGGATATAATCAGGTATAACTTCATTTGGATAAAATAGAATTTTGGAAAAAATCAGTTCTATTATTTCCAAAATTCTTAATTCACCAAATCCTGTTAACTGACATAATTTGGGGATATGTTTATTAATTTCTGCCTGAAGAAAAGTTGGTGCAACAAAAATTAATCCATTATCAGGGTCGAGCAGGATCCCTGCAATTGCACTCTTTGGCTTTAAGATGCTGCTGAATACAATATTTGCATCCAGTATTAAAATCATAGCAGGCTTGATCTTTGTTGATACCAGGATTGGTTGACTTCATCAGCAAGCTTTTCAATTTCTAATTCCGCGACTTCATTCATACCTTCTGTTAATTCAATATATTTAGCATAGTCCAGCATTTTCACCAGCCGAATGGCTTCTTCTGGAGAATTCATGGTGATAAGAATTTTTTCGTTTTCCCTGGTAACTTTCATAAACCTCTTTTTGTAAAGTTAGCTACTTTTTCCAGTTCTCCTCATTCATATGATCCACCACTGTCGTCACTTTGTACTTGTTCCTCAGGTGCCTCGCGGTTTGTTCGGCTGCATACACGCTGCGATGTTGCCCACCCGTGCAGCCAAAGTTCACCATCAGCCTTTTAAAACCCCGGTTTAAGTAATCTTCCACATTAATGTCCACAATATCAAAAACACTGTTCAAAAACTCAGGCATCCGGGTTTGTTGTTCAAGAAAATCAACCACATCCCTGTCTTTTCCGCTTTGCTTTTTGTAAGTATCAATCCGGCCCGGATTCAGTATGCCCCTGCAATCAAATACAAATCCGCCCCTGTTTTCACTTTCATCGTCAGGGTATCCATTTTTTATAAAGGAGAAACTGTTTATATATACCGTTAGCGGACTTTCTTCCCTTGCCTGTGCAGGAGTAAATTTTTCAATAATCTCATCGCTTACCACCAGTTCCAATACTTTCCTGAATTCGGGTGTATGAATACCAAGCAGCCTGTTTTCTACGAACCATTTCAGGTTGCGCAGCGCCATTGGGATGGACGCAAGAAAATGTGCTTTTCGTTCAAATAAGCCCCTGAAGCCATATGCTCCCAATACCTGTAAAAGCCTGATAAGCACGTATCCGTAGTATTGAGTTCTAAAAACTTCCCGGTTCATAGGTTTGGCCAGGTATTGATCCAGGCTGTCCATATAGCCGTTAAACAGGTCGGATTTCCATTCGTCACTCAGGTTTGCCCTTGCCTGCCAAAGCATGGAAGCCACATCATATTGAGGGGCGCCTTTCATGCCACCCTGGTAATCTATGAAAAATGGCTTCCCTTCAACGAGCATTATATTCCTGCTCTGAAAATCACGCATCATGAAGAACTTATACTCCGTATGGGTAAGATAGGTTGCCAAAGCATCAAAATCGTTAATCAGCGCCTGCTTGTCGTATGGTCGTTGCAGGGTGTCGAGGAAATAATATTTAAAATACAGCAGGTCACTCATGATGGCCTGCTTGCCAAACTCCTTGGCAGTCAGGCATTTGGAATAGTCCATGCCAAAATCTCCAAGTACCTGGAGTTTTGCCAATTCAGCCAGGCTGTCGGCAAATAGCTGTTTTACTTCCTCCGTATATCCCTTTTCTTCAAGCGTCATCATCAGGCTTTGGTCGCCCAGGTCTGTTTGAAAATAGGCAGTTCCTGTTGAATCGGTAGCCAAAATATCGGGAACAGAAAGCCCTTGTTTCCTGAAATGGTGGGTGAAAAAAATAAAGGCGTTATTCTCAGGAATGTTCAGGTTAAATGTGGCAATCAGGCTGCCGGGGCCGTTTTTTATCCTGAAATAGCGGCGGTCGCTGCCGCTTTGGGGTAAAAGGTGAATGTTATCGGGAGTGGTTTTAAAATAAGCCTTTCCAAGGGCTTCAATTGTCTCAAATGCTTTTTCCATTTATTTTAAATAAGTTGCGAAAATAACTGAAAGCTTTTTTTGGTGCTGTCAAAATCCCCCCTATTTTTGCGCAGCAATGGCAAAATTTATCCATAACCATCATCATCATACTTACCGAAACCGGTAGGCCGATGCTGTTTATGCACAACTTTGCTAAACTAATTTCAGGGCTTACCGATAAGGTAGGCCTTTTTTATTGCCAAAATTTTGAAGAAATATAAACACATACAATGAAATTAAAATTGGCCATTCAGAAATCGGGCAGGTTGCACGACGACAGCATGAAACTGCTGAAAGATTGCGGCATCGACATTAAGAATGGCGTGAACAGGTTAAAGGCAGAAGCTGAAAACTTTCCCCTCGAAGTGTATTTTCTGCGCGATGATGATATTCCGCAATATGTGGAAGACCGCGTGGCTGATATTGGGATTGTTGGTGAAAACGTTTTGTTTGAAAAGGAAAAACAGGTACTGACTGTTGAAAAACTGGGGTTTGGTAAATGCCGCCTATCAGTTGCAGTTTCTAAGGGTGAAACGTATACAGGGCCAGAATTTCTGTCAGGCAAAACCATTGCTACAAGCTACCCCGTACTGGTGCGTAGTTTTCTTGACAAGAACAATGTGCAGGCCGAAATTCATGAGATCAGCGGTAGTGTGGAAATTGCCCCCGGCATTGGCCTGAGCGAAGCCATTGTTGACCTGGTAAGCAGTGGCAGCACCCTTTTTATGAATGGGCTGAAAGAAACCGAAGTGATCCTGAACAGCGAAGCTGTGTTGGTAAAACATAGCCAGCTTACCGGTGAGCAGCAACGTTTGCTGAATAAACTTTGTTTCCGGATACGTTCGGTTCGTAAAGCCAAAAACAATAAGTATATTTTGCTGAATGCGCCAAACGAAAAGCTTTCCGAAATTATTGATTTGTTGCCCGGAATGAAAAGCCCTACCGTGTTGCCACTTGCCGACCCGGGTTGGAGCAGTGTACACAGCGTGCTGAATGAAAATGAATTCTGGGAAATTATTGAGCAACTGAAAGCGGCTGGGGCGCAGGGAATATTGGTGGTGCCTATTGAGAAGATGATACTTTGATTTCAGATTGAGTATTTTAAATTTCAAATTGTTTAGCAAGATATATTGTCTATGAAGGTTTATATCAATCCTGCCAAAAATATCTGGGATGAAATAACAGAGCGACCGGCAATGGATACCTTGTCTGTGATGGAAAAGGTGCGGCCCATCCTTGCACAGGTAAAGTTGAACGGGGATATGGCTTTGAGGGAATTTTCCCTGCGATTTGATGGCAGCGTACCAGGCCAATTGGCTGCAACAACTGGTGAGATCAGTAGTGCAGAAACCAGGTTGACTGAAACATTGAAAACTGCAATCAGGCAGGCCGCTTCAAATATCGAAGCTTTTCATCAGAAACAATGGATCGTTGAAGAGCCTGTAACTACCATGCCCGGCATCACCTGTTGGCGGCGCTGGGTGGGTATTGAAAAGGTTGGTCTCTATATTCCCGGCGGAACAGCGCCCTTGTTTTCTACATTGCTCATGTTGGCTATTCCTGCGCGGATAGCGGGTTGCAAGCAAATAGTTTTATGTACACCTCCTTCCAAAGACGGTTCTATTCATCCGGCCATTTTGTATGCTGCGCAGGTAGCAGGAGTTACCGATATTTTTAAAGCAGGTGGCGCGCAGGCCATTGCCGCTATGGCCTATGGCACCCAAAGCATTCCCAGGGTCTTTAAGATTTTTGGCCCCGGTAATCAATATGTAACGGCAGCAAAGCAACTCGTTCAGTTGGACGGGCTTGCCATAGATATGCCCGCAGGCCCGAGCGAAGTATGTGTTTGGGCCGATAGAAGTGCCAACCCTGCTTTTGTAGCTGCCGACCTGCTAAGCCAGGCCGAGCATGGATCTGATTCGCAGGTGTTGCTGATTGCATCCAGTAAGGAAGTTGTTGAAAAAGTTCAACAAGCAATTGGATTACAATTAAATGAATTACCGCGAAGGGATATGGCCACAGCAGCACTCAACAACAGCCGTGCCGTGGTGATGGAAAATGAAGAGGATGCTCTTGAATTGATAAACCTGTATGCTGCAGAGCACCTTATTATCTGTACAGAAGATGCCATGCAAAAAGCACAGCAGGTTATCAATGCGGGTTCCATTTTTATTGGTAATTATTCACCCGAAAGTGTGGGTGATTATGCAAGCGGAACCAATCATACCTTGCCCACCAATGGTTACGCAAGGGCTTACAGCGGGGTTAGCATAGATAGTTTTGTAAAAAAAATAACCGTTCAGCAACTTAATAAAGAAGGCCTTCAGAATATAGCATCCACCGTAACGGAAATGGCTATGGCAGAGGGTTTGCAGGCACATGCGCGTGCAGTAACAATACGATTGGAGAACAATTAAATTTGATAGCAAAGTGTTTGATTTGGACAAACTGGTAAGACCTAACGTAAAAGTATTGACGCCGTACTCCTCCGCACGCGACGAGTTCAAAGGTGAAGCGTCCGTTTTTTTGGATGCAAATGAAAATAGTCTTGGCTCACCGTTGGTAAAATGGTATCATCGTTATCCCGATCCATTGCAGTGGAAAGTAAAGGAGAAAATTGGAGCGATTAAGAGCATCAGGCCTGAACAAATTTTCCTGGGTAATGGCAGCGATGAATGTATTGATTTGTTGTATCGTGCTTTTTGTAACCCCGGCAAGGACAATATTATTATTTGCCCGCCCACCTATGGCATGTATGAAGTAAGTGCGAATGTAAATGATGTGGAAATCCGTAAGGCACCGTTGCTGGAAGATTATCAACTCAACCTTGCACACATTGAGCAACTTGTGGATTCAAATACCAAGATCATCTGGCTTTGCTCACCAAACAATCCAACCGGTAATTCACTCAACCTGCATGATATTGAATTTGTGCTGAATAATTTTGAAGGATTGGTTGTTGTAGATGAAGCATACATCAATTTTGCGCGGCAGGCATCGGTAGTAAAGTGGCTGGCTGATTACCCCAACCTTGTGGTGATGCAAACCTTGAGTAAGGCATGGGGCCTGGCGGGTTTAAGGCTTGGCATGATGTTTGCTTCTGAAGAAATTATTCAGGTCATCAATAGGATAAAGCCGCCTTATAATATTGGTCAGCATACCCAGGAACTGGTATCGCAGGCGCTGGAAGAAGTAGGGCAGGTGAATGATATGATACGGGCGTTGGTGGATATGCGCGAAGCATTGGCGGAAGTGCTGGAGCAAATGGC
>CAYUGH010000124.1:9756-11372 GCA_964444195.1 uncultured Chitinophagaceae bacterium
TACGGGCGTTGGTGGATATGCGCGAAGCATTGGCGGAAGTGCTGGAGCAAATGGCCATAGTGAAAAAAGTGTATCCAAGTGATGCGAATTTTTTGCTGGTACAAATGGACCATGCGAGAGAAGTATATGAATTTTTGTTGACCAAAGGAATTGTGGTACGAGATAGAAGTAAAGTGATATTGTGTGATGGAAGCTTGCGGATAACGGTTGGCACAGAAGCGGAAAATACAAGGCTGGTGGATGCCCTGGCGGAATTTATGGAAAGGGACAATAATCAATAATCAATAATCAATCATTTTGCAATAGATTATGAAACGAATTTTATTTATTGATCGCGACGGCACGTTAATCAAAGAAGCGCCTCCAACATATCAGCTTGATAGTTTTGATAAGCTGGTTTTTTATCCCGGCATGTTTACTTGTATGCGCCGCATAGCAGAGGAACTTGACTATGAACTCGTAATGGTGACGAACCAGGATGGATTGGGGACTGAGTCTTTTCCAGAAGATACATTTTGGCCGGTGCATAATTTTGTGATGCAGGCTTTGGCAGGAGAAAATATTCATTTCAGCGCGGTTCATATTGACAAGAGCTTTCCGCACGAGAACCTGCCTACACGAAAGCCGGGAACAGGCATGATGAAGCAATACATGGATGCTGAAAAATATGACCTGGTTAATTCATTTGTTATTGGCGATCGTATTACCGATGTGCAACTAGCAAAAAACCTCGGCTGCAAAGCCATTTGGATGGTGGAGGATGCAAACCTTGGAGCAGGTGAACAACAGGAAAGCATTGATGAGCTTCGGAATAGCACCGTAGTTTTAGAAAGCACAAGCTGGCAAAAGATATACGAATTTTTAAAAATAGGTATGCGTACGGTGCAGCATGAACGCAATACCAACGAAACAAAGATCAGCATTGGTTTAAACCTCGATGGAACCGGTAAAGCCAATATTCATACAGGGCTCGGCTTTTTCGATCACATGCTCGATCAGATTGCGCGTCATGGCAGTATTGACCTAGACATCAAAGTAAAAGGCGACTTGGATATTGATGAGCACCACACGATAGAAGATACCGGCATCGCTTTGGGTGAGGCTATGGCAAAGGCCTTGGCTGATAAACGAGGATTGGAGCGGTATGGTTTTTGCCTGCCCATGGATGATTGCCTTGCGCAGGTAGCTATTGATTTTGGCGGGCGGAACTGGATTGTGTGGGATGCTGAATTTAAACGCGAAAAGGTAGGAGATATGCCGACGGAGATGTTCTTTCATTTTTTCAAATCTTTCAGTGATGCTTCAAAAAGCAATCTGAATATAAAAGCAGAAGGCGAAAATGAACATCACAAGATTGAAGCGATCTTTAAGGCATTTGCCAAAGCGATAAAAATGGCGGTGAAGCGTAATCCGCTGAAGATGGAACTGCCAAGTACAAAAGGGATATTGTAACCCACAACCCACTAAAGGGGGCTTAGGCTGTTCAATATCCCATGCCCGGGTGCGTGTCCCCACGCAACCGAACCCACACAAACAAACATGAATAACAAAAAAATCATGGATAACATTGTCATCATAAAATACAACGCAGGTAATATTCGCTCAGTGCTATTTGC
>CAYUGH010000125.1:0-11074 GCA_964444195.1 uncultured Chitinophagaceae bacterium
AAAACGACACCAAATGCTGCTGAACTTGTTCGTGAGCTGGCTTTCCCAAATTCCAAAAAATCAAAAGAGCTTCCCATCACCTAAGGCTTCTTGCATCAAAATCCTTTATGCTCCCAAAAAATTTTTGTGGTTCGGGTATTTTACCGGTACTTTGTAATTCCCATGAAAATTAAAGTTACCATAAAAAAGGACTCAGCTGCCGCCAAGGTAATTCATGCGATGAAAGCGGAAAAGGAGGCTTTTAAAGCAGTTGTTCGCACAGGCAAGGCAAGCGGATAATAATGCTCAATTTGAATTTCTAAACTGTGAATTTTCCCTTATATAATTCAAATTAAATTCCTCATTTATCCAATATAGCTCCCCTACACTTATAATTTCCTTTCCTTGAAGCAAGTAAAATTTTCTTTCACTGCTATTAAGAAAAATTCGATTTGCTAATGAATCTTCTAAACCTATTGTGCCATAAACTTCGGCTTCCATTTGATCTATTCGAAAAGGTTTTCCTTCAATGAAGTTAGATATTCTTTCGACCGGATAATTGCTTGAGTCAATTGTGAATGAAATTATTCCAAACGAATGATTCCTTGAATTTTTAAAGCCCTTAATTGTTCCCATAATTTCAATCCCATCTTCAATCAATCCTTCATTCGATGATAATTGAATTTGGCTCATAATAAAAAATATTATGCTTGAAATTAATAAGCCTATAATAAATGAATAGTAGCAGCCTCGCTTCCTCATAAAATTCTAAAATAAAGCATTCAAGATTTCTGCTCTGGATTGATGTTGCATGACGAACACTCCTCAATCACGCCGTATTTGTTGTTTTAGTGAAGCGGCTCTAACCTTGGCCGCACCTTTTTACTCTTATTAAAAATATTTGCCCCCTTATCCTTCCCTTTCCTCAACACCTTTTGCTCTTCCAGCGGCAGGTGAATAAATTCTTTACAAGCGGTACTACAACAGCCTTCATATTTTTCGCTGCAGGCTGGGCATTGGATGAATAACATATGGCAGGCGTCGTTCGCACAGTTGGTGTGCGTGTCGGCAGGCTGACCGCATTGGTGGCAGGTGGCGATAATATCCTCTGTAACGCGTTCGCCCAGCCGGTTATCGAATACAAAATTTTTGCCTATAAATTTTTGTTCAAGCCCTTCCTGCTTTACCTGGTGCACATAGTTGATAATGCCGCCCTCAATATGGTACACATTCTTAAATCCTTTGTGCAGCATATAAGCGCTTGCCTTTTCGCAACGGATGCCCCCGGTGCAATACATGATAATGGGTTGCTCCTCATGGCCTTTTATCATATCCACCGCCATGGGTAATTGCTCCCTGAAAGTATCGCTCGGAATTTCAACAGCCCCTTCAAAATGCCCCACCTCGTATTCGTAATGGTTCCGCATATCAATCACCAGTGTCTGCGGGTTTTGCAGTAGTTCATTCACCTCTCCAGCTTTCAGGTATTGCCCCCTCCGGTCCATGCTGAAAGCGGGGTCATCAATACCGTCTGCTACAATTTTATCCCTCACTTTAATTTTCAATACCCAAAAACTTTTGCCATCATCATCCACGGCAATATTCAACCTCAGCCCGTTCATCCATGCATAATCATACAGATAGTTTCTGAGCGCCTCAAAGTTGTTTTGCGGCACGCTTATTTGTGCATTGATTCCCTCGTGGGCCACATAGATCCTGCCAAAGACTTTCAGGGCATTCAAACCCTTCCAAAGCTCATCGCGGAAAGCCTGCGGATTTTCAATGAAATGATACTGGTAAAAACTAATGGTGGTGCGTGGCCCGGTTTCGGCCAGCATGAGCTCTTTCAGCTCCCTATTGGAGACGCGGTTGTGTAAAAGTGCCATCTGTAAAAATTTTAGGCGAACCCCCTTTTTGGCGGAACGGTTGATTCCAACACCAGTTGCAGGCTGGTCAAAATTTTTGGAAACGGCGCAAAAATAAGCCATTTCAAAAAAATGCTAATTTTTCCCGATAAGGACCCGGGATTTTTATTTACGCGCCATTCCCCCTTTCTTTGAGCCAATTTTCTATACTACATGATCCATTCGCTTAAAATCCTGCTGGCCACGGTATTGGCCTCAGCCACCCTTAACCTCCAGGCCCAGAAAGATTATTTTCAGCAGGAAGTTGATTATACTATTGATGCCCGGCTGAATACCGCTCAAAAAGCCATCCATGGCCAACTGAGCCTTAGTTACAAAAATCAATCGCCTGATACGCTTTCCTTTATCTGGTTCCATGTGTGGGCAAATGCGTATTCGGGAGATAATACCGCGCTTGCCAAACAAATTGAAAACGACAAAGAGCTCCGCAAGTCAACAAAAAGGGCCGATAAGGGCTTTATGGATAGTCTCGCTTTCAGTAGCAATGGCAAAAAGCTTGTCGCCGAGCCGCACCCGGTTCATCCTGATATAGTAAAGGTTATATTAAACGCCCCCCTGCTGCCCGGCCATTCCGTTGAACTGCAAACCCCTTTTTACAACAAGCTGCCCACTTATTATTCAAGAAGCGGTGTGTTCGACGGGCAGTATATTGCTACCCAATGGTACCCCAAACCGGCCGTGTACGACCTGGATGGCTGGCACGAAATGCCTTACCTCGATATGGGTGAGTTTTATGCCGAATTTGGACGGTACAAAGTTACCCTGACCGTACCCGGCGATATGGTGGTAGGGGCTTCGGGCGTTTTACAAACAAAGGAAGAACTGGACCTGTACAAACAGGCGGGAAAAGACAATAACAACGGGGATCCCAAAAAGCTGACACCTGTTAGCTGGAATACCACAAACCCTAAAACGCTGACCTATATAGCAGAGAACGTGCATGATTTTGCCTGGTTTGCACAGCCTGGTTTTGTGGTTCAGTATGATACCTGCCAACTGGCTTCGGGTAAAATAATTGATGTATTTTCTTACTACAGGAAAGAATCGCGTAAACACTGGACAAAATCCATTGATTACCTGAAAACCGGCATCAGGTTTTACGGGGCTGAATTCGGTGAATTTCCGCATCCGCAGGTGGCGGCGGTAGAAGGCCCCAAAAATGTGAACAGCGGCGGCATGGAGTACCCGATGATCACGCTGATAACGGTACCCGAAAAGGATATTGAAAACCAATTGGAAGTAACCATTGTGCACGAGGTTGGGCACAACTGGCTGCAGGGTATTTTGGGCACCAATGAGCGCGACTATCCCTGGTTCGACGAAGGGTTCAACACTTTTTTCCAGTTTAAATACGAAGCGCTGCAAAAGAAAAATTCGGTACTGGGCAAATCCATTCCCGATAATGTAAGGCAGTTGCCCTCCGACCAGTTTTTCGCGTTGATGATGCAATCCATGGCACAAATACCGTTTAAATACCCGGTGGATACTCATTCGGCGGATTTTGACAACAAGGAATCTTACGGTGTAACTGCGTACCTGAAGGGCGCCATCTGGCTGTTTATTTTAGAATCGCGCATGGGGCCGGAAACATTTAAATACGGCATACACAATTATTTTGAGGCATGGAAGTTTAAGCATCCTTCACCCGATGATTTTAAGAAAGTAATGGAAGACGCGGCCGGCTTCCCGCTTGATGATATTTTCAGCCTGTTGAAAAAGGAAGGTAGCTTTTTGAAGAAAAACGGGTAGGCTTTTCCATTAACCCTGGAATGCCGGGTGAAATTGCTGAAGTGTTTCGCGCAAAAATTCCCGGTCGAGATGGGTGTAAATTTCGGTAGTGGTTATGCTTTCATGCCCCAGCATTTCCTGAACCGCCCGCAGGTCGGCGCCTCCTTCTACCAAATGCGTGGCAAAGCTATGCCGGAAGGTATGCGGCGAAATATTTTTAGTGATGCCGGCTTTAAACGCCAGGTCCTTAATAATATAAAAGATCATCACCCTGCTTAAACGTCTTCCGTTCCGGTTCAAAAAAATAATGTCCTCCTCCCCTTTCTTAACCGGTACATGCACCCTTGTTCCGGTGCGGTACAAACCAATATACTTTAACGCATCTTTTCCAATGGGCACCAGCCGCTCCTTATCGCCCTTACCGGTAACCCTTACAAAACCAAGTTCTGCATACAGCCCGCTCAGTTTCAGGTTAACCACTTCGCTTACCCTTAACCCGCAACTGTACATGGTTTCAAGGATGGCACGGTTGCGCATCCCTTCCGGGGTACTCATGTCAATGGCGGCTATCATCAGCTCAATTTCGGCAAAGGCCAGTACCTCGGGAAGCTTGCGGCGAAGCTTGGGAGCTTCAAGCAATTCGGCAGGGTTTTGTTTTACAATCTGTTCAACCAGGCAATACTTGTAAAAACTGCGTAACCCGCTGATGATGCGTGCCTGGCTGGTTACGGTCATACCAAGTTCGGCGATATACTGAAGAAAATCCTGCAGGTGCTTCAGCCTCACTTCCTGCGGGTTTATTTTGTTATCAGCAGCCAGCAAATAATTGGTAAACAGGTTTGTATCATGCAGGTAGGCCTCCACCGAGTTTTCACTGAGCGACTTTTCTAACTGTAACCAGGCTTTAAACCCCTTTTTATAAGATTGCCACACTGCGTGATTATTGGAGATTTTAGATTTAATATTGCAAATTAGCTATACCGCAACGAAAGAACAGAATCTCAGTTTACTCATCCATATTTTTCCCGACGATTCATGCAACTGAAACAGCTTAAAAAGAAGTTTGAAGCCAATAAAAAGAAGTTTGGGAAATTTATTGACGACCTGGAAGAAGCCGGGCATAAGGGCATAAAGAAAGAAGCAAAAGCCGCCGACAAGGAGGTTTGGCAGGAAGTGAATTGCCTTAATTGCGCCAATTGCTGTAAAAAAATGACACCGACCCTTGATAAAAAGGATAAGAAAAGAATTTCGGCGCATCTTGGCCTGTCGGTGAAGGAGTTCACGTCAACATACTTAGTGTACGATGAAGAGGATAAGGATTGGAGAATGCAGAAACAGCCCTGTGTTTTTCTTGACCTCACAACCAATAAATGCAATATTTACCCGGTACGGCCCGATGATTGCGCGGGATTTCCTCACCTTACCAAAACGCCATTAAAAAGCTTTATTTACATTCACAAACAAAATATTGAATACTGCCCCGCCACCTACAGGTTTGTAGAAAAAATGATGGAGCGTATTGAAATTACTAAAGCCTGATTATGTTTTCACAAACCATCATTATTATTGTTGTAACGGCGCTTATTTCATTCGGCGCTTTTAACAACCGTAATTTATACAACGACCTGATACTGTACCCGCCTGCCATCAACCGTGGCCAGTATTACCGTTTTCTTACCTCGGGTTTTATCCATGCCGACCTGCAGCACTTGTTGTTCAACATGTTTACCATGTACTTTTTCGGAAAAGTAATGGAGAATTTTCTGAACAGCGAATTGGGTAACTGGGCCTTCCTGACATTATATCTTGGCGCCATCATTATTTCCGATATCCCGTCGTATATTAAAAACAAAAACAACCCGGGTTATGCAAGCCTGGGGGCATCGGGCGGGGTTTCGGCCGTATTGTTCGCCTTTATTATGATCGCTCCCTGGTCAACTATTTATGTGCTCATTTTGCCTGTTCCGGCTATTGTTTTCGGGGTTTTGTACATGGGCTACTCCATTTACATGAGCAAAAAGGGTACCGATAATGTAAACCACGATGCACACCTTTGGGGGGCGCTTTTCGGTATTGCATTTATCCTCCTCAATATGCCCGAACAGATGGCAGGGTTTATTGAAAGGGTTTTGCATCCGAGGTTTTGATCAAATGACTCAGGTAAGTTTCAATGAAATACAATGTTTTAGCCTTTACTCATCATCGTATTTTCTCATTATCACATTAACCTATTGTCCATTCACAGTTTCTCCATCCGGCACGCCTGTTTTCCTTTGATCGCTATGAAATTCCAGCAGGAAATTAAACAGGTTGACCTCCGGTGGAAGCTGCAATTTCTTTCTCAACCGGTACCGGCTTAGCTCCACACTTTTAATGGTGATGTTCATGATATGTGCGATCTCTTTGCTCGATATATTCAATCGCAGGTAAGCACATAGCTTTATTTCATTCGGTGTAAGGGCGGGATACTCTTTTTTAATAGCTACCAAAAATTCATCGTGTACCTGGTTAAAGTGCAATGCAAACTGTTCCCAGTCCTTCTTTACTTTTTCAGGTTCAAGCATGCGAATAATCTTCTTAAAGTCTTCAGGGTTTTCACTTTCATTACTTACTTTCTTCATGCGCATAAATTCATCTTTAATCTTATGCAGCACTTCTCCTTTCTGTACCAGGTTAATGGTAGTAGTAGCAAGTTCTTTATTTTTTAACTGTATTTCGGTTTCCAGTTTTTCATTGCGCAGTTTAATAATTTCCGATTCAGATTTTTCAATTTCAAGCTGATGCAGGTATTGAAGGCGCTTGCTTTCCTCTTCGTGCCTGCGTTGCTGGCTTACAAATTTCCTTTTCTGCATGCGGTACAAGCCTGCCACCAATAACACCAGCAAACTGGTGTATAAAAACAAGGCCCATCCACTGCTATACCATGGCGGTAATATGGTAAACTTATACGCTTTTATCAATGGCGTATCGCCGGGATGGCTGCGGGCTTTTACTTTAAAAGTATAAGTGCCGGGTGGCAGGTAAGTATATTCCTTCTCTGTTTTGCCCGACCATGCCGACCAGCCTTTATCAAAATCTTCCAGCATAAACGAATATTCCACGCTGGCCTGCTTTCCATACAAGGGCGATGAAAATTCGAAATGGAGGGTATTCCATTGAAAGGGAAGTTCTGCCGCTTTATTATTCACCAGTCCACCTTTAGCAGCCGACTGATCTTTAAACCCTGCAAACAAACTACTGTCGCGCCCATTAATGGCTTTTACGGAGGTAATAAGCAAGGGTGTTTTATCAGTAATGGATTTGTATTGATCGTAGTTTATAAGATAGAACCCACGATCTCCAGCCACCAGCACATTTTTGGAATTGTAAGGGTATATAAAATCGAACCCGTTGGTGAGCAACTTTTGGTTGAGTTCGGGTATATAAATGATCATTGGTTTCTCACCTGTAATATCCACTACACCCAATTGGTGATTTTGAATAAACCAGATATTCCCTGCCTCATCTTCCCGCAAATAGCTGATGGAGCCTGGGCCAAGTAATTTGCGTAGATAGGTACAAGGCACAAAATCATCCGTCTTCTCATCATACTCAAACAAACCTTTATCGGTTGACAGGATGATGCCATTCTTGATCTTAAAGATGCAGTTACGGTTGCTGGATAAAATGTGTTTTTTGTCGTTATACACGGTGTAAGAAGGCTTGACACCATTACCCAGGTTTACTTTGTATAAGCCAAGATAGGGATGTGCCACCCAGGCAGTATTATTACTAACAGCCACATAGCGCGCCGACTCAAAATAAGATTGCACCCCTTTATACACAAACTTACCTTGCTCGTAATTGTAAAAGTTGATGCCATTATACGTACCGGCCAGCATAATACCGGATGGTTGAATACTCTGCAACGGCATAAATACCCAAAAACCTGTTGTGCCGTCTAATCTACGGGCTTCATTTCCACTCACTACAAAAGCGCCATCATTGTGGCCCATTAATAGCTGATCGTTTACCACCGAAAGATTCCAAACCTGTCCGCGGCTGTTTTTTACAGGTTCAAAACTCGAGCGCACCACCGATAGATCGCTACCGGGAGTTAGGGTGGCCCTGTACAGCCCGGTGGCCATGCCTAAATACAAATTGTTTTTATAAATGCAGGATGCATAGGCGCTGCTATGCTCCAGGTTATCCGGGTAAATATGACGGATGGCGTTGTTATAGGCTATAAAGTCAATGCCATTGTCAAGCGCCAGCCAGAGGTTTTTGCGCTTATCAAGAAACATGGTAATCAGGTTGTTGTTTTGCAGGCCTTCCTGCTTGGAGAGTTGCTGCGTTAGTTCGCCCTGTTGATTAACGATAAAACAGCCTGCCAGGTTGGTAGCAATGGCCAGGTTTCCATTGTTCAGTTTTACCATACCACCCATATTTTTTTCGGCAATGCGCTGCAGATCGGGCGAACGAAAAGGGGTAAGCTTGTTTTTGCTCAGGTAAAAAACGCCATCGGCCCTGGTTACCAACAGCGAACTGTCTTTGTTGAGTGATACAAAATCCACCACACGGGTTTCTTTGGGCAGGCTGCCCTCTTCCAAAAAAGGAACCCATAACCCGTTTTTAAAGGCAAGCAGCCCCTTGGCGTATTCGTTGGCAATCAACAAGCCATTGCTAAAGCCCATGTATTGCCAGTTAATACTGGGATAGGCAGCCATTTTGCCGTTGGTGAGCATGAATATTTTTTTGCTCGCCTGGAAAAACACTTTGTCTTTTTGCACAATTACATTCCACACATCGGCAAACTCTTTCTGGTTTGCGGGGAGCAAATCCAACAGGCTGTGATACTCCAGCAACCCATTTTTACCAGCTTCAAAATACCCCATCTCGCTTTGGGCCCCAACATAAATCTTTCCATCGGGCGCAATGGCCAGGGAGCGAACAACTGTTTCGTTGGGCACAACGTATTTACTCCACTTGCTGCCGTCAAATGTCAGCATACCTTCGTTATTGGCAACATACATAATGCCCTGCTCATCCTGAACAATCTTCCAGTTTTGCGTACCGGCTTTATAATCCTGGGTACTGTAACTAATAATTCCCGGGAGGGCAATGGTATTCTGCCCAAAAAAACAAGAGGGGATCAGCATTAAAGCGGCAAGCAAAAAGTAATTTCTCATGGCAGGCAAATCGTGCTACGAAAGTAGGATTTTACATTGATGTGGTAATGATGGGCTGAATACCGGCATTTTGCAGGGGATATAACGGCTTTGATGTGGTTTTGAGGGGGTACAGAAACCTCATTTTAAAACCACGGGCTACAACTTTGCGAATACATATCCAACGAAATCTGTGTCTTCTTTTTTAAATTGATTGCTTATGCCGCTTCTCTCATATTGGAAAAAATGGTCTGCCCGGGGTATTACCCGTTTGCTGCTGACCTGCTTTTTTGCCTTTTTCTTTTCAAACAGCTTCAGCCAGGGTTTTTTGCGAACAAGTAATGGCAAAATTGTAAATGCCGCCGGGGAAAACCTGCTGCTGCGGGGTATTGGGCTGGGTGGATGGATGCTGCAGGAAGGCTATATGCTTCGGGTGCAGGGCATTGGCCAGCAGCAACACACTATCAGGAAAAATCTTGAAAAGCTGGCGGGCAAAAAAAATACGGATGCTTTTTACGATGCCTGGTTATCCAATCATACCACCCGGAAAGATATTGAAGCCATGAAAAGCTGGGGGTTCAACTCGGTAAGATTGCCCATGCACTATAACCTTTATACGCTGCCGGTAGAAGAAGAAAAAGTAAAAGGGCAAAATACCTGGCTACAAAAAGGCTTTGAGCTTACCGACAGCCTGCTGGCCTGGTGCGCCGATAACGAGATCTACCTCATTCTCGACCTGCACGCTGCGCCCGGCGGTCAGGGTCGCGACCTGAATATTGCCGACGGAGATACTTCCAAACCCTTCTTGTGGGACAGCCGCGAAAACCAACAAAAAACAATTGCTCTCTGGAAAGAATTGGCCAACCGCTACAAGGATGAACCCTGGATTGGCGCTTACGATATTCTGAACGAGCCTAACTGGGGATTTGCCGATCCTGAAAATGATAAAAACGGGCTAAAAGAAACCGGCAATGCCCCGCTTCGGGCTTTAATGATGGACATCACCACGGCTATCCGTTCCGTTGATCAGAAGCATATCATCATTATTGAAGGAAACGGCTGGGGGAACAATTACAACGGCATATTGCCGCCCTGGGATGACAACATGGTTTTGAGCTTCCACAAATACTGGAATTTCAACGACCAGGGAAGTATTCAGCGTTTTATTGATTATAGGGAGCAATATAATATCCCTATCTGGCTGGGTGAGTCGGGCGAAAATTCCAACCTGTGGTTTACGCAGGCCATCAGCCTGATGGAAAACAACAATATTGGCTGGTGCTGGTGGCCACTTAAAAAAATCGGCGTAAATAATCCCCTCGAAATTTTATCCAACCCCGATTATGACAAAATACTCGCCTTTTGGAGCGGCAAAGCGCCCAAGCCGGATGTGGAAACGGCCACGCACGGCATGATGGAATTGGCGGCCCATACCAATTTCAGTAAAAACATTGTTCACTACGATGTGCTCGATGCCATGTTCCGGCAGGTAAAAACCAATGAAACCCTGGCATTTGCCCCCAACCTGGTAAAACCGGGGTTTGTATTACCGGCTGTGGCTTACGATTTTGGCCGGTATGGCTATGCCTATTTTGATACCGACACCGCCGACTACCACATTTCAAACGGGAAAAACGGCGGAAACCGCGGGAGGAAGCTTAGAAACGATGGGGTGGATATTGAGAGGTTCAACGATGTGTATGCAGTAACCCATATTGAGGACAATGAATGGGTTCAATACAGTATTGATGGGGAAGAAAGCGGAAAATACAGGCTTCATATTACCATCTCATCTAAAAACGACGGGGGCGAATTAGTAATTGCCCTTCCACAAACGGGTGTTTCGGAAAAAGTATCCATACCCAACACCGGCGATGCTGCATCGTGGAAGGAAGTGCAAACCGGCGTGCTGCCTATTGAAAAGGGCAAGCAAATTCTAAAGATCATATTTCCAAAAGGTGGCTATAACCTGAAGGATATCCGTTTTGAGAAGGCTGAATAAACCGCAATAATTCCATTTGGGCAGTTTTGTTTTGTTGTTTGGCAAACGGGCCCGGCCTCGTCGCCGGGCTCTCTTTTTTTCCAATAGTTAGCTGTCATTGGGTGAAACGTATAAACCTGAAAAACCTATATACCCTGTATACTTTATTGATTATATTAGAAAATCGAGGTACTTACACTTTGATAGCGAACCGCCCCCCGGAATGCTTTATACTAATGATAGCATTATCGGTAATGGTAGGACGACCATTCCATGCCTTGGTTCGTGCCCCATGCCTTGGTTCGTGCCTTCAC
>CAYUGH010000126.1:0-7386 GCA_964444195.1 uncultured Chitinophagaceae bacterium
GTAGCGCAGCCCGGTAGCGCACTTGCATGGGGTGCAAGGGGTCGCTGGTTCGAATCCAGTCGTCCCGACCAAAAAAATAGCCTTCGCGAAAGCGGGGGCTTTTTGTTTACCATTCAGGACACCCAACCTGCTTTTTACCCGGTTCCGAACGGCCTCCTTTAGAAAACAATGTAAATTCGACTTTTTAGGTCAAAAAGGCAGGTTGAACCAAGAAAGGAGAAGAAAGGCGGCCACAGACCCTTTTTGAAAACATGTTTTTCCATACAAAAGTTTACACTATGGAACCTATATAGGGGGCAAAATATTGTGCAGTATCTGCCACTTTAACCAAAAGATGCATTTTTTTTCAACAAAATAAAAAAGGAGAAATACCGTTGTCCGGCACTCCCCTTTTCTAAAAAATCAATGAATATCAATAAAAAATTAGCCCTTATTAAACAGGTAAAACAAAACAAGCCCCACCACAGGTAGCAGCAGCCCGGCGCTTACAATCCACACCCCTCGCCGTTTGAACCCATATTTCCCTTTTAAAACGAACAACCCGGTTATACTGATCACAATCAGCATCACGGCGAAAATATCGGACACCCATTTCCACCCCTTCAGGCTGTTGCGATGGAGCACGTTGGCTTCATAAAATACTGAACGCTTACGCAGGGCTTCATAATCGCCGTATTGCTTATCGAGGTACAGGTGCAACGTTGCATTTTCGTAATATACCTTTACCTGGTTGGGTGTAGGAAAATCAAATACTTTGTAATCCTCCTCACCTGCCAGCTTTCCAAATGCCCGAATGGTGGTTGCATTTATTTCCGCACGGGTGTAAGCCCTGTCAAGTTTTATTTCCTTTTTTTCTATGATAAAATCAGGGTCCCAGTCATTTACATGGTTTAAAGCCAACCCCGAAATACAATAGATTATAATAAGGCTCGAAAAAAAGTAGCCCAGGTCGCGATGCCAGGCTACATTCCATCTTCTCAATTTGGTTATGAAAGGATTGCTTTTCTTCATCGTTTGCTTAATTCTCCCCCCCCTATTTTTTGTGCAAAAGAACGGGAAGTCTGGATAACCCACTGCTCAATATTTGTATCGGGCAAAATGGCATCCGGGCGATAGATCACTTTTTCCCTGTTCCCTGCAATTTTATTGATACCGTCCCCAATTATTTTTACCTGGAACATTTCATCGAAAGCCACCAACACAGGAATAACCACTGCGGATTTATTTTTTGCAACTACCTGCCTGATAGCTACGCTGGTACTATCGGGGTTATAGTGGGCAATATGCCCGCACCAGTTGTAGCTGAAATCACTTACACCTGTACTGTCTTTTACATAACCAGCCACATTCTCCATCAGGTTGCTCCATTCGGTATTATAGGTTTTATCCCCATAGGCAATCAGTACCAGGCCTTCCTCCTCCGAGCCCTTCGATAATTCGCGATACCTGCGCAAAATATTTTTCTTCAACACATCGGTAAAGTCGAGCAGGGGCGCAATATGTACAGTTGCTTTCGGGGTATAACGCTCCATCTTCTCAATTTTAAAGAGCTCAATGGATTTGGGATCATCCTTTTGCCCTATCAGGGTTGGGATATCATCGAAAGAATGCGAACTCACTGTAAGAAATATGGGTACCAGCACGATATCGGTATAATTTTCGGCATCAAATTCCTTCAGCCTTGTGGCAATGGATGGCTCCGTATATTCCATGAAGGCTGTTTTCACATCGCCCACGGTTCCATCCGCCATAATTTGCTGTTCAACACTTTTTTCAAGGTTAAGCAAGCCATTACGCCATGCTTCCGAACGCGACCCATGGTTTACAAGCAGCACGCCAATCTTCTTTTCCCCTTTTCCGGCATTTCCATATTTACCATCATTGCCACCATTTGTTCCGCAGGCTGCAAACACCATTGATACTACAGCAGCCATCATTATTACCTTCATGTTATACATATTATTTATTGTTATTCAAAATCGAGTTTGTTATTTCAAGAGTACAGCTTCAAAAGCCGGATAGCCTCTTTCACCATTTTGGGTTAATGCGGTAAACCTGAGTTTATAGGCATTTCCCGCTCCGTCTTTTACAATATAATACCTGTCGGCACGAACAGCAGGCGATACGCCGGGGCCGCCACCACTACGCCAGTCGGAGGAAATGGCATTCTGCGTTTTCATGTAGGTAAGTCCTGCCATATCAGCCACAGTAAATGCTTCAAAGGTTTTTACAGTGGTCATCACTTTCGCAATTTCAACGTTCCTGTTTATCAGCACAATATCCTGGAACAGGTAAGGCACATCACCGGTTCCTAAATTGGTAGCATTTGCAAAATAAGTCCAGGCTATATCCCATTTTCCTTTTTCAGGTTCCACTTTCACTATGCCGGTTTCAAACGAAACATGCCTGAAAAAGAAGTTGTTATCCTTGGCAATATCCACGGTTGTAAAGGTTGCTGAGTTCAGGTCGGCATGTTGGAGGGTGTAGCCACCCGAAGCGTTGCGCAGTACCCGGATTTTCTTCCATCCCCTTGCAGCACCGGGGCTGCCAATACCTGTGCCACGGTTTACGAGGTAGACTTTGTTATCAGCATCATTTGTTGCAACCTGGGCGATAGCGGTTTTGGTCAAATCACCGGTCGGGTTATCAATATAGGCCAATTGTGCAGGAGTGGGGTCTGTTTGGCTGAAAGCAACTTCATTGCTGAGACCAATGGTATCGGCTGCAGTTACATCAGCCATATTGGTTTTTGCGGTTTGCTTCACCATCATATTTACCGAAGAGTTAAGCACCGCGCGAAAATCATCGCTGCCGCTATAAAACCCAAGGTCCCAGGATGTACGGTTGGCTATGGTTTGGCGGTTGGCGCTCAAATCAATAAATACTTTGTTGGGGAAAGTAGCCCCGCCCCCATTCATCACAAGCGAAGAGGTTTCTGCCATCAGTTCGGCAAAAGCTACCTCCAAAAACCTGCCAACCCCAATAATAACCGGGCTGGATGAACTGTAAATTTCAAATTGCACTTTTTCATCCCCGTCAAACAAAGCACCATCCGTTTTTTTAATAATAAAATTTGCCTGGTTGTTGCCCGATGGAATGGTTAGCACCAATTCCCCGGCTCCATTTGTTGCGGGCACTGTAGTATAATCACTGGTATAGTTCGAAAGAAGGTTGGTTACTTTCAGGGTTACTGTAATATCACGGTCGGTAGCACGGCTGAGCTTCAACGTAATGGTAGCTTGTTCTTCGGCTGGCCCAAGCCCAAGCGAAGATGCTTCAAAAGTTAACAGGTTATCGGGAAGCGGCGCATCTTTCTCGCGGCAACCCACCATGGTTAAACCCGCTACGGCAAAAAGTAAAAAGAATCTTGAAATCATCCGGATATTCATATTGGTAGAATTTATATTTATGTACAGATAAAGATTTTAAATACTATTTACTCCAGGCAAAACGCAGCCCTGCAAAAAACCCGCGTCCTGTACCTATGTTCTGAACACCAGAAGAAGCATGGGCCCCGCTTGCTGCTATGGTGCTATTGACCCTTTTTTCATTAAACAGGTTACGGATGCCTGCGTTCAAAACAAGCCATTTGCCCAACTTTTTATTAAGGGTAAAATCGGCCATATGGTAGCCTTCAAGCGAGGCCAGTACGGTTTGCTGCCCGCTGGTAATATAATAAGGCCGCTTACCGGTAAACTTATAAAACAGGTTTGCGTCAAGCCCGATGGAAGAGAAGGAATACCCCGCCACAGTATTAAATTCGGGTGACCATTGCAATGCAGGAAGATCATCATCATCCTTTGAATAATCATTGTAAAACCCTGTGTATCCAAACCCGGCGCTCAGGTTCCAGTTTTGCCCAATGGCCGCCAGGTTCAGGTTGCCGCCGCCCGAGGCGCTTTCATCCACATTCATAAGCGTGGTGATATTGGGGTCAATGGGCGAAACGGCGTAATCAATTTTGTTTTGAATACTGTTGTAAAAACCGTTTACTATCAGCCCGAGCGAAGTTTTTTCCTTTTTATATAATTGCCTTGTAAAGGAACCGGTAACACTGTGTGAGGTTTCGGCTTCGAGGTTGGGGTTGCCCATGATCTGGTGGGAGGCATCAAAAAAGTCGAGGTATAACTCGCGGAGGCTTGGCGCCCTGAACCCGTTGGCATAGGCTAATTTAATATCCGATTTATCGTTCAGCACATATTTAATGTTAAGAGATGGAATGACAGGCGGCGCCTCGTATTGCGAGTTTTTTACCACCCTTACGCCCGGTCTTATATGCCAATGCTGCCCTGGGGTAAATTCCCCGGTCATAAAAAATGCATAATCCTGGATGCTGTTGATTCCTTCTTTCAGCCTTTCACCCTCGCCTGTTTCGGTATTGATATCAATACCGGGCTGAATGGCCCAAACCGTATTAAACCTGTAGTTCAGCGCGCTTCTAAATGTAAACCCGGTGAAAGCCACCGTGCTTTGGCTGCCGGGTGCGGTATTTACATATACATTACCCGTGCCCTTGCTAACTATGGTCGAAAAAACCTGGCGCTCATAATCGGTGTATGTCGATTGCAGCAATATATTCATCTTCTGGTTGAAAATGTAGTTTCCCTGCAATTGGTGCATCAGCCGCTTGGAGAGGTATTCCTGGTCAACTGCAAACGTATCGCCGCTTTGCGGATCGAAAACCAAATAATTGCCCGGGTTGGTAATCACTTCATCAAGCCCGTCGAGCCTGTATTGCAGCGAAAAATCTTTTGCCTTGAAACCCAGGAAACCATTGAGGAACCTTTGGTCTTTTGGATGCCAGACCATTTCCCTGTCAACGGCGGTATCTTTCC
Source organism: uncultured Chitinophagaceae bacterium (assembly GCA_964444195.1). GTDB lineage: Bacteria > Bacteroidota > Bacteroidia > Chitinophagales > Chitinophagaceae > Phnomibacter. The sequence continues at coordinate 4,836 of CAYUGH010000126.1, forward strand.
AGCCCCCGTTAAAATTATGGGCTGCGCCAATGCCTGCCTGCCATTTTCCTTTTTGCCATGCAGCATTTACCGATTGATTATGAATGCCCTGGTCGAACCCGTATTCATCGCCAATACTTTCTTCGTGCGCCATGGCCCTTACACTCCATGTTTGCCTGCCGGCCTTGCGGGTAATAATGTTTATAACGCCACCCAGCGCGTCGGCTCCATACATTACCGACATGGGTCCTTCCACCATTTCAATCCGCTCAATGGAATTCACGTCAACCTGGTTGATATCAATGGAATTATTGGTACCCTGCCGCCCGGTCATGGGCAAACCATCAATCAATATTTTTATATTCTGGCCCGAAAGCCCCATCATGGTCATATTGGAACCACCCGTAGCGAGGTCCTGCGAAAAACGGATATTGAGCTCGTAATTCAGTACGTCCTGTATTTTGGTTGCGCCCGACTTGCGAATCCGTTCCCCCGGAATGACCCTGACCTGGTAAACAGATTTTTTGATAGATTGAGGAGCATATTGCCCGGTTACCACCACATCGTTCAATTCGTGGGCGCGGGTGGTATCAAAAACGGGGCCACTCTTTTGGGCCTGCAATGCCCCACTGATGCCCATCATCATGCAAATAGCCAGAAATTTTCCCATGCGTGGTTTACTTATGTCTGTTGAAAGGCGGGCCCTGAAAAGCAGGATTAACCTTTGATTAAAAGCCATGAATAACGGCTGGCGGCAAAATTGCCAAAGCACCTCCTTTAAATCATGCCGGATCGGGAAAAACGCTTTACGGAAATGGGAAAATGGAAAGGCTGAATGATTTCCAATGCTTAAAAACCGGCTTTTTACTCCACCTCCTGCAAAGCCAGATGAAAAAACGATGGTTGGCAGGATTCAGGCAAGGCAGGGTTTGCCACAGTTCAAGGATTTGCCATAACCTATTTTTTTTGACACGGATGACATGGATTTACAGATTTTGGTGAGAAGAGAACTATTTTTTACCCATTTACTTAAAGTCTGAAAGCATTGCAGTAAAGGGGAATTTATTTTTAAACCATGAGAGTCGAAATGGCTTTCCCCGCAACGCCGGCTTTGCCAGACCTTGCTTGGAAAGAATAATTTCTTCATTATATTTGCCTCCATTCCAGGGAAAGAAATTTGATCCGGAATTAAAAATCACTAAATGTTTTAATCAAATTATGGATTTATATTACTCGTTTTCAGTACTCGTTGTTTTAACTTCCCTGTTCGCTTATATAAATCATAGATTTATCAAATTACCCTCTACGATTGGCATAATGCTGATCGCAATTATTGTCTCTGTTATCATTCGTTTTGCCGGCAACAGATTGTTTCCTGAAACAACCGGCAGCTTGTTTAAACTGATTTCAGAACTCGATTTTACGGAAATGCTGATGGGGGCTATGCTTAATTTCCTGCTTTTTGCAGGCGCCATCCATGTGAATTTAACCGATCTCCGAAAGCAGCGTTTGCCGGTGCTTACCTTTTCCACTATTAGTGTCATTATTTCCACTTTCGCCATTGGCGGTATTTTATATTATTTGATTCCTTTATTCGGCATTCACCTTCCCTTTTTATACTGCCTGCTGTTTGGCGCCCTGATATCTCCTACCGATCCGATTGCGGTTTTAGGCATATTGAAAAAAGCTAATGTAAGAAAAACGCTGGAAACAAAAATTACCGGCGAATCGCTGTTTAATGACGGCATAGCGGTTGTGCTGTTTGCCGTTATATTACAGTTGACACATACTCCTGATGCTTCTATCTCATTTGGTACCATTTCGTGGTTACTTGCCAAAGAAGCCCTGGGAGGGTTGCTGCTTGGCGTATTACTTGGATTTACTGCTTCCAAGGCAATGAAAGTTATAGATGATTACATAGTCTCCGTCTTAATTACCTTATCAGTGGTTATGGGTGGTTACCTGATTGCACATTCCATCCATATATCGGGACCGCTTACCATGGTAGCGGCAGGTCTTATTATAGGTAATTACGGCAAGAAGATGGCCATGTCGGCCCTTACAAGAGATTATCTTACTAAATTCTGGGAGTTGCTTGATGAAATCCTGAATGCCATTTTGTTCTTATTTATCGGGTTTGAACTATTGATAATCCCCGACTTTGAAACCTATTGGCTGATTTCTATTGTTGCCATATTTGTAGTACTCTTTGCCCGGTTTATTTCAATATGGGTACCTTCATTGATCGTTCCGTTCAAACCTAAGCTGAACAGGGGAACCCTTATTATCCTTGTATGGGGCGGCCTCCGGGGTGGCGTATCTATTGCCCTGGTACTTTCCGTTACCAATGAATTATATAAAGAATTGCTTTTGGAGATGACTTATTTTGTAGTGGTATTTTCGATAGTGGTACAAGGATTAACTGTGAGTAAGCTCTCCGGCAGGGTTCTTAGCATTGAGCAGGCAAAACCCATATCCAACCAAACATAGCTAAAGAAGAAAAGACAGGTTCTGCTGTAAGTTTTATTTCAACCAAAAATAATAAATAACAGCCCAAATGGCTATAAAGAAT
>CAYUGH010000126.1:7486-8896 GCA_964444195.1 uncultured Chitinophagaceae bacterium
AATGGCGGCTTTGCCAGATTTAGGTGAGAAGATAGGTAAAGGCAATTAATCGTAGTGAAACCGACATTGAATAATATAACATTTTTGATCAACTCCTTTCTTACCCTCAACTTTATAAACAAGCCTGTGTTCGCCTGTAATTCGCCGCGACCAATATCCTTTTAAATCGAATTTTAGTGGTTCAGGTTTCCCGGTTCCCTGAAATGGTGTTTTCCTGATTTCATTTAACAGGTCTTTTATTTTTACAACGATTGAGCTATCCGTTTCTATCCAATATTGAAAGTCTTCCCATCCATTTTCGGTAAACTCAAAATTCATAAGCAAGGCTTTTATAATTTGAATTCATGAGTATTCCCTTTCTTTAATTGATCCATTGAATCATAAAGCCGTTGCCTGTTAGCGGCAGTTGACAGCAAATGACCTGTTTCATTGAGCGAATTATATTCTTTCATGGATAAAATTACCACGGCTTCATTTTCTGAAGCCCTTGAAACAACAATAACATCAGAGGATTTAGATACATCGTCCAGGTATTTTTTCATGTTGCTTCTCAATTGCGTCATAGATACTGCTTGCATGGCCGATTATTTTTTGTACAGGCAAATGTACGTAAAAACGTACGGTTTTCAAGGAAGTCTTTACAAAATTGCCATAAAATAAAAATGCGGAGCTTAGTTGGCGGCTATTTTTCACCCATTTATGTAAAGTATGAATGCTTTACAGTGAAGGGGAATTAATTTTTTAAACATGATGGCTTTCACAGCAACATCGGCTTTGCCAGAAACGTTGCAGAGGGGAAGGTAAAGGTTTCCGCAAAAGAAGTAACCAAACCGGTGTATGTTCGTTTTGCATGGCACGAAACGGCGATGCCGAACCTTAGCGGGGCCACAATATGCCAATTAAATATATTTGAAGTAAAAGAAGCTGTGTAAATGCTGATTTTATGTATTCATTTTTAGTGCGCCCCGCACGTGCGGGGCTGGTTTTTAATTGTCACATGAAATCCCCAAATAATTATGGGTGCCAGGTATACGCCCGTTTGTGGGGATTTCATAGGATACAATTTGTTTTGGTTTGTTGATGTTTTGGATGACCGGAGATTAAGCCGCAGAGCTTTTGGACCCCAGCGGGGTCGCATGTTTGTAAAAAGCACTGATCAAATAGATTACGCGACCCCAGCGGGGTCGAACATCAATAGCTACCCTTCAAAAAACTCAAAGAGATAAGGCTGTTTCGGTTCTGTACCTCAAATACAACCTGAATATAAATCTGAGAATATGTGTTTGCCATATATCTTTTTTTGGTGGTTACTAATGTACAACAAAGTCAACCTATTTTGATTTTGCATTCATTGAAAAATGAAATTTCGATATTGGACACTAATGTGAGGTTCACAAACATACGACCCCG
>CAYUGH010000126.1:8996-11017 GCA_964444195.1 uncultured Chitinophagaceae bacterium
CGACCCCGTTGGGGTCGGTGGGCTACCTGTTTATTTTGGCGATTCTACAAATATTTGACCCCGCTGGGGTCGTTGGGCTATCTGTTTATTTTGGTGATACTCCCATTCGGTTTCACTTGGTAATCTTAATTGAATTGAATCGCTATTTGAAAATAGCAGGCATAGCTGGTCCTCAACTTTTGCATGCAGTTTCTCAAGGAATCCACCTGTTTCCGTTATATCATGATACGATACATTTTCTACAGGTTTGTTGTCATCAACCGAACAGGCAGGATTGCTCCCGGTAATATGTTTCCATAAAACTTGCGTAACAGGATACCGGGAAATAAAAAAATCCCCCGTTTGTATTTTTAACCGGTCATTTTCCAGCCCAAAAGGAAAATGCTGCTCGCCTGTGCCCTGTACAAAGACAAGGGGAAATGTATAGCTGATCTCATCAAACTTTAATATTAGCTCTTCCATGAACCGAAGATAAAATATTGCAGCGATTCTATTTCCGGATCACCTCCGCCTCCCCAATCGCCTTGATCACGATCCTGTTGGACGGGCTATCCCCTTCCGCAGGAAAAGTGCAATCATATTTCAGCGTGTGCCTGCCCTTTGTAAGCATGGGAATAGCTTGCGATATGGGTACATCCCTAATAAACCTGCCCCTGATATTATACAGCTTAATGGATTTTCCATCGCAAAAAACTTCTTTCATTCCTGGTTGCCACAAAAACCGTCCAAAAAATAAAAATGTACCCTCTTTGCCGGTGGCCGGCTATTTTTTCAATCATTCAAATAAAGCACATGGTTATAGCCAGTGGTTATTCTTGCCTTTTGTCTGTGTCAAGTAACCAATTAAACACGTTCAAATGTTTTACTCCGCTTCGGTTTTGTGTAAATGAGTCTGTTGTAAGTAGAAACTTCGGGTAGTTGTCGTTGATTTTTTCTAATGCTCCAAACTCGCGTTCTAAGGTGGTTTCAGTGGTCATTTGCCATGCTACTTGGTAATATTCTATCTCACCCGTCGGGGTTTTGCATACAAAATTCACTTCGTTGTTGCGTGTTGTGCCTGTCCATATTTTGTTACCCCTGCGAAGTAGTTCAAGGTAAACAACACTTTCTAAAATATATCCTCTGTCTGTTATACGTTCTCTTCCTGCCAAAACGTTCAACAAACCTGTGTCGACCAAATAATATTTTTCCTGTGTAGCCAGTTGTTTTTTACCTTTCAAATCGAAGCGGTTTACTTTGTAAAACACAAAACTTTCTACCAAATATTCCAGGTATTTTTCAACAGTAGCGTGGTGTATGCTTTGCCCGTCTTGCTTTAAAGTTTTAGAAATATTGCTTGGTGAAAGTGCGTTTCCAATGTTTGATGCAATAAATTTTACGATGTTACCAAATGCCCGTTTGTCGTTTATTTGGTGGCGTTGTGTAATGTCTTTTTCGATTATGGTATTATAAATGGCTTCCAGATATTCGTATATTTTATCGAAACCGCCTTCTCGCAATTCTACACCCTTGGGCAATGATGTTTCGTTTACGTAATCAAAAAACAAGGCTTCATAATTGAGATATTTGTTGCTTGTGTCAATATTGCGTGCCGTTAAATATTCTTTGAACGAAAACGGTAAAATAGAAATCTCTATGTAGCGACCGCTCAACAAAGTCGCCAATTCGCTACTCAATAAAAACGCGTTTGAGCCTGTTATGTAAACATCTGTATTTTCAGTAGCAAAAAGACCGTCCACTAATTTTTCAAAGAGTGGAATGTTTTGCACTTCGTCTAAAAAAATATAGTTGGGCTTATCAGCTTGCAGTTTCTTTTTTATCTCAAAATAAATATCGTCCCACGTTTTGTTTAAGTAATTCTCGGGCAACTCAAAGTTGTGGAACTGAATTTGTCGTTTGCCAACTTCTTGTTTTAGTAATTGTTCACGGTATAGTTCTAATAGAGTGCTTTTGCCCGACCTGCGTAAACCACTTACTACTTTAATAAGGTCTTTATCCTTGTAATCCAATAGTTTACCTAT
>CAYUGH010000127.1:0-10755 GCA_964444195.1 uncultured Chitinophagaceae bacterium
ATTAACAAATCGAAGTCGTCGTGCAAAGGCGTACCCAATTTGCGAAGCCTGGCCTTTTCTTTGGCATACCTTTTTATTGAAGAAAATATTGGAACAATTGTGATGTTTTCTAAGAACTCATCTATTTGATTATGAGACTTTTGAGGGTGATTGCTATTTTCAGCACCAAACCTTAATTCAGCAACTGTAATTTCTGAAATGCAACAATTGGTGGGTCCTTTTTCAGTAAAAATTTTGTCGAGACTGTATTTTCCCCTGAGGTAAAATACGCAAATGCCGGTGTCTAATAGGTAAACCATTAAAAATCCAATTCTTTTTTCCTGAACCTCCTGGATTCCCTGATTTCAGAAATGATTTCCTCTGCATCTTTATCTGATTTCCATGCACCGAAGGAGGCCAAAAATTTGTCCTTATTTATGTCTTGCTTTTTCTCAATCGTTTCTGATAAATGATTGATCAGGGCAATTTTATCCATCTTGGACAAATGATCAACCATTCCAAAGTAGGCTTCCACTATATTTTTACTGGATTTTGGCATACTCAAAAGTAGTCAGAATACCTGGAATACCAATTCAAAATGTATCTACTCCCATTCAATAGTAGCCGGTGGCTTACTGCTGATATCATATACCACCCGGTTTATTCCTTTTACATTATTAATGATCTCATTGCTGATATCTGCCAAAAATTCATAAGGTAGATGGGCCCAATCGGCTGTCATTCCATCTACGCTTGTTACCGCACGGAGTGCAACCGTGTATTCGTAAGTACGTTCATCGCCCATTACACCTACACTTTTTACAGGAAGTAAAATGGTGCCGGCCTGCCAAACTTTATCGTATAAACCGCTGTTTTTCAGTCCATTAATGTAAATGGAATCGGCTGCCTGTAGCAATTCTACCTTTTCTTCGGTAACCTCTCCTAAAATACGGATGGCCAACCCCGGTCCGGGGAATGGATGGCGGTTCAACATATCAACTGGAATGCCAAGTTCGGCGCCCACGCGGCGGACCTCATCTTTAAACAGGAAGCGTAAGGGTTCAACCAGCCCAAGTTTCATAGTATCGGGTAAGCCGCCAACATTGTGGTGGCTTTTTATGGTAGCGCTTGGGCCGTGTACGCTTACACTTTCAATTACATCGGGGTAAATAGTGCCTTGTCCCAGCATTTCAATGCTTTCAAGCTTATGCGCCTCCTGGTCGAATATTTCAATAAAGGTCTTTCCAATGATTTTTCTTTTTTCCTCTGGATCTGTTTTTCCGGCAAGTTTGGTGTAAAAATGTTCGCGGGCATCAACACCGGTAACATTCAGGTCGAGTTGCTCATAAGTTTTCAAAACCTGTTGAAATTCATCCTTCCGCAGTACACCATTATCCACAAATATCCCAAACAGGTTTTTACCAATGGCTCTGCTTATAAGGGTGGCCGCCACGGTACTGTCAACCCCGCCGCTAAGCGCCATAATTACCTTTTTGTTGCCAATTTTTTCTTTAAGTTCTGCAACAGCTTCTGTAACAAAATGAGCAGAAGTCCATTCACCGGCGCACCCGCAAATGTTGTATAAAAAGTTCTTCAGAATGGTTTTACCTTCGGTGGAATGGTACACTTCGGGGTGAAATTGTACTCCATACAATGGATAGGTTTTGCCCGACTCTTTACCGTCCCCTGTCCTCTTAATTCCGTCATCTTTCCTGAAAGCAGCTACCGGGATGCTATCTGTTGTGGCAAGCAGTTCAAATCCTTCGGGCAATTCCTTAATGTTGTCGCTATGGCTCATCCATACCTGGGTACGTTCGCTAACACCTTCAAACAGCGGGTTGGGTTTTTGCCGGGTCATATAAGCGCGGCCATATTCGCGTTTATCGCTTTTTTCAACCCGGCCGCCAAACAGTTTGGCTGTAAGCTGGGCGCCATAACAAACACCCAAAACCGGGAGTTTTTCAATCATGGAAGCAACATCAACTACCGGCGCTTTGCTCTCATTTACACTGAATGGCGAACCGCTGAGAATAATGCCTTTGAGTGCAGGATCGCTGAAATCGGCTTTATTAAAAGGGGCTATTTCACAATATACATTGGCTTCGCGTACAGCCCGCGCAATCAGTTGGGTAAATTGGCTTCCAAAATCGAGGATGAGAATTTTTTCTGTCATGGTGGCGCAAATATAAGGTGGGCTTGCCCTTGAACCTGATTTGAAGCCTTTTCAGGCGTTCATTTGGCCGCTATTCCTTTTTGCACTTGGTCTAATGCCCAAAAAAACCAATTTTTGTTAAAATATTTTAACGTATGCGTATTGTATTGGCTTTAATAATTACCGCTTTTTTGGTTGGAGGTTGCAAGCCGGGCTTTAGAAGGGTAGAAGGGAATGGTGTAAGGCAAACCAAGGAAAAGGCTTTGAATGATTTTGATGAACTGGAAATAAGCGGCGCTTTCAAAATAATACTTGTGCAGTCCGATACATATAAGGCTGTGGTCGAAGCCGATGAAAATCTCCAGGAATACGTAAGAATTGAACAGTCCGGCGACCGGTTGAGAATCAAGATGCGCAACAATGTTAACTACCACTCATCGCACGGCATAAAAATTACAGTGTATGGAAATGATATTGACCGGATTGAACTGGCAGGGTCAAGCAGTCTTGAAACCGAAGGGCAAATTGAAAATAATGACCATATTTATGTAACCATTGCAGGCAGCGGGGATGCAGATATGGAACTGAAAACTCCTGAAACAAAGGTGAGCATAGGCGGCAGCGGCGAAGTGAAGCTGAAAGGCAAAACCCGCGATCTGAAATTGAATATTGCCGGTAGTGGCGATTTTGAAGGGGGCCAGTTCCTGAGTGAAAATGCAAATATCAGTATTGCCGGAAGCGGTAGTGCAAAAGTGTTTACCAGCATGGAGCTTAAAGTCAGTATTGCCGGCAGCGGAGACGTATATTATGCAGGTAACCCCAAAAATATTAAAAAGAGTGTTGCAGGCTCGGGGAATATTCACGCGATAGAATAAATGTATCGGGACGATGTTTTATTCACCCCCAAATTCAATTCTTTTGAATAATTCAGCTAATATTGGGTTTTTACAAGCCTATATGAAAATGATTTTTTCAGTTGCAAGCTACCTTTTCGGAATAGTATTTTTGGGATTTACCAGTTGTAATACTGTAAAGCCAAAACCAGTTGTATCACCTAAGGGGTATGATTTTGCTTCAGGTGAAAAATTGTTGCTCGTTCACAAGCTTGAGGAAGTCTCGGGTATTGCTTTTGTACCCGGACAGGATAGCCTGCTATTGGCCGTAAATGATGAGGAAGGCCTGGTATACACCATTAATATACATAACTCGAAACAGGTTACGGAACCTATAAGATTTTCAAAAGCGGGAGACTATGAAGATATTGCATTTTTCAACGGGAAATGGATGGTGCTTGAAAGTGATGGCGCCCTTTATACCCTGGATAACGAAATGGCAGAGGGAGTAAACGCCTCAAAATTGAATATTTTGCCTAAGGGTGAGTATGAGGGGATGGCTGCCTGGAAGGATAGGCTGTATGTGATTTGCAAGGAATGCCCGGGTAATAAGGCAACCGATGCAACTGTTTATATTCTTAAAACTGCAAATGACTCGGTGGTTTTAGAAAGCACCCTGACTATTGATTTTGGTGAAGTAGGAAAAGGCAAGAATAAAAAATTCCTGGCTTCGGCATTGGCAAAGAACCCCTTTACGGGTGAATGGTTCATCCTGTCACATGTAAAGGGTCGCCTGGCAATTGCCGACGAAAACTTTATGGTTAAACAACTGATTCCCCTGCGGCGCAAGCAATTTACCCAACCTGAAGGGATTGCCTTTTCGGCAAACGGAGACCTGTTTATTTCAAATGAAGGAGACGGGGGAGCAGGTTATATCATGTGGTTTAAGTACCGGAATTGAATTGGGCAGATACCAACCCTGTTTTTTAAGGCTAACTTAAAATAATTGCCAGCGCAAAGGAAAGGATTGCCACAATAAACCCATACATAAAAACATTATAAGCAATCCTTAGCCAATGATATTTTCTGCCCAATACAATCCCCATGAAGTAAATATTGTTGATCATGTTTTCATACAGGTAATCCTTGTCAGCCATCATGCCCTTCATTTTATGGGTGTATATGTGGAGGGGCATCTTATTAAAGCTCCCGAAAAAAAGCAGGTTTGCCTTTTTATCAGTTTTTTCATCTTCCGGAGCGTCCGACGATTTTAGAATTTTTGGCCTTACGGCAAGGATGGCAAATACAATGGTGAACACATTTACCGTTAGCAAAATGCAGGTGGGTATAATGAGTTCAGGGTTTTCTTCAAGCCTGCGCAACAGTACTGAAAGCACCACCGAAACAATGATGGAGTTCACAGAGATCATAATATTGGCCTTTGAATCGGCCATGCTGCTAAGTTCAAGGTGATTGTGAATGGTTACCTTGAACATGGTTTCAATACCGCGGGTAGGTATATTTGGATCCAATTCCTTTTTCGCTCTTTTCCACGGTTTTGGGTTTTCTGCTGCCAATTGCTTTTTTTCCAGTTTGCTTTTCAGCCTGTTTAAATGTTCTTCCTTTTTATTTTGCAGTAAGTCCCTTGCGTATTCTGTATGGAAATAATGGGAGGAAAGTAAATGTATATTCCGCTTTCTCCAGGCATCTGTTTCAATTTCCTCTCCCTCAAGTTCTGCTAATTCCTGCCTTAATAATTTTTGGTTAGGTGTAAAGTTGTCGGTACCCAAATGCCATAAATCTGCATCGGCAATAATTTCTTCCAGAAGGTTCGCGGGGTTTTGGGGTAGCCTCGTAGCCTGGATACAACCTTTTATTTTCCCGATAGTTTCAGCAGGAACATTTCTTTCTTTCAGCCAGTTTTCAGCCAATTCCGATGAACGGATCTCATGGTCGGAAAGGCTGCCCTTTGAAATACCCAGATCATGAAACAGCGCTGCCGCATTTACAATAAACCGGTCTTCTTCGCTTAGTTGGTAATGATTTCCCAATTCATTGGAAGCAATCAAAACTGCGTTGGTATGATCCACATTATGGTAAGGAAGCTGTTTCACGGATTCTTTGAAAGCTTGTTCAATATGTGTTTGCAATGCGGTTAATATGCCAGAATAATTCATACTGTTTATTGCAATTTAATTGCTGATTGGCCACTAAATTAGAGTAATGGCAAGCAATTTATTCAAGCACCGGTATTTTGTTTGAAAAAAGGCTGGAAAAGATTACAATCCACCATCCTAACATACATTGGCGGTTTTCATTAAATGCCTATTTTTGAAGAAGAAACATAGCGAATTATACACATGACCACGCAAGCCATTCGCAAAAAGTTGCAGGATTACATCGCCCAAACGGATGATGAAAAGGTAAAGGGTATGTACTTGTTGCTGAAGGACGAAATAGAATCGGAATCAGGGTTTCGGTTATCCACCTGCCATCGGGAAATCCTTGATGCAGAACGTGATGCCCATAAAAAGGGGCTTTCCCGTTCCTTTTCATTGGAAGAAGCATTAGCATTTGCAAAAGGAGGATGAATGCTCGGGCTCATTATTAAGCAAAGGGCTGCTGAAATGGCTAAGGAAGCTTATGAATGGTATGAAGAGCAAAGTCCCGGTTTAGGGGATACTTTTTTGGATGAATTATCCATTGCTATAAAAAAATCGAACGAAATCCTACGCATTATAGTTTCCTTGAAAGCAGATACAGGCGCATTGTCCTAAAACGTTTTCCTTTTATTGTTATTTATGAGGTTTTGGAAATGGAAGTAGTGGTATATGCTATTTTCCATACCAGCAGAGACCCGGATAAACGCCTGAAAGATTAAATTTTCGGTTATAAACAGGCTTCCTACAAATCCACCATCCTTACCTCAATCCGCACATCCCGGTTTCTTCCTTTTTGTGAGCGGTTAAAACAGGCATTTAGCTATTTTATTAGTAACTTTTGGTTACCTTTATAATTTATAATTCAAAAGATTTTGGGTATGGAAGCATTAAATGATAGACCTGCTTTGGCTAAAAAGAGTCCATCCTTATTAAGGCAGATTATAGACGAGGTGGATGACCTTGATGCTGAAAAGAAGGAAGTATTGCTTTGGAAGATAAAGATGGAAAAGGCCCTGGCCCTTGCAAAACTGGCAGATGAAGCATACTTGGATAGGTTCCTACCCCTTAATGATGATCAAATTGTACACCTTGTAAACACCAACAGAAAAGCAGAACATGATGCGAAAATTCATCATTGATACCTCTGTTTACATAAATTTTAGCTGGTACAACAAAATCAGAAGACTTATTGAAGCTATTATTAAGAACAATCTTCAGGTTTTTACAAACGAACAATTGGTTAAAGAGTTAGAAAAAAATATCCCTTTAACCCTTAAAGTAGATGATATACATCCTAATCTGATTATTGAAACCATAAAAGCGGCCACTTTCTATTTTGAAACAGAAGAATTATTTACAGGGTGTCCAGATCCAAAGGATAATTTTTTATTCGATTTAGCGCTTCAAACAGGAAGTGAATTGATTGTAAGCGAAGAGAAAATTTTATTGAATTGGAAGAACAGTCCGGTTCCTGTTTATAGTATTCTATGGTTTAAGGAGCATTTTTTTAAAGATATCCCCTTGTAAATCAATCAATTTAATGATACCTCCGGCTTGGAATTGAATAACGCCAACCAGTTCAATCATAGGTGGTAAATCCTAATCAACGATCTGGCAAACCTCTACTCTTCTTACAAATCCACCATCCTTACCTCAATCCGCACATCCCGGTTTCTTCCCTTGTCATCCGTACAGGAAATTTTAACCGGGCCTTCGGTTGGCATAAAAAAAACCTTTTCGCGTGCAGGAGCAGTTTTATAATGCTTGTTATTTATATACCAATGCACCATCGCCACATCGGCATCGGGCTGGCATTGCAGCAAAATAGGTTCGGGGTGCTGTTTGCTTAACAGGTATTCAGTATTGTTTTTTGGGGATTGAATAATGGGGCCTTTTTCGGCCCAAACTATGGTACAGGCAGGGTTGTGAGGCGGTATCACTTCATTTTTTGGTGAGGTATTGAGTTTGAAAGCCTGGATTTCGGGGGGCAGAACCGTGTACCATTTCTTTATGTAACCGCCTTGCGGGAGGCAATGTTGGCAAAAACTAATGCTGCCATTGCTGCTTACCGGCACTTCAACCCGGTTATTACAGGGCTCTGCAGAGGAAACCAACGGGATGAAATAATCCAGTATTCTTTGGTCGCAATGTTCGGTGGCGGGCATGCCGGTTTCGGCACATACAATCCGGTTGTCAAGCGTTTCAGGTGGTGAAAACCAATCGGTATGGCTGTTGCGGTCAATGGCATTGAAAAGCCGGAACAGCAGGGGGGTAGCAATCGTTGCGCCACTCAGGTCGGGGTTGGGGGCGCCTGAAAAGTTACCTGCCCAAACCCCAATAGTAAAGAACTGATTGTATCCAATACTCCAGGCATCACGGCGGCCATAGCTGGTGCCCGTTTTCCATGCAATGCGGGGTAGGTTTTCTGTGGTTCCCCAGTTCAACGGAAGGTCGGGGCGGTCAATCTTGCTCAGGGTTTCGTGCAGCATAAAACAGGCTTCCCGGCTAAGCACTCTCACCGGCGCCGTCTTTTTTTGCCCGGAAGAAAACCTCAGGGGTTGAAAGTTTCCATCATTGGCTATCATGGCATACATCCCGGTTAATTCTTCGAGGCTGGCGCCACAGCCACCGAGGATCATGCTCAAACCAAGTTTTCCCTGGTCTCTGCGGATCTGTTCAAAACCACACTGCACAAGGCTCCTGATCATTTTTTCTTTGCCCACTTTGTGCATTGTATTTACTGCCGGTATGTTCAGCGAATGCATGAGGGCATATTCCATCGTAACCTGTCCATTGAACCGGAGATCATAATTTTCAGGCACATACCCCTGGTAGTTGACCGGCACATCGGCAATCACCCTTTTTGGGGTAACAAATCCTGCATCTATGGCAAGCCCGTACACCAGCGGTTTCAGGGTGCTCCCGGGTTGGCGCCAGGCACGCGCCCCATTTACCTGCCCGGCGTCGGTTGTGTCAAAAAAGTTAGCCGAGCCAACATAAGCAAGCACTTCATGTGTTTTGTTGTCCACAACGATTGCCGTAGCATTGCGGATTCCCTCCAGTTTGAGCGCGTTTATATAATCTGCAATGATTTTTTCAGCTTTCAGTTGGGTATTCAGGTCAAGGGTCGTTTTCACCCGTTTTTCACCTGCTGCCAGCATGTGCTGCGACAGATGCGGTGCGAGCCTCGGCGGGGCTTTTCGCCTTGCTTCAAAGGGTTCGTTCAATGCATCGTCAATTTCTTTTTGCGAGAATAATTTTTGGCTTACCATCCACTTCAGCCAGCGGTTTCTTTCCTTTATAATAAGGTCATTATGCCTGCCGGGGGTAAGGCTGTTTGGCCGGTTGGGTATTACACTCAGGGCGGTAATTTCTGAGAGCGACAGGTGATCGGGCGATTTGTCAAGGTAAAAATATGCTGCCGAGGCAAGCCCTTCCATATTGCCCCCGTAAGGCGCCAGGTTTAAATAGAGCCTCAGGATTTCTTTTTTGCTGTATTGCCATTCCAGTTGGGTTGCACGGAACATTTCAATGATCTTGCTGCCGAATGTTCGCTTGCGGGGGTGAAGCATTTTGGCCACCTGCATGGTAATGGTACTTGCACCGGATGTGCGGCGGCCGGTAAAAAGGTTGCGGAAACCGGCCCTTATTATTGCTACCGGGTTAATGCCGGGATGGTAATAAAACCAGCGGTCCTCTTTGGCGAGGATGGTTTTTTCCATCAATGGGGTTATATCGGTGGATTGAAGATAAAGCCTCCATTTTTCACCGGGAGTGAGCCGGGTAAAAAGCAGCACTCCATTCCGGTCGAAAACCATGGGTGAATAAGCGATATCCTTTTTGAAAGGAAACAAAAGATTCAGGATCAGCCAAAGACCTGATACGATAACTACACCATACAAGCCCCTTCGCCAACCTACAGGCATTTTTTTAAGGCCTTCATTCAACCGCTTACCAAACATATTGCTAAATTAGTATTAAGGTTGGCCGAAATATGAAATTGGTTCGTTACCGTTTTTATAAAATGAATAATTTGGTGGGGTTAAATCAAATTCATGAAACGTTCATCCCTCTTTTTGCTTGCCCTCCTTTTCATTGTGTTTGCATGTAACCGCAGTTCGGTAAATTTATCTTATACCAATGCTGAAAATGAGGTACCGGTTTTGGGGAACCTTGTTTTCAGGTTTAGCAACAACCTGGCAACCGACAGCATGCTGAACCGTTGGGACAGTACCGAATATATTCGCTTCAGTCCCGAAATAAAGGGAAGATTCCGCTGGGAGACAAAGGATCAACTGGTATTTTCACCGGCCTCTCCATTAGCGCCTGCCACCAGTTACAAAGCCTCTTTCTCCAAAAAAAGCATCCTTGAAAAAACAACATTTACCTCTATTGAAGGCGCGGACAAGGTAGCATTCAGAACGCCTGACCTCTCGCTGGACCAGCAATATTTTACCTGGGTAAAACAGGAGGGAAGCACCGTGCCTGTACCTGTAATTGAGTTGCATTTTAACTACCCGGTTAACCCCGGGGCGCTTGAAAAAAATTTGAAAGTTGTGGTGGATGAATTGCCGGCCAAACTGGTATTTGAAACGCTGAGTTCGTCTCCGGTTATCAAAGCAAAAATTCAGGGCATCAGGCCCGAGGATAGGGATTACAAAGTTTCGCTAACCGTGCGAAAAGGAATGATGCCAGATGGGGGCAAAAATGGCCTTGCCGGGGATAAGGAATATGAAGGTGAATTAACCTCGCCTTTTGTGTTGCTGGTAAATGAAGTGACCACCGAGCATAATGGAACGAATGGTTCCATATATGTGCGAAGCAACCAGGTGATAACAGGTACGGAGCTTTCAGCATTTGTAACCATTGAACCGGCTGTAAAATATTCGGTTGAAATTACCGGTAACGGGCTGCTCATTACCAGCCCGGGCTTTAGTGCCGAGAATAGCTACAGCCTTACCCTGAAGCCGGGATTGAAAGGCCAGTTGGGTGGCGTTCTCAAAGAACAATATGAAACCTCATTGACCTTTGGTGAATTGGAGCCATCGCTGAGCTTTGCCAACAATAAAGCCGTTTACCTTGGCGCTGCGGGCCAAAAAAATATAGAGCTCCGCATTACGAATGTCCCAAAAATCAGGCTGGTAGTAAGCAAAGTGTATGAAAACAACCTGCTGATGGCGGAGAGTTATGGGTATCAGCCATCGCAACAATATGGCGAAGAGGAATACGATGATTATTACGGTTCGGATTATGCAATGGGGGATGTGCTTTTTGAGCAGGAGATTGATACCCGGACGCTCCCCAAATACGGTTCAGGAAGGCTGTTGCATTTTAACCCCGATGATCGCTTGCCGGGTTATAAAGGCGTGTACCATATTTCAGTTCGCAGTACCGAAGATTATTGGGTACGCAGCAGCCGGTTTATTTCGCTGAGCGATATTGGTTTGATTGCCAAATCGGGTGCAGGCAAAATGTTTGTATTTGCAAACAGTATCCACGCAGCCAACCCATTGAGTGGGGTTGGGATACAGGTGTATGGAACCAACAATCAACTCATTGGCAATGGCAGTACCAACGGCGATGGAGTTGCTGAAATTACCCTTCAAAAAAATGATGGATTCAGCGGGTT
>CAYUGH010000128.1:0-10720 GCA_964444195.1 uncultured Chitinophagaceae bacterium
GAAATTCAGGGTGATTTGATTATTGGAAATTAATCCCTACGACTTTCAATCATGCCTCACCCCTTCTTTTACCCTGAACACGTGCAGAATGTATGGAAATACTGCATCCATGGTTTCTTCGGCGCCTCTTGGCGAACCGGGCAATGTAATGATCAGCGAATCTCCGGCAAACCCTGCAATGCCACGACTTAGCATGGCATAGGGTGTACGCTGCTGGCCGTAATTTCGCGCGGTTTCCATCAGGCCCGGCACATCCCTGTCTATCAGGGGACGAATGGCATCAGGGGTTACATCGCGCGGGGAAAGCCCTGTTCCTCCTGTAAATAAAACGAGGTCGAAGCCGTCTGCGATCAATTGCCTGGCCTTCGCCTGGATCAGTTCAAATTCGTCAGCGATCGCTTCACGGCAGTCAGCTTTCAGTCCATGCTTTTCGAGGCGTTGGGCAATCACGTCGCCGCTCTTATCCGTATTCAACCCCTTGCTTACACTGTCGCTGCAGGTAATCACGGCGCATTTTACCGAATCGGGATAAGCATATTTAATATCACTCTTGCCTCCCTTTTTTTCTTCCAGCCTGATGGATGCTATCTCAATGCCCTTATCAATGGGCTTGAGCATATCATACATGGTAAGCGCCGTAATAGCTGCGCCATGCATGGCTTCCACTTCCACCCCTGTTTTATATACGGTATGCACTTCCACTTTTATGATGATGTCCAATCCGCTTACCTCATGTGTTATAGCCGTGTACTCTACTGGTAAAGGATGGCAATCGGGTATCGCCTCGTAGGTGCGCTTTACAGCCAGCAAACCCGCCGCCCTGCTGAATTCAAATACATCCCCCTTGGGCACCTGCCTGTTTACAATAGCGTCTATCGTTTCCTGCTTCGATACCCGTAAAACCCCAACGGCAATGGCTTGACGAAGTGTTGTTGATTTATTAGTAATATTAACCATCTCCTGAATACCTTTTACTGAATAGAAATTTTCGTCAAATATTAAAACAGGATTTGTTTATGGTTTATTATTTGTTGTTACCTACATACCTAAAAAACCCGTCAAAATTATAAACCCAAACAACTACACAATCCCAAACCAACACTAAACAACAAACAATAAATAATAAACATCACTTATTCACTTTCCACTGATACCCCTCCCCCTCAAAAACCTCTTTCCCCCAAACCGGCAATTCGGCTTTTATGCGTTCCACACATTCTGTGCAGGCATCCATAGCTGGTTTACGATGGGCTGAGGAGGTAAAAACAAACAAACAGATTTCACCTGCCGGTACATAGCCAAGACTATGGTGAACATGCATGCAGGTAAGCGGGTACCTGGCAAAAATATCCTCTCGTATCTCGTGCATTTTTTCAAGCGCCATTTCTTCGTATGCCGTGTATTCAATGCCCTCAACCTTTTTGCCTTCTATTTCATCCGCACGTACCTGCCCCAGGAAAATGCTGTGCCCGCCTATTGCATGGTTGGTAGCATGTTTAGCTATGCTTTCGCCAATAAATGCTGCGGGTACCGGCCCTTCGCGGAATATATTCTTTGGTTTACGTTCCATTTTTTATTTGAAATTAAAAAATTTGAAATTTCACCCCCACGCATGCCACCCATGCCATGGTTCGTGTCCCACGCACCATACCACACCACAACACACAACTCCCGTGCCATGGTTCGTGTCTCACGAACCATCACTCCCTCACTCTACCACACCACCTAACTCACCATCACTCCAACCCCAACACTCCACCCCTCAAACCCATGCCATGGTTCGTGTCTCACGCACCATATCACACCACAACACACAACACTCCACCCCTCAAACCCATGCCATGGTTCGTGTCCCACGCACCATACCACACCACAACACAACACACAACTCACCATCACTCCAACCCCAGCACGCCTCCTCTCAAACTATAAAACTTTTTATCAGCATATTTCTCCTTCGCCCACCTGGCGGCAGTCAAGCTACGCTTTCCCGTTTGGCAAATAAACACAACCTGCTCAAGTTCCGTTTCAATACCATGTTGCATCAGGGTTGCTAATGGAACCTGTTGATGTTCCCATCGTTTCAGTAAAGGCATTTCACCCGGTTCCCGTACATCTATCAACATCAGCTTTCCATCCCTCAATAATTCCTCTAAATCGGTTGCATCAATCTCGAAGTCAGCCGAAGCCAAACCACATTCCCAGGCATAATCCTTCTTTTGCAATTCAATTAAAGAAGCTGGTACAAGTGCATCACTTTCCGGGTTCTTTTGCAACTGCCATTGCATCGTCTCGTTTGTCAGGGCGTTGTAAGTCAGCAGGCTTCCACTCAATGTTTTTCCCAACCCCGATATCAACTTGATCACCTCATTTGCCATCATTGAACCAATAATGGCAGGAAGCACTCCAAGCACCCCACTTTCCGCACAATTAAGCACTTCACCATCCTGCGGGGGATTGGGGAACAGATCGCGGTAGTGAATACGATCGCCATGTAAACCATCAGCCACATTAAACACAGCCACCTGCCCTTCAAAACGGCTGATGGCGCCAAATACAAGAGGCTTGCCCAACAGCACACAGGCATCGTTTACCAAATAGCGCGTGGGGAAATTATCCGAACCATCCACAATCAAATCAAATTCCTTAACCAGTGGAATAATATTGGAAGCATTTACATTTCCATTAAAAACGCTGTAACTGATATGAGGATTCAGCGCTTTTAATTTTTCTACTGCAAGCGGGGCTTTGGGTTTACCAATATCATCCATGGTGTACAAAACCTGCCTGTGGAGATTGCTAAGGCTTACCTTATGATGATCGGCAATACCAATGGTACCAACACCTGCCGCTGCAAGGTATTGAAGTACCGGGCATCCTAATCCGCCTGCACCTATTACGAGCACCCTTGCCGATAAAAGTTTATGCTGACCTTCATCGCCAAACCCGGGCAATATAGTTTGCCGTTGATATCGTTGATATGAGGCATGGGTATTCTCCATTATTTCAACCTCCTGAAAATGGCGGCATCAGCGCTATCGTTTCATTGCCTGTAAGCACGGTATTGGTTTGAACCATTTTTTTGTTTACGGCTACAATATACTTTACCTGCTTCAATCCCGGGAAATCGTTTTCCAGCCTGGCTTTCAGCGAACCCGTATCCGGGATACCTTCTGTATGCAAAGTCGCCCTTCCGGTAATATCTGCCAATTGTCCGAAAAAAATAATGTCCATTTGAAAGTATAGTAAACGGGCTATGCCGCGGTAAAAATTAATTTGTACGAAGCTACTGCAAGTACCGCAGCAAGTGAATACTTTAAAATATTCTGGTTGAATTTCAGCGCGCCAAGATAGGCGCCTGCAAGCCCACCGGTAAAGGCAATCGCCACATAAATAGTCATTTCAGGCGTAAACGAAACACCCTTTTTCATTTGACCCAACAACCCAGCCAATGAATTTACAAAAATGAAAATCGCGCTGATGGCAGCCGTTTGCTTTTGATTGGTCCATTTTAATAACAGCAGAATGGGTGAAAGGATGATACCGCCACCAATACCTATCAAGCCCGAAAGCCACCCGATACCGGCTCCCATTCCGGCCGACAACCAGGGTTTTACCGGTTTAAGTTCGTGCACTTCGATATTCCTGAAAAACAAAAAACGGATTATGGGCAGCAATAGCAATACCCCGAGCAGTTTTTTATATACATGGGCGTCAATACTTATCAAGCCACCGAGAAAAGCCATAGGAACGGAAAGCAAGGCAAGCGGCCAGAATATCTGCCATTTAAAATGCCCTCCACGGTAATATTGGATAAAGGCCGTAAGCGAAACAAACAGGTTGAGCATGAGCGCCGTTGGCTTCATTACATCGGGGGCAATGCCAAACAGCGCCATCAAAGCCAGGTAACCGCTTGCACCACCATGGCCAACCGATGCGTACAGGAAGGCCACCACCAGCAGCAAAATATAAAACCACATATTTAGGTCCATACAATCAAAGAAACGGTTATAAATAACTAAACTAAAAGGCAGGGACAAGGAGTACGCCCCTGTTCGCTAATGCACTTTTGTTTGTTAGAAGCAATACTGTTTGATTACCGAACAAATCTGTACCTTTTATTTCAATTAACCTATTGATCTTATGTGAGCCGTTGCCGTGTGTACCCACTCCACTAAGCAGTGTCATTCCAAGTTTACAGGCACATTATCTGAAGCATCGTCACGAATAGTTATTTTTTTAATTGCAATGGAACTCCAGCATTAAACTGCTTCAAGAAACAATTTCCATTTTGGTTAGCAACAACTTTTGCGGTATTAGTGCTACCAAAAGCATGCATAGTTGAATGAAAAGCTGAAAGCACTTTGTCTTGCAAATCTTGGTTGTCCTCTAGCATTTCTATTTTAAGACCCAGTTCTAATGCTTTGATTGCATTGATGTGTTTGCCATGTGTCTTGAAATTTGAGTGATTTGAAAGATATTCTGCAATCATTGCCGGTTTAGGCGTTTGTTCGCCATTAAACATATACCGGCTCAACCAGTTTTCTACTAATTCCTTACCAAAATCAATTTGGTCTTGGCAGCGAACTAAAAGTGCAGGTCCATACTGACTTAACATTGGAAGCCAGGAATTCAAATTTTTAGGGTTCTCTCTGCAATCGTCTTGTGCTTTTTTGAATTGTTCAAGAATTGCATGTGCTGGAATTGCCTGAATGCCTACAGAAGTTTGAAGAATAAATTGGGGATCAATTGGACCAATTGAAGATTGTTTGCCCATGACAATTACATTCGCTGAACAAGACAGCATTGTACCTGCACTCATTGCCGCTTGAGGAATGATAATTCGAATGTCTGAAAATTTTTGTCGCAAATAAGAAACAATTGCATCAGTTGCCTCCGCAGAACCCCCACCAGAATGAAGAATTAAATCAAGTGTGTTTCCTTCAAGTCCTGCAATGGCTTCCATGAACGCATGAATATCTTCGTCTGTAATTGAAACTAAATTCGGAGGAGCATCACCGCCAGTCCATCGTGTCGCATAAATGATGGTGTTTCTTCCAGTAAATGTACTTAGTTCTTTGAGATATTTATTTCTAACGCTGTCAAAAGCCTGGGGGTCTCCTTGCTGAATTCGTGTCCGTATTTCACCTAAGATTTGTCCCCAAGTCGGCATTATGAAAAAGAAATTTGGTTTGAAGACGTTTCAGATGGTGTTTTTACAGTCAAGTTCAGATAGTCCTGTAAACTTGCAGTCTGGGCAGTAATGTTGTTGAAAGTAGAAATAGTATCGTCAATGTTGGGATACATTTGTTTCGCCTTGTCAACCAAATCCTGAAACTGTTTTTCAATAATTTCTTTTATATTTTCTGTTCTGTCCATAGTGCAAATTTACTTAAAAATGATTCGGTTTGTCAAGAAAAATGCTATTTTTCTGCTCGTTTAATGCTCAAATGTTTCAGGTTAACACTGTTCCAAAGGTTGCAACTGATAGTTAATTAAATGAATAATTACAATTTCCCCGGCACCCAGTTCGCTCACCATTTCAGGAATCTCCACCAGGCAGTTGGCTTTGGCAAAGCTATTCAACTTGTAGGATTCCTGCCCGGTAAGCAACTCAACGGTGGTTCCATTAAAATACCCTTTCAGGAAATGGGTAAGCCCGGCAGGTTTTTTAAAATTTGAATGAAGCGGCGCCTCCTTTGTTGGAAGGGAAAGCCGGCGCCCGGAAAGTTCTGAAAAGGCCGGCAAAACATATTGATAAAAACAGGTGAGCACAGAAGCCGGGTTGCCCGGCAAACCAAAAACAAGTTTATGGCCCTTCCTTCCAAATAAGATAGGCTTTCCCGGCTTTTGCTTGATTTTATGGAATATCTTTTCAACCTCACATGCATCAAATGCCAGCGCAGTAAAATCATAATCCCCAACACTTACGCCGCCCGTCATCAGCACTACATCACTGTCTTCAAGCGCGTTCAGCAGAATTTCCGTCAATTGTTCAAGATCGTCGCCGCAACGGTACATTGCCAAAGGTGCAATGTGCAAGCTTTTCAGCGCAGCCAGCAGCGTAAATGAATTGGCTTCGTACACCTGTCCGTATTCAAGCGGTTGCCCGGGCGCCTGCAATTCATTTCCGGTAACAATCACCGACACTTTTGGCATCGGGTACACTTCAACTTCAGCAATACCAATGCCTGCCAAAAAGCCAATAGCAGCAGGGGTAAGTATGGCGCCCTTGGGCAAACCCAAAGCGCCCTTTTGTATTTCGCTTCCAACGGGTCGTACATTGGCGCTAACAGCGAGGTTTGCATCATCCACATACAGGTAACCCTCTTCTACCCGCGCCTTCTCCTGTATCAGCACGGTATCGGCGCCATCGGGCACAGCGGCGCCTGTAAATATCCTGACGGCCTCTCCTGGTTTTAAATGAAAATCACTATTGCTACCCGCCGCCATTTCGCCAACCAGTTTATACGAGCGGCGGGGCTCAAAAGCCATGGCATATCCGTCCATGCTTGATTGGGGATAGGCAGGGATTGAAAATTCCGAATGGATATCGGCCCCAAGAACATGACCTGCAGCCTCTGCCAATGCCATTTGAACCGGTTCGAGCCGTTGACTACAGGCCATTACCATTTCTTTTGCCTGCTCTACCGAAATCAGAAATTCCACAATTGCAATTTTAATTTTGTGTTCCTTTAACCCTTCCTACCTCAATACGCGCCAAACCTTTCACATGCCTTCTGCCGGTGTTTAAATCCCCTGTTGATAAAAGCAAAATGCGGTCATCCATCTGCTCAAGGGTTTTACCATCCCTTTCCAACACCACAAATATTTTATCGCCCAAAATAGAATTGAATATCTCATTCCATGAAAATATGACCGTGTACCCATCGGTTGCTTTGGCTGCAAAATAAAATTCGCTCAGGTATTTGGGACTTGTTACATCAAACTCCAGCGAAGCCAATGCCTCCTTTAATAAAACTCCCTTCACCTTTGTTTCAACACTTTTCTTTGCCCCCAGGTGATTTAGTATGGCTACATCGCCAAGCTCATGGGTTTTTAATTTTTTAAGGTCTGCCAATGAAATTACTTTTTCAGCCTTTACTGCCCCCGAAACAATGAACTCATTGGTAGCCGGCACATTCTGTTGAGCGATTAATGAAACAGCCAAACAGCATAAAAAAAATACAGCACTTGATACACTAATTTTTTTTCTCATGAATATTTATTTGAAAAGGAAAAATACAAGACACTCATTACATTCTTACTTCAAAAAGGTGAATCTACCAACTTCCAACCCCTTATCCACCAATAGTTATCATGCTCCGGTTTTCTATTTTGTTAGCCTCCACATGTTCATAATCAGCGGTAAATTGTCCACCAAGCGCCTGCTTTTTATCGCGGATGCTTTGGTAAATTAAGGGAACTATATCCTCTCCATTCCGGTATGGCGTTAGCAGGTCGGTTTCTGATTTTGAAAAAAGACAGTTCTTCATTTTACCATCGGCCGTTAAACGCATGCGGTTGCAATCGCCGCAAAAAGGAGCGCTCATGGTGCTGATAACGGCAAAGGTTCCATTATGGCCGGGGACTATGTATTTTTTGGCCGTGTCGTGGTTATCGCGGTCAAGTGGCAGGATATCAAATTCTTCGGATGCAACCTCAAGTATTTGCTGCCAGGTCATTAATTTATTGCTCGTCCAACGGTTACCGCTAAAAGGCATAAATTCAATAAACCGTACATGCACCGGGTCATGCTTTGTCCAGTTAATAAAATCAACAATTTCGTTATCATTCAAACCTTTCATCACCACCACATTCACTTTCACGTGAAAGCCCCGGTCAATCATCAGGTCAATATTTTGGCGAACCCGGTCGAAATGGTTGCGTTTCGTCATCAGGGTGAACTTTTCCTTATGCAAAGTATCGAGGCTGATATTGAGCGAAGTAACACCCGCATCTTTCAGTGCATCAGCAAATTCATGCAGACGCGTGCCGTTGGTGGTAAGTGTCAATTTTACAGGCAACTGTCCTAACCCAAGGATGATGGCGGCCACATCTTTTCTAACCAATGGCTCACCACCTGTCAGGCGAATTTTATTGACACCATTGGCCACAAAAATTTTTGAGATCTCAATAATCTCGTCATGTTGCATCAATTTGCTTGCCGGGGTAAAATCATACTCTTCATCGGGCATGCAGTAAAAGCAACGAAGGTTGCAGTTATCTGTGAGTGATATCCGCAAATAATCATGTACCCTGTTAAACCCATCCACCATCATGGCCATACCCTCATTTCAATAGTCGTTCGTAATCTTGCCTGGTATCAATATCCGTAAGCCCCTCTTCAAAAGGAATAATGGCTACATCCTCTTCATGTTCCTTTAATAATTTCCTTGCCCCGCTATCGCCATGTAGTTCCATTAGTTCCACAAAATACTTTTTTTGAATCAAGGCCGGTGTACCCATTTTTCCTAAATACCCACTTGCCGTGATCCCCTTCCCGGTTTTTAACTGCTCACGGATTAAACAAAGTAATACCGATTTGGTCACAAATGGCTGATCGCAAACCATAAAAATTATCGCATCAGTACCGGGTTGAGCCTTTAGCATTTCGTGAAGCCCCACACGAAGCGAAGACCCCATCCCCTCTTCCCATCCGTCATTTTCCACAATTTGCACCGGAAAAGCCTCAATAGCGGCCCTAATAATATCGCTTCCTGAACCCAACACGACCGAAACGGGGCCACAATTTGTACTCAACGCCACCTCAATGGTATGCCCGAGCAAACTCTTACCCATGTAGGAAAGTAACTGTTTGGGGGTACCCAACCTACTGCTTTGCCCACCCGCCAATATCACAATCCCGTATTGCCGCCCACCGTTTTCCATACTAGCTTACCCGTTTTTCCTCGATCAATGTTTCAGACCTTGCATGAATCACATCCGTTTTCCGGCGGAGCAAGCCGCCCTCCTTTCCATGTAAAACGGCCTGAATTTCTGCCAAAATACTTAATGTTATTTCCTCTGCCGTTTCGGCCCCTATTTCCAAACCAACGGGGCCATACACATTCTCCAGCATTTCATCCGTGATTTTCATACCCGCTTCCCGAAGTTCATCAATCATCCGGTCAAGTTTCTTTCGAGGTCCAAGCAGGCCAATATAGGGTACATTTTTGGTTAAAATCGCCCGGAACATGGCAAGGTCATAATTGTAATTGTGGGTCATCATCACAAAAACGGTTTGCCCGTCAATGGGAATTTGCTCCAGCGCTTTTTCGGGTTTACTTACCAGCACCTGGCAGGCACTGGTAAAACGCTCAGGTTTAGCATGCGTATTACGCCCATCCACCACCCGCACATCCCACCCTAGGGTATCTGCCATACGCATCATAGGGATGGCATCGTTACCGGCGCCTACCACAACCAGCGATACAGGCGGTTTTAAAAATTCAATAAAGGCTGTTACATCAAATTCATTGCCAACATATTGCCTGAAAAAAGACTGCTCTTCGCTCATGGCAGCCTCTACATCCGGCATGATATATTCCTCCAGTTCAGGAAAAGGGATGGTCCCGCTCACATTTCCATTTGCCTCCATCAACAGGCAGGTACCGGGTTGTGCATGATGCTTGTTTTCAAGCGAAAACAGGGTGACCAAAACTGATTTTTGCCGGACAGCCACCGCTTTGCGCAACAGTTGAATGGGATTGTCCGGGTTATTGGCCTGGATGGGCTCAAACAACACCTGGATAACCCCCGCACAGCCCAATTGAATGCCAATGGTGGCATCTTCCTCATCATTTGTATCGTAAGTTACCAGTTTGGATTGTTGCTGTGAAAGTACCATCAGCGCCTTACGCAACGCATCGCCCTCCAGGCAGCCCCCACTGATAGCTCCGGTCAACCCCCCGTCATCCGTCACCAGCATCCTTGCACCCGGGCGCCTGTAAGAGGAACCATCGAGGTGTACCACGGCAGCCAGCGCACTGCGCCTGCCCGCATGTACGGCAGCATCATATGCTTTTATTATTTCCCTTATTTCCTTCATTCACTAAAAGGAGTAAACGAGAACTTTTGCCCGCCCACCGAAGCTTCGTACATCAGCCCTTTTTTGGCCATGGTAAAAACAGCAACGCCTTCATTGTATTTGGCATCCTTGGAGGCGCCCTCCGCCGCCGCAACTGCCGAAACCTGCGCCGATAATTCAACTTTATTTTCCTTGAAGCGGCTCAATTGTTCGGCTGTTTCAAAGAAAATGACTTCGCGGTAGGCCTGCCCGCCGGCCTGAAGCCCAATAGTAACCTGGGTCATTTTTGCGGAGCCGATGGCCTGGCCACCCACATACACAATACCCTGCCCTGAAGCGCCACCAACACCAAGCCCGCCTTTACCTACATTCGGAAAAATTGCATAGCCGGCCGAACTGTTGAAAAAATCAGACATTCCATCGTCTTTACTAATAAAGGAATCTTTTGCCGCCTGGGCGTCTTTCATCAGCGATTTGGTTTTGCTATCCTTTTGGGCCATGGATAAAAAGGAAAGTACAAGCGATAAACAAACCAGGGGAAGTTTCAATTTCATAAAAAAATATTTTAGGTAAAGATGCGTATTCGCCAAAAAATAAGGAAACAAGTTTTTTCAACCCTTCATTAAAATGGGAATAACGCACAAAGGCTTACCAAAGTTCTATATTTTTAGCGGCAATAATCCTCTATTG
>CAYUGH010000129.1:0-10518 GCA_964444195.1 uncultured Chitinophagaceae bacterium
GTTTGTCGTAAACCGTGCTGCCTATGCCTTCAAACCAATCCTCTTCACCGGCCCGTGCAGCATCCTCCATGGTGGCGGTATATGGCCTGGCCGCCTGCGCTTCTTCTGTCAGCACCACCCGCACATTGCCTACATGGTCGGTAATATTATAATCGTACACCAATTTGTTTTCCGCTGCCGTGGCACCGGCTACAAAGCGTATGCGGCCTTCGCCGTGCAGTATGTATTGCAGCCGCATGGTATAATCCAGGTATGGCTTTAATGTGGTGTTGCCGTATATTTTGGTTTCATATACAAAACCATCGGCGTAAAAGCTTGTTGTGGTAATATCGCTACTGAGTGGTCCGCCCGGCCAGGGTATGCTTACCGCATTTTCCTGTACCTTTTTGCGCAACTTACCCCCTGTTGCATCATATTTATATTCAATGTCACCGACCAATCCACCACCCTGCTTTTTTACCTGTACATGGGTAGGCAGGTCCAGGTGGTTGTAGCTTATGCCCGCGCCGTTGGCGGCCGTGGCCACATCCTTGTTGTAGTCGCGGGTAAGGTTGCCATTGGGGTCGTAGGTATAGTCTTCGGTGGCTGCGTTTTTGCTTTGGGTGTGCAGCACGCTGGTCCTAAAATCGCCCATGGTGGTCTGCGGGTCGTTTTGCCCGTCGCTTATGTACTGCAACTGGTTGCTTAGCTCGCCGAAACGGTAATGATAGCTTAGCTGGTCTATTACCGCGCTGCTCAGGGTATGGAGGCGGTAGCCATGGCGGGTAAGCCCTTTTATATTGCCATTGGCATCGTAGGCATTGGCGCCCTGGCTGCCGTTGCCTATTTGCTCGGTATAGTTTACTTTGTTAGCATTCCATCCCGTTCCATCGGTGTTGTGCTGCACAAAATTGGCTTTCAGCATTTGCCCCAACCCATCGTAAGCATAGCTGTACCGGCGGCGCACCCCGTCGCCGCTTGCCTTCCAGGTAATACCGTTTATTTGCCCGTTGTACAGCCCGTTGCCGGTATAGCCTTGCCCGGTTATACTGCCTGTAGTATGGTAGGCTATTTCGTAGCCAAACCTTGTTTGCCCCGCATGGGCATTGGTGGTTAAATAGTCGCGGTTTACCCCCGCGGCCCAGCCCCGTACATTGTAGCTGTACACAAGGGTTTGTATGGCTGCCTGTGTGCGGTTGCCGTCGTTGCCGGCCAGCCCACCCAATTCTTTCTTTACCATTACGCCCATTAGGTCATATTCCACCTGCGCTATGCGGTTCCAATGCGGTGGTTGGGCATCATTGTTTACAAGGGTATGCTGTACTTTTTGCTCGGTCATGGTGGCCCGGCCCAGCTCATCGTAGCGGTACTGCGTAAGCGCCAGCGTGGTTTGCACAGGTATGCCTGTGCTGTGCCGCATCAGCACCCGCACCGGCTGCCCGCTAAAGTTGTACTGGGTGGTTATAATATCGGCGCCACCCGCGGCATTGTTCTTTTTTACCTGTATGATACGCCCCTTGTAATCGTAAAACTGGGCTGTGTATAAATACCCGCCGGTTTCGCTTTTGGTTTCGGTCCAGGTTACCAGCCCGCGGGTTTGTTTGTTTTCAGCTATGGGTTCGGCATAATGAGGGGCTGCATGATGGGTGGTTATGAAATAATTGCCGTTGCCGGTATAGGTGTTGTCGTACGCGGCGGTCATGCCCACCCCTGTGGGAAAACCGGCATAATCGTCGTAGCCTGTGCGGCTGTGCCTTTCCCAGCCGGAGGCGGGCGGGTTGGCATGGTCAAATGGAAAAATCCCTGCGGGTACCGTGTTGCCCCAGGCTACCATGTTGCTTAATGTGTTGTTCCCGGTATTTGTCCATATCCCGGTTTGTACCGGGCGGTCGTATTTGTCGTACAGCGTTACCATCCATTTACCGTGCGGCCGCAGGTTGCCATCCTGGCTTAGGATTGCGCGGCCCCGTTGGTCGTACACGTTGTACACCGGCTCTATGCCGGGGGTTTTTTCTATTATTTGCCTGAATAGATTGTCGTACTCATAGCGGTAGCACTGGTGCTCCAATATACCGGCAGTCAGTACCCAACTGTTGGCAGCCAGCAACTCAACTCCACGGGGGGTAATTGTGCAGCGCAACTTGCCCATAGCATCGTATATATGGTATGTATAGTGCCAGTGCTGGTACTGGCTGCCATTATCGCCGCCCACGGCATCAGTATTTTGCACCTGTACCAGTACATCATTGCCCATTTTGTCTTTATACACTACGGTCTGCCTGCCATGTTCGTCAGTGGTGGCTATGCGGTTTAGCCTGTCGGCAGCATATATGGTGGCAGAACTAAGCGTGGCAAACTGGCCTATTAATGGCTCCTCTACTGTCCATAGCCTCACGGCATCGTCAAGGGTATTGGCACGATACTCTACTTTGGCGCCCCGTTTTTCCAAAGCAGCAGCCTGATGGCTACCTGCCCATGCAGCTCCCGCTGCATACTGAGCCACCACCCTGTTCATAGGGCTTGCTTCGTATCCGGTAAGCCCCAGGGCCCAGTTGCGTCCTGTACCGCCAATATTGGTTTCGCCGCTGTGTACGGCCCAATACCCTTCATAAAAAGCACGTTGTTCTTCAAAGGCGCCGGGCTTAAAGCTGCCATCGGCCCCTGCCGATGCAAAGGGCAGGTACTGCCGTGTTTCGCGCCCGGCTTCATCCTGCCACATCGCCGTTACCAGGTCTTTGGCCTGCGCCACCCCACCCTGCGTGGGCAGCGCGCCCTGCCTCACCACCGTTTGCATGGGGCGGCCAAGCCCGTCCATATACACCGTGGTTTGCTTTACCTCGCCCAGGCTTTTGCCCGCAAGCAGCGTTGCATCGGTTTGTGGCGTGGTGGCCTCCCAGGTACGCACATAAGCGGGCTTGGTTCCCGCAGGCCAGCCGGTGGGGGTGGATGGCGGCGTTTGCGCCACCGCGCTTACCCATTGCATTATGCAGCCAATCAAAAAAATATGGTATGTACGGTTCATTTGGCTTCGTATATGTAAGGTTTCAAAAATTTACTGTACTGTACGCAGAGCTATGAAAGCCCGGTAAAAAAGTTACTGTGCCTGCAAGGGTGGCTTTGCTTCCAATATTTTGTTCATAACGGGCGAACCCCAGGGCGCCTGCGGCCCAATTACGGCATAAAGCCTGCCGGTTTCGTCTATAAAAAACCGTGTGCCCGCTTCATTTGCATCGCGGTCAAAATGACGGTTCAACTCTTTGTGTGTAAGCCACTGCACAAGCGGCAACTGTGCGCCCCGGCCTGCTTTTGATAATTCGGATGGCAGGACCAACTTAATAGAAGTGCCTTCGTATAATGATGCTATTTGCTTGTTGAACGCTAAAGAACTGCTATTCCCCGCCTGCTGCAACAGCCCCAAAATGACCAGGCCCGGATTTGAAGCTGCAAATGCCTTAAAGGCTTCATAGCTGCTATCGGCGCCGGCAGGTACCCCGGCCATTACAAGTACCTTGATTCCTTTCAATTTCGTACAATCCAATGTATCGCCTTGCAACATAGGTACTTTGTGCGCATAAAAATCCTGCGTGCTTCCAACTAAAAAGGCGCCGCAAAAAAAAGCAGTGAGTACTAAAGTTTTAATTGTCATATGTTCATTTTTAGTGCGCAGCCTTTGGCTGCTGGTTTTTATTTGCCATATGGAATCCCCAAAAGGTCATGCGTGTTGGGTGTACACCCGTTCGTGGGGATTTCATATGTTCATTATTTATTTAAGTACACTGTTAAGTTCTATCCTTTAAAACTACAAATCCGCATCATCCAAATTTTATTATTCCGGGACAGGTATCTTCTTCATCAGCCAATTTTTGCTATTCCTGCTTTACAATTAAACGATTAATAAATGTTAAGAACATTACAGTATTCCGATACAGGTACGCCGTAAAAACTTATAGTTGTTCCGCTTTGATAATAGCCGCACGCAAAACCAAATGACTGCCAATAGGAAGAATAAATAGTTACATCATAATTGCCCGCAGGCACGGATCCAAGCATTCCGTAACCAGTGTAATAAATATCAAAAAAGTATTGTTCGTATGTATCGGTTTTGGTAAGTATTACTGATATGTACCCTCCCCCCCAACCATAATGGTTGTATTGAAGTTCTACCAATTGATTGCATCCTCCATTGGAATTGGCATAATCTTGCGCGTAGGCCAAGGCCTGGTTGTTGGCATCCTGCTTTGATAGGTTGCTGGTAAACATTCCAAAAGGAACACTTACATAAATGGGCGTTGGATTTTGCGGCCAGATGCATTGGTTTGAATAGTACACATTGCTATGGTCATCGCTGTAATATATTGTATTGCACGATCCGTTTATATTGGCATACAATTGCTTATTGGCATCCAAATCGGCATCGGCTTTTTGGTTGGCATCTGCCTTGGAAATATAACTGTAATAGGTGTTTGCCGGTACCGTATAGGTAGCGTTGCCGGGTGTCAGTCCGTCCATACAATCAACCCTTGCCAGGGTTGCCTGCCGTTGATCATTGAAAAATACAGGGGTATTGCAATCGTGCTGTTCGCCTGCCTGCCCATAGCAATAGCTTTTCAGGATGCGGTAATCGGGGTCGCGCACCACAGCCACGCGGTTAAAGGGATCGTATTCATTATACCTAACCTGGTCGAAGGCATCGCATTGGGTAATTATTCCCTTATCATCGGCATAGGTATAGGTTGATACTTCAGCATCGGATGGATACATCCTTAACTCGTCAATAATGCCTGTGCCTGAAACGGTAACGGATGATGGGTTGTTCAGGGTATGCCTGTATTGTTTCCAAAGTACTCCATCAATCAGGGCATTGCGGCCTTCGGTCCCGGTTTGCCCGTTTACTAATTTTGAAGATGTTGTAGTCCAGTACGAAATTACCAGGTTTTTCCCGGTAAGCGGGGTTATGGTTTTGGTAACATTTCCGCCAGAAAGGTTGAAGTTGAAAAAACCGGTAAATGAATGCTTTGAAGTTGTTTGTAAGGCAAACCCGGAATTATAAACCCAGCCACCAGAGGCTTGCGGTTCAAAGCTGGTGAGGGCCACTTCTGTTTGTACGCAATTGGTACAGGAGCCAATAACTTTATTATCAGGATAGCCTAATACCTGCGTGGCCGGTATGGCAAATGATTGGCCTGCTGCAACCCCAACACATAAGCAGCCAATAAGGTTTAAGACAAAACGTTTTATGAAGAAATTGTTGCACATGGGTAAACTTTGGTTTTAGTGTTTTGTAACTTGTAATACCTGCCCTGCTGCATTTACCGCATTAACCTCCGAAATTTTTTGCCAGTATGAACCGGGTTCGTTTTCGTTGCTGCAGTTGGCAAAATCAAAATCGGGGCTATAGTTACGCCTCCAGGAATAGGTCTTATGGGGTCCAAAAACATTCGTCCCATTCCACTGTTTCCAGGTAGTAGCCTCGCTTGAATGCACCACACTACCCGTACCTGATATTTCAAGCGTTTGCTTGGTTTGTATAACAGGCGAAAGAATGTTCAGGTCACGGGATGTATTATAGGCTTCCCAAAAATACTTATAGTCGGTACGCAGGGAATTGAATTTGCTGTCGTGACCCACAACAATATCGTGGGTTGGCAGCCCTGTAAGGTTTGCATAGTAAATGTATTTGTTTGAAAAAATTCCATCGGCCAAACTCATTACCTCTACCGGGCGGGAATAGCGGGCAGTTTCTACAGGAAACGACATGTCGTTTAACAGGTTTTTAGCAAATACATTCATTACCGTACGCTCATATCCCTTTAAGGTTCCTGAAGCATCATACATATCCTTTTTGTACAGCGCGCCTGTCCATTGCAGGTTGCTAAAGTCGTGGGTATGGCCAAGTTCGGTAGCGGTAAGGCCGTTTCCAAAAAAATATTTTATGGATCCAAAGGGCTTATTGGCGGTCGTTTGGCTTGCGGGAATTTCGGTTACTTCGTGGTATTGGGCGGTAATACCGGCAGGGTCCATTACTGCTTTTCCCAAATCATAATCATACGCAATATGGCGGGTAGTAAGGCCATCGTTCGTGGAAATATGGCCAACAACACAGTCGGTTTGCTTGCCGGTAATTACATTTTCAATTAGTCGGCTCAAATATAACACATTAGCATCTTCTATATTTTGGATGTTGCTATTGAAAGTTACCACTGTTTGAAAACCAATCCCAGCGTTTCTATACTTCGTATAGCTGTATAAAAACTTGCGGTTAGTTAAAGTTATTGGAGATTGAACTGCACCATTTTCAATAACCCGGACGTCGGCAAAATGATAGCCTGGTCCAATAGCACATCTTAAATCAAATGAAGGCCCGCCAGCTTTCATAACTGCTGCTCCAGATTGATTTTGATCAGTATGAATTTTTTGATAGATACCATTTGGATTTCGGATATAATACCCATTTCCAAAATAAAAATACTTGTTGCCAACAGTTGGGTAAAACTGAACACCTGAATTGGGTCCACCTAAAACTAAATCATTATCCCAGCCATTGATATTTGGATTGAAAATACTTGCTCTTCCGCCATAGTTCCCTGTATAGTATTCGATGGTAGTTGGCCTCACACAGATATCATCACCATAAATAAATGATATTTCCCCCACTCCATTCACGGTGCTAATGTTTAATGTAGACCATTGAACGCCATCATATCTGGCCAATTTTCCATAGATACCTACCAATGAATTATTTTGAATAAAAACAGGCGAATGATCAGTTAATGTTCCAAATAAATCCTGATTCATTTTGTCCTTATCATCGCGATAAAATGTATTATAGTTTATATCCCAGCGATACGCAAATTCCTTATTTTGACCATTGCTGCCCATGCCGCCAGCCATGCATACAGCAAAACTATTAGCACTGTACCAATAGCTTGGTGTTGTGGAGGTAAAGCCAAGGGCGGTGGGGAAGCTTTTTTCAACCACTTTGCCGTCTTCACTCAAATAGAGAAAATAAATAGGAAAATTGGATATTCCATTTTGCCTTCTGTGAGCTATAACATAGTTATTTGCTGCAGTATATTCATAGTAGGCGGTTACAGGCAAATTAGGATCATGCTGAAACCAACTGTTACCTCTATCCAAAAAAATGCGGCAAACAGGATTAGATCCTGTTTTTCTCCGGTTCCCGGCAGCTACAAAATGAGATCCGCTTAATAAGGTTGGCACCTGGCTATCATCAGCATTCCATGAAGTCAAAAATGGAGTTCCCCATTCACTCCTTATCTGGTTCGATTTTTTCCAAATCCTTAAAACATGATTGTTGCTAGAATTTGACGACCTAACTAATAATGCAAAATGATTATCCTGTAAGCTAACCTGAAAATCCTTAAAGTCCTTATTCCAGGAATCTCCCTCCAAATGGATATTACTAAGGGTTACCAACTCCTGCCCCTTCCATTCCCCAACCCACTGGTAGGCAAATAGTTTTACCTGCCTTGCTGCATCGGTATGCCCGCCACCGCTTGCGAGTTGGCGCCAGGCAACAACTGCATAGTCGCTTGCCACCCAAACTTTGGGCTCAGCATAACCACTTGGGGCTGTTATAGCTAATTCACGCTCCGATCTTTCAATGGTTTTGGTATCATAATGGTAAGTGATGGAGCCACCGCCGGGGTAAGTTACCTTTTCAAGCATCCCTTTATAATTGCCGGATGTAAAATATTGAAATGATAAACCTGGCAAAGCGGTACCTGATGCATTTTTTTGAACAATGCCCGTTAGCAACATTTTAGCAGCGTTCGTGCCTGCGTTCATGTTCCCATACTTAAATGAGACCTCAAGCATTTTTGCATTGCTTTGGTTCCTTACCTCCACAAAATCGAGGTATTTTTTCTCATAAAATTCCTGGTAAGCATCGGGTTCCGGCTTTTCAATGTGTGGCTCTAAAAAATATGGATGTTGTTTGTCTTTATGCCCAAATACAATGCTTTGGCCCTGTGGATTGGTTATCTTGCTTATGTACGATGCTTCAGTGTGCTTTACACCATAAATACTGCCCACAAATTGTTCTTCCTGCACATATTCATAAGTTATTTTTTCGCCCCATAGGTTTATTATCTCCGATAGGTTCCAAACAAATGCCAGCCTGCTTTGCCCCTGTGTTTGAGCGCTGCTGCCTATCCAGTTACCCCACCGCACCATCCATTGTACCGTTTTCCTGTTGCTCCATTGGTCGCCGTAAATAAACCTTGTGCCGTCTTCCTTTACAATTTCCCATTTATTGGCGCCACTTCCACCGCTTCCATACTCCACGGGATCGTAGTAATACCTTATACGCCAAAACTGGTAATTCAAAGTTTCGTACACGTAAAAATTACCTTGTGGGTCGCTGCCCGAAATAGTACGAACCAACTTATTACTTATACCACCTTCAACCAAATAGTATTCATCGTCTATCCGGGTACCGGTTTGCTTATGGTCGCATACTATTTTTGGCAAATCCAGGCTCCATCCAAGCCCCAATATTCCTGTCGGCGCCTCCTGGTTCCATTTATCCACAACTTGCTGTACCTGGCTGCTATAGCCAATGCCAACATTTAAGTCCAACCCGGTTCTGCCCGGCAAACTAAGCAGTTGGATAGGCAAAGCTACATCGCCTGTAAACAGGTTAACGCTATTGCTTGCGCTACCAAGCAAATCGTTGTTCATGGTAAATGTTTTTAAGGCCGGGGCCCCCGAAGGTTCATATTGCGCTTTCAATACTCCAAAGCCATGTATAAAAATGAAGGCTGCTAATAAATACTTAATCCGTTTAAGTTTTTTCATTTTCAGTAAGGTATAGATTGGTTTTATTAAATGGTATTTCCGTTAAAAACTTTTACCCCATCTAAATAAAAAGGGCGCAGATGCATTTGGGCCATTCCCTGTTGAAAACTGCCACAGTATTTGAAAATGCATTTCCTTTTTTCCTTTTGCAATTTTTTTGGTAACGCCCAGTAAGCCTGCGTTAGTCCACAATACCGGTCCTGTGGGTAAACTGGCTGTATTGTTTGTATCACTATTGGATACAGCCAACCTTGTAAAGTTATTCCACTCATAACCGGCCGTTACCCAAAAACCTTTCAGGAATTTATCGCCCGCGGGTGTAATCCGCCAATCGGCATAGCTTCTTATGGCAACGCCCTCGTGACTGATTTTTATTTTTCTCCAACTGTCGCCAAGCCCCAATTTATATGCCCCGCCTATGCCCGCTTCAAACCGCGGATGCAATTGAAACCCTGCTTTCAAGCCTATATCATTAATGGCAGGAAAATAGTTGGGGCCTCCACCCGACTGAATATTATATCCTATCCTGATTCTCTTATGCACAGGAAGGGCCTTTAAAGCGGCTGATTCCTTTTCCTGCGGTGTAAGGTTTTGGTTGCCAATTGCACCCCGGCCCAAATACCCCTCTAATTGTTGAATGCCCTGTTGCAAGGATGATAAGCTTCGCATGGCGTCTTCAAGGTTTTGCTGAATGATCTGCGGTACACCACTCCCTGTGCCTGTTGCATTGTTCCCAAATCGCTGCTGCAATTGCTGCAAAAGGTTTTGCCTTGATTGCATACCGGGTACAGGTATTCCTGCTCCCGCCGGATTGCTGCCCAATCCCCCCCTTCCCAAAATGGCAGCCAGTTGATTGTTCTGCTCCAAAAACTTGCTGAATCCAGGCAGCTTTTGCAGGCCTGCCAGCATCGCCTGTTCTAATTTTACAGGATCGTTCAGGGTGGTTTTCCAGGCTTCCAATTGTTGCTTGTAAACAGATAACTGAAGCGAATAAGCTTTTAATTGCTTTGCTAATCCAACATCTAATCCACTTCGCCCCTGCAGCCATTGCCCAATCAGTTGTCTTTGCTGTACCGCTGCATTTTGCAGGGCATTGCACACTGCAAGCTTCTCCTTCATATCGCCAAGCACATCTTCCAGCGGCCCTATTTGGGGTATTTTTCCCTTATGATGACTAATAAATTTCAGTAAGGTGGTAAGAGTGTCTAACCGGGCTACATACGGTGTTTTAGCGTGGACAATTTGGGCCATATGCTCTTCCCACTGCTGCCGCAATTGCAGGGCAAAACCGCTATCGGCTTTGCTAATTACTTCGAGCATATCCTGTTGCTGCTTTTCCACCGCTTTCATAGCGGCATTTTGTTGTTTGGCCAGCTTAGCCTGGGTATTTCGCAGGTTTTTTTCCAGTTTCTCAAACTTGCCGGGTACAATAGCTATTGTCATTTTGTTTTCCAACAAAAGGCTATCCCCGGGGTTTTGACCGGATATCCCATGCGCATGCAGAACTACTATAAGGCACAGGACAATTCTAAATGAATTGATATCTGGCAAGACAGTTATGTTTTGAAATAGCAGCGTTTGAAGGCCTGCTGTTTCGGTTACTGATCTGACAAATTTTCGTAAGATGAATGAAAACAAAAATGATCTTCGTCATATTATTCATTTAACCGCTAAATGCAATGGTATGCCCTAATGATATTAATATTCAGTAAGGCGATT
>CAYUGH010000130.1:0-10039 GCA_964444195.1 uncultured Chitinophagaceae bacterium
GGAATTAGGAATTAGGAATTAGGAATTAGGATTGGGATGCTTGCTCTGAGCTGTTAGACTATAGTTGAAGCCTGGTCGAAAGGAATGCCGGTGGATTTTTTTAGGATTTGGAGCGATAAGTACCTTTAATTTTTTCTGAAAATCTATTTAAATTGTATCCTAACCGGAAAATTTATGGAAACTGTAATTGCGCATCCTGACACCAAAGAACAAACGGACGCTTTGAGGGCATCCTTAAAAGCACTCAAAGTAAAACATGAGGTTTCCAATTATCACCCTGAATTTGTTTCGAAAATTAAGGCAAGTAAAAAACAAGCAAGGGAAGGTAAAACAGTTAAACTAGCATTGGATGAAATATGGCCAGAGTAGTTGAATTTAACCTGCAATATTTACTCTTTTAAATTAACCATTTACTTATGAAAGCCTCCTTCCTCCTCGCCATGTCAGCCCTTTTTTGCCTTTCAACCTTTGCCCAATCAGAAAACCCCAAATACGACAAAGCGCTTGCCGATTCGCTTGGCGCGAATGAAAATGGTATGAAAAGCTATGTGCTGGTTATTTTAAAAACCGGGCCGAATGACAGCAAGATTACTGATAAGGCATCGAGGGACAGCCTGTTTCGTGGGCATTTCAGCAATATGAAGGTAATGGCAGATGCTGGCAAACTGGTGGTTGCGGGTCCCATTGGCAAAAATGATAAAACGTACCGCGGCATATTTATCCTGAATGTAAAAACGATTGAAGAAGCAAAAGAGCTTACCCAAACCGATCCATCCATTAAGGCAGGGATTTTTGATGTGGAACTTTTTCCCTGGTTTGGTTCGGCTGCTCTACCTATGTATTTGAATTACACAGATAAGGTAGAGAAGAAGAAAATGTAAACTGTTAACAGGCCTGAAACCAATGAAGTGGTGAAACCTCCACTATAAATCCTAAACAATTGAAACCTGCTTGCCGGTGGCTGCTGACTCATATATCGCCTGGAAAATCCTAACATCCCTTAACCCTTCCTCGCCAGGAACCTGCATAGTTTTTCCCTGCATGATAGCCTGGGCATCGTCATCCATTTGTTTTGCCTGTTGCCAGGGTACACTGTAAGGATGGGCTATGTTTCCCAGCGGACTGCTGCCTTTTACTCCACTATATGCTGAATAAGGGGACATGTTGATGGCTCCTTTTTCGCAGGTGATATCGAGAAAGTTTACATTTTCGCCAAAGCTGCTTTTCAGGTCGGCAATTACGCCGCCTGGAAATTCCAGTTGATAGATCATTGTCTCATCCAAACCATTTTTATAAATGTCAGGCCTTGTGGTGGATGCTTTTGCAGAAAGAACGGCTATTGGCTCCATATTGGTTCCCAACCTTGCGCCCTGAATGGCATACACGCCCATATCGGGCATTACACCGCCACCCATTTCCTTTTTCTGTTTCCAGTGATCGGTCCGGTTATCCCTGTATCCGGCTGCAACATTAATTTTCGTAACCTTTCCAAGCAATTGCTGCTGTACAATGCGCCTGTATTCCTGTGTGTTTGGTTCGTGCTGCAAACGATAACCTATTGCCAGCGACACTTTATTTTTTTTGCATGCCTCTATCATGCGCGTGCATTCCTGCACAGTTAGTGCCATAGGCTTTTCACACCATACATGTTTGCCGGTACCGGCTGCTTTTAACACATATTCCTCGTGCATGGATGGGGGTAGCACAATATATATCACATCAATATCAGGGTTGTTGGCTATATCGCCCATGTTTTGATAGTTGTAAATATTCTTGTCTTGTATATTATATTTTGCTTTCCATGTTTCGGCTTTAGCGGGAGTGCCTGTAACGATCCCAGCGAGATAGCAATGGGTTGTTTGCTGCAATGCGGGTGCCAGCAGGTCGTTGCTGTAATAGCCAAGCCCAACAAGCGCCACACCTAATTTTTCTTTCTTTGGCGCAGTACATGCCAGTAAACTGTTAGGCGAAAACAGAATAGCACTTCCGCCAAGGCCAATTGCTTTTAATACGGTTCTGCGCGAGGTTAATTGCATGGCTGATGTTTTTATAAAGATAAGTAGTAAGGTGAATGAAACTCACACGCAATAATTTATTCGTTTTGTTAAGTAATTGAAGGTCACCTTATTTGGCCAAACAGCCCGCTAACTTTGCAGGAATGAGTAAACAACAAATTCCGATCTCTGTGTTAGATCTTGCCGCCGTCGTAAAAGACTCAACGCCTGAACATACTTTTCGCAAAAGCCTTCAACTGGCGCAACACACTGAACAATTGGGCTATAAGCGATACTGGCTTGCCGAACATCATAATTTCATAAGTATTGCCAGCGCTGCAACATCGGTGTTGATTGGTTTTATTGCCGGAGGAACAAAAACAATACGGGTTGGATCGGGAGGTATCATGCTCCCAAATCATTCTTCATTGATTATTGCAGAGCAATTTGGCACGTTAGGAAGTTTATACCCGGGCAGAATTGACCTTGGGCTTGGCCGTGCTCCCGGCACTGACCAGCTTACAGCCATGGCAATCAGAAGAAACGCTAATCTCAGGGCTGAAGATTTTCCGCAGCAGGTAGTGGAGTTAAAAAAATATTTCTCCAAAGATAACAGCACCGCTAAAGTAAGGGCCATTCCCGGCGAAGGGGTTGATATTCCCATGTGGATATTGGGTTCGAGTACCGATAGCGCACACCTTGCAGCATTTTTGGGTATGCCTTATGCTTTTGCCGCTCATTTTGCGCCTCAGCAAATGCAATCAGCTTTTTCTATTTACAGGAATGAATTCAGGCCCTCTACCCAATTGGATGAGCCATATACCATGGCTTGCGTAAATGTAATTGCTGCGGATACTGATGAGGAAGCACATTATCTTGCCACCTCTGCTTACCAGGCTTTTTTGGGCATCATTCGCGACGAACGCGAGCTTTTGCAGCCTCCGGTACGTAATATGAACGAGTTATGGAACGAGGTGGAAGAAGCGCATGTAAAACAAATGCTTTCTTCTTCATTTATTGGCAGCCCGGATACCTTGGAAAAAAATATACAGGCGTTTATTGATCGAACCGGAATTAATGAATTGATGGCCAATGCACATATTTTTGACCATGAAGCGAGGATGCATTCATATAAATTGTTAGGCGAAATGATGATCCGCAAGTAGTTCATAACTTGCCAATTCCACTAATGCAACATCTAATTTTGAAAACTTGCCCCCAATTAAAAAAGCCGGTAAAAACCGGCCTTTTTAATCAATAAAACATTATTTACCCTATACTTATTTTTTCATATACAGCACTTCCTTCACCAGTTTAACTGTCCTTGCCACATCTGGAATAGCGAGGGCAGCCAGGTTTGGCGCATAGTGCATAGGCGCATCGGCGCTGGTAATCCGGCGAACCGGGGCATCGAGGTAGTCGAACCCTTCCTTTTGAATGCGGTAAGCCACTTCGCTCGAAACGGAGCACATGGGCCATTGTTCTTCCACAATTACCAGGCGGTTGGTCTTCTTTACGCTTTCCAGCACGGTCATCCAGTCCAGCGGACGGATGCTTCTCAGATCCACCACTTCGGCGCTAACACCCTCTTTTTCAAGTTCGGCAGCGGCACCCAAGGCAACTTTCATCATTTTATTAAAAGAAACGATGGTTACATCCGTTCCTGCCCTCTTTATATCGGCCTTGCCAATGGGAATCAGGTATTCTTCTTCAGGCACTTCCCCCTTTTCACCATACATCACTTCGCTTTCAAGGAAACAAACCGGGTCTTCATCGCGGATGGCGCTTTTCAGCAGGCCTTTGGCATCGTACGGGTTGCTTGGAGAAATCACTTTCATGCCGGGAATGTTGGCAAGCATGCTTTCAAAAGCAGTGGAGTGCTGAGCGCCCAACTGACCTGCACTGCCATTGGGTCCGCGGAAAACAATGGGGCATCCTATCTGGCCACCGCTCATAGCTTTCATTTTACTGCCGGTATTCAAAATCTGATCCAGCGGCAAAACGGCAAAGTTCCAGGTCATGAATTCCACAATCGGGCGTAATCCATTCTGCGCAGCGCCCACGGCAATGGCCGTAAAGCCAAGTTCTGCAATCGGGGTATCAATTACGCGTTCAGGGCCAAATTCAGCTAACATACCCTGGCTCACTTTATAGGCGCCATTGTACTCAGCTACTTCCTCTCCCATAAGAAAAACATTGGGATCGCGGCGCATTTCTTCGCTCATTGCTTCGCGTAGGGCTTCCCGGAATGGTATTTGTCGTGCCATGTGGTAGATATCAATTTTTTTGGGTAGGCAAAAGTAAAGGGTGAAGCCCAATTTACAACCCTAATGATTCCAAAATCATTAAAAAACAAAAAAAGCAGCCTACAAAACATGAGGCCGCTTCTTTGATAAGGCGTATTTAGAGAATTCTATTGAGGTAGTAGTACTGCATCGACACGGTGGATAACCCCGTTTATGTTATTAATATTGGCAGTTGTTACATTGGCAAAATAAGTGACATCACCCCCCGGCGTTGAAACCACATTTCCTGGTCCGCGAACTTTTACGGAACCTGCGGCAACACTAAATTCCTGAGAAACAGGTATAATGGTGGGTCTGCTGGTATTATCCAGGTTGGGTGTAAACGCCCTCACAGTTTGAATATGAAAAGCCAGTATTCCCCAAACTGTAGCAGAAGGCAGCAGGTTAACCGAACCCGGTGTAATTGGGCCTGCAGCCCCTAATCCTAAAGCGGTATAGACG
This sequence comes from uncultured Chitinophagaceae bacterium, assembly GCA_964444195.1. Lineage (GTDB taxonomy): Bacteria > Bacteroidota > Bacteroidia > Chitinophagales > Chitinophagaceae > Phnomibacter. Next base: position 4,742 of record CAYUGH010000130.1, read on the forward strand.
GCAATAAACGCATCATTGGTGGGCGCAAATAAGGTTAAATTGGCTGCTGCATTGCTTAATATTGGGATTAAAGCAGGCGCTCCCGGAGGAGGGCCCTGGTCGGCACGCTGAAGCGCTGCAAGCAGGTACGAATAGGAGGCATCGGTAGAAACGGTTTGAGCCAGCGCCAATTGCGGAGGAGAGAGTAAGGCAGCCACTACATGGACCACTCCATTTGAAGCCAACATATCTGCCGCCTTTATTGGAAGCTGGTTGGCCCAGGCGGCGGTTCCCCTTTTACTGATTCCAAGCGGCATACGGTAGCCGGGTGGCAAACTGGGCGATGGAGCGCTTAGCAATAACATGCTTTGCAAATACATATTGGGGTATTTGTCTGAAATAATTGCGGCGGTATAAACCTGTCCACCAATAATGTGGTAATTCAGAATGGCCTGCAGGGTAGCCAGCGGCATGCCGTTGATAGTTGCCAGGTCAATTCCGCTGAGCGCAAAAGCCGCATCATCTGGCGCAAAAACGGTGTACACATTCGTAGCAGTAGCTAAACCCGTATTTAACCCCGCCCTGGTAACCGCTGCCTTCATAAGCGAAAAGGTTGGAGCATCAAGCAGGGTCATTATGGTGGAACCGGTTGGAGGAGGTGTAACAATGGGAACTGCCACCGGCAAATCCTTATTACAGGAAAATAGTATAACAGTTGCGGCCAGCAATGCGGCAATCTGTGTCCTGAGTTTTAATCTATAAGGTATCATATAATTATTTTTTTATTGATTAAAGCACATTGTAGGCAAAGCTTACATAATACAGGCCGCCAATACTTGGGTTACCAACCGCTGTGCGGTAATAGGAGTTAAGCAGGTTATTGGCGCCGATTTTTACCAGTGATTTAGCTTTTGGAACCTTAAAGTTTATGCTGGCATCCACCACACTAAACGACTGCAATTGCCCCTGGGCAAAATCGCTTTCCCAGGATACTTCATCCTGCCAGCGCCATGCAAAACTGAACCCGACAATTTTCTTTTTACCAAAACCATCGTTGGCAAGCGTAAGGTTGGTGCGGTACTTAGGTGCATTAAAAAATGAACGATAGCCTGTAGGTACATCATCCAGCACATCACTCGATACATTACCCCCTACCCTGAAATTGGCGCCAAGTATATAATCGAGGCTAAGCCCCCATCCATTGGTTTTTACTTCGCCGGGAAGGTTTACCACCTGGCTGAAACCGGTGGCTGTCGAAATATTTGCGGCTGTCGGAGGCGTTCCGGTTGGGAATTGCAACGCATCGCGGCGGGAAAGAAAATCAGTGTACTCACCAATATACCCGTATGCATCTATAAGCAATTTGCCATTTATAAGCGATTTGTAACCAAGCTCAAAAGAAGTTACCGATTCGGGTTTGGTTTGCACATAGTTATACCTTGTCGGGTTTTGCGAACCGGTGAGGATATCAGCCGGGCTATACGGCGCATTTTCAACCAGGTTATACTTTTCAGCCAGTCGCCTGTTTTCGCCAATCAACCTGCCGGTACCTACAAACAAATCAATCCACTGCTGCTGGGTAGATGGGAAACGGTAAGCAGTTTGGTAAGAAAGCCTGATATTATGGATTTTACCCGGCTTTATAACCGCTGTTACCCGTGGAGTGAACCTGCCTTCAAAGTTTTCATTCTTATCGTACCTGCCGGAGGCCGTGATTTTCAGGAAGTTATTGAAAAAGTCCTTAGCAATTTGGGCATAACCGCCCACTTCGTTTATTTTTATTTTTTCAGCCTCCTTCATAAATAACGTACCCTGGCTGTTCAGCACAAACTGGCGGTAGTTTCCACCTACCAGTATATCTGCAAATTTTATATCAAGCATTCCCGACAAATTCATCTGGCCCTCTGCCCAATACATGTCGGATTTATCGAGAAAAAGACCTCCCTGTGGAATGGGAATTTTTCGTACCTGGTCATATAAGGTAAAGAATTCCTCCGAACCGGGGGCAGGCCGTCCCACATCGGCCACGCTTCGGGCAATGTTATGAGAGGCGAGATCGTTTTGCCCGGCCATCTTAGCATTCAGGTAGGCAAATGCATACTGGGGAAACCAAGTTGTGCCGGGTTTCCATTTTTCGTTAAACAAACCGGTTGAAACAGTCAGGTCATGCGATTCGCCCGAATTTTCCTGGGTGGTAAAGGCACGTACAAACCAGTTTTTGCTGTTCAGTTCAAATTTATACTGGCCAATTTTAAATTCTTTGAGCGAATAGCGCTGCGCTCCGGTGTACACCGAATTTCCCGTACCCCAATTCGCAGCTAAAACAGCTTCGAGGTTTGGTTTTATTTTGTAATGCACCGCGCCGGATAGTTTGAAAACCTTGGTATTGGGATCAACAATATCCACCTCCCGGTAACCGGTGCGGCTAACAGGTATGCTTGCCGGCAAAGTGTTGATATAATCCTGTAAAAAGGGAACTGCCGCGCCAATGGAATTTAATACACCCCTGAGGTTGGTACCAAAGGTTGCTTCATCGCCATAAACATTCACCCCGTCATAGTTCGGGTCGGTTTCGCGCGTACCTGCACCCAACTGGCCGTTGGTACCAAAGCGATTGTAGTTGCGGTCGTCATCGGCCACCCAATCTTTTGCCTGTATAAGTTCGGCGCCCATCTTAAAAGCAAGTTTATCGTTTACCTTTTTACCCCAGCGTACTGCCCAGTTATGGTAAGGAGAAACATCCCGGTTTCTTTTATCCACATGCATTATGCCGGTTTTAACCTGGAAAGTAAGCCCCTGGTATTTAAACGGGTTTTTACCATTGATAAAGATGGTTCCATTCATGCCGCCCGGGCCATACAGCGCCGAAGATGCGCCCTGCAACAATTCCACACCCTCCACATCCAGTTCGGTAAGACCTATTATGCTGCCTACCGCAAAATTCAAACCCGGGGCCTGGTTGTCCATACCATCCATTATCTGCAGAAAACGGGTATTTCCGCTGCCGGCAAAACCACGGGTGGTTGGGGTTTTAAAAGTAAGCGAACTGGTCACAAAATCCACGCCTTTCAGGTTCACCACCATATCATAGTAGTTGGCGGCGGGAGAGCTTCGGATAGCGGCATTCCCTATCCGTTCAATACTTACAGGCGACTCAAGTATCCTGGCCGGTGTACGGGTAGCCGATACTACCACCTCCTGCCCTATGGAGGCAGTTGGCGTAAGCGAAATCAACACCATATCCGAAGCATTTGAAACTACCGTTTCCAAAGAAACATACCCTACAGAAGATAGCATCAGGGTTATTGGTGGTTTTTGGTGAGTGGTTAGCGTAAAGTTTCCTTTGTCATCGGTATATGTACCTTCATCGGTTCCCTTAATCATCACCGAAACAGAGGAAACGGTTTCATTGGACTCAGCGTTTTTTACATTACCCTTTATGGTAATCGATTCCTGGGCATAGGTTATGGTTTGCAAAAGGCAGCCTATAACAAATGCAGCCAGCATGGGTAGCATTTTTCTCATAGTGACAAGTTTGTTGTTGATTGTAAAGTTAATAAGCAGGCAAATCGAATTTCATTAACAAATCAAACCTTTTTTGTCTGACAAATGATGGATTTTTTTCCACTTTTTTAGGTTATTCACCAAAAAAGGAATAACTGTACGATTTTTACCCCCAAATCATAAGAGAAGATGATGGAACTTACAGGACAAACAGCGTTTTATAAAGGGAAAGTACGCGATGTGTACAGCATAGGCAGCCAATGGCTGGTGATGGTGGCGAGCAACAGGATATCGGCCTTTGATGTGATTTTGCCCCGCCCCATACCTTATAAAGGGCAGGTACTGAACCAGATTGCCGCATACATGCTGAAAGCAACAGAGGATATATGCCCTAACTGGCTGGTAAAAGTTCCGGCCCCGCATGTTGGCATTGGTAAAAGATGCGAACCGTTCAAGGTGGAAATGGTTATCAGGGGCAACCTGACCGGGCATGCATGGCGAACCTATGCTTCGGGCAAGCGTGTATTATGCGGCGTTTCACTGCCCGAAGGAATGAAGGAAAATGATTTTTTCCCCTCGCCTATTATTACACCCAGTACCAAAGCCACGGAAGGCCATGATGAAGACATAAGCCGGGAAGATATTATGGCTCAGGGAATCGTTTCTGAAAAAGATTACGCGGTGATTGAAAAATATACTTACGCGCTGTTTGAAAGGGGAAAGGAAATAGCCTCAAAGCAGGGATTGATTTTGGTGGACACCAAATATGAGTTCGGCAAAATTGGCGATACCATTTACCTGATGGACGAAATACATACCCCCGACAGCAGCCGGTACTTTTATGCGGAAGGTTTTGAAGAACGCCAGGCTGCGGGCGAAAAACAAAAACAATTAAGCAAGGAATTTGTAAGGGAATGGCTGATCGCCAACAATTTTATGGGCAAGGAAGGCCAAACCGTACCCGACATGAGCGATGAATGGATACAAACCATTTCGAACAGGTATATTGAACTGTATGAGAAAGTAATTGGGGAAAAGTTTGTGCCGGAGGATATTACCGAAGACCAAACCCGTGCAGCCATTGAAAAAGCGCTGGAGGAATTGGTTTGATTGATCTTGCTTGCTCTCAAGGTTTATTTGACACGGATTGCATGGAAAGGCAACTTCGTATTTCACATCTAATAACACAAAGCGACGCGTAAGGTGCAAGCCGTGACGTTCCTTGTTCGGCGATTTCAAGACTGTATTTGTTTTTTTGGCAACACGCAATTAATTAAATTTTATGTTTTCAGAATTAGAGGAAAAAACGTTTCTTGTTGTTGATAAATTTTTAAATGAACTTAATACATTCAATACGGAAATCAGCTTTTATACAAACGGCAATTCTAAAGAATATTTTCTTGCTAAGGAATTAATGTTAAAATACGACTTGATAAAATACAGAAAGCCAGGAAGCAACACGTCAATTGTTGACATTACACAAAACGGATTGACTATATTAAAAGGCGGTGGAATTAAAGTTTTTCTTTCTAAGTCAGCACAAAAGATGGAAGAAAGGGAAAACCTTGAAATGCAAAAATTACGTGGCGAAATTGACGACCTTACGAATAGACTTATGGACTATGATAATGTAAAATCAAGATCAGTCAGAAGCGACAGGTTAGCAATACTTGCAATAATCTTAACAGCGATAGGACTACTGCTACAATGGCTAACATATAGGAACGGTTGACCTTTCACGCCGCATTTGGTATTTTAGTAAAACGACACCAAATGCTGCTGAACTTGTTCGTGAGCTGGCTTTCCCAAATTCCA
>CAYUGH010000131.1:0-9909 GCA_964444195.1 uncultured Chitinophagaceae bacterium
AAGCTAACCTGAGGCTGTATTGGCTGGGCATGTATTACAATTTGTTTTTGCCCGGTGGAATAGGGGGTGATGCCTACAAGGTAATATTACTGAACAAGCGTTACAAGGATATTACCGCCAAAAAGATAACCGCGGCCGTGCTGCTTGATCGCATCAGCGGGGTTGCAGGTCTTGGCATTTTAGCGGCGCTTTGTTTTGGGGCCATATTTATTGATCAGTATTATGGATGGGGTGCCTTGTTAGCCATTTTGCCAGGCGTTGTGGTGTATTTTTTTGTGGTAAAAAAATGGTTTCCTTCCTTTACCGGTAGTTTTTACCCAACGCTTTGGATGGGAATTGGGGTACAACTCCTGCAGGTGATTTGTGTTTATGGCATCATGCAATCCATAGGTATTCAGCATTATTTTCTCGAATTTCAGTTGCTGTTTTTATTGTCGTCCATTGTAGCTATATTCCCTTTTACCATTGGTGGTTTAGGTGCGCGGGAAATCGTTTTCCTTTGGGGGGCGCAACAATTTGGCCTGTTGCAGGCAGAGGCAGTGTATATCAGCCTCCTTTTCTACCTGATTACAGTAGTGGTTTCGCTGGTGGGATTGGTTTGGGTTTTTCAACCTCCGCTTAAGGATATTCCGGAGGCTTAAAATTTGAATTTCTTTTTCAGGAGTTTGGAGTGTAGTATGCCCACTTCTTCGGCAAATACATGGTATTCATCATTTACCAGGCAATGCCCGGTAGCCCTTTTTTCGTGTGGCTCTACAATCCAATATTCTTTTACCCCATTTGCAGCATAAACCTCCATTTTTTCTTCGAGGTCATATTTACCGGTTTTGGGTGAAAGAATTTCAATGGCGATATCAGGTGTTCCATGCAGTCCATTTTCCCTAATCATCCCGATTTTTTCATTCAAAATGAAAACGATGTCGGGTTGAAACGCATTCCGCCGATCCAGGTAAACATCGTATGGGGCTATTCTTAAAACACCAACTGGGTTCTTTTCTAAATAGTTATAAATTCGGTTTGAGATATCCATCAAAACTTTTTGATGGGTATCAGATGGGGCGGGGGACATAACAAGTTGGTTATTGATTAATTGCGCAGGGGTACCCTCAGGTAAATTTTCGAAAACCTCAAACATGGTTCTTGGAGGCCTTATTAAAGTTGCGGTTGTTTCCATATTATTAAGCAAATTAATCAAAAAAGGTCAACCTGCCATAAAAACCAACGTTTAACCACCCCGGTTAATATAATAGCTATTTGCTTGTGCAGTAGGGGTAATCACTAATTCATTGATGCAAACATGCGGTGGAAGCGATGCGGTATAGTAAACCGTATCGGCAATATCTTCCGCTGTGAGGGGCTTATAGCCTGCATATATTGCGGCAGCTTTTTGCTCATCTCCTTTAAATCTAACCAGGGAGAACTCTGTTTCCACCGCGCCGGGTAAAATTTGGGTCACTTTAATATGATATGGAAGCAGGTCAATACGCATGGCTTTGCTGAAAGCGTCCACGGCAAACTTGGCTGCATTGTACCCATTGCCCAGTTCATATACTTCTTTACCTGCAATGGAACCTATATTTATTATATGGCCCCCCTTTTTTGCAACCATTACCGGCAATACGGCCTTGGTCATGTACATCAGCCCCTTTACATTGGTGTCAATCATATTGTCCCAATCATCCAGGCCGGCCTGGTCAAAGCGGTCGCGGCCAAGTGCGCCGCCCGCATTGTTTACCAAAATATCAATGTCGCGCCATTCGGGTTCCAGTGATTCTACAGCATTAAAACAAGCTTCCCGGCTTCGCACGTCAAAATGCAGGGGTTTTACTTTCACTCCGTGTTCCAGTTCAATTTGAGCAGCTATCACCAGCAGTCTTTCTTTCCTGCGGCCGGTAATGATCAGGTTGTACCCTTCGCGGGCAAATCTTTGGGCAATAGCTTTTCCAAAACCAGAAGTAGCGCCGGTAACCAGCAAAATGGGCATGAGCAGTGTAATTTTTGGGTGCAAAATTAATTATAAACGTTCGCGTAACCTGTATTCGTTTTGATGATTTATTAAAGGTTCATCCGTGTCTATTTCCTTCCTGGGTCTGTGAAAGTTTGCCCAATAGCCCGGTTGCCAGGTATAAAAGAGGGCTTATCAGGAACTCATGGATAGAAAATCCTAACCTCCTCAGATTAAGTGGTAAGTCTTTCACCAAAAAATGCCAGCCCCATAGGCTTATAAGGAGTGTAATCAATGTAATATGGGTAAGGTGCCAAACCTGCAGGAGCCATTTTTGAGGCAATTTCCCTAAAAAAAGGGTGCCGGAAAAATACACGGCAAAAACCACCAGCATTTTTATAAGGTGTCGCCCCATTCTTGGCACAGGAATAAGATGTTTATTATCGGCGAGCAACAGGTAAAATGCCGAATAAATGAACAGGATAACCACCAGCCCGGCCCAAAATCTTTTTGTAGAAAACTCATCGGTCATGCTGCTGATTTCGGTTGCTTTTTTTTATTCAGGTACCATACCCAAAGGAGAAAAGTGAGCCCGTAGATCACAATTTTGAACAGGTAATGATGCGCAAAATCAAACATGCCGGGATACTTTACATGAAGCCCTACCAGCCCCATTACCCGAACAAGATTGGCCAGGTGTAATAGTGGAATGCCAAACAGGATGAACAAAATTTTTCTTTTCCAGCTTCCGGGCATTACCACAATAAAAGCTGCATATAAAACCATCAGTTCAAGCCCGTTGCAATTATCCGCAACAGATATTGTTTTGGCGCCGTCTTTAATAATAAAAAGGTGTTCAATGGTCTCCGCCCGGTCGCCCTTATGCCTGGTTTCAAGTTGCCCGATGGAATAATGGCTGCCGGGCCCCATTATTTGCAATAAACCAATGGAATGGGAGGTTACCATCCGGGTAAGCGGCTTATCCAAAATCCGTTCGGGTTCCAGCCAAAAGGTATATATGCTTTTCCAGATCAAAAGCAATACCGAACCGAATACCAGCATCGTCCGTATGCCTTCAGGAATCTGCTTCCAGCGATTTTGAATCCTGTTTACAATTTTCAGGTTGATAAAATTTGTTGGCGCCAAATGTACTTGATTTGGATAGATCTTACTGATGGGAGATTGAAGCAATTATATCAATGAGGCATAACCCTGCAACAGGCTGTTTAAAGTCCCCTTTACGGAAATAGGGAACAGTTCGAAAAATTAATTAAAAATCTCCTCCAACTTCCTGAAAATTCTTTCAAATTCATTTTCGTTTAATAATGATCCGCTTGGGAGGCATAAGCCTTGTTCAAAAAGCGTTTCCGCAGTATTTCCACCGTAATAGGGGCATCCCGCAAAAACAGGCTGAAGGTGCATGGGCTTCCATAGGGGACGGGCCTCAATATTATCTTCGAGCAGTTTTTCACGAACGGCTTCGCGGGTAATTCCATTATTTATGGCGGGATCAACCAATATGCAGGAAAGCCAACGGTTGCTGAAACTGTTTTCAGCTTCCTGCTGGAACTTTACCTGGTAGCCCCGGGTGTTTAATCCTTCAAAGAATGAATGGTACCGTTCAAAGTTATCCCTCCTCCTCGCAACCCGGTCGTTTAAAACCTCCATCTGGCCCAGGCCAATACCCGCGCATATATTGCTTAGCCTGTAATTAAACCCAATTTTGGTATGTTCATAATGCGGTGCGTTATCCCGGGCCTGGGTGGCTAAGTGAAAAGTACTGTCTGCAATGTCTTTTTCGCGGGTAAGCAGCGCGCCGCCGCCGCTGGTAGTAATGATCTTATTCCCGTTGAATGAAAGTACCCCCAATTTTCCAAAACTACCGCAAGGCTGGCCGTAATAGGTGCTGCCCAAAGCTTCCGCAGCGTCTTCCAGCACCGGTATGCCAAAGCGGTTGGCAATTTCCATGATAGCCTGCATGTTGGCAGGCATGCCATACAGGTGAACGGGTATAATAGCTTTCACCCGGCTGGTTTCCCCCTTCTTTTCAAGGTCATTCAGCGCCGTTTCCAGCGCCTCGGGGCTCATGTTCCAGGTTTCGGCTTCCGAGTCAATAAAAACTGGCGTAGCGCCCTGGTATATTATGGGATTTGCGCTGGCTGAAAAGGTTTTGCTCTGGCAAATAACCAAATCACCGGGGCCCACGCCCAGCGCAATCAATCCTAAATGGATGGCCGCGGTGCCACTACCCAGGGCTACTGCATGGGGCATCCGGCAAAAAAGCGCCAATTGCTTTTCAAATTCATTTACATGCGGGCCAAGCGGGGCTACCCAATTATCGGCAAAAGCGGCATGGATGTAATTCAGTTCATTTCCGCCCATGTGGGGGGTAGAAAGCCAGATTTTCGGAGAATTCAAGGATATTTTTTTAAAAAAGGTTGAAATGTATATGGCAATATTACATCCGGCAAATGGTTTTTATGCCAATTAACACCCTTTATGCCTGCGGATATGGAATAAATAATTTATTTTTTTTTGCTTTTTTAAATATATTGTTACTTTTGAGCTGGATATGCCTTGTAAATAAGATAAATACTTACCGATGATACCTATGTTTAAACCTCTTGCAAAAAGATCAATTTGCTTATTGATTGCCGTTTTTTTCTCCCTGGGTTTTGCTTTTGCCGATGATTTGGGCGATGGAGGCGATGACCCTGATATTCCTACTATTCCTTTAGATGGAGGTTTGAGTGTATTACTGGTGGCAGGCGCTGCTTATGGTGGCAAAAAAATAAGGGATTACAGAAAAGCAAAAAATAAATAGAAAATTAAGATTTAAACCGGTTAAACCCGGTTTTATTTTTTACGAGATAATTACCCGGTATGTGCAACATGCCGGTTTTTTTTATTACCGCTATACAAGTAAAATCAAAATATCCTTATTTTGGTTTATACCTGGTTTGGATGAGTTAAGCAACATGCCCGGCAGCCTTTTTAAAGCAACGTTCCCCTCGCCTCGGTTCGTGGCACACGAAACGAAAGAGGGGTAGGTAAAAGAGAACTGTTTCGTGTGCCACGAACCAGGGCGTCAGAATGCCGCTGCCACAAAAAATACTGCCACACGGTAAAAATGCGGCAGCTAAGTTGGTGGCGGTCAAATTTTTTATATGGGCACATACTTATAGAACAAATGACCCTAATGCCTGGAATACGGTATGGCAATTTCCGCCGTACCCCGGATTTAACCGTTATATCTGCAAGCCCGATAATCCCGGCGTATCATCCTTTGTCAAAGTTGGATCATTACTTCAATGGCCGATACTATTGGGGTTTGGCCTGTTGAGGAATGTTTGATTACATTTTAATATAAGTTTTATACGTAAATTTAAGGGTATAAAAAATTTTTTTTTGATAAACTAAATTTCATTTCTTTTGCTAAGATTGGTAAAAAGATATATTATTCAGGTACAACATGTTTGCCTTTAAAATGATTTACCACAAAAACGATTTTGGCCTGGTTGAGCCTGAAAAGGGGTAAGCTACTATATGTAGTTGCCTTGCAATTAAAAATGTAACTGCCGAATTAGAATTTTTTTTTTAACTACGCTGAATTATACTTTCTAAACTTATGGAACATTCCAATTGATTCAATGATTAATTAAACAAATGGCGCCAATTATTAAAACATGAGCTTCGGGCTGTCAATTCCTCCCGGCTTATGAAAATTGACCTCCTGCGGGCATTTTTATTTTGTGTGTGAGGTATATGGGAATTGCCGGGTTGTATGTTTTATTAATTAATCCAATCATTTGTTGGCATCAGGCATTTCAATTTGCTCCGCAGATGGTAGCACCGAGTCCACTCCCGGCCTCGGGTTAGTTTCCTATGCGGTACAGGTGGATGATAGGCGCTTTATGTTGACCCCTGTGTGGAAAAAATCACTTTATTCTAATAAAAATATTGCAGCAAATTCTTAAATTTTGATAAATGCAAAATAAATTACATAACAACTATTTGAAGTTTGTTTCATCCCTGGTGTTGGCCCTGATTGTATACTTTCCGTTATTGGCGCAGGTTGCCCCGGTTTGGCATACGGCCGATCAAAAAACCTCCTCGGGCAGCAGCACCTCCCTTAGTGTGGCAAAGCCGGGAAATGTTTCCTCAGGCAACCTTATTTTGTTGATCTTTTCCACCCAACGAAGCAACTCAAGCTCCTCCAGCGGGTTTTCGACCCCATCTGGCTTTACCCTTATCAGGAGTGAGCAGAATTCATCAAGCCAAAGCCGACCCGAAATCGTAGCTTTCTATAAGATCGCCACCGGAAGCGAACCTGCCAATTATACCAGTACAGTAGCTTATAATGGTAATACCCCAAACTGGAAGGCCCTTGCCGTAAGGGTAACCGGACATGATCCCATTACCCCAATTGGAAACAATAGCGGTACCAATAGTACCAATTCAAGTGTAACCAGTCTTACAATACCTACGCTAAGTACTACATACATCAATTCACTTTTAGTAGCCGGCAGGGTAGTAAGGCGGTCAATCAGTAGTGAAAATACTCCAGGTGGGATGACGCTACAATGGAGTGAAAATGGCACGGGAAGCAGTGATGGAAATAGTAATACACCTGCCATGAGGATTGCTACTGAAACCAGGCCATCCGCAGGTACAACCGGAACCCGTGAATTTACATGGTCAGGCAGTGCAAGATCTGCCGGGCTTATGTTTGCCATTAACCCCAATGTTAGTACCGCTAACCTTGGCATTGCCCTGGCGCCGGGTACCACCACACCTGCCTATGGAAGCAATCTTACATTTACCCTGACCGCTTCGAATGCCGGGGTTGCCAATGCTACAGGAGTATCTGTGGCTCATGCCCTGCCTAACGGCTATGCTTTTGTGTCATCCAACCCTTCGCAGGGTACATATAATAGCAGCACCGGCTTATGGACAGTTGGAAGTGTAAATAATGGAAGTAATGCAACCCTAACCATAACCGCGAAAGTGATTTGTAATGGTAATTATAATACTACTGCAAGCATCGCGGGGAACCAAACAGATCCCGTACCCGGGAATAATACTGCAAATGCTAATATTGTACCCAATGGAGGCGCCTGTCCAATCATTGCTGTAAATGATGAGGTTACCACCACACAGGGTACCCCGGTGAGTTTTAATGTACTTTCAAATGATATTGGTCCCTTTGCGCCAAATTCTTTCGAAATAACTTCCCCTCCTTCTAATGGTACCATTCAAACTGCTCTTGACGGTGCAATATCTTATTTGCCAAACGGTAATTTTTCGGGAACGGACCAATTTACTTATAAAATATGTGAGGTTGCCGGCAATCCGGCAAACTGTAGTGAAGCAACGGTAACCATTCAAGTGGTGGGTACTTTTATTGACCCATGCATATCGGCTGTACAGGCCAAAACTTATTACCTGCCGTTCCCGGAAAACAGTACCCAACTCCGCAAAGCCCTTTTTAGTGCAGCCAATATTAATCCCAGCGGATATACTATGGGTAATAATGTAAGAACTGTGGTTAGTATGAAAATGACTTATCCCCGCACCATCATCGTTTATGACCATTGGGAAGACGGGTATGAGGCAAACATTACAGTTCCCACCCAATCTACCACACAAATTTGGGGCGATGGTAAACTTAACAATGGTGTAGCGCCGGGCTACCCCGACGACATCATACCGGCCGGTGGTTCAATTGTGCTGGATAATTCCTTCGCCTACAACAACAGGGTTCAATCACAAATAAGGTACGATGGAAAAGATAAGATTTTTACAAGCGCGGAGATAGCCCTTGCAAAAGTTTCGGGCGATAACAATGGCCGGTTTAATGTACAAAGCGTTAAAACCGAGGTGCTTGATGCTTCTACCTTTGGTAAATTATTTGTAATCCCTTTTGGCGAAAATATTACCCAATTAAGAAATTCAAGCGGAACCCTTGCCAATGCAAGTGTTTTTCAATATGTGGGGCTTTTTGCAAGATCATCTGCCAATGGTACAATAGTATCGCTGGATAGGGATGGAAATGGAACAGTGGATATTGTAAGCCCGACCCTGAATGAGGGTGAGGTTTGGTTTTACGATGGTACGGCAAGCCAACCGGGCGTTACCGCAAACATAAATCAGGCAAATGATATACGGGCCGGCGCCATTGTGACTTCCAACAATCCAATAGGGGTAGATATTGTTTTAGGATCATTAAACCTTGAAACCTTTGCCACAAGAAATATTTCAGTCCTACCCGGCTCTTATTACAGTAGTGAATATTATAATGCGGTTCATACAACTTTAAGCACAGCACCTGTTTCTGCGGTATTCTATAATAGCCTTGCTACCCCGCTTACCATTAACTGGACAAATGGTTCGGGTGGTTCGGGAAATTTGGTAGTTCCTGCAAATGGTATAAATAACCTGGTTATGTCCGCTACTTCAGGATACCGTTTTGTAAGCGCTGATAACCGTGCCTTTGTAGCCGTGGCCATTGTAGATGCAGATAATGCCGGTGGCGACTATGATTGGGCCTATTCAATGATAGGCAAAGAAAGGCTTACCACCCATGCAAGTGTTGCATGGGCGCCCGGCTCAAATAACGGGGCAAATAATTACAACCCGGTTTGGGTAACCCCGGTGGCCAATACCACCATTTATGTAAAATATGATGGGGTGCTTACTACCGTCACTTCCCAAATGAGCCCTTGTAAAGTTCCTTATGATATTGCCATTCCGGCCACTGCGCTTTCATCCATCAGGTTGTTTGATACCGACCAGGACCAGAGCGGCCTTGCGGTTTACACCTGCGACGAAACCAAAATTGTGGCTACGTATGGGCAGGACGCGGGTGCTGGCACCCCGAATGCCGGTAATTCATTGGATGTAGGTTTTAACGTGGCGCCAAAATGCCTCAAACCGCTGATCATAGCCAATGATGACCGGGATATTACAGAACCTGCAACCCCGGTAAATATTCCTGTTACGAGCAATGATGTTGGATTTCTTACAGCAATTAACCCTGCATCCATAACTACAGCAGGTTTACTGCAACCGGCCAATGGTAGTATAATAGTAAATCCCAACGGAATTATTACCTATGTACCCAACCTAGGCTTTACCGGTACAGATGTATTTGATTACAGTATCTGTTCTATTGATTACCCGAATATTTGCGACTTAGCAAGGGTTACCGTTGAAGTTAAGCCCTGTGACCAATTGGTTAATTCGGGAAGTAACATAATCAATGGAAGGGTATTTATTGAACAGCTTCCGGATGATGGCCTGTATAATGTAGGGGAAGCTTATGCAACCGGGGTTTCTGTGGATTTGTATAGCGACATTAATTGTGATGGTATTATTAATGGCGACGATGCCATTATTCAAACCGCTACTACAGATAATTCGGGCAGGTTTGTATTTACAGTAAGCGGTTCTAAATATGCCAAAGACAATTTTGACCCAGGTGGCGGCCTTTCCGGAAATGACGGAACAGCGAACTGGAATGCAAATTGGTCTAATTCTCCAGGTGTTACCGTAGCAACTGATCCCAATACAGGTAACTATGCATTAAAAATACCCGGGCCAAACCTCTCCGCTTCGAGGAGCATGACTTTTTCAGGTGCAACAGGCGCTTCGCTCAAATTTAGTTACAGGCGCGAAGGGCTGGGTAATGCCGGTGAGCAGCTTACAGTTAACTTTAATGGGCACTCCTTAATGATTATAAATGATGGGGGTGCCGAAGGGACAAATATTTTTTACCAGCAGGCTATTATCAATATTCCCACTGCCTATATTAATGCCAACGTGGCCAATTCGGTAAGTTTTGTAACCAATGGAAATACCTCAACTTCTGATATTTTTTGGATTGATGATGTAGAGCTTGTCCAGTTTCCCGAATGCTATAATGTAAAAGTTAACCCAGCCAATACCCCCGGAAAATACATTGC
>CAYUGH010000132.1:0-9777 GCA_964444195.1 uncultured Chitinophagaceae bacterium
TGCGGGGCGCCGGCAGCGCTCACCACATTTTCTTCGAGCATAATGCTGCCAAAATCGTTGGCGCCGGCATAAAGGCACATTTGCGCCACGCTTTTGCCAACGGTAAGCCAGCTTGCCTGAATATTGGTGATATTGGGTAAAAAGATGCGGCTGATGGCAATCATGCGAATATATTCTTCGGATGTGGTGAGGTTATGCACGCCTCGTATGCGCGCAAGCAGGGTATCCGCATCCTGGAAGGTCCAGGGGATAAATGCAGTAAAACCATAAGTTCCCGCTGGTTTGCGGCTTTGCACTTCCCTTATTTTATCGAGGTGCTCAAATCGTTCGCGGATGGATTCCACATGGCCAAACATCATGGTGGCGCTGGTTGGCAGGTTTAGCTTATGCGCTTCGTGCATCACATCAAGCCATTCCTGCGCACCGCATTTGCCTTTGCTGATGAGGCGGCGAACCCTGTCCACCAAAATTTCGGCGCCGGCGCCGGGCAGGCTGTCCATGCCCGCTTCCTTCAATGCTTTCAGCACTTCGGCATGCGTGCCCGCCTTGCTGCCGGGCCGGCTTTTTTCCAGTTTGGTAATATGGGCCACTTCGGGTGGGCCAAGCGTGTGCAGCCTTATTCCAGGAAATTCGGTCTTGATGGCGCGAAAAGTATCAACATAAAACTGTAACCCCAGTTCGGGGTGGTGACCGCCCTGCAGCAATAACTGGTCGCCACCCCAGCGGATGGTTTCCTCAATTTTTTTGCGGTAAGTGGGCATATCGGTAATGTATGCCTCCGCATGGCCGGGTATGCGGTAAAAATTGCAAAACTTGCAATTGGCAATACAAACGTTGGTGGTATTTACGTTGCGGTCTATTTGCCAGGTAACCTTACCGTGCGGAACGGCCTGCCTGCGCAGCGTGTCGGCAATGCTCATCAGGTCGGCCAGCGGGGCTTTTTCAAACAAATGAATTCCTTCCTCAATAGTCAGCCACTCTTTGTTGAGCGCTTTCACATACAAACTTTCTACATCCATGTTATTCCAATCTTTTTCCGGGGGGTGCAAAAACGGTTTGAAACCGCTGCAAAAGTACCGTTTCTAACAACAGCAATGGTGCGGGGTATATTGTAAAAGCAGGCCAGGGCCGAAAAGAAATACTTCCATCCATACCATTTTGATGATGCAAGAGTTGGAAATGAGCGTATTATTACAGGGTTTGTTAATATTTTTGTTTTAGCATGACGACCAGGACGAGGAGTGTATTACTGATCTGCTTATGGGTATTTGCTTGCATATGGCTCCAAACCAATATGGTATTCGGGCAATCTGCCAAAGCGGACGCTTCAAAAAACAGGGCGGTCCCACCCATCACCGAGTTCAGGTTTGAGCAGTTATATGGCGGGGTAATGATTATTAAGGCCACCATTGATAACCATAAAGACTCGCTGAATTTTATACTCGATACAGGTAGTGGCGGCATATCGCTTGATAGCGCAACCATTTTGGAATTGGGGCTGGCAACCGTGGCAAGCGGCCGCACCATACGCGGCATTGCCGGTGTTAAGCAGGTTGACTTTGCCTATAATCACCGGCTCAATCTTCCCGGTTTATCGGTGGACAGCCTCGATTTTCATGTGAATGATTATGAAATGCTGAGCGGGGTGTACGGCATCAGGATTGATGGGATCATAGGGTATAGCTTTTTCAGAAAATTTATTGTCCAGATCAATTTTGATAAAGCGCTGATTTCGGTTTTTGCCCCGGGAAACTTTTCCTACCCGCCCGGAAGCTACACCCTAAGACCTTCTATTTCTTCGCTGCCCATGCAATACGCCGAAATAACGGAAAAAAAAGAAATGGGCTCCCGTTTTTTCCTGGATACCGGGGCCGGGTTATGCCTGTTGCTAAGTCAGCAATATGTGACGGACAGTTCGGTATTTCATCCCCATAAGAAAAAATTTGCCTCTATGGCAGAAGGGTTGGGGGGCAAAAAACAAATGTATGTAACCATCATTGATAAATTTAAAATAGGCCGCTACCGGTTTAAAAACATGCCGGTGTACATATTTGATGATGAGTATAATGTAACATCCTATCCCTTTCTTTCGGGGCTTATTGGAAACGATTTGCTGCGCAGGTTCAATATGGTTATCAATTATGGAAAAAGCGAAGTGAACCTTATACCCAACCAAAGCTTCAGGGAGCCGTTCGACTATGCCTATACCGGGTTTAATATGTACCAGGATGGCACGGATGTTATAATTACCGATGTGATGCCAAACTCGCCTGCCGAAAAAGCTGGGCTAAAAGAAGGGGACATTATTTTGAGTGTAGGCAATAAATTCGCCGGAACATTGCAGGATTATAAAAACCTTCTGCAACATCCGGGCAGCAAAATAAGATTGGTAATTAACCGCAATAATGTGCTGGATGAAATAAGGATTACAACGGTGAACATTCGCAATAAAAATAAAATGAGGAGAAAAAAATAGCATGATACAATTTGAGAGATTTACGCTGGAGAATGGATTGAAGGTAATTGTACACCCCGACCACAGCACCCCGATGGCTGTTGTCAACATCATGTACAATGTAGGCGCAAGGGATGAAAACCCCGAACAGACCGGGTTTGCCCATTTGTTTGAGCACCTCATGTTTGGCGGAAGCATCAATATTCCCGAATACGACGAACCCCTGCAAATGGCCGGGGGCGAAAACAATGCCTATACCACCAACGACCTTACCAATTACTACCTGCAACTGCCGGTACAAAACCTGGAAACGGCCTTTTGGCTGGAAAGCGACCGGATGCTAAGCCTTGCTTTCAGCGAAAAAAGCCTTGATGTGCAACGAAAAGTTGTTTGCGAAGAATTTAAAGAGCATTACATAAACAAGCCTTACGGCGATGTTTGGCACAAAATGCGCGAGCTGGCTTACACCACGCATCCTTACCGGTGGATGACCATTGGCAGGGAATTGAAGCATGTGGAAGATGCCAGGCTTCAGGATGTAAAAAACTTTTTCTTTAAGCATTATACCCCAGCCAATGCCATACTTGCCGTAGCCGGGCCGGTTACGGTGGAGCAGGTAAAAGCGCTTGCAGAAAAATGGTTCGGGCCAATCCCTTCGGGCACTATTTATGAACGCAAACTGCCTGTGGAGCCTTTGCAAAACGCCGACCGGGTACTGGAAGTAAAAGCCAATGTGCCGCTGGATGCCTTATACAAAACCTGGCATATGCCCGCGCGCCTGGAGGAAGCATACTATGCTACCGACCTGCTTACTGAAATTATGGGCTCGGGCGGGTCTTCACGCTTGTTTCAAAGCCTGGTAAAGGAGAAGCAGTTGTTCAGCCATATTGAGTGCTATCATTTTGGTTCGGTGGAGCGCGGGTTGCTGGGGATTGAAGGTAAGCTTGTAAAGGGCGTAACCATGGATGCCGCAGAAACGGCTGTGGAAGCCGAGATTGAAAAGCTTTTGGAGGACGGGGTTTCAGAGGCCGAATTGCTGAAGGCCAAAAATAAAACCGAAAGCGTGGTGTCTTTTGAAGATATGAGCCTGATGAACCGCGCCAATAACCTGGCGTTTTACGAACTTTTGGGAGATGCCAACCTTATGAATACCGAATTGCTTAAATTCCAGGAAATAACGGCAGAAGGATTGCTAAAACAAGCGCAATCTGTTTTCAGGAAAGGGAACTGCAATACTATCCGGTATTTTGCTGCGAACTGAATTTAACCAGCAATATACCAACCGGCTACCATGCAAGCGGCGCCGGCCAGGTAACCCACATATACTTCGCCCTGCAGGTGCGCTTCGCGAATCAGCCTTGCCGTTCCTGCCAGGCCACCCAGCAAAAGGCTAAGCGCAAGCATCCAGGCAGGCCAAAAGGGATCATTAATCATCATCAGCGCCGAAAACCCGATAAGCCCGCCCATCGCCAGCGTGTGCAGGCTTATCTTCATGTAAATATTAAGGAACATGGCAATGGAGCTGGTAAGAAAAACCCCCATCAGCCATTGAATAAGAGGGGTTGGAATATTATCGAGGTTGCGCGATACGTTCCATGCCCAAAAGTAAAAGATGATGTTGGCCACCAACGGAAAAATCCTTTCGCGCTGGGTATCTAATTGCAGGTTTTTAATAAACCCAAGTTTCCATAATAAAAAGGCAATCAGAACCGGAAACAGGATGGTATTGATGGATACCATGGCCAGCAGCCTTACCCTTGTGAGTTCTTCAAGCAACAGCGTGTACAGCGGGTGTTTTAGCAGCAGCCATGCGGCTACCGCTGCCGGCACAAACAATGGGTGCAGTATATACGAAACAACCTGGGCAATAACCCGGGTCGGTGGAGCATGGAGGGTGGTGGTGGAGACCTGCATTTTTAAAATAATGCCGCAAAGTTAACGGCCAGGCTCCGTTTTACCATTTTGCCAACCGTTTTGCAAGCTGCTTTTCGTTTCCTTTGCACCGGCTATATGAAAAACGAACGGCGAATTGTATTTTTAATAAACCCTATTGCGGGCGCCAGGGCTAAGCAAGGCCTTGAAGAATACCTGGTACAAAGATGCAGGGAAGAGCAAATTGAGTATATGGTTGTACACAGCGCCAAGACCACGAGCCCTGATACCATCCGGGTGCATTTATACGATTTTAGAGCCACCGATCTGGTAGCCTGCGGCGGCGATGGAACGGTAAACCTTGCCGCAGCTTCAGTAACAAACAGCCCGGTAAACCTCGCTGTAATCCCTGTTGGAAGCGGCAATGGGCTTGCCCTTACGGCCAATATCCCGGTAAAACCCTCGCTGGCATTTGAAGTGCTATTGCGCGGTCAGCTTAAGCCAACCGATGCTTTTGAGGTAAACGGAAATTTTGCCTGCATGCTTAGTGGAATTGGGATGGATGCGGAAGTGGCCGAGCGTTTTGCCGCCAGCCATCGCAGGGGGCTTTTAACCTATACCACCCAAACACTTATCCAGTTTTTCAGGTCGCAGCCAATCAATTTCGAGGTGTTGGTGGATGGGTTCAAGTTTTTTACGGACGCCTTTTTTATATCAGTGGCCAACAGCAACCAGTTTGGCAACAATGTAACCATTGCCCCCTTAGCCAGCCTGAGCGATGGCATGCTCGATGTAGTTATTGTGCAGAAAATGCCCAAAACCACCCTGCCTATTGCGCTGATGGGGCAATTGCGGCATAACCATATCAT
This sequence comes from uncultured Chitinophagaceae bacterium, assembly GCA_964444195.1. Taxonomy (GTDB): domain Bacteria; phylum Bacteroidota; class Bacteroidia; order Chitinophagales; family Chitinophagaceae; genus Phnomibacter. Next base: position 5,197 of record CAYUGH010000132.1, read on the forward strand.
GAAAAACTGGGTGGAAAAAATCGGCAAACAGAGTATCCTTTATTTTCAGACACCTGAAATAAAAATAGGAAACCCAAGACATGCCGCGCTTCACATAGACGGTGACCCTTTTCCCACCGCCGATGCCATTCACTTTAAAATAATCCCTTCGGCTTTTAACTTATGGGTGCCAAAAACGGGCGAAAAAGAAAAATAAAAACTCCGGCTCCTTATGTATGAGAACAAGGAAGCATGAAGGTCTCCCCGGCTTTGTTTTTGTCGTTGCTGCCAATAATGCTTTTGCTGCCAGGGTAGTGAAATGAATAGCTGAGGGTTTTAGATGGCTTTAAATTGCTAATGATTTCATGTAACCCCAACGATGGGCCGGGGCAAAAAATGGCAACCTGCTTACCGTTTTTTTGCGCGGGCGAAATTTTTCCGGATATTTTTTCCAGGGAAGCTTTATTGGGCTCCTGCAAACTATCTTCTTTCAGCATGTAAGGTTCCTTGTTTTGGGTAAGAATGCTTTTAACCCGGTTAAAATCCTCACTTGTGCCAATGACGTTACAGCCCGGTAAATTGGCGAAATCAATATAATGCCTTCTTTTTTGGCTGTTCCATACGCGGCCGGGAGTTTTGAAAAGTAAAATTAAAATGCCCGCTAAAAAGCCCGTAAGCCTTGACAGCCCTGAAACCAGCGCACGAAAAGCAATGGCTGTATAAATAAATAACCTGAAAAACCCCGCAGGTCCGGATTCATGATGCTTCTGCACAAACTGGATCATGGCTTTGTAAAAGAGCAATACATAATTCAGGCTGCCTTTTTTAGTGCTTTCCCCTTTAAAGTGGATGATGGAAGCTTCAGAAAAATACCAGGTTTTCCAAAAGCCCTTTGCATTTTCGAGAGGTGCATGGTTGATACGGAAGCTAAGGTCAATATCCTCGCCATACATGAAAAAACGTTCGTCGAACCCGCCCGTTACATCGAGCACTTGTTTGCGCACCAGCATAAAAGCACCTGCAAGCACTTCAACAGGGTGATTTTTATCGGGTGATAAATGCCCCAGGTAGTACCGGGCAAAAAGCCCTGATGTTGGAAAAATATGGTGCAGACCTGTGATCTTAAAAAACGAAGTAAGCACACCGGGATACCCTCTTTTGCTTTCAGGCAGGTATTTGCCGCTGCCATCCAGCATTTTAATACCCAAGGCGCCGGCAGTTGGTTGCTGCTGCATGAACGCGATACATTTTTGCAGGCAGTCTTCAGGAACCAGTGTGTCGGGGTTTAGAAAAAGGATAAACTCCCCGCAAGCTTTTGCAAGCGCCTGGTTATTTGCCTTGCTGAAACCCAGGTTTTTGGAATTCAGGATCCATTTTACCCAGGGGAAAGCCGGTTGCAGGCAGGAAATGCTATCGTCATTACTGGCATTGTCCACCACCCAAGCTTCGGCTTCAATACCCTTTAGCGCAGCCTCAAGGCTATGCAGGCATTGCTCCAAAAAGGGGCGCACATTGTAGTTTACTATGATGACGGATAACTTCAGCGATACTGATTTGACCGGCGAATTACGATTATTTTCGGTTATTTGCCATATGCTATCACAAATACTTCGCGAAGCAGCCGAAGCCGGCGCTGCCCAACTCCGCCATTACTTTAATAATCCCAACCTGAAAACTTCCGTTAAATCCGGCGGCATCAACGACCTGGTAACCGAAGCCGACCATGCTTCGGACAAGGCGATCATTGAGGTAATTCATGCAAATTATCCCGACCATTTTATATTGAGTGAAGAAACAGGCAATGTGCCTACCACCAGTGAGTACAAATGGATTATTGACCCCATTGACGGCACCATTAATTTTGCACAGGGGATACCCATCTGTTGTGTAAGTATAGGTATTGAAAAGGACGGTGAAATGATCCTTGGAGTGGTGCACGCACCATTTCTCAATGAATTCTTTTTTGCCGAAAAGGGCAAAGGGGCCATTTTAAATGAAAGGCCCATTGCCGTAAGCAACCAGCCCGATCTGCTGCGTTCCTGCTTAGTTACCGGTTTTCCATATAGTTATCTCGATAGCGAAAACGGCCCGTTGCAAGTGTTTGAACGTTTTATCCGCAAAGGGGTTCCGGTTCGCCGGCTTGGCAGCGCCGCAATTGACCTGTGCTGGGTAGCTGCGGGCCGTTTCGACGGTTTTTACGAACACCACCTGAATGCCTGGGACAGCGCCGCAGGTTTTTTAATGGTAGAAGAAGCGGGTGGAAAAGTGACTGATTTTAAGGGAGATCATTATAGCCCCTATCAGCCGCATATTTGTGCAACGAATGGGATTATACATGAGAGCCTTTTGGAAGTTGTGCATGGAACGCATCGGGACTTTTAATAATTATCTTTAATTTTAGATCATCAATATCTGCAAAATGGAACGGGTAAAAGGAAAATACGACGGCGAGAAAATCATCCTTGAAGGTCCCTTGAAAAGGCGGAAGCCTGGTGATGTTATTGTCATTTTTCCTGACGATGAGAATAAGGCGGAGCCAATAAATTCAGATGTAACAGGAAGAACAATTGCCAGGTACATTGATGGAAACCCTGCTTTTGATTTTTTAAATGAACCGGATGAGGATATTTATTCTGATAAGGATTTAAAAGTAAAATATCAATGAGAAAAGGCGCTATTGTTCTGGCGAGATTTCCGTTTACTGATTTATCTGGTTCAAAAAGAAGACCGGCGCTTGTGCTTTCTGGTCAAAATCCTCAATCCCACGATGTTATCCTTGCATTTATTTCCTCAGTAGTGCCCGCTACCTTGAGGGATGCAGATTTATTTTTGGACATCAATGAAGAACACTTTGTTTCAACCGGGTTAAGAAAATCATCGATAATTAAATTGGATAAGCTTGCCACACTGGATAAAGAACTCATTACCGGCGAAATGGGTGAAATAAATTTCAGGACTATGGAAAGCGTAAAGGAAAAATTAAAAACAGTACTTGAATTAGTATAAAATGGAAACAACAAGAACAGAAGTTGGAACACTCGGTGAATTCGGATTAATTGATCATTTAACAAAAAACAATGAAACCCGGCAGGCATCTACCATATTAAGTGTGGGCGATGATGCGGCGGTGATTGATCATTTTGGCCGGCAAACAGTTATCAGCACCGACCTGCTGATCGAGGGCATTCATTTCGACCTGATGTACACCCCGCTAAAGCATCTTGGTTACAAAAGCGTGGTGGTGAACCTCAGCGATATCTATGCCATGAATGCCATTCCAACTCAGATCACCGTAAATATCGGTTTCAGCAACAGGTTTAGTGTAGAAGCCCTGAACGAATTTTACGAAGGTATTTACGCCGCCTGCGGACGTTATAACGTGGACCTGGTGGGCGGCGACACTTCATCCTCTCAAAAAGGCTTTATCATCAGCGTAACCGCGCTGGGTGAAGTGGCGCCCGATACTTTTGTAACCCGTGCCGGCGCGCAAAAAGGCGACCTGCTTTGCGTGAGCGGCGACCTTGGCGCGGCTTTCCTTGGGCTTACCCTGCTGGAACGGGAAAAGAAAATATTCCTCGAAAGCCCCGGCGTGCAGCCCGACCTCGAGCAGCAGGCCTACCTCGTTGGCCGCCTGCTGAAACCCGAAGCCCGCAAAGACATTGTAGAATGGTTTGCTGAAAATGAAGTAGTTCCCACCAGCATGATGGACATCAGCGATGGGCTAAGCAGCGAAGTGCTGCACATTTGCAAGCAAAGCAATTGCGGCGCCGTAGTGTACGAAGACAAACTGCCCATACATGATGATGCCCGGAACTATTGCTATAAGCTTGAACTGGACCCTACTGCCACGGCGCTGAGCGGCGGCGAAGATTACGAATTGCTATTTACCGTTAAACAAACCGATTACGAAAAAATACTGACTAACCCGGATATCAGCATCATCGGGTACATGACTGAGCCGGAGAAAAAGGCAACGATTATTACCAAGGGAGGGAATACGCACGAGTTGGTGGCGCAGGGGTGGAAGCATATATAACCGTAAGAAGTATTATCTTTGAAAAAAACAATCTTATGTCGCCAAAGAACAAACTTCATGCATTGATTGATGCCTGTGAGGATGATGAGATAGTGGAAAGCGCCATTGCTTTATTCAGTTCTGAACCTGACAATTGGTGGGAAGCATTGCCTGAAATTGAAAAAGAAAAAACCCGGAAGGCGATTGAACAACTTGATACCGGCCAGGGAGTACCACATGTACAGGTAATGGAACAGGCATGGAAAAGGGTCGGGAAATAATTTGGTCTTTACAGGCACAAACTGATTTCATTGAATCAATAGATTTTATTCAGGCATTGTGGAATGAACAAATTGCCCAAAGATTCATTGAAGCCGTTCAACATAAAATCAACCTGGTTGAAAGATTTCCTTTGATGGGAAGTGAGGTAAAGTTTCCTAAGCGTTGCAGAAAATTATTCATTAGGCCTTACCATGTATTGTTTTACAGGGTTTCACCTGAGAAAATCGAAATCGTTCGCCTTTTCGATGGAAGGCAAAATCCCCGGAAGCTAAAAGATAAATGACCGAGTAGCACAAAAAGGCAAC
>CAYUGH010000133.1:0-2539 GCA_964444195.1 uncultured Chitinophagaceae bacterium
CTATGTATTCTTTGCGATTTGTATAATTGCCCATAAAGCAAAAATAATAAACCAAATTATCAAAACTTGAAAAAAATGCAAGTTTTGATAATTTAAAAGAACCAAGGTTAATTATTATCTTCGTTTGTCTATATGTGTTTGCACACAAATGAGATGCTATTTCCCAATCACTTCAGCCTCTCCAATCGCCTTTATCACAATTCTGTTGGCCGGGCTATCCCCTTCCGCCGCAAAAGTGCAATCATATTTAAGGGTATGCTTACCTTTTGTAAGCATAGGAATGGCTTGTGAAACGGGAACATCCCTAATAAACCTGCCCTTGCTATTGTACAGCTTGATAGCTTTTCCATCGCAAACCAGTGAGCTGCCGGCTTCAAAACTGCCGGGTATTTCAATGCGCGCATAATTGTCGAGTTCAAACACGGGGTTGCTAACGGTACCTGTTTTACCGGTAAAAGTCAGGGTAAAATGCAATGGCTGATCTGCCTCGGTATGCTCAAAATTAAATTCGGAAAAAGCGGGCTGCCCGGGCTGAACCAATTGCTTTTCATGCAAAAAGTTATGCTTGCTGAAAGGATACAGCTTCCAGCCTTCGGTGCTTTTTTCCAGGTGAAAATCATTGGACGGGTTCTTTAAACGGGCTAACTGGTCGGGCGAAAAAATGCGCTTGTCCGATGCTTCCTGCCAGAGCTTGATCTGGGCAAGCAATTGTTCGGTCTGCGGGTTTTCCTTTAAGCTGTTATAGCGGGCCACCAGCGCAAAACCGGCATGGTAACCCGCGGCGCGCGCCATCATCCATTCGATATCTTCCAAACCGGTGGTGGATGAAAGCAGGAACCAGCCCAGCATATTGGGCATATAGTTGCGCTCCAAAAAAGGTTGGTTCTCCAGCCGGTAATCCCCCTGCGATTCGCGGAAACCGCCATACCAGGGCTCGCCCCAGTTCCAGTAATGGCAGATATGCCAGTAATAATGGCTCGAACGGCTTGTGCCATTTACCAGGGTATGTTTGGTATCGCGGAATACTTTTTCAGCAAAAGCCTGAACCGCATATTCCCCTTCGCCAGAACTCAATGTGCCTTCGTGCCCGTCGAAATCCATGTGCGAAACGCCGGTTTCATTGAAAAACGCGGCCATATTTCCGGCAATCTCCTGCTGCAGGTTGAAATCAGGAAAGAGCGTGTTATAGGGATAATCCAGCAACATGGCCGCTGTTTCGCCTTTTGCATGCGCCGCTGCTTGGGTGCCAAATGCGCCGCGACGGCAATCCAACAAATAGTAGGGAGCTGCGGCCGATACTTCTCGATAACGGATAATTTCATTCCCGATCCTTACCGCATGAAGCGTACTTTCTTTCAGGTTCAGGAAATACGTATTGGATTCCACGGGGATGGTAGTCGCCGCATCGTCAATGTTTGCTGAAAGCACCGAAGTACCGGTGGTAGCCAGCCTTTTATCGGGCACGGGCGACACATAAGGATCGTTGGTATTGATAAAGGTGGTAAGCGTGTGCACCCCTATCCGGAGCCCTAAAGCATTTGCCTTGTCCACGCATGTTTTCATACCGGCACGGCCATGCGGAAACCTCGAAGAATCAAGGATAAAATGACCCCACGACTTAAACGGCCCTTCATGGTAAAGCGACATCAGCCCGGCCTGTTTGGTATAGGCCAGCATTTCATCAATATTCTTTTCGTTGAAATCGGAGATCAGGTAGGCCCTTCCGGTTTCGGGCGATTTTTTATGCCAAACCCCGTTGATGGTGGGATGGGGCAGCCCTTCAGCTACCTCAATCTTTCCTATCCTTTCAAGTACTTCGCCCTCGTTGCATCCAAACAATGCAATGGCTGAACCTACCACGGTTTCACCGGGAATGGGCTCCACCACCATACCGGGATATTTTTTACCCCAAACATCGAGCCGCCGCACGCGGTCGCGGTTGAGACTGTAAGCCTGCAGGCTGCTTCCGTAGGGTTGGGCAATCGCCGCGTTTCCCCTCGAATCATCGGCCCCGCCCTCGTTGCCGAAAACGCCACCCAGGGTTTTTGAATTTAAAGACTGAATCCCGATTGCATAGCTGCCGTTGCGCACCACGCCAATCACTTCGCCAATGGTTTTGCTGATGGAAGTGGGAAAAGGCCCCCAGTACACGGCCTTCACCGCATTTTTATCGGAAACCGAAACCACGCTGAAACTGATATGCGTGGGCAATTGGGCGATCTTTACCTCCACCTGCACGGCCTTCCCCGGAAAAAACAATTTGAGCATATTGGTCTTTTCGTTGAAAACCGCTTTTTCGGGTTGCAGCCAGCTTGTATCCAATTTTATTTGCAGAAGCGGAGCGGCTTGCCCCGGCGCCAGGTGGTTAACGCCGGATGCAGATTCCCTGATGGCCACAACCTGGCCTTTTTCTGAAAGCGACAGCCCGAACCCGGGTATGTTTACATTCACCTGGCCATGAGCATAGCAAATAAAAGCAATGGCAAAAGCTATTGGCAGCAAAACGTTCTTCATGTGGCAAAGGTGCTCCCTGATTGAT
>CAYUGH010000133.1:2639-9588 GCA_964444195.1 uncultured Chitinophagaceae bacterium
TTATCGAAAGGATCAAACGGGCGGGCAATGCTGTTGGCAGGCGGCGTGTAGTTCAGCAGGTTCTTAATGCCCGCATACACTTCCCATTGCTGACCAAGTATTTTGGTAAACTGAATATTCTGCAGGCTCCACCAGGGCGATTCTCCTGCGCGGTTATCCAATGGACCAAGCAAAGGCAGCAGCATGGGGCTGTACATATTCCCGGTATAATCAATGGAGACTCCAAGCGATGATAGCGTATAACCGATATTCCAGACACCCTGGAAACGTTCGGTAAGCAACTGACGTTGTGTGTGGCCGTTTTCAGTAAAATTCACATCCATCAGCGTGCCGCCCGCAAGTATTTTCAGCCCGTTCCGAAAAATAATATCCGCATTGATGCCCATGCCTTTCGATACTGCATAACCTTCAAGGTTTCCATAAATAATTTTGTTGGGGTCGGTAATATAATCGGGTATGATCCGGTTGCTGAAATGAGTGTAAAATGCCGTTGCATCCAAACCAATGGACGTTCCTCCTTTGAGGTAAAACTTCTTAACAAAATTTACATTCCCGTTCCATGAGGTTTCGGGCTTCAGCTCATCAACAAAAACAACCTGTCTTGCTCCTGTTAATGCAGCATGGTCTTCGGTAAATACGTTGGCCACCCGGTAGCCGTTTCCAATCCCTACCCGCAGGGTATTCTTTTTATTTTTCGAGACCAGCTTATAGTTTATGCGCGGGGTTACCACGCTGCCGTGCAATGAATTGTAATCGTACCGAAGCCCTATCAATAGCTTGTTTTGCTCGTTTAGCGATATCTCATCCTGTACAAATACTCCCGGAAGGTGAATAACGGAGGGATGGTTTACCAGCGCGCCTGAAGAATCGGGCGCGGAGGTGGCAGGCGTATTGTCGTCGTACCAGGTGTAGCGGTAAGTGGCTCCCAGCAAAAGATCATGTTTGTCCATTTTTTTAAACCAGGTAAACTGCCCGAACCCAATGTATTGTTTTCCCATAAAAGCCGTATGGCCATACACGCTGTTCTGGTCATGCCCATTGGCGCTAAACTGGAACATAACCGTTTCCTTTACCGGCAACTGGTAAGTACCAAACAATTCCCAGCGATTGGTATAAATGCTTTCGCCATACACGCTGTCGCCCCCGCGGAATTGTTTACCCCAATTCATTTGCCCGCCCCAGCGGTCTTCGTACAGGTACCGCGCAGCCATATTAAATACCCTTCCCTGCTCACGGTCGAAGCTCCATTTATTAAAAAGCGAGATCCTGTTTTGCAGGGTTACATCTGTAAAGCCGTCCCCGTTGTTGTCCACGGGGTTCTGGTAGTTAAAATAATTTACCCCAAACAGCGAAGTTGCTTTTTTACCCGCATTAAATTTCATCCCGATATCGGTGTTCACATCCATCCAGTGCGTGCTGAATACATCCACTGCAAAAACCGGGGCGCTTAAAGGCCTTTTAGTGATAATATTTACAAGCCCTCCAACCGCTTCTGAACCGTACAGCGCCGAGGCAGGCCCCTTTACAATCTCCACCCTTTCAATCAGCGACTGCGGGATACCCGTCAACCCGTACACCGTTGACAGACCGCTTACGATGGGCATGCCGTCAATCATCACCATGGTGTAGGGCCCTTCAAGCCCGTTGATATGTATGTCGCCGGTATTGCACACATTACAGTTGAGCTGCGGCCGCACCCCGTTGATGTTTTGCATGGATTCGAAAATGGAAGGCGCGGGGTTGGCCTTAAAAAAGTTTTTGGAATACACTTCCACAGGTACCGGGCTTGCCGATTTGGAAACCTCCTTCATAGTGCCCGACACTACTACTTCGCCTAAGTTTTCGGTATGCTCCTTCAAAACAATTTCAGGCAAAACATTGTCTCCCGGCATAATGGCAATAATCTTTGAAACTTCATGAAAGCCCATGGCGGAAACCATCAGCCTGTGGTTGCCCCCGGGTACATTCCCCAGTAAAAAATAACCCGCGCTATCGGTTCTTGTTCCAAGCTTATGCGAAGGCAGGGTTACGGTGGCGAATTCAACAGGCTTACCCGCATGGGTGATCCTCCCTTTTAATAAGCCTGCCTGCCCGTAAAGCAGCCCTGAAGCCAAACAAAGAAAGGAAACCAATAGTAAAAACTGTGTGTAGAATATTCGCATGATATTTATTCGATGGAGCAAAATTAAAAAGTTAGGTAAATCTAACAAAAACAATTTGCATAATTGATTATTTTTGCCGGATGCTTACCCAAACAGAGGAGAATTACCTGAAAGGCATATTCCATTTGTCGGAAGAAATACCCGATAAAACCGAAGCCGGCACCAATGAACTTGCCCTGCACCTGAACGTGAAACCCGCCACGGTAAACGATATGCTTAAAAAGCTCAAAGAGAAGAAACTCATCAGCTATGAGAAGTACGGCAAAATAACGATGACCAAGGCAGGCCGGCAACGCGCGCTGGAAGTGGTGCGGAAACACCGGCTTTGGGAAACCTTTTTATGCGAAAAGCTGGATTTTTCGTGGGATGAAGTGCATGAAGTGGCTGAGCAGCTTGAACATATTCAATCTCCAAAACTGATCGAGCAGCTCGACCGGTTTTTAGGCCATCCACAGTTCGACCCGCACGGCGACAGCATCCCCAATGCCAGGGGTGAATTGACCAACCTCGCAAAAAAACTGCTATCTGAAATACCCGAAGGTAAATGGTGTAAAATGGTGGCGATCCGTGATGACAGCGCGCAGTTTCTTCAATATGTAGCCAAAGTGGGGCTTAAAATGAACCTGAAGCTGAAAGTTGTTTCGAGGGAACATTTTGATGGTTCGATGGATATTATGGTGGAGGAGAAGCGTGCCACCGTTTCACAGAAATTTGCAGAGAATATTTATGTGGTGTAGCCTTATGCCGGAAGCACAATAATAAACTTACTTCCTTCCCCTTCATTTGTTTCCACCTTCAATTCCCCGCCATGTGCCTTTACAATATCATAACTCAACGATAAACCCAATCCTGTTCCCTCTCCTGTGGGTTTAGTGGTAAAAAAGGGTTGAAAGATTTTTTCCCTGATGGATTCCGGAATACCATTACCATTGTCCGAAACCGAAACCAATACAGCCCCCCTCGTTCCACCCGCAGGAGGGAGGATATGCTTTGTATAAATTTTTACTTTTGGAACATAATTTTCACCATCTGTTTTCTGCCTTTCAGCAACCGCATAAAACGCATTATTAATCAGGTTCAGCAATACCCTTCCCATATCTTGCCGGATTAGTTCAATCATGGGCAGCTTAGGATCAGGTTCAAATGAATAATCAGCATTAAAGTTTTTATGCGCAGCATCCTTCGGATCCTTTGCCCTTATGCCATGATAAGCAAGCCGCAGATATTATTCTGCCAGAGCATTCAGATCTGTTAGTTCCTTCTTGCCTGTACTTTGGCGGCTATGGGCCAGCATCCCTTTTACAATAGCATCCGCACGCTTGCCATGGTGGTGAATTTTTTCGAGGTTTTGCCTGATGTCTCCTGCAATTGCTTTTATTTCTTCTTTATTTCCCTTATCCACTTCATCAACCAATTCACTTATCAACTCTCCGTTCACTTCACTAAAATTATTCACGAAGTTCAACGGGTTTTGAATTTCATGGGCTATGCCTGCGGTGAGCTCGCCGAGTGATGCCATTTTTTCAGACTGGATAAGTTGGGCTTGCGTTTGCTTTAATTCTACCAGGGTTCTATCAACCTGTTGCTTGGCAGCTTCCAGTTTATTAAAATCTTCATAGCGTGCATACGCGGTAGCGAATGCATCTGCAACGTGTTGTATTAACTTAACCTGTTCATCATTTAACTGACTGGTATTGCCTACATACAACATACCTTGCAAGAAAGGAAGAAAGTGCAGGGAGAATCCGCCTTTCGGAATCGTTTTGAGATAATTTTCCGCCGAATCAAGAGCGCCCTGCTTTACAAGTATTTCAGCAAACCGGTATAATTCATTTTCATCCCAGTGATCTATATAATTTTTGTGGGCTTTCCAATGACTTATCACATTCCCAATATTTCCCGGAGTGCTATACGGTAAATGAAATGCAGCGATTGCCTTGCCATCGGGTGTTGAAAGAAAAGTATGAATGAGTTGTTGCAAATCATCCATAATAAAAACACCGCAACGGATAAATGGAATACCGAGTATCGTAAGTTCCTTCCATATTAATGGCGTAATGCGATCCAGGTCGGCTGTGCTGCGCATGGAAGCGATGTCGGCACGCACGCGATCCAATGCCGCTTGTTTTACTGCTTCCTTCTCACGGGCTTCTGCATCTTTCAAATCTTTATAACGCTTGTAGGTAAGACTGAAAACCGTTGTAAACCTGCGGTAAATTTTTAATTCGTCCTCCGCCAAAGGCTTTTCAGTCCAGGCGTAAATGCCCCCTTCTGCAAAGTAAAAGAAGTAGCCATATTGAAATGCATCGTTAGGGTATTCAGGAAAGGCTACCTGTGGCCGTATTAACTGATAGTATTCTTTTATCTCATTACCTCGTAAAACGGGATGATACTCCTTTTGTATTAACCAGTTTTCAAATATTCCTTCCAATATCGGATGGCCTGCCATTCTCATTTGTCCAATCACCTCTATAGACTGCCCCTGTTCAGTTGTATTCATAGTAGAGACTTCGGCCATATGAGTTTCCTTATCCAGCAAACCCACACCGCATCTTCGGGGTGTGATGCTGAATAGCTCTAACTCCTGATAAAATAAATTGATCGTAGCCGTCAGGTCTTCTGAGCTATGCATAGCCATTGCCTTTCCACGGACTCGCTCTAATGATGCTTCAATCTTTGCTTCCCTTGCCTGTGCTTCTGCTTTTTTCAGATCGAGGAAGCGGGTGTAAGATTGTTCAAACACCCGGGCAAAGCGGCTGACGATCTCGCTTTCAGAAGCTGAAAACAATTTGTTGTAGTAACGATTGACCTGGATAGCCGTGTTTTTTGAAAAGGAAACCGAGATGGTAAAACAATCTGCATCCAGGATAAATTTCTTTCGTTCCTCCGGCAGACGTTTAAAATCGGTATGGTCAAACAGGTAATTCCAAAAATCATTTTTTTCTGTAAATGAGTATTTTTTTGATAACAGTTCTGCCCCCTTTTCTTTTCCACCTAAAATATCTTTCGCTATTTTATTGTCAAAAAAAGGAAGCGTAAACCCTGTAAGGTATCCTTGTGTATTGGTGAACCAGTACGCTAATTCTTTGTCGTTTTCAGTGGGAATGATGATGCTCGAGGTATCCATTTCTATTTCAAGTTCAATTAACCGTGCAAAAACACTGTTGACGACCTCCTGCAATTCGTCACTTTTGTGCATCGCCAACGAGCGGGAACGAACCTTTTCCAACGCTGCCTCAATCCTGGCTTCCCTTGCCTGTGCTTCTGCTTTTTTCAGATCGAGGAAGCGGGTATAGGTTTGTTCAAAAACTTTGGCAAAGCGAATAGCAATTTCCCTGAGATTGGGTTTGGGCACAGCCGAAATCATTATTAAAAAACCCTGTTTAAAGAGCCCTGCATATTTATACTGAACGGAAGGAGGTGTAAGGCCTGATTGTTCTAATTTTTCAAACACCAATTTGGCCGATGGTTGCGACTTCAGCCAGTTGTAATGAATTTTCAAGTCTTCTCCTTCCAAATGTTGTTCGATGAATGAATCGCCTCTTAGCGATGCATCATAAATATTCCGGTAGCCTGCATCTTCTTTAAAGGGAAGTAATATGGGCGATATAAAACCGCCTGTACTTCCATTGTTCATCCAATTTCGCAATATAGAAGAATCATTTTCATCCCAAATACCAATGCCGCTTGCCCAAAACTCAAAACCTAATTCTTTTAATTGCTGATACAGTACAGCGGCTGTTTCCGGGAACTCATTTGAATGGTGCATGGCCATGGTTCTTGCCCGTACCCTTTCCAGCGATACTTCAATTTCAAGTTCGCGGTTTTTTACTACAAGGTCTGCGGTTCTTTCTGCAACAAGCTTTTCCAAAGCTGCCACTTTTTGCTCCAGTAATATTTCTTTCTCGTTGGTCATGTTGGTTTATTGAATGGATAACATCATACTAAATGATTATCCTTCGTTATCATATTACTACTATTGCCTTTGAATCAAAATTCAGTGTCCGTCAAATCAGCTCCTGGAAAACATACTGCTCATCATACTCTACATTAAATTCTTTCAATAAACCCAGGTACTCTTCCCCAAAAGTTTGCACTTTATGATGTTCTTCCTGGTTCTGAATATACCTAAACACAGTATCCACCAACGACTGATGATAAGAAAATACCCCATAGCCCTCCTGCCATTCAAACCTTTCCGCCGTCAACGAATGGTCATTAATGTATTTCGATGACTTAGCTTTTACAGTTTTCATCAATGCAGAAACGGAAACAACGGGTTTCAAGCCAGCGAAGCAATGAACATGGTCATCAACGCCGTTTACAATGATCGTTTTACAATTGGTTTCATTGATTAAATTCCCAATGACTCCGAAAACTCTGCCCCTCCATGCCTTGTCCAGCACCGCCCTTCGGTATTTTACTGCAAAAACCATTTGCAGGTAGATTTGATGGTATGTGTTTGCCATATTTTAGGTATTAGCTTTTTCATTTTTTCTTCTATATGGGTCGAGCCTACGGCTCTATAAGCATCTTAGTTGTCCTTTTACAACGGACTGAAGTCCGTTGTAACAACATAGGATCGAGCCTACGGCTCTCTGTCTCACCGGCTACTTGCTGACAGCGGACCAAAGTCCGTTGTTACAAAACTTAGTCGAGGCTACGCCTCTCATACTCACTCGTTTCCCTTTCTCATCCAACGGACTGAAGTCCGTTATTACAAAATTGGATCGAGCCTACGGCTCTCTTCCATCATTATAAGCCCCCGGTGCCTCCCCCCAAGAGCC
>CAYUGH010000134.1:0-9416 GCA_964444195.1 uncultured Chitinophagaceae bacterium
GGTTTATGGCGCCTTTGTTGGGGGAGGTAAGGGAGTTGGGGGATTTGATGGAGGGGGGTGCGTGGTGGAAGGAGATTGGGTAGGAGGTGCAATTGCTTGACGAACCTGACGAGGAGAACATTAAAACAAACGACAAAATGCCAACACTTCACGAAATAAAAAGAGCTGTAATGCAACCCACAATCAGACACAAATTGCAGCACATTTTATTTTGCCCGGCACACAAGCCGACCCTTCCCAAAACCTAAAGAGCTAAATCTTTCCAACCGCACGAAATAACATTCCGAAAATAAGGATTAGATTTGACCAGTTTTGTCAAAACACACATTGTCTTATGAGTAACTTTGGTGACCTAATAAGAATAGCAAGGGAAGAGAGAGGGTTGTTTCTGCGACAAGTTGCAGCCGAACTGGACATTGACCAAGCTATCATTAGCAAATTTGAGCGAAACGAACGTAAGCCCACAAAAGAACAGGTGCTGAAATTTGCCAAGTTTTACAAGTTCGACAAGGAAACGTTATTGGTTGAGTGGCTAAGCGACAAAGTAGCTTACGACCTGCAAGACGAGAATTTAGCTGACAAAGTTTTGAAAGCTGCTGAACAGAAAATTAAATACAAGAAAAAGTAATGCTTCATTATATCATACAAGAAAAGAAAAACAAATGGGTGCAGTCGTCAGAGTGCACCATTATTGATTTGATAAAGTATATCCGTGACAAAGGACAGTTGCGTGATACGCAAATTGAAGCTATCGAGACTTATTTGTTTTTGAAAATTCAAGGACAAAACAAACCACTTTGGCAACTATTTTCAGAAGGCTTTTTTACAAATGGAACAGACCTTGCAAAACTCAATATTAACCAAGCAGCAAGAGACTTTTTAACTGAAAATAAAAACGCCTTTGCTTTATATGATTTTGCTCGCCAAAAAAATGGCAATGGCACATTTATACCTGAATTAGAAAAATTGATAGTTGCTAATCCTACTACGCTGGATTATGATACAATTATTAAGAGTATTTTCTACAATGTAAGCTATGCCGACTATTTAATGAGTTTACCAATGGGTGCAGGTAAAACTTTTCTGATGGCTGCTTTCATTTATTTGGACTTGTATTTTGCCGACAACGAACCCGAAAACAAAGCCTTTGCACATAATTTTTTAGTGCTTATTCCTTCGGGCTTAAAGTCCTCTATTGTTCCGAGTTTAAAGACAATTGAAAATTACGACCCTTCTTGGGTGTTGCCCGAACCATCGGCAAGCAAACTGAAAAAACTATTGAAGTTTGATGTTTTAGACGAGCAAAAATCAGCGAAGAAAAGCAACAAAGCAAGAAACCCCAATGCTCAAAAAGTAAACGCCTGTTTACCTAATCCGTTCGGACAAGTGTTTGTAGTAAATGCGGAGAAAGTGATTTTAGAAAGTTTCAAGTTCAATGCTCAAACCGAATTGGAACTGGAAGAAGAAGAAAAAGACACAAGCAACGATTTAAAAAGATTGTTCGGACAAATTCCTAATCTTACAATTTTAATAGATGAAGTTCACCACGCTGCAACCGATGATATTAAATTGCGACAAGCCGTAAATTATTGGCACAGCAAAGGGAACATTACAACCGTTTTAGGTTTTTCGGGAACGCCATATTTGCAAGGTGCTGAAACTATCAAAGCCGGTGATTACGCTTTTAAATTTTCTCAAATAACCAACACGGTTTATTATTATCCGTTGGTAACAGCCATTAAGAAATTTCTGAAAACACCAACAGTAAAAATCGGGCAAAACCTTGACCGTTTTCAAATCATTAAAAAAGGAATTGAGGACTTTGATACACAATACAAGAAAACAGTTTATGAAAATGGAGCAATTGCAAAGATTGCTATCTATTGCAGTAACATTGAGGTTTTAGAAGAAGAAGTTTATCCGTTTCTGACAAGCGAGTTGAAAATCAATCCTGCTGAGATTTTGAAATTTCACGGAGGAAATAAAAAATACTCTTTGCCAAAAGAAAATGAATTGGAGTTTCGTTCATTGGATTTGGCAATTTCAAAAAAGCGTTACGTTCTTTTAGTGCAAGTAGGAAAAGAAGGTTGGGACTGTCCAAGTTTAACTGGTGTAATCCTTTCTCAAAAAGGCGACAGTCCGAAAAATATGGTGCTGCAAACCAGTTGCAGGTGTTTACGCCAAGTGGACAAAGGAAAAGAAGAAACGGCTTTGATTTGGCTGAATAAAGACAATGCCGATACGCTAAACAAACAGTTGAAGCAAGAGCAAAACAGCAGCATTGACGAACTGAACAGCACAAAACGCATAGGCAAAGCCGAAATGGTGGAACGCCACAGCCGTATGGAATATTTGCAACTGCCGAAAGTGGACTTTTATCAAATGAAAGTTACCTATCAAAGCATTGATGAAGAAGAAACTGCGAATACAAAAACCAAGCTAAAAGCCATCATAAAAAAGATGGAAGATTACAAAGCTTCCGCCTTGATAAGCACCAGTGAAATTTCAAATATTGATACCGGAACTATTGACATCATTAACGAAACAGGAATTGCATTTGCCAATTACAACCAGTGGCTTTTTGAAATGAGCCGACAAAGTTTTGGTTTGATTTCAGAAACACAATTGCACCAATACGACACAGAACTAAACGAAATATTTGAAACCGTTTCTTTTGAAAAAGACGGCAACAGATTTTTCAATGAACTGTATGATTTGCATTTGATACAATCAAAAATCCGTGTTGCATATAGCATTAAAAGAGATTTACAAACCGACACAGAAGTAATTCCGAAACAAGCGGAATTATTGATTGCAGAACGATTGACCAATGTAGAGAAAAATCCTAAACTCTATCCGAACGAAGCCGACACAAATAAAATTTTAGAATTAGATAAGAGCAATGCAGAGGTAGAATTTGACTGGGCTGAAGTTGAAAAGGCTTATCAGGTAATGAAAGAAACGATGATAAGTCAAGGAATGGAAAAATGGGTTCCTGAATACGAAACGTTCAAATCTGATAAAGATTATTCGCTACCAATAAAATCTAAAAACAATTCATTCCATTATTTGCCCTATAACTTTGGAGGAAGCGGCAGTAGTGGTTTTGAAATACAAGCCCTTCAAGAAACTTTACGATTAGCTGATTTCAAAACTAAAGAGTTGGAAATATACTATAATGGCGAACGGGGCTTGACCGAATTTGTAATTAATTGCTTTGCCAAAGAAGGTAAGTATTGGAAAAACATTGGTAAATACACCACCGACTTTTTGGTAGTGAAAAGAACCGCCAAAGACAAAATTCATAAAGCCCTGCTTATTGAAACCAAAGGAGCTTTGTATGCAGAAGACAAGGTTTTTCAGAAAAAGAAAAACTATGTAGAAACCGAGTTTTTAAAACTCAACCAACAAAAATTCGGCTACCAACGATTTGACTTCCTGTATTTGGAAGACAGTAAAAACATAGCAGCAAACATCACAAAATTGAACACCAAGTTAAACCAGTTTTTTAACGATTAAGATATGCCGATAAAATACATTCCATATTACCCGAACACGGTTGAAGGACAAGCGATATTAGACAACATTACCCGAACGCAAAGGGTTTTGCGTTACCGTGAAAACGATAAGGTTTACGACCGTATAAAAAGAGGTATGCCTTACTATGAAGTAGAACCATTGGAAACAGTAGGCGAACCATCTGAAAATTTGGTTATTCATGGTGAGTGCATTTCTGCTTGTGCTTACCTGAAAGAAAAAGGCATTAAAGTGGACTTGGTTTATATTGACCCGCCTTTTGCAAGTGGTGCTGACTATGCCAAAAAAGTTTACCTACGCAGAAACCCAAAACTTGCTGAAAAAGTAGCGGCTGCCGAGCAAGAAATGGACATTGATGAACTCAAAGCATTTGAGGAAAAAATGTATGGGGATATATGGCAAAAGGAAGATTACTTGAATTGGATGTATGAAAATCTGTTAGCTATTAAAAGCATAATGAGTGATAAAGCAAGTATATACCTTCACTTAGATTGGCACATTTCACATTATGCTAAAATATTAATGGATGAAGTTTTTGGGGACGATAATTTTGTAAATGAAATTATTTGGAGAAGAAAATTAGCCACTTCTTATGCTTCAAAGCAATTCGGAATTACGAATGACACTATTTTTTGGTATTGCAAAGGCGAAGAATATGTATTCAATGCGGAGTATTCTTTAGAAGATGAAAATACTCAAAATTATCTTGAAGAAAGGTTCGTTTATGATGATGGTGATGGAAGAAAATATATGAAATCACCACTTGTAAATTCCTTGTTCCGACCAAATTTAAAGTATGTATTTAATGGAGTTGAACCGCCAGAGAATGGCTGGTTGTATAAAAAGGAAAGAATGCAGGAATTATTTGACAACAATGAATTGGTAATGCCTGTTAATGGCACAGGTCGAATTTATCGTAAAATCTATGCAGACACATATCAAGGTCAACTAATTCAAAATCTGTGGCTTGATATTCCAATTGTCAATCCGATGGCGAAAGAACGTTTAGATTACGCAACACAGAAACCCGAAGCTCTCTTGCAAAGAATTATGAAAGCAAGCAGCGAAGAAGGAATGGTTGTAGCAGATTTTTTTGGTGGAAGTGGTGTTACTGCTAAAGTAGCGAACGACTTGGGAAGAAAATTTATCCATAATGATATTGGTATAAACAGTATTCAAACTGTAAGAGATAGATTAATTGAAGCAAAAGCCAATTTTCAGATTTTAGAAATAAAAGACGGTGTTAGTTTGTTTCGCAACCCACAGCAAACAATGGATAAATTGGCAACACTTATTCCTGGTTTGCAAAAAGGAGTAAATGGTATCAGTAATTTTTGGTTTGGTGCAATCACAAAAAGCAAAGAAGGTATTGTGCCTGTTTATGTTCCTAATTTACTCAACACACAAGAAAAGGTGTTGGATATTCCAACTATTAACACCATCATCAATCAGGAATTGCAAAACTTAGAAGTCAATGCAAAAAAAATAGTCGTGTATTACATAGACATTGACGACCAAAAGGCATTAGAGAAATTTATTAATGATAACAACGCCACCGAAATAGAAGTTGAACTAAAAGACCTTAAAAACCTATTGCACGATGTGGTAATTGAAGACATCATAGACTTTAAAACCACCAAAACCAAAAATGGTTACGAAACAGAAATAAACAAATTCATTAGCGACCGCTTAATTCAGAAAATTGGTGAGTTCAACCAAAAAGGAAATTTACAATCTATTGCCAAAGGCAAAAAGTTTGACCCTATAAGCATAAGCGAAGAAGGTTTAGAACTCATAGAACTTATTGCCCTTGACTGCGAAAACATAGAAGGACAATGGCACAGCAGCACCGAAATTAAAATTGACAAACTCGGTTATGTAATTACCAACGGAGTAAAATCAAAAAACTTTTGGGATGGCAAAATAATAAGCGATAAAAAACCTTTGAGAATAAAAGTGCGGAACATAAGTGGTGATGAAACGGTGAAGGGAATTGAGTAATCAACACAAGAAAATTAAAGAGATATGGAATTTTTCGGCATAGATTGGAATGAAAAACACATTCTGAAAACAAACACTAAACTTGTTTGCACTTCTGATATTGAAGAAATCAATGCGGAAGAATTGAAAAGGGAAGTTGAACCTTGGCTTTCAGCCATTTTTCAAAGTGAACATTTATCATTGCTCATTGGAACGGGCTTGACCAGTGCTGTTTCATTTTCAGCAGGTATAAAACCGCAGGAAATGATAAGACTTGGTTTAACTAACGGACTTAGCGAAAAGATAAAAAAGAAAGCAGACGACACAGCCGAAATGATGAACAGAGGTGAAGCAAATATTGAAGATGATATTCGCATTACTTTAGAGTTAATAAATGGGCTAAAAATAATTGATGATGAACGCCACACAGATTTAGAAACTGAGTTAAACAATAAGTTGCTTGCATTTATAAAAGCCATTTTAAAAACCGAAAGAGATTTTCTAACCAAGCTAAAAACCGATGATAACAAAGCAATAACAGCGTTTAATCTTCTGAAAAGTTTTATCCTAAGTTTTACGAGCCGTGCAGCATCAAGAGAAAGACTGAACCTTTTTACAACTAACTACGATAGATTTATCGAGTTAGCTTGTGATGAAACAGGTGTTTTGCTTTTGGACAGGTTTAAAGGAAAAATCCAACCTATTTTCCGCAATACTCGACTTGAATTAGACTATCACTACAATCCCCCCGGAATCAGAGGTGAACCCCGATATGTTGAAGGTGTTGCAAGAGTTACAAAACTGCACGGTTCAATAGACTGGAAATTCACAAACGATAAAATTATTAGGTCATTGTTGCCGTTTGGTGCAGATGAGGCACATCCAGAAATTCCGAAAAATATAACTGACCAAGTTGTTATTTACCCAAATTCCTCTAAAGACCTTGAAACTGCTTTTTATCCGTATGCAGAATTATTCAGGGATTTTTCTTCGGCAATTTGCCAACCCAATTCTGTGATTATAACCTACGGTTATGGTTTTGGAGATAGCCATATAAATAGGGTTATAGAAGATATGCTGACTATTCCCTCAACACACTTGGTTATTATTGCTTGGGATAGAAACTATGCGAACGAGGGAGACCCTGTAAATTTTGGTGCTGCACGAGAACGCATTGTAAAGTTTTTAGAGAATAAGAATTCGGCACAATGCACTTTAATGATTGGGGAACATTTCGCTGATTTGAAAAATCTTGTGGAGTTCTATTTGCCAAAATCTGCAATTGACCGCTTGACTGTAAAAATGCAGAAACTTAAAGACAACAGAGGAGAAAGGAACCACGGTGAACCTGAAAATGCAGCAAATGATAAAGAAGAAAACGAATGAGCAATATCAACCAATACGATTATGACCATTTAAGAAACCTATCTATCGGGACGGTTGACTATGTTTCGCCCAATGAAATCAAGGTAATGCTTGATACATCAGCACCGCAAAATACTGCATTAAATACAGGAACGCCTTCACTTTTTCCAAGAATAAACGGTTTTGTTTTAATACCCAATGAAGTCGGGGCTTTGGTAGGTTTAATAAGTTGGATTGGTGTTGAACACAGTCAATACCCGAAGCGTAAAGGATACAAAGATTTTGACTTAATTGATTTACCTTTCCCTTTAAGGAAAATGTCCATTACGCCAATGGGCACATTGAAACAAGAAGGAAAGGTTGAAGATAAAACTTACAGATTAGAAAGAGGTGTTTATAGTTTTCCTTCCATTGGTGACACAGTTATTTTGCCGACAGATGTTCAGCTAAAATCCATAGTTGAAAACAAAGAGAGAAATTCAGTAGTAAAAATTGGCATTGCCCCTATTGCTGGAAATGCGGAAGTAAGAATAAATCCCGATAAGTTATTTGGCAGACACGTTGCAATACTTGGAAATACTGGAAGCGGAAAATCTTGTAGCGTTGCAGGTGTCATAAGATGGTCACTTGAAGAAGCGTCTAAAAAGTTACCAGAAGGGCAAAAATTGAATAACCGTTTTATCATTCTTGACCCAAACGGAGAATATACAAATGCTTTTAATGACCTGAACTGTGATATAAAAAAGTTTAAGGTTGAATTATCCGAAGAAGAAAAGAAAACATTTAAGGAATTGAAAGTTCCTGCTTGGTTATGGAATAGTTATGAATGGAGTTCTTTTTCCAATGCAAGCGGAAGGACACAAAGACCAATTTTAAGACGTGCATTGCGAGAATTAAGGTCAGGCGAAACTGATGGCATTTCAGACTTTCAAACAAGAGTAAGAAGTCATTTTTCAAGTTGCTATGCTTCGTTACGAGTTGACCTATCAACAAGTTCAAACTATAAAGACAGTGCAACAGCATTTGGAAACAAGCTTTTAAGCATTGTTTCAGATGCGCAGTTATTTGAAAATAATTGCGAAGATGGAGAAGTAAAATCTAAGTTTAGTGCCCTTGTCAACGCAATATCACAAATTGCAACCTCGAAATATAAATCATTCCAAAAGGGTCAGGAACTTGTTGAATACTACGTTGCATTTTCAAGAGAAGATGTTGAAAGCTGCCTGACCGCTATTCAAAACCTATTAGACAATTTTGGAGGAATAAAAATATCGGTTGGTCCTAATGAAGATACACCTATTCCTTTTGACATTTCAAGTATTCCTGACCACGTTGAAAGATTATCTCAAGAGGCAGGTGTAATTCAGTTTGTTGATTTTCTGATAATGAGAATGCGTTCAATGTTATCAGACACAAGAATGAACAAAATTATTGCTGATAAAGAAAAAACATCTTTAGAAAACTGGCTTGGGGAAACAATAAATGGGATTTCAATTATTGACCTATCGCTTGTTCCTTCAGACATTAGTCATTTAATTGTTTCTGTAATTTCACGAGTGATTTTTGAATCATTACAACGATATAGGAGAACAAACAACAAGTTATTACCGACAGTAATTGTAATGGAGGAGGCACATAATTTTATTAAGCGTTACAATGAAAGTTCAGAAGAAATTTCAGCTTCTCAACTTTGCACAGAATCCTTTGAAAAAATTGCAAGAGAAGGACGAAAGTTTGGTTTAAGCCTTACCCTTTCTTCTCAAAGACCATCAGAACTATCACCGACAGTTCTTTCTCAGTGTAACACGTTTTTACTTCACCGAATTGTAAACGACCGTGACCAAGAATTGGTAAAACGACTTGTGCCTGACAATATTGGTGGACTTTTACAAGAACTTCCAATCTTACCGACAAGAAAGGCAATTTTATTAGGGTGGGCTTCGCCAATTCCAATACTTGTTGAAATGAACGAACTCAAACCCGAACATAGACCGAAATCAGAAGACCCTGACTTCTGGGACGTTTGGACAAGAAAAGAAGAACGAGAAGTAAACTGGAAAGAGCTTGCTGACGACTGGCAAAACTTAAATGACGAAGAAGAACAAAAAGAAGAAGAATAAAATGCCAACACTTCGCAGACATACACATTTGCAAGCCCCGCAAGCCGACACACAAACCAAAGCTTGCAAAAGAGTATGCCTGCCAAACGCTGAAAAGAAAAAATTAAAAATTTCCTCCCCTTCTAAAAATTTTAAAACCGCAACCGCACAATCCGACATAAAGACAGTTGGACAGCTGGTTGCAAGACACGGAAGACATGACCACCAGCCACTAACAGCGGGGTCAATATGACCAGATTGGGGGTCATTTTCTCCACTGCACACAGCCAAATGCGTAAATGAACATTTGTTCTTCGTATCAGGTGTAGCCGGCAGACAGTTTTGTACTCCGAAAGCCCCCACTACGCCAGGCCCTGAACCGTTATATGCCCTTGCCTGATGAAAGCATGCCCTGAGGAAGGAAGGGAGGCATTC
>CAYUGH010000135.1:0-9302 GCA_964444195.1 uncultured Chitinophagaceae bacterium
TTTTGTTTTTCACTTCCAAATCACATAAGTCCTTGCCAGCAGCGGCAAAACCAGAACAGGCAAAACAAACCAACCGGGTGATGTAGCTGAAGCCAGCAAAATGCCCAACCCTATCAAATAAACAGGGTACAGCACCAGCAAAGCCGCCAACAACAAACTGTCAAAATGCACATTGTTCTTTGTAGCATTTTTGATAAGCCCTTTTACCGGCAGATATAATGGCGCATGCAGCACGGCGCCAAGAAGCGCGGGTAATGCAAGCAAAATCCGGGTAATTTTTGAAACAGGCGGGTGAAGCTCCGCCTGCCTGCCTTCCAATGCTTTCAGTTCATGGGTTGTGAGGTCATTTATTTTTTGCCAGGTAAATGCGGGCTCCTGCGTATCAGCACCGTCCGGTTTTTCAATAATATTTCCAAGCTTTATTTCAATCCTTTTTGGGTAAGCGGTAAAGGAAGAATACTGCAACCAGACCGGCAATATGCGCACCGGAATGCCCTGCCGCCAACAGGCATCAATCACCCTCGGAGCGCCCTTTTTCAATGGCAGTTGCAAGGTGGTTTGATGTTCGCAAAAACCTTCCACAAACACCAGCAGGATGCCATTGCGGGCAAGCACTTCGCGGCTGCGCTCAAAAGTCTGATCGTTCAAACCGAGCATATCTTTACCATCGCGGATGCGGTACACGGGCAGCATGTTGATGCGGGTAAGAACGGCACGAACCCAGCCAATGCGGAACACATCACCCCTTGCGAGGTAATGAACGGGATGATGCATGAAAACACCAAGCAGGATGGCATCGAGAAAGGAATTGGGATGGTTGACAGCCAATACAAGCGGCCCTTTTTGCGCCAGTTGTTCGCGTCCTGTGATCCGGATCTCTTTGGCAAAAAATGGCAGGGCAACACGCGCCCAAATTTTCAGCACCCTGTTCAGCATGCGGTGAAAATAAGGGCAAGTTGTTTTTCAAAACGCTTTTTTCTACTTTTAGGTCATGCCGAAAGAAACCTTCCGATATTCCAAAGACAATATTACCGTAGTTTGGAAACCCAATATCTGCATTCACAGCGCCCGTTGCTGGAAAGGATTACGAGCTGTTTTTGACCCTGCCAAAAGGCCCTGGATAAACATGGATGGAGCCGAACCTGACGCTATTGTGGCGCAGGTGTCCAAATGCCCGAGCGGGGCGCTTAGTATTGAAAGAAAATAGTAAATTTACCAGGTGAAACAAACCATTCATGATATTATAACTGTTAACCCTGAAATTCAATTCGGCAAACCTGTCTTTAAGGGTACCCGGGTTCCAGTGCAATCCCTATTCTGGCATCTTGAAGAAGGTTATTCGATTGATGAATTCATAGCTGAATTTCCTTCTTTGAATAAAAGTCAAGTAGAACTGTTTTTAAACCTTACAGGAAATCTTTTTGAAAAAAATCCTACCAATATCTTGGATGAAACTATTGCTTGATGAAAATCTTCCCAATAAATTAAAATTCAGGTTCAGAGAATTTCTGCACGATTGTTTTACTGTGCAGGATATGGGTTGGGCATCTCTTACGAATGGAGACTTATTGGCGAAAATGATTGAAAAGGATTTCGAGGTTCTTATTACAATGGATACAAACATTGAGTTTCAACAAAACTTTAATAATTATCCAATCCCTGTACTGATAATAATTTCGAAAAGAAACACTTATGAAACCTTAATGGGCTCATTCGGATCTATCCTGGAAATTTTACCTGGGATTAAACCGGGGCCCAATACAGTAATTGTTTCCTGATGGCTAAATCACCCCGGCAATTTCCCTTTCAAAAAATAACTTCCAATCAATAATATCACTACGAATATTACTCCAAACATGGTGAACATTTTGCCCCAGCGCAGCTTGTCTTCATTACCCGATTGAAACCCTATATACCAATTGCGTACTCCGTAAAAAAGCAACAACAGCGCAGGCAGCATCAAAAAAGATAACAGAGCATACAGGGCATTCACTTCGCTTGTTTCACGCATCGCATCAGGCCCCTGCTTTTTTGGTTTGCGTATAGCCGTTCTTCAAAAACCATTGAAGTATTTTTTCGCGGTGCTCGCCCTGTATCAGTATTTCACCATCCTTTACCGAACCACCGGTTCCGCAGGCATTCTTTAATTGTTTGCCGATAGCTTCCAGATCTTCTGTTTTACCCACAAAACCCTGCACCACGGAAACCGCCTTACCGCCACGGTGTTTTGTTTCCAGCCAAATGCGGATCCGCTGTTGCGCCGGCGAAAGAGTTTCATTATCCGGCACATCTTCACCTCCAATCCTGGCATTCGGGTCGGTGCTGTACACCAGCCCCCCAAGATCACTTAATCCCAATTTCTTCTTCATGTAAACAAATTTCTATACCGGTGTTCTCAATTACTTCCAAAAAAGGATCATCGTCGGCGGTTGTACCTGAAACAAATGTTTTTATGTCCAACATTGGGTATTTGCGCAGTAAGGGACGATACAAATCCAAATCCCTTAACCCATAACCGGAAAACTGGGGGCTCCAGACGGCTACATCTACATCGCTATCCGGTCCTGCTTCGCATTTAGCGTATGAGCCAAACAAGATAACCCGGTCAACCTCTACCCCAAGCGAGGCAAGCACCACCGGTATATCGGCTAAAACTTTGTTTAAATTCTTTTTAGTAAGCATGTTTTCAACCTGTTAAGCTTTTCCACCTGTTGATTCATATAATCATCTGTGGCCTGAACATGGAGGCTAAATTTATAATCGGGGTACCGACCTTCAATATTCCACCGGTTAACCGTATCTAAAAAGTCAACCAGGTCGGCCGGTACTTCAAGGTCGGTTTGATTTTTTAAGGTCTGCAGGTCATGTATCCTGGGAGGGTAGTTATTTTTGTTATCAAGAACCCAGTTTCCTTTTAGCCATTTTTCTATCGCCAGGTCAAACATAAACAGGGCATCTACATTCCGCTTCCCGGAAAGAAGGTACATCGCTGTTTCCCAACTCTCTTCTCCCGATTTCTTCCAATAGGCAATATGTTGCTCGCTTGTTAGCATGTGTAAAATTACAAAATCTTATATCACCCTGGCTTTCAGGCTCAAATCCAAACTCCTCGCCTGGTGAATCAATCCGCCCACACTCACAAAATCAACTCCGGTGGCGGCATAGGCTTCAATGGTATCGAGGTTTATCCCCCCGCTCGCTTCGGTTTCGCAGCGGCCTTCTATGATCTTTAAGCCTTCAACAATCTGTTCGGGTGTAAAATTATCCAGCATGATCCGGTCCACCTTTCCGGTTTCCACTGCCAGCCGGATATCTTCCAGCGTGCGGGTTTCCACTTCAATCTTCAACCCGGGTTTCACCTCCTGCACATAGGCATAAGCCTTTTCAATTGCTTTTACAATGCCCCCGCAATAATCAATATGGTTGTCCTTCAGCATAATCATATCGTACAATCCAAACCTGTGGTTACAGGCGCCGCCAATTTTCACCGCTTCTTTTTCAAGCAGGCGGAAATTGGGCGTAGTTTTCCGCGTATCCAAAAGCTTTGTTTTATAACCCTTCAGCTTATTAGTATAGGTTTTGGTAAGTGTGGCAATACCGCTCATGCGCTGCATGGTATTCAGCACAAGGCGTTCTGTTTTTAAAATGGTATGGACAGAAGCGCCCACCTCAAAGGCTATTTCGCCAAACTGCATGGCATCACCATCCTTTTTAAATGCTTCAAACGAAACAGCAGGCTCTACCAACCTGAAAATCTGCTCTGCCACCGTCACTCCGGCCAAAATCCCTGCCTCTTTCACCTTCAATTCAGCAACCCCTTCCTGTGTGGGCGGAATAGAACTGAGCGTACTATGATCACCATCGCCCACATCCTCCGCCAAAGCAGCCTCTACCAACACTTTCAGCCTGTTGTCAAATTCCAGCCCGGTCATTTCCAATTTATTTAGCTCAAAAGTATAGGTTGATGGCAAACCGGGGTAAAAAAATAGCCGACCCAATGGCCGACTACACAATTTTTTATGGACACGAAATTAATTACTTAGTCACTGCTACCAGGTCCAGGCCAAGTTCGAATTCGTCGTAAATAGCTTTGTCGCCAAGGTTTTCAAACCAGTTTGAAGAACGATACTTGATGTCAAATTTTGTCCTGTCAACTATAATTTTTGCCTTTGCTGTCATTGTATTTCCGCTAAAACCAATTTCGGCAGGAAATTCAATTTCCTGGACAATTCCCTTAATTGTAAGCTTCCCTTTTACCGTATTTACATTACCGCTTTTTTGAGTAACCGAGGTTATCACAAAAGTTGCGGTTGAAAAATTGGCCACACTAAAAAAATCATCACTTTTCAGGTGTCCCAACAGCCTTGGGTTGCCACCCGGCTCATCAATCAGCATTGAATTCATATCAATGGTAAAATTGCCGGATTGAACCTTTACGCCATCAATATTTAAATCACCACCTGAAACCTTAATAGTTCCCCCGTGCGACCCGGTTACCTTTTTCGCCAGCCAGGTAAGTTTGGTGGCAGTAGTATCAACTACATATTTTTTAGGGGGAGCAGCCGATGCTGAAATAAAAGCCAAAAGCGCTATTCCCGCAATAGCCAGGCTCGAAAACATTTTCTTCATTTCTTATTAATTTTTACGTTGGACGACAAATGTATGTTTAGCCATCAATAAGGTTTTGTTAAGGAAGGCACATTTTATGAACCAGGGATTTTCCGACAGGGGGGCAACAGGTTGAAATTTGATGCAGGTTCTATCCTAAGCCACTGAAATGCAGAGG
Organism: uncultured Chitinophagaceae bacterium; assembly: GCA_964444195.1. Lineage (GTDB taxonomy): Bacteria > Bacteroidota > Bacteroidia > Chitinophagales > Chitinophagaceae > Phnomibacter. Next base: position 4,787 of record CAYUGH010000135.1, read on the forward strand.
ATTTGCTGCAAAGGGGTAGTTTATGGCATGCAGGATTGATTTTGATGATTTATCTTGCGCCCATGAGTAAAAAAGCCATGTTAGTTATCATGGATGGATGGGGCCTTGGTAAGGTACCTACTGCCGATGCCATCCGTGCCGCCAATACACCTTTTGTAGATAGCCTCTATAATTCTTACCCAAATACAACTCTCATTACTTGTGGCGAAGTGGTTGGGTTGCCCGAAGGGCAAATGGGAAACAGCGAAGTAGGCCACCTGAACCTTGGCGCCGGGCGCATTGTGTACCAGGAACTTCAACGTATAAATGTCGCGGTCAGGGATGGAGAATTCCAAAAAAATGAAGTCATTCTCAACAGCATCCGCTATGCCCGTGACAATAAAAAGCCCCTGCACCTTCTGGGTTTGGTAAGCGACGGAGGGGTGCATAGCCATATTAACCACCTAAAAGCGATGGTTGATTTATGTAAGGCTGAAGGACTCTCAAACGTATTTATACATGCTTTTACAGACGGCCGCGACTGCGACCCCAAAAGCGGTTTAGGTTTTATAACAGAACTGCAAGCCCACCTGAATCAATCAGTTGGAAAAATCGCCTCGGTAAGCGGGCGCTATTATGCTATGGACCGCGATAAGCGCTGGGAACGGGTAAGCAAGGCCTGGGAAGCGTTGGTAAGGGGCGTGGGCGAACTGGCAACCGATGCCATACAGGCGGTTGAAGAATCTTACGCTGCCGATATAACCGATGAATTTATTTTACCCACCGTAATTGTGGACGAAGCACAGGAACCCCTGGCGCTTATTAAGGATGGCGATGCGGTTTTCTGTTTTAATTTCCGCACCGACCGCTGCCGCGAAATAACCGAAGTGCTGACCCAGAAAAACCATCCGGCGTATAACATGCACATTCTCAACCTGCATTATACTACCATGACCGAATACGACAAATCGTGGTTGCATGTGAACGTGGGCTTTGAAACCGATAACCTGAACAATACCATCGGGCAGGTGCTTGAGGCAAACGGGTTAAAACAAATCCGCATTGCCGAAACGGAAAAATACCCTCACGTAACCTTTTTCTTCAGCGGGGGCCGCGAAACCCCGTATGCGGGCGAAAAAAGGATCATCGTGCAAAGTCCCAAAGTAGCTACCTATGATCTGCAGCCTGAAATGAGCGCCCGCGAAGTTACCGCCACCCTTTTGCCCGACATTGCCTCCGGTGAGTATGCATTTATCTGCCTGAACTTTGCCAATGCCGATATGGTGGGCCATACAGGAGTTTGGGAAGCGGCCATAAAAGCTGCAGAAACAGTGGACGATTGCGTAAGGCAGGTGGTTGCCGAAGGTTTAAAACAGGATTATACTATTTTCCTGACGGCAGACCATGGCAACAGTGATTACCTGGTAAACGCTGATGGAAGTCCCAATACCGCGCATACGCTTAACCCCGTTCCGCTGTTTGTGATTAGTAATTCGTTTAAAGGCCAGGTAAAACCCGGTAAGCTGGGAGATATTGCGCCGAGTATATTAACGGTAATGGGTTTGGATATTCCGAAGGAAATGACAGGGAATATTTTGGTTGAATAAGGCAAGATGATATGTTTGGGCTTTAAGTTATCTTCATTGCATTAAACCCACACGAACCCTTTTACACCGCAGTCTAAAAGCAGCACAAATGATCATTTTGGGCTCTTATAGGTTGGAAATAGTAACCTTATGAAATCCCCACGAACTGTTGCACACCCGAGCACAAATGATCATTGGGGATTCCCTGCCCGGCCGGTCAGGCGGGCATGTGACAAATAAAACCAGCCCCGCACGTGCGGGACGCACTAAAAAAGAACACATGAAAAAGTTGTTGCTGTTAATGCTTCATTGGGGCATTTTATTCAGTTCTTATTCCCAAAACGAACCCAACGGTTTTTCCTCAATCTTAAGTACCCAGGCAAATACCCCGCTTGAAACCCAAAATGACACTCAACTAAAATACAATACACCTGAAAAAAAGGGAATTAGCATTTTCAGCCTTGCAATAGGAATTAACCTTGCCAATATAAGCGGGGATGACAAAAAATATGAGGGGGGAATAGCGGGATTCGTTGGCGGATTTAATATAACCCTGGCAAAATTTGGAAAAGCATTTATTTTAGACGGCGGGTTATTTTATTCGCAGCAGGGCAGTAAATACAAAACAAATGGATCTACCACCGGTGGCGGGCAGGATGAAGAAACCATTGCCACCCGAAAACTGAATTGCCTGAATCTACCGCTGTCTTTAAGATATCAACCCAACCAGGAGAAGGGATTCTTTGCCGAGGCCGGTATGCAAGGTGGTTTGCTTTTATCGGCAAAAGAAGCCGAAGGCAATAATAATGGAAACATAGATGACATTTTCAATCCATTGAATGCCGCGGTTCTTGCCGGGGTAGGTTGCCAATTTAACCCAAGGCTAAAAGCAGGAATAAGGGTAGTTACAGGCTTTACCAATATTAACCAGAAAACAGAAGATTCGGTATTTGACAACCATATGGTAGTTTCAGCTATGTTCAGCTATAGCCCATTTAAAAATTAGAAAGGAGAACAAAGGCCAAAACTGCCGAATGCAAATAATAGAATTTTTAACTAATTTGCTCAGTTTAACCGAATTTAAAGCAAATGGCCACTACAAATCCATCAAAAAGCAGATTTCGAAAAATCTTAAAGTTAATACCAATTTTATTGTTAACGGTTTTCGTCATCATCCAATTTTTCCAGCCCGGAAAAAACAACCAAAGCATGGATATGACCAACGACATCAGTACCGTAGTAACCGTACCTGATGATGTTCATAACATTTTAAAAACATCCTGTTACGATTGCCATAGCAACAACACGTATTATCCCTGGTACGCCAATATTCAACCCGTTGGCTGGTGGTTGAAAAATCATATTGATGAAGGGAAAAAACACCTGAACCTGCAGGACTTTTCCACGCTGCAACCCAAGCCGGGCGGGCGTTTTAAAACCGCAAGGGAATTGCAGGACCATAAGCTGGAAGAGATTGAAGAAATGGTAAGCGAAGATGAAATGCCATTGAAATCATATACGCTCATTCATCGCGACGCCGTTTTGGATGATACCCAAAGAAAGCTGATTACCGATTGGGTGAGCGCCGCCCGCAAAGAACTGGCGGATAAACCTGCTGCCGGTAACCCGGCACCGGTTCAGTAATATTGGCCGGTCATATAATAACAGATTACACGGAATTGCACCTTTGTACTTGTTGTTTCGTACTTGTCATTGCCACGAATCTTGCCTATCGGCAGACAGGTGCACGAATGGCACGGTTGCCGTCATTCCGAAGCGAGGCACGAGCGAGGAATCCCGGCCCGCATTAATGCATTAACCCGGAGCCTCCGCCGCTGTCCCACTCAGTACTTCCAACATCGTATTTCGTACTTGTCATTGCCACGAATCTTGCCTATCGGCAGACAGGTGCACGAATGGCACGGTTGCCGTCATTCCGAAGCGAGGCACGAGCGAGGAATCCCGGCCACAAGATGGATCACCCCCAAACCTTCATCCCAAACCCTCACACAAAATCGTAAATCATAAATAGTAAATCGTAAATAGCTCAAACCCACTTCGTACTTCAAACTTCGTATTTCTTACTTCATATAAATTCCTCTTTGCCATAAAAACCCGGCCACAAAAAAAATTTGTGCCCACAAAATATGTGGCAAAAGATTTTTTTAAGGGTTATAATTTACTATCCGCAGAAATTTCAACAGACCAAAAGCGATTATTTTCCGTTAAGGCCTGCTTTAAGGATTGAAAATAATGCCGCGAAACAGGAACGTGGTTTCCATTGACCAATTCCAAAACCCTGCTTTTATTATTAAGCAACTTGCGTACATAACGACGGTTAACAAGATAGCCTTTGTGGCACCGTACAAAACCCAATGGCTCCAACTCTTTTATATACTGATAAAGGCCACGCGATACCAAATACTTAACGCCATTAGCAAGACAAAACTTTGTATAACTCTTACTAGATTCAAGCCATTGGATTTCGGAAAGGGTTACCAGCAACAATTCTCCCGCCACGGGCAGGCTTAATTGCTTATGCTCCGCAATCATCAACCATTGCCAGTATTCAACCAGGTTACTGGCAACCTGTTTCCTATGCTGGCTTTCTTTCTCTATACGGGCAATCACCCGGTTCACCGCATCTCCCAATTGCGCCATGCTAACGGGTTTCAATAAAAAGTCTGCCGCACACCTGTGGAGGGCTTCAATGAGAAAATGATCGTACGCGGTAACCACAACTGTTTCAAAAGATGGGTCTTTATAATGCTCCAATAATTCAAAGCCCGACTCATTCCCCAATTTAATATCAAGAAATACAATATCAGGGCGATGCAATTCAGCCATCTTGATGGCCTCCCCCAGCGTTTTTGCTTTTGCTGAAACCAGGAGCCTGTCATTAAATAAGGAAAGCTGCTCTTCAAGTTCCAGCATCGCATGCTTCTCGTCTT
>CAYUGH010000136.1:0-9209 GCA_964444195.1 uncultured Chitinophagaceae bacterium
TTATCCCGAAACTCGGTTACCATAGTTATTTGCCTGTCGATACTTTGGGTTGATTTGTTGGCGCGAATGGCATTTTCCCGTATTTCATTCCCTATTTTCAGTGCATCTTCAAAATGGTAATTTCTCCAGGTTATGTAAAAGTATGTATTGAGGTATTCCGGTTTGCGGTTCCTGGCCAGCAGGTCTTCCATCCATTTAATACCGGCTAGGCTTTCGTTTTCGCGGCCCGTGCAATTGCCCAGTAAACTGGTAAGGCTAAGGGTATACATGTCGTTGTTTTTGCCATACTTGTCGAGAAATTCGGTACCCAGCCGCATATATTCCTTTATATCGTATCCTCCTGTACTGTCGCCACTTGCAAAGGCAGCGTAAAACATCTCGTATTCCTTATAGAAGGGATATTTTTTTGCTTTGAATTTGGCCATGGCTTCATGGTATGGCTTCATGTTTTTGGTATCGAGAAGCGCTTTCAGGTGCCATAGGTACCTGTCGGCAATAAACTTATCAACTTCCTCTTTGCCCACCGTCTTATAATATTTCTTCTTATTGTCTTCCAGGTATGTGAATGGAACTGAGAATGGCTCTGAATTCAGCAGCAACACCAGGTCGTAAGTATGGCGGGAAGTTTTTTGCTCCACATCCAAACCGTTGAAATAGCTTTCAAAATCGCTCTTGGCCATGGCATACCGGTAAGCCGATTTAAGCGCCCTGAAATATTTTGTAACAAATTCAGGGTTCCTGTTGCCGGCATCCCACTCTTTCAGTACCGTCATCAGGTTTCGCTCGGGGTTCAGGGCAATCTTTGCCAGGTCGAGAAAACCATCGGCCGAGGGCGCACCCGCAGCAGTGTGCACCAATGCCCCGTTAGCATCCAGGAACATGGATGTGGGATAAGCTACCACCTGGTATTTTTCTCCAAGTATAACCCCCTTGCCTTTATCATCGCATTGTACTTTGCAGCTCACAAATTTTTCATTGAAAAACTTGCCTACTTTTTCCTGTGGAAACACTTCTTTGTCCATCACTTTGCAGGGTCCGCACCACGATGTGTAAAAATCAATATACACCATTTTGTTTTCAACTTTGGCCTTGGTCAGCGCCGAATCAAGATCGTGCATGAATTCAATACCCTGCGCATGTGTGATGGTTGTGGCTGCAAGCAGGAGGCATGAAAGTAAAAATCTCGTTCTCATCACTCTAAATCTATTCATCTGGTTATAATTTATGATGGTAAAAAACAGGGGGCTTTGACCTATTGGCCGCCAACCCCTGGTGAATTTTAAAAAACAACTATATCATAAGAAGAACTTCCAGTACCAATCAGGGCGCCAGTATTTCCTGGAGCTTTTTTTGAAGCGCCTCTCCCCGCAGGTTTTTGGCGATTATTTTACCCGATGGATCGAGCAGGAAATTTTGCGGAATAGCCCTGATGGCGTACAGCTCGGCGGCATCGCTTTTCCATCCTTTCAGGTCCGATACCTGCGACCAGGTAAGCTTATCTTTCTCAATGGCAGCCAGCCATTTTTCCCTGGCTTTTTCATCGTCGAGCGATACGCCGAGTATTTCAAATCCTTTTGGCTGAAATTTGGCGTAGGCATTCACCACATTGGGATTCTCCTGGCGGCAGGGCCCGCACCATGATGCCCAGAAATCAACCAGCAGGTATTTACCCTTGAAAGACGCTAAGCTGATTGGTTTTCCTTCGGGATTGTTCAGCGCAAAATCGGGGGCCATAGCGCCAACTGAAGTAGCTTTTAGTTTGGCCAGTATAACTGCATACTCTTTTGCCGGGCGCGTGTTTTTTAAGGAAGCACTGAAGCCATCAAACAGTGGTGCGACTTTTTCGTATTCGGGTGTAGAACCGCCGTACTTTTTAAGCGCATCCAGCGATACCAACGTGTTGGGATGACTTTTTATAAAGGTTGTATAAGCAAGGTTCTGCTCATCTGTAATCAGGTTATACTTTACATCAAGTTTGGCGCGTACAGCGGAATCCTTCTGCTGGTCTTCGGGCAATGCAAAATAGTTTGCCATAAAAGCGTCCATTTTATCGGTAGATGATTTCAGCGCGGCTGTAAGGGCCCGGTAATCATCGTTCAGCGCTGTGCCGCTGATAGTGGCTGTAGCAAGCGAATCATTGCCCAGTACTTTAATGGAACCGGCTTCCACATACAGTACCCGCTTTTGGTTTTTCTTACCTGCCGGACCGTTTCCCAGGAAGTTCATGGTAAGCGTACCCTGAACAGGCTCCTCTACGCTTCCGGTAAATTGAAACACTCCATTAGTTACCGAAGCAGAATCAATGATGGTACGATTCATTTGCTTGTAAGTGAGGTACACTTTTACAGGCGCCTCAAAATTGCCCACTTTGCCCTGCAATGAAAAACTGTTTGTTTGTGCCGCCACACCCATGGGCAACAGCATGAAAGAAAGAACCCTGGTAAAATGCATTTGATTTATTTTTTAAATTTAAATTCCCTGGAAATTGAAAGCCGTGATCCTGCCGAAACCACCGTATGTACGAATGTATTCCGGGTTGGTGGTTAGCCCTCCCACGCCCAGGGTTTCCAGCGGGATGGCGATGATCTTTCCTTCTTTAGTGCCTTCATTGTAGGTACTAAGCAGCAACAGCCTGTTGGCCGAATTCATGCTTCTTTTTAAAGAATAATCATTGGGGTCGGTTAAGCTTGGCAGGTACATTTTGCCGCCGCGGATGTGCATGCGCATGCCTGTAATCTTTTCGCCCGCTGCGGCGCGGTATTGTACAGCCGCGGTAGCAGTGCCCCCTACAAGCAGTGTGGATGAATACACGGTTGATTCGGTGGCATAAAACAACACTTCCTCACCGGTGGAACAGGTGAAATATTTGGCGCCGGCAATATCAGGATTCGTGCTCAGGTCGTGCACGGCATGCCCCATTTTGCCATTCACCGGGTTTATTACTTTTAACTGGTAAGCATAAATTTTGAGCAGCGTGCGATCCTGCATAATGGCCAGCACGCGTTTATTGTACGCTTCTTCAAGGTGCAAACAGGTTTTATTGCCCAAATTATCGGGGTCGAAAGCGGGTGCAGGGCTGCTGTTATCTACAGCGGGATACTTAGTGAGTGGCGCCGAGCTTGAAGTCATGGTGGGCAGCAGCAGGAACCTGTTGTTCAATTCATCGTACACTACTCCACCGGCGCCGCTTGGCGCCTGCAACCCGCATATCTTCTTAGCACTATACCCCGTGTTGTCGAACAGGAAGGGATAACTGAATTGCAAGCTGGCGCCAAACCGGCTATGGGCCTTCCCATTGTTTAAAATATACTCATGCTGATTAGTTGCCTGGATGCTTTGTATATCATCGGGTTTATACACATCAGGCGCTATGATGAACAGGTCCTTATTGCGCTGCGTGGTTTTAAAGCTGATAGGATCCACCCGTGTGTAACCTTCGTTGTTGAGTATGGTTACTACCCGTATGTTTTGGTAGTTCATAAAGCTCACCGCTTTAACCGGCCCGTTAATTGAGGTCTCATTGGCCTTGCTGTATAAATTCCGGAATATGCGGGTATCCGATTCGTCGAGAAAGCTGGAAGTAAAATTGTATGCCATGATCAGGTTCAGGTCGCTTTGGCTGCCATCTTTGGTATCGGCCACAATCAGCCCTTCACCAAACCTTGGATTCACCGTAACGTTCCAGGTGTAAAAAGCCTTCAGGCTGGTCACCGTATCTGTCACGGTAAGTATCAGTACATACACAGTTGAGTTGGGCGCTTCGGAAACCTGCGCTGCCAGCTTCATGGTATTTCCAACCACCCGCTTATAGCCCTGGTAGGCATTCATGGTCCATTCGTATTTCAGTTGCCCGGCATCGGCGCCCTCTTTGGAAACCGTTGGGTTTACCCTGAGGGTATCAAGCTGAAACACTACAAATGCCGGGGCTACCCCTGCCGTATCAATCACAATGGGGCTAATTTCTTTCAGGTCGGTATTGCTCATGTCTTTTATGCATGAATAGGCAAATACGGATACCAGGATAGTAATCAGGAAAGAAGTTCTTTTCACGCAACAATGATTTTAGATTATAATAAAATCGCTTTTAATATTAAAGGGGCATGGTTACCAGTTGCCCTGCATAAGCACCGTCGTTGTGCCGGAGCTCGTTTCCGGGGTTTGCGGCATTATACTTTATGAGGGCTTCCTTTACCTTTAAAGCATAGGCAGTTACCTGTGCCGCCGACCACCACCAGGTAACGGGATCGGTGCTGCTGAGTGTGCCATCATAAGGGAAAGAAGACACCCCGGCATTCTCGAGCATAAATGTGTACCAGCCGGTGGAAAACGGGGTGCCGAAATAATACCTGAGCCAACGCCAGTTAACCGGTTCTATGATCTTGCCTGTCCAGCTTATCACCAGGGTTTGGGTGAGCATGGGGTCCAGTTCTGCCGAGCCTTTGATCTTCACCATCAGCTTAACTATAGAAGTATCCACAGTGGGGTTGCGCTTCAGCACAACGGGCACCCTTCCGTCGAAACTGTTTTTGAGCACTTCGCCCTGCTGTATTTCGTACCAGCCTGCCTGGGCGGTGGTCACAGAGTCCGAAACCACGGATACTTCAAACTTCCTGTCTTCGGCCGATTGCTGGCCACTGAGTTTTACAGGCAGGTAAATGGTTTTGGTGGTTGCGGAAATATTTTCGGTGAACGAGTAATTATAATTGGGTGTGGTAAAGTACACGCCGGGATCGTCTTCGTACATTTTGAGGCCCTCTTTGGTGCATGATACCAATCCAATTACCAACACCAGTGTCAGAAATTCTTTCAGGTTAAAATGTCTCATATGATTGTTTGTTTTTGAAATAATAATTATTAGTGAGAGCCTGTTCCTTAGCGGCCTCCCATGTTCAATTCTTTTTCTGGAAGCGGAAGCACGTAAGCATTGTGGTTCATGGCGCGTGAGGTGCCGGGTATGGTGGTTGCACCAATCCGCTTGTAGTAGTAAAACAATTGCCCTTCGCTTACAAATTCTTTCCGGTATTCCCGCCCTATTTCTACGCGCACTTCGTCGCGGTTAAGCGTGGCAGGCAGGTTGAAGCTGCTCGCAATACCGCGGTTTATCCGCACGGTATTCAGGTATCCTATGGCAGTTGCCTGGTCGCCCAGTTCGTTGTAGGCTTCGGCAAGAATATAATACATTTCGGGAAGCCTGATGAGCGGCATTCTATCTTTAAACCCTGAGTTTTCAACAAAGGTAAACTTCAGCAACAGGTAATCTGAGGTGGACACTTTGTTGTATAGTTCCTTGTACCTGTAGTCGGACAACGACATGCCTGGCCTGGTAGCGATCTCGTACAGGTTGTCGGCGGTGGTTCCGTTATGGTTGAACCGGCTGTAATTGATGTTTGAACCATCGGCCGCGTAGCGCTGAATATAAGGACGGACAATATCGTAGAGGTTCTGCACATTCAACCCGAAAATATGTTCGGTGCTGAAAGTGTAGTCTTTGTTTACCGGGTTGGGGTCGTTTATATTGCCGTTGTTAAAATTAATAGGGTATTTCCGGCATTTGGTGATTACCTCGGTGGCGGCAGCAATGGCTTTGGCATAGTCGCCCATCCACAGGTACAGGCGGGCCTGCGTTGCCTTAACGGCATAATAATTAAACCTAAGCTTCCGGTCGGTGTAAAAAAGATCGGCATTGGGCACTTCCTTTCCGTTATTGGCCACCGCTGAGGAATCGTATGGCGCAAGCAGGATGGCGGCCTGTTCAAGGTCATGCTGCAACGAATCGAAGTAGGCGGTTGTCGTTATCAGCGGGGTGATCTGTTTCGAATACTTTGTTACATAAGGAATAACCTTCTTTTGCAGGCTTGAAGGATCTGTAACAAAGGCGCCATATCCAAACAAACGGTAAAGATCGAAATGAAGGAATGCGCGCAAGCCCAGGCTTTCGCCCTTTATATAGGCATAGTGCGCAGGGTGCAATACCTCTTTTTTAAGATCAATGTTTTCAAGCAGGTTATTCAGGTTGGCAATCACATTATATTCATTCGCCCATATATTATCCTTCCTGGGAATTACCGAAGTATGGTCGTACTGGTACAGCGAAGCAAAGTAGTAAGGATGGGTGGACCCTGGTACAAAATATTGCTGCCCCAGGAAGTCAACAAATCCAATGGTGCTTTCAAAACCATAGCTGTTTCGTGAAGACATCAGTAAATAAGAACCGATGAGCGCATCCTTGAACCCCTGTTCGGATTGGAACAACTGGTTGGAAGCAATTTCCGATTTGGGCGAAATCTCGAGCCACTTTTCGCAGGACGTGAGTCCGCATATTACCAGGGCTATCAGCATTAAATTTCTCATAAGTTTGTTTCTCCTATTATGGTTGTCAAAACTGTTTTGTAAATGAATCATTCCCTGCATCAGAAAGTAGTTTGCAGGGTAAATGAAAATTTCCTTGCGAACGGATAGGTAAGTCCCCGCTCTATTGCTATGGAAGACATCAGGAAAACATCATTCATAAAAAAGGATAGCTTCAGCCGTTCCATACCTGCCTTCTTTACAAAGCCATGCCGGTAAAAATCATACGACATGTTAATTGAGGCCAGCCCAAACTCATTTCTTTCCTGCACAAACCTGTCGCTGGGCTGGGTGCGGATGAATTTGCGGGTCCAGGAGCCATCGGGGTTCTGCACTTCCACCGATCCAAGCGCCTTGAACGATTTCAGGTCGCCGGGCTTTTGCCAGGTGCCGCTTAATACGCGCTTGTCAACGTTAAAGCTCATATCCACGTTTTCCACCCTGTCCACTAAGGTTTGGTTATACATCTGGCCGCCCCACATGTACCTGAAATACAGGTTGAATCCGAAGCCCTTAAATTCTCCGTTGGCCCCCATGGTACCCATAAGCTTAGGCATCTTGTCGCCTACCACTACCTGGTCGTTGGCCGAATAGGTGTAGGTCTTGTTGCCCATGCGGTCTAAATAAAGTTCCTGGCCGTTTGCAGGGTCAATACCCAACGAACGCACCGCCCAAATGGCGTTCATGGATATTCCGTCGTAGTATTTGGAAATGGGCTTGTTGTTGAAGCGGTCATTCGCAACCTTGTCCTGTTCTTCATTGTAAGCCTTCAGTGCATCCGAAATGGCCAATACCTTGTTTTCGTTGTGGATGCCCGTTACCGTTAATGCAAAAAATGACCTGGTTTTGGGATTGCTGAACAGGTTGTAGGTGATCATGCCTTCAATACCCTTGTTTTGGATGCGACCGAGATTTTCTTTCACTGTATTGAAACCTGTAGAAGGAGGCAGCGAATAATCAACCAGGGTATTCTCCGTAATGCTTTGGTAATAATCCAGCCGCACAATCAATTTTTTGCGGATATTCAGATCCATACCAATGTTATAGTCCATTTTTTGCTGCCATTTCAGATCGTCGTTCGATAGCCCCATCAGGTACGAACCCAGGTAGTTTTGGTACACACGGTCAAGGAAATACTTGTAGGTGGCAATAGACTGGTATGAGCTGAAGTTCTGCGATCCGGTAGAACCGACAGAGCCCCGCAGCTTCAGGCGGTCAAACAGATTAAGCCCCGAAATAAAGGATTCGTTGTGCAGGTTCCAACCCAAACCGGTGCTCCAAAAGCTCCCCCAGCGGTTGTTTGATCCGAATTGCGAGGAAGCGCTTGAGCGGTAGGACGCGTCGGCAAAAAACCTGTCGTCATACGAATAGCTGAAAATAGACAACAGCCCTGCATCGCGGGTAGTGCCTTCCGCACCTGTTGGCCTGTTGTTATAGCGGTTGTACTGGTTGGCAAATAAAATATTGGTCATCCTGTCGTTGGGAAATCCTTCGGCCTGGTAAATAACTTCCTCATATCCTCTTTGGCTGATATTACCGCCCAGGTTGGCAAACAGGTAATGCTTGTCACCAAAGGTTTTGGAATAGTTCACGTTCAGATCGCCGCCAAAAGCCACCTGGTCGGCTTCGTTGCGTTTGTAAGAACCTTTGCGGAAGAAATCGGCGCCCGTGTAATTCTGGAACATCAGGTGATTGGCGGGGAAAAACTGGTCGGCCTGGCTCTTGTTGGTGGTAAAGCTACCGCGCAACATAGCTTTCAGCCCGTTGGCAATATTATATTCCGTATAAAAATTATCCGTTACGTCAAGGTATTCGGTCGAAAGCTTTGTATTGAGTGTTGAATTATACAGCGGGTTGGGCGCAAACAGGTTGCCCAATGAGGAAGTGCCCATATAGGGAATGAGCCCGGTTTCGGCGTTCTTCTTCAGGATGCCGAATTCATCATAAGGCGTCCAGTAAGGATTCATTTTGGTGTACTCTCCAAAAGTGCCATAGGGCGAATCAGTGGTTTTATTGCCCGATACTGCCAGGATGTTGCGAAACAAAAAACGCTTGTAGCGGTACGAAAGCGTAACCGTGCTGGACACCGTATTGCGTGAAGACCCCTTCATTACCCCCACCACGTTATTGTACATAAAATCAGCGACTACTTTCAGGTCTTTTTCGCCCAGCTCAATGGCAAGGGCATGCTTTTGGCCTATACCGTTCTGCAGGGGTTTCGACAGCCAGTCTGTATTCACTCCCTCCCGTACGGCCTGCAACCTGCGGTTGTATTGCTGGTCGAGCGTGAGTTGCGTTTGGTAATTGGGTATGCTGGTAGGGTTTTGCGCATACATGCCGTATAACCTTTCTGCTTCCAGCTTTTCTTCGGCGTTCATCAGGTTATAGGTAGTAACGTCCGGAGTTTCTATGTCGAGGCTGCCGTTATACGAAATACGCATCTGTGTTCCCGTGAGCCGCCTCGTTTCTATAACCACTACCCCATTCGCGGCTTTTGACCCGTACAATGCTTTAGCAGAGGCATCCTTTAAGATGGTCACCGTTTCAATGCGGTTCATATCAAGATCAATCAGCTTGGTCAGCGTGATTTCAAAACCATCCAGTATAAATAACGGCAGGTTGGGATTATTCATATACCCTGCCCTCAGGTCCGTACCCTGGTCCTGCGGAAACGAAGAAATGCCCCGCAGCGTGATATCAGGCAGTTGGTTGGGGTCCGAACCGGCGCTGATGTTATCGAAGATCATGAGCGAAGGTTCAAGCACTTTCAGGCTTTGCACAATGTCTTTATTGGCCACCCTGAACAGATCTTCTTTAGTGAATGTAGTGGCTGCACCGGTGAAGCTGCTGCTTTTGCGATT
>CAYUGH010000137.1:0-9166 GCA_964444195.1 uncultured Chitinophagaceae bacterium
CACTACGGGCACACTGCTGTAGCGGATCCGCATGCTGGTGTTCTGAAACATGCGAACGGCCATATCCATTTCTTCATATTCCTGCTCAATGGCCAGCATAAAGATCATCCCCACATTGGCGCCCAGGCTAAAGTTGGCGCCTTCGTTGGCAATCACAAGTCCTTTATATTTTTCCTCTGCAATGCCAATGCTTTTCTGAATGCCGCCAAGTACATCGCCGCCAATGGTATTCATCTTGGTATTCCAGCTCAGGCCAGCCACATCATCGCCCATATCTACCAGCGTACAGGCGCTGTTTTTCCAGATCGTTTTTTCCTTCAGATCACTCAGGATAATGAACGAGTCACCACCAGGGGTGGGCTTGTATGTTTTGCTTGCAACGTCGTAGTATTGACGTTTGCCGTTTTCTACCTTGTAAAAGGTTTTATTGCCTGCGGCTAAAAACTCATCCACCCATGGCGCAACCGCAAAACCTGCGGCCTTCATGGCTTCGGTGGTTTTGGCCACACCCAGCATATCCCAGCTTTCAAAGGCGCCAATTTCCCAGCCGAAACCCGCCATCATGGCGTCGTCAAGGCGGTACAGTTCGTCGCTTATTTCGGGGATGCGGTGGCTTATATAGCTGAATAAATGGTAATGAAACTGCCTGAAAAATTCACCTGCTTTATCGGTACCTGCCACCACTGCTTTCAGGCGCTGCTTCAGGTCGTCAATAGGTTTTGCAGCTTCCAGCGTAGCGAACTTTGATTTTTGTTTAGGTTCATATTCGCCGGTTTTCAGGTTGAGCGTGTAAATAGCCCCCTCCCGGCCTCCCCCGCCGGGGGAGGGGCCGCTCCGGTCTTTCTTAAAGAACCCTCCACCAGTCTTGTCGCCCAGCCGGTTATCGGCTACCATTTTTTCAAGCCAGGCCGGAATGGTAAACAACTCGCGGGCTTCATCGTTGGGGCAATTGTCTTTTACCCCCTGCGCTACTTTTACTAATGTATCAATACCCACCACATCGGCAGTACGGAAGGTGGCGCTCTTGGGGCGGCCCATTGCGGGACCAGTCAGGGCGTCAATTTCATCGGTAGTAAGCCCGAGCTTTTCCATCACATGCATTACTGCCATCATGCTGAAAACACCCACACGGTTGGCAATAAAGGCAGGTGTATCCTTACAGAGAACGGTGGTTTTACCGAGGTACAGGTCGCCGTATTCCATCAGGAAGTCAATCACAGCGGTGTCTGTATGCGGTGTCGGGATGATTTCGAGCAGGCGCAGGTAGCGGGGGGGATTGAAAAAGTGCGTACCGCAAAAATGTTTTTTGAAATCATCGCTGCGACCTTCAGCCATCAGGTGGATGGGAATGCCGGAAGTATTGGAACTGACCAGCGTGCCGGGTTTACGGAACTGTTCTACCTGGTCGTAAATGATCTTTTTGATATCGAGCCGTTCTACCACCACCTCAATTACCCAATCGGCAGTGGCAATATCCTTCATGTTGTCGGTAAAATTGCCGGTGGTAATGCGTTTGGCCACATCTTTTGTAAAAACCGGGCTGGGATTGCTTTTGATGGCAGCGGTGAGGGCATCATTCACCAGTTTGTTGCGCTCGGCAGGTTTGGTGCTTTCTTCGGATCCTTTCGGTACCATATCGAGGAGGATCACGGGTAAACCAATACCTGCGAAATGGCAGGCAATGCGGCTGCCCATCACCCCGGAACCGAGCACGGCGACTTTTTTAATGGTGCGTTTCATATAGCGATCTGGTCTTTTTTCCTTTGTGAAACACGAAATAAGGAGAAATTAGTTGCATAAACAACTAATTTTTTACCCAGGGTTAAATGGGTTGTGCGGGCGCCGGTTTCTTCATTTTGGGTTAGGTCTTCCTGACAAGGAAAGGTACCTTTGGCGGCAAAATGAATAGGGAAATCTCGAAATGGCCTAAGCCTGTCATGCCGCTGGTATTTGCATTTGCCACCGGTCTGCTATGCACTGAATTATTGGGAGATAAGCTGGAGAAAAAACTGCGTTATGCCCTTTACGATGTTTTTCTTGATTCCTTTCCTGATTATGCTCCCAATTTTACAGACTCATTGGGCATCCCTTATACCTTTTATCCTGAACAAAATGGAATAACCCCAGGATTTGTGTACAATGCCACCATCGTGGCCAATTATGCCATTGATTATTTCAGGGACTTGCAGCGTTGGCCCGAACCCGTGACCAGGGAAAGGTTTGGAGCCTGCATCAGGTGGCTGGAAACCAATATTTCCGAAGTAAATGGACATGCGCTGTATCTTTTTGAATGGAGGCAACCCTGGTATCCAAAAGTGTCGGCGCCCTTTACCTCGGGCATGACCTCCGGTCGCGCCATCGAAGCGCTTACCTATGCGTTTCAATTCGACAATGACAGTATGCATTTGAAAAATGCCGCCAAACTGGTAAAAGGGTTTGACCTTGAAGTTGGGCAGGGCGGGTTTACTTTTAAGGAGCAGCATGGCTGGTGGTATGAAGAAATTGCAGACACATCCGGGGAAACGCCACGAATACTCGATGGCCATATTTTTTGCCTGACCGGACTGCATATCTATTTTAAACAAACAGGGGATTCGCTGGCCAAAGCATTTTTCGATTCAGGGGTGAAGGCTTTGAAGGCATCGCTTCCTGCTTATGACCGGGGCGATGGGTATGTGTTTTATGACAAATACAAAAAGCTTGCGGATGAAAACTACCACCTGCTGCTGGTACAGCAAATGGTGGATTTATATGCCATAACAGGCGATACTTTATTTAAGCAATTCGAAGAAAAATGGGGTGCGCCTCTCCGAAAGCCTTACCTGTACAGGATTATTCGTGATGGTAATAAGACGGGGTGTTTGCTGCTAATTATATTTTCAGGGGTAAGCGTCCTGATTGTTGGGGTAAGCATCAGGATATTTAAACCCAAAATAGCTTAACCCCTCCAATCAATTTTAAAAAGGTTGTATTCCATTTATTTCAGCGCACTTGCCCGGCTATTTTTGCATTTGGCCTCACTGATCGTCACTCTCGTGTACGCCGGGCCCTATGGTTGAAACCAGGTTACTTTTTATATATTCAACCCCATCGGCCGGGCTATCAGTTACATACCACAGCTTCAGGTCTTCGGGTGAAATGGTACCCATTTCCAGCATGGTGTTATTCAGAAAAATACCGAGATGACGCCAGTATTCGCTTCCCATACAAACCACCGGACGCTTGGGTAATTTGCCGGTTTGAATCAGGGTGAGCACTTCGAAAATTTCGTCCATGGTGCCAAAACCGCCGGGCATCAAAACATAGGCCACTGAGTTTTTGCGGAGGATCACTTTACGGGTGAAGAAATATTCAAACTCAACCTGCCTGTCTACATAGGGATTGAGTGACTGCTCAAACGGAAGTTTAATGTTGCAGCCAAGGCTTAGCCCGTTGCCTTCTTTAGCGCCGCGGTTGGCAGCTTCCATCACCCCGGGCCCGCCGCCTGTCATTACAATAAAACCGTTCTCGGCCAAAGTTTTGCCCATGCTACGTGCCAATTCGTAATATTGATGGCCTTCTTTAAAACGGGCGGAGCCGTACACTGTTACAAGATTAGTAAGCTCATGAAATGCTGATATGCCCTGCCAGAGATCGGCCATGGCTTTATGTGAATCACGTATTTCATCGGATAAGCTGCGGTTGGTTTGCAGAAAATTTTGATTGCTGGTCATATAGTGAATGAGTTAATAAGTGAATTAGTCAATAAGTGAATTGGTGAATAGTGAATGGAGTTTGTGTTTGTGATTTAAGAAATGTAGTGAGAAGTGAATGAGTGGTGATAGGTGAAAAGTGAGTATTGAGAAGTGAAAAGTGAAAAGTGAAAGGTGAGAAGTGAAAAGTGAAAGGTGAGAAGTGAAACGTGAGAATTTGAATGCATGCGTCAGCCAACAACAAACAATAAACAACAAACAACAAACAATAAACATCAAACAACAAACATCAAACAACAAACAACAAACAATTTTAAATATGCGTGAATAATTCTACGTTTTCGAGGTAGTGGGGCACATGTGCGTTCCAGCCTTTTCCTTTCAGTGTATCACAGAGGGCATTGGCGCTTTCCTTTTCACCGTGTACCACAAAAGTTTGCTTGGGCGGGCGCTCAAAACCGTTCAGCCAATCGAGCAATTCGCTCCGGTCGGCATGTGCCGAAAGCCCGTTAACGGTAAATACCCTTGATTTTACAGGTACATCCTGCCCAAAAATCCGCAAGGTGGGTTCTCCGTTTTGCAGCCTTCGGCCCCGTCCTCCCTCGGGTTGATAACCCGTTATCAAAACCAGGTTTTCTTCATGCGGCAGGCGATGGAATAAATGATGCAGTATCCTGCCACCGGTCATCATGCCGCTGCCGGCAATGATTACCGTATCACGGGCATAATCATTAATCTTTTTACTTTCCTCTGCTGTTTTAGTTACTGTCAGGTAATTGCGAAGGGTAAGAAATTCTTCATCATGTTCAATATCTGTTTCCTTCAGCCTGTGGTATGATTTGTGCTTCCTGTAAAATTCTGTTGCTTTTATGGCCATCGGGCTGTCAACAAAAATCCTCACTTTGGGTATTTCTTTGCTGTCCAAAACATTCTTCAGCATCATCAGCAGGGTTTGCGTGCGGCCGATAGAGAAGGCAGGAACAATAATATTCCCGTCTTTTTCAAAGGTTTCATTCATAATGTCCAGCACATCCTCTCTTTCGGTAGGGGTGATATCCCTGTTTCCATAGGTAGATTCTACAAACAGCACATCAGCTTTTTTCATAATATGCGGCGGGTACAGGATTGTATCATTCGGCCGGCCTAAATCGCCGGAGAAAACAATTTTTTTGGTTTGCTCTTCCCCGGTGAGCGTTAACTCCACGATGGCCGCGCCCAAAATATGCCCTGCATTATAAAAGCAAACTGATACTCGGGGTGAAATCTGAATGGGGTTCTCAAAAGTTGCGCCAATAATATTATCCTTTATAGGTTCAACATCTTCAATCGTATAAAGCGGTTGAGGGTTTTCGTGTTTGGAATAGCCCTTTTTCTTTGCAAATTTGGCTTCCTCAACCTGCAATCCGGCCGAATCCATCAGGATCAGGTTCATAAGGTCGGCTGTAGCGGTAGTGCAGTACACCGGGCCGTTATAACCATCTTTAAAAAGCTTTGGCAAATAACCCGTATGATCAAGATGGGCATGTGTGATCACTACGGCATCAATGGTATTGGGGGCAATGGGAAATGGATTCCAATTGAGCACCCGAAGGTCCTTACGTCCCTGGAACAGGCCACAGTCAAGCAATAAAGTGAAATCGTCAATTTGGAGCAGGTACTTGGAACCGGTTACTTCTCCGGCAGCTCCGAGAAATTTTACACGAACATTCATATAGCTGGCAATTTAAAAATTTAAGGGCATAAAGCTATGTATTTTATACCCTTAAATTTTTACTAAGAATTAAATATTGCCGGAATTTATATGGAAATGGAAACAAGATTAAGCAACCGTCAGACCAGGCCCGTATGTTGCAAAAAATCGTTGGTAAACATTTTAGCTAATTGAGGGCTGGGAAATAACCCCTCCCTTTTTTGCATCCATTCGATTTTCTTTGCACCATACATATAATCAATTAGACCGGCTTGTTGCCAGTCAGCAGTTTTACCCCAATGGAATGTAAATGCTATTTGGTTGGCTTTAAGTAAATCGGTGATATTTCTTGAAAAGGCATACAATTGTTCCATTGCTTTTTTGCGGGTTTTCGATTTTGGTACAGGAAGCGTGCCATCTACCTCCATTACACAGGTATGTGGAAACCTGGTAAATCCGAGCGTAGCGTTTGTTCCCTTAACAAACCGTACCCCAACGGCGCCCGGTAAGTATCCTTTGTTTTTATCAATAAGCGTATCAACAAAAATATCCAGCACTTTGCCAAAAGAGCCATGATCGAAGGCAATCTCAAAAGCAAAGGCAGGCCCCTGGTGCAGCGCGTCAAAAAATATTTCACCAACTGTTCCTTCAATGGGAGGCATATCTGGATTGGGGAAAATGGTTTTTCTTAATGCCTGTATTATTTTCGGTATCGCCCATTTATTCCCTGTAAGCAGCTTTGTCATAAAAGTGAGGATGTCGGGGTTTATGGTTTGCTTAATAAGCGGAATGGGATTGGGGTAATCGGGCCTGTAAGGTTTCTTATACATCACTTCGGCATAGAAATCACTTTTGGAATGATAAGGGTTAAGTATCAATTTAAAGTGATAGGGCCTTAATCCTTTACCCTGCGGGTCAACTTCTGCCGCCAAAGCATTTTGATGCGTTTGGATCAGGGTATGGGCTTTTTCGAAATTAAGCGACTCCGACAGCAAAATGGCATTTGCTTTGGAAATAGTCCCTATATATCTTTTCAGCAGGAATATATCTTCGGTTTCAATAACAATGCCGTGTATAAATCCAAAGGCGCCAAGCCCAACCAGCGCCGCATGGAAAATATCGTCATCGCGGATGGCGCGTGCCTGTATGGACTGAATGAAGCCGTCGTTAAACACAGGTTTTGAAGCCCGTTCAATATATATGTTATCCTGCGGACCGGGGCCGTTGATCAGGTTTATGCCAACCACATAATCCTGGATAGAGCCTGTGTCAATGGCCGAACCGTGAACCCCGGTCGAAATGCAGCCTGCAATGGTTTGGCCATTACTCGCCCCGGTTGTTTTTAAGGATTTTTTTCTTTGCAGCAGGTAAGCGGAAATTTCTTTTATCCGTACCCCGCATTGCAAAAAGAAAATGTCTTCGCTACGATAATTACTGCCGCCAGCCATATCACCATTGGTAGCCGGCATAATTATATTCATGTTCCTGTTATGATGGATGCGCTCTTTATGATGTGCAATATGGTTCAAAGACCAGCGGCTGCCCATAGCCCTGAACCCCTGGTTTTTATTGAGCGCCTCCTGTATAAGGTCCCTTATTTCATTACCGGTGTTGTTATACTTTTCAAGTAAGGTTGGCAGGCTGTCATCTATAAAAGTATCCAGCAGCAACTGTGTAGGGTAGGGACCATTATTATGCATAGTATCCCATTCGCCAATAAATTTTTGTATGGTGTGTGCCATTATATATGGTTTATTGATTAATTATGTTGCGGTTGACAGCATCCGTAGCGAACCTTTACCCTTCGTACAAAACCAAGGGTAATGCCCGAAACAAGCACGTTGCCAAATCCAACCTTGTATTCCATAGCGCAAACGCATTTTCCCGGGCAATTAATGCTCATCACAGGGGTTTGGCCGGGCTTCATGCGTACCACTGTATCGGTAAATTGTTTGTCCTTCCAAAAACCGTCTTCGTCATTGAGGGTAGCCTGGCAGGTTGGGCCAAGGCTGGCCCTGACTGTATAGCAGGAAGTTATTGAAAAAAGGGTCAATAATAAAGCGATGGTTACGGGAAGCTTGTGTGGTGCCATAGTGTAAAAAATGGAGAGTAAAAAAATTTATCCTCCAAGATACAGTACGGGGCCGTATTTATGCAAATATTTGTCGGCATTTTTTTCAAAAGGATTTTCATTCCTTTATTTTTAGGCTATCAATCAGGTCCTTAAAATATTCGGGAGACCAAATTTCAATCACCTTAACATCAGGAATGAACCGTTCGATATCATTCCGAACCTGGTTAAAGTCAACTGTTTCAATTTTTACTTTCAAAAGCGCATTTAATTTTTCTTTGGAAATTTTTTCTTCGGCCCAATGCCCGGAATCCCTGGTTCTCAGGAGAAAGTGATGGAGGTGGAGCGGGACCCGGTTTTTGATATACCATTCCAAATCATACCAATCTCTTCCTTTTACGCGCTGTTTCCAGTTTCGAAAGAGAAGTGCATGCATTTTACCGGCAAACAAATCAGGTAGGGCAAAGCATTTTACATAAAATGAAAAAGGCCTAAGTAGTAATTTTTCTTCTGTTTCAAATCCTAACGGAGGACGTTTGTCCACTTCTATTTTTATTTTAATGCGTGGTGATGATTGAAGTTCTGCTTGGGGAATAACCTCATCTAAAATGAGTTCTTTCCAAACGGTTTCTGATTTTAGAAACGCAGAATCAATATTTGTTTGAGTTGTTTTCTTTTTTTCCTGAATCATTACCTTCATGCCTAAAGCATCAAATTCTGCAATAATGCTTTCAAAATAGGGCTCGAGGGCGAAGTCGGGATTTACTTCTAAAAGAGAAAAGTCAAGGTCTTCTGAAAACCTGTTTAAACCATGAAAAATACGAAGCGCTGTTCCTCCATAAAAAGCTGCCTTTTCAAAGAAACCTGCTCTTTGTAAACCCGCCAATGCTACTTCCTGCATCACTTCGCGTAGCGCCGATTCAGCTTCTCGTTGATTCGCCGGATTATAATGCTGTAACCATTCCTTAATCATAGATTTAATAATGTTTTTACAAGCATCTGCAAACTTTTTTTCTTTGGGGAAATGTTAAGCCAGCTATCTATTTCATTTGCATTTAGCTTAAGAAGCAACTCTTTATCTATCCTTAAATCATCCAGTAAATAATCTTTAACTTGTTTTGTACTCCGCAATAAAACACCGGAAGTCATTAAGATATTATCGCATAATGCTTTCTCGGGAGAAGCAATCATCACTGTCTGTTTTTTGGTAAGGGCAATACTTTTTATACCTAAAGCATAGTAGGGAAGTGAAGCATGGAAATAACTAAATCTTCCGGCTTTGGTTTGGTAGGTTTTGGTGGTTTTTACGGTGACAGAACTGGTTTCAAAAACCCTTTCGGGAATAAAGCCCCAATAAGCCAGAGCGGTGTCTAACGATACGTAGCTTGGGCCCCAAAGGTGGTTTGCAATCAGGAATGGTTCGGGTTTGGTTATTTTAGTTTTGGCCCCCGGAATAAATAAACCTTTCTTAACCGGCATCAAAATTTGCTGCCTGACCAACTCGTTGATTTTATCATAAGGCCTTTTATAGTCCTTTAGCAAATGCAATAGTATATGTAGCTGCAAAGGCGCTTCGGCATATTCCGCTAAGGCCTCTTTGAATTCCATTATGTAAAATATTTCTTCAAATATCGGAAGATATCCGATTGTAAGCTAATTATTTTACATTATATTTCAATTTAATTAAGGTAGGTATTTGGCCGGGAACACTAA
>CAYUGH010000138.1:0-8993 GCA_964444195.1 uncultured Chitinophagaceae bacterium
GGTGCAAAAGAAACAAAAGAACTTGCCGTAATGGTTGATACTTTTCATCCATTGAAACTTACCAAACAAGCGCTGGGTATTGAAAATGAAGGATATGTGATGAGTTGGGCCGAGTAGCCTGATTGTGGGAATGTTATAAACTTATCATTGCACATGGTTGGTAGAGAATTATTTTGCATTTTCTAACCAATCCTGTGTTCAATGAAAGTCAGAACAATATATGTATTGTTTGCCTTCTTTTCCCTTTCTCTATATACGGCTACTGCCCAAAATCTTGGGGTAAACAGGGCTTCAATCAAGTGGCGGCAAATTAATACCGACGCATCAAGGATAATATTTCCTGCAGGCCAGGATAGCATTGCCAATCGTGTGGCTACGCTTACCGAGGAATTGGCTAAGAACTACCGTGGCACAATTGGAGGAAAATTAAAAAAGGTTGATATTGTTATCCAGGCGGAAAATACGCTGAGTAACGGGTATGTAGGGCTTGGTCCGTACCGCAGCGAACTATACATGACCCCACCCCAGAATCCGTTTATGCTTGGAGCTAACAAATGGACAGATCAATTGGCTATTCACGAATTCAGGCATGCACAGCAGTATAGTAATTTTAATGTAGGGCTCAGCAAAGTAGGAACCATTTTGGGTGGGCAATATGGCAGGGCAGTGGCCAATGCTATGGCCGTTCCCAATTGGTTTTGGGAAGGAGATGCTGTATGGAATGAAACCGTTCATACCCAGCAGGGCAGGGGCAGGGTGCCATTCTTTTTCAATGAATACAAAGCGCTTGATTTCGGCCAAAAAAAATATAGCTGGATGAAATTGCGGAATGGTTCGCTAAAGGATTATGTGCCTGATCATTACATCCTGGGTTATTTGCTTGTAAAAAAAGGGCGGGAGCAATATGGCGATTCTGTTTGGAACCTGGTAACAAAAGATGCGGCTTCCTTCAAGGGGCTGTTTTATCCTATGCAAAAGGCGGTGAAGCGCAGGATGGGCGTTTCGTATGGCAAGTTTACAAGCGATGCGCTGAATGCTTATTCCAAGCAATGGATTGAAACATACAAAAGGCCCGATACATGGAGAACGGGTTCGCACCATAATAATGTGGTTAATTACAAATACCCTTATCCCATGGACGATGGGGGAATGGTGGCGCTCAAAACAAGTTTCAGGGAAATACCGGCATTTATCAGGAGAAGCGCTTCCGGCGAGGAAAACAAGATCAGGGTAAAGGACATTGGTTATGATGATTATTTCAGTTACAGCAATGGTCGTATTGTGTACACTGCTTACCAGCCAGATGCGCGATGGGCAAACCGTGAGTACAGTGATATCAGGATTGTAGATTTGATTGATGGCTCCCAACAAACGGTAAAATCAAAAACCAGGTACTTTTCACCGGATATTACAAGGGATGGTGAGAAAATTGTTGCGGTAGAAGTAACGCCCGGAAAACCTTCGGAGCTACATGTGATGAATACAAAAGGTGAAGTTAGCTTTGCCGCATCCATTGACAGCACCTTGCTATACAGTCACCCAAAATGGATAGATAACGGGCAAAACGTAGTGGTGGCTGCCAGGCAGGCAGATGGGCAAATGGGGTGGCTGCTGTGGAGCATTGAGAAAAATAGCTACCGGTGGTTGTTGAAGCCTGGTCCGCGATTGGTTGGCTTCCCGGTTGTACAGGGGGATACAATAGTATATACTAATTCTGCCAACGGGGTGGATGGTTTGCAGGCCATTTTAATGAGTACCGGCGATGTAATCCAGTTGAAGACTTACGCCGCTGGTATTTACCAGGGTTATCTTCAACATGGCAGGGTAGTGGGATCGGTATTTACAGCCGATGGCTACCATATTGCAGCCTGGGAAACCTGGACGCACGATAAAGTAAACCCGGAAAGCGATAAAATGCCTGCGCTCTATGAAACAAAGTCTTCCGCCGATCAACCGGATTTTACCCATTTGCCAACCAAGCAATTTACTGCTGCGCCATACCGCAAATCGACTAAGCTGTTCAATTTCCATAGCTGGATTCCCGAGCCCAATGAGCCCGACTATACTTTTACCCTTGTGGGAGAAAACGTATTGAGCACGCTGAACTCCGAAGTATTCTATAATTATAATACCAACGAATCGAGCAGCAAGCTGGGGGCAAGGTTCACGTATGGTAATAGTTATATTATGCCGTTTATTTCGGGTAGCCAAACCTGGGACCGCGATATTCAATTAAACAGGGATACAACTTTAACTTATAATGAAAGTGAATTGGCAGCCGGATTAATTCTTCCGTTAAACCTTACCGGTGGAAGATTTACCCGTAGGCTGAACCTGGCGAGCTCGGTAAATTTTGAAAACGTACAATGGACCGGGCTGGCAAAAAGCCTGCTGACCGACCAAAATGTAACATCGCTTGCAAACCGGATAACTTATACTTCACAGATACAAAAGGCAGTTCAGCATATTTACCCGCGGTTTGCCCAAACACTTATTTTGGATTACCGCACACTTATAAGTAACCGCACGGCTAATCAATTCCTGGCATCGGGAGCATTTTACTTCCCGGGTTTGTTTGTTAACCACAACCTCGTTATTTCGGCCGCCTATCAGGCACGCGATACCATGCGGCAATATATATTTACCAATTCGTTTCCTTTTTCGAGGGGATATAATGATATAAACTACCCCAGGATGTTCCGGGTAGGGGTTAATTATCATTTTCCGCTCCTGTATCCTGATTGGGGTTTTGGAAGCATCGTATATTTTCAACGCATCAGGGCCAATGCTTTTTATGATTATACTGCGGGTAAAAGCCTGCGAACCGGGATTACCACCCCTTTTTCCACGGTGGGCGGCGAAGTGTTTTTCGATATGAAATTCTGGAATATCCAGGCTATTTCGGCAGGATTCAGGTATAGCTACCTGCTTGATACAGATTTAATTGAGCCATCAAGGGCCGGACTTTTTGAATTTGTATTGCCGGTAAACCTGTTTAACCGCTAAAAATTTTGAAAAATTAAATGAAATTTGGTTCAAAATCCCCATTTTTGATATTCAAGACCTCAATATATCCACATTTCCAAAGTATTTCTGGAAATAATTCACGAAAATTTTGCAGATTTTCGGTGAATACTACTATCTTTGCGCTCCCAAAAACAGTATGTCGAAGCAGAATCTAATCAAACAGGATGGAGTTATCGTAGAAGCATTGTCGAACGCCATGTTCAGGGTGCGACTCGAAAACGGACACGAGATACTGGCAACTATATCAGGAAAAATGAGGATGCACTACATCCGTATTCTTCCCGGAGATAAGGTTGGGGTGGAAATGAGTCCATACGATTTAACACGCGGAAGAATCATTTTCAGGTATAAATAAAATTATGTTACCGATTACCGGTACCGGGTTGACCGGTGAAACCGGTGACAAAAATTTAGAGTAAATCATGAGAGTTCGTGCATCCATCAAAAAGCGCAGTGTTGACTGCAAAATTGTACGTCGCAAAGGCAAACTGTACATTGTAAACAAAAAGAATCCCCGTTATAAGCAACGCCAGGGATAATCTTTGAATTTCAAATTTCAAATTTCAAATTGTAATTTTATATGGCTCGTATCGCCGGTATTGACCTTCCTAAAAATAAGCGTGGAGAAATAGGCCTGACCTATATCTACGGGATTGGTCCCAGCACCGCTAAGTTTATTCTTACTAAAGCGGGTATTGATTTCAACAAAAAGGTAAACGCATGGAACGATGAGGAGCTTAATGCTATCCGTTCTATCATTACCGAAGAGATTAAGGTAGAAGGTGCTTTGCGCAGCGAAGTATCTATGAACATCAAGCGTTTGCTTGATATTGCCTGCTACCGTGGTCTCCGCCATCGTAAGGGGCTTCCCGTTCGTGGCCAGCGTACCCGTACCAACAGCCGTACCAGGAAAGGTAAGCGTAAGACCGTTGCCGGTAAGAAGAAGGCGCCTAAGAAGTAATAATATAAGTCGCAGGTGGTATATATCATCTGCGGCTTTCTTATATAAATCCGGCACTGTTTGGATCTTACTCAACAACGTAAAGGAGAACAAACCGGTTCCCGATTCATATCGGGATTTATCATTTAATTGATTACCTCCAAAAAACAAAAATGGCAAAACAGCAACAACAAGTGAGCGCCAAAGCCGCCGCCAAAAAGCGCGTGGTAAAAGTGGACGCAAGCGGTGATGTACACGTCAACGCAACATTTAACAACCTTATCGTAAGCATTACCAATAAAAGCGGTCAGGTGATCAGTTGGTCTTCTGCCGGTAAAATGGGTTTTCGTGGCAGTAAGAAAAATACGCCGTATGCAGCCCAGACTGCCGCAGCCGATGCAGCCCGCGTAGCAATTGACGCAGGTTTGAAGCGTGCAGATGTATATGTAAAAGGACCCGGCAGCGGCCGTGAAGGCGCTATCCGTTCCATTGCACAAAGCGGTATCGAAGTTACTTCTATTAAAGATGTAACCCCTCTTCCGCACAATGGCTGCCGTCCTCCCAAAAAGAGAAGAGTATAACCCCCAAACCCCCTAAAGGGGGCATTAGGGGCATATTTTGAGCCTACCAGGTTTCATTTAAACAAAGGGTACACGATTTATTTTTTACGATCTTTTACCGATCGTTGTACCGAAATCAAAAAAGATCGAAATGAAAACAAATCATGGCACGTTACACAGGTCCTAAGACCAAAATCAGCCGTATTTTCGGCGAGCCCATCCTGGGCAATGGCAAGTATCTCGGAAAAAACAGCAATCCTCCGGGACAGCACGGTGCAAACCGCAAGCGCAAGCAATTGGGTGAATACGCACTCCAGTTGAAAGAAAAGCAAAAGGCAAAATACACTTACGGTGTTCTTGAGCGGCAGTTCTACAAAACTTTCGTTGAAGCTGCACGCCGTAAAGGTGTAACCGGTGAAAACCTGATCAAACTGCTCGAAGCACGTTTGGACAACGCCGTTTACCGTCTTGGTATTGCGCCCAGCCGCCCTGCTGCCCGCCAGCTTGTAAGTCACAAGCACGTTACTGTTAATGGTGAAGTGGTTAACATTCCTTCTTTTCAATTGAAGCCCGGTGATACAATCGGTATGAAAGAAAAGAGTGCAGCTAACCAATCGCTCACGTCTGTAATGAAAGGTAAAAACAATAAGTTCAACTGGCTCGATTGGAATGAAACTGAGCAAAGGGGAACCTTTATTGCTTATCCTGAACGTGCATCTGTTCCTGAAAACATTAAGGAGCAACTGATTGTGGAATTGTACAGTAAATAATCCTGAAAGCTTAGAGCGGAAATGCTTTAAGCTTTTTCAAGTTTGTTTATTACCGCTGAATTTTCTAAACGTTAAAAACGGAGATACATAATGGCTATTTTAAGTTTCCAGAAGCCCGACAAAATCGTTTTGCAGAAAGCTACAGATTTTGAAGCGCAATTTGAATTCCGTCCCTTAGAGCCGGGTTACGGTCTTACCATTGGTAATGCCCTGCGCAGGGTATTGCTCAGCTCACTTGAAGGTTATGCTATTACAGGTATCAAAATCGAAGGCGCTGAACATGAATTTGCTACCATTCGTGGTATTGCCGAAGATGTTACCGAAATGATCCTGAACCTGAAGCAGGTTCGTTTTAAGAAGCTGATCGAAGGGGATGTTTCTCACGAAAAAATTACCCTGAGCCTTAAGAATCGTACCGAGTTTACCGCTGCAAATATTGGTGATGCATTGCAAAGCTTCCAGGTAATGAACCCTGAGCTTCATATTGCTACCATGGATGCTTCTGCCAAACTGGATATTGAAATTTATATTGGCAAAGGCCGCGGGTATGTTCCTTCCGAAGAAAACAGGTTGAAGGACGCTCCATTTGGCTATGTACCCATCGATTCAATTTATACTCCTATCAAAAACGTAAAATATACTGTAGAAAACACCCGTGTTGAACAGCGTACCGATTACGAAAAACTGTTGATGGAAGTGGTAACGGATGGTACTATCCATCCTGAAGAGGCTGTTAAACAAGCTTCGAGGATATTGATCCAGCACCTGATGATCATTACCGACGAGAACATTACTTTCGATACCAAAGAAGAGAAGAAAGAAGATATCGTTGACGAAAGCACGCTGCAACTGCGCAAGGTTTTGAAAACGCCGCTTGAAGATCTCGATCTCAGCGTTCGTGCATTCAACTGCCTGAAAGCTGCCAAGATCAACAGCCTGAGCGAACTGGTACAATACGAGCAGGAAGACCTGATGAAGTTCCGCAACTTTGGCCAGAAGAGCCTGAGCGAAATTGAGCAGGTGCTTATTGACCGCGGTCTTTCTTTCGGTATGGACCTCGCCAAACTTGGCCTCGATAAAGACGAATAATTATTTTTCAAAGTCCGTTTGTTCTTCTTGAATAGACGGACTTTGTTATTATTTATTTCTTATTAGTTATTATTTATTATTCATTTGTTGCATTCCTTGACACGGTGCAGCATAAAAACTTAAAGTCATGCGTCACGGAGACAAACAAAACAACCTGGGCAGAACTAAATCGCACCGCGATGCCCTGCTGCGCAACCTTGCCAGCGAACTGATCATGCACAAGCGTATTGTAACTACACATGCCAAGGCACGTTCTTTACGTACATACGTTGAGCCCCTGATCACCAAAACCAAGAAGAACGACGATGTTACAACCATTATGCACCAGCATAGGGTAGTATTCAGCTACCTGAATGATAAGGAAGCTGTAAAGGAGTTGTTTACGGTGGTTGGCCCCAAAGTGGCATCGCGCCCCGGTGGTTATACCCGTATTCTTAAGCTGGGAAAAAGGGTTGGTGACAACGCCGAACTGGCACTGATTGAACTGGTTGATTTCAACGAAATTTACGGTAAAGGTGTTGAAAAAGCTTCTGAACCTGCCAAGCGTACACGTCGTGGCAAGAAGAAGGCAGATGGTACTGAGGCTGCTGTTGTAGCTGCTCCTGTTGCTGCTGCTGAAGTAGCCGAAGTTGTGGAAGAAGTTGAGGCTGCCCCTGTTACAGAGGCGCCTGCTGAAGAAGCAACTGACAAAGCCGCAGAATAATATTGTAAGCGTTTAAAGTACAGGCCCCCGTACAATTTTTGTGCGGGGGCTTTTTAGTGTGCCAGGCATGGTCATAAACTATAAGGTGCAAATTCCGAACAAGAGTTGCCGTGCTTATTGTTAGCCAGGAGACGCGGAGAATGAAGGCAAATATTGGGTATGGAAACCCGGATTTGCAGGAGTGCAGGAGCCGTTGATCGAAAACCTACTTACCCTTTAGGCGGGGACCAAACGGCGGCGGGTCGGGGGGCCGCGTTACAACAAAGGGGGCGAATATATTTCGCTTCATAGAAGTTTGGGGTTGCGGGTGAAAAACACACCGCAACGGCGGCTACATGTGAAACCCGGAAGGCTTATCTGCCTTGCATACCAACAACGGCTAAAAATACAGCAGTTGCAACTTTTATAAGCAATCCCTGAGTTGCAAACTCAGGACAGCATTCAACATTTTTGCATTTATGGACAAGGGAGGAACACTACAGACAGCAGGGGCGGTGCTGCTTGATGTAGGGGATGTTCATGTGGAAAAATATTTTTCTTCAATCAATTTGTCAATATTTGGCACAATAGTAGAATACTTGCACTTTCAAGCAAAATATATTTAACTCTTATAGCTCATTTATTGTCTATATTTTTGCAAATAAAACTATTTAAAGGCGTTTTAGTACCATAAATGAGTAGATTATGAATAGTTTTGGAAAAAAATTGAGGGAATGCAGGGAAGCTAAACTCTTTTCACAGGCAGAACTCGCCCGGCAAATAAATTCACACCACTCTATTGTGGGCAAGTATGAGCGGGATGAGGTGAAGCCCACTATTGATGTAGTTAAAAAACTGTCCGACGTATTACAAACAACCGTTGGCTATTTATTGGGTGAGACTGAAGACAGGGAATTTCTAAAGGATCCTACCATGCTTAAGAGGCTCAATGATATCGCAAAGTTTACGGAGCATGATAAGTCGCACATCCTTTATACCCTTGATGCCATGATTAATAACGTAAAACTTAAAGCTATTTAATATGAACCCACAATTTACATACGACAACCAAGGAAAGGCAGTTGGCGTATTTTTGTCTATTGATGATTGGAACCGACTAAAGAATAACATGCCAGCCGAGGAACTGCCCCAATGGCAAAAGGATATAATTGATCGACGGCTGATGATGATTAAGCAAAATCCGGAAAGCCTGATCCCTTTGGAGGATTTTATGGCAGAAATGGAAAAAGAGGCCGATGAAGAAATTTAAAATTGTAGTGCTGACGTTGGCTAAAACAGACATTAGGGAGGCAAGAAAATGGTATAACAGCCAGCAGCGTGGCTTGGGTAAAAGGCTTAACTCCGACATGAACATTACACTCCGTAAAATTGTAAGAAACCCAACATCGTTTGCCATTAGGTACAATCAGGTAAGGTTTGCAAATTTCGACTCCCTTTCCATACGCTGCACATTTTTACATAGACCCAACTGCTAATACCGTTTACATTCTGGGCTTTATCCATACCAGCAGACACCCCGATACATCAAAAGAAAGGTAAAATGGTCCGCAAAAGATGGAAAGTAAATGGCAAAATATCGGTGGTTAAAAAAGAATTGGGTTTCGCCTGAATAGCCAGCACCCTGGAAGTGTCCATTGATTTCCTGGTAAGTAAAACAAACGTTGAACTCGACAACAATACAGTTAAAAGAATACGGGATATTCAAAAACTGGATTCGAACGACAAGGCACATGTTTTCGCCCTGATGGATGCTTTTATACAATCTCAAAAGGCAAAAAAGGTGTTTGCCCATTAGAACCAACAGCCGCTACACTTGCAGCGGCTGTTGGATTATGAATGTTCCTGTAATCCCCCGCCCTGGTTCGTGCCTCACGAACCATTCTCAAACCCAGCCGAGAAGATAT
>CAYUGH010000139.1:0-8824 GCA_964444195.1 uncultured Chitinophagaceae bacterium
TCGCATGTTTCAGAACACCAGCATGCGGATCCGCTACAGCAGTGTGCCCGTAGTGATTGCCCCGCATGGCATGGCGCTGGGAGGCGGTTGCGAATTTAGCCTGCATGCCGATAAAATACAGGCGGCGGCAGAAACCTATATTGGACTGGTAGAACTTGGCATTGGGGTTATACCCGGTGGTGGTGGTACCAAAGAATTTGCTTTACGCGCAGGAGATGAATATTTTGATGGCGAGATAGAAATTGAACCGCTGAAACGCCGCTTTTTTACCATTGGTATGGCAAAAGTGGCTACAAGCGCTTACGAAGCATTCGACCTTGGTATTATGCGGAAAGGCATTGATGAAGTAAGCATGAACCAAAGCCGCCGCGTGGCAGATGCCAAACGAAGCGTGCTTGAAATATTCAGCGAAGGATATGTGCAACCTCAACCCCGCACCGATGTTCGGGTGCTTGGCTGCGGTGCCCTTGGCGCCATGCTTGCCGGGCTGAATGGTATGCGTCTTGGCAACTATATTACCGACCATGATAAAAAAGTAGCCACCAAACTTGCCTACGTAATGTGCGGCGGCGACCTGAGCGAAGCAGCCCTGGTAAGCGAACAATACCTGCTTGACATTGAGCGTGAAGCCTTTTTAAGCCTTTGCGGCGAAAAGAAAACGCTGGAGAGGATTCAGAGTGTGCTGAAGGGTGGGAAGCCCGTGAGAAATTAGGAGATTCAATAAAGTTTAACAATTTCCGCAGGTTTTGAACCATTCAACAAAGTCCACAACTTAATTTTAACAAGCCGTTCTAATGGGCACTTAGCTTAGTTATGCTCCATTCCGCTACTAAGTCGCGTACCGTACATTCTGGCTGATTTTCAAATAGGTGCCTTATTTATTGAAGTATAGTCATTTTACTATTGACTATTAATGGTCAATTATCTACATAATTATCAGCTTCTTTTAAATTTTGCCAACCTCCAAAGACGGAACAAACCATTATTTCCTGTTATTAAGGTGCATCTCTCTGAAAATAAAACTTAAAACGCCAGGGGAGAAATAGGTTCACCTGATGTTTTATTTTTGAAATGAAAAGACTGCCGATACCAAATTTAGTGTAAGGAGGTACTGTAATCCAGAGGTCATAAAAAGGCAGCTCACTGCTCAATATCCAACCTGAAATACAAAATATCTGCAGCTCTATCGTGCAGGGTAATAAAATAATGAGCCGCCCACTGAGGCAACGAATCAAGATTTCCCTGCACATACTCCTTCAATTCCCAAAAATTTATGCGCCAATCAACAAAATAATAGCCGGAATAGGCTTCGTTTCCGGCCAGCAATTCAAATTCACAGATGGCTTGCAGTAAAATGGTCTGTACATTTTCAGCAGTAACCAATTCAAATTCGGAAGACAAAGTATTATGGTATTCGTATGGGTTTTTGAAAAAGGCGAGACGTTGGGGGTTAGGGACATGATAAACAGGAAACATAGTAAATTAATGGTTAGATGATAGGATTCATATATATCCCCTTACAAAACATTTTAAAGGTAATTGTTTAACTTTTCAGCTTTGTGAGAAACTATCATGTCATTTTTAATGATGAGAATAAAATCGTACTCAATACTACTGAGAAATACTTGCACGCCATAATCCAGTTTTAAATACCGATCAATAAATACACATTTAGGTGAAATCCCATAATGTAAGCAAATTGAATCCATAATGCTTGGGCTTAAATTAACCCGGGTAATTAAACTCATGTCGAAATTAACAGAACGCAATTTTTCTAGCATGGCTGAAGCCATTTCTGCAGAAACCTTCATTTGTTGATCTGTAAATAATATTACACTCGGATCAGAGGGTAAAGTGCTATTAATTACACCTGACCAGTCCTTAGATAATATTAAATGAGTTGGATAATCATCAAAAAGTTTCAAGTCTCTATGATACATTGCTATCTCAGTAAATGCTGCATCACTAAATATCCAAAATTCACCATCAGGTCTAAGAAAAGAAGGAAATACAAATGGCTCATTAATTATTGTGAAATGCTTGCAGTTTTCGATAGTAGTTTTAAAGACGGATTCATTTCGCTCGAGGGCATATACCTTAAAAATAGTATGTGTACTGAACCGATAAGAAAACAAAAAATCTATAAGATTAAACTTACCAAGAAATTCTAAAATTTCATCCTGATCAATTTTTGCTTCAAATATCAAACTGCCCAAGTAATCATATTGCACACTGCCCAACTCTTTATGATTCGGAACATAAATATCAAATTTAAACTTTCTAACAATGGTTACTTTTAGCATTATAGAATATTAAAACGTTTCTGATAAAACTTTAATTTAAGAAACAGCGATTCCGTTTTTATATTAAAATAAATCTTTCGAAAATGGAATTCTTATTCAAATCAACATTTTTAAATGCTATCAAAAGAAAACTGACAATCCATTAAAACCTTCTTTCAACCTCACCCAAAAATCTCCCTATACTTCTCCTCAATAGCTACCACCTCTTCCTGTTGTAAGGCACTAAACTCCTTCTCCTTTGCCCGTTTAGAAAGTGTTCCATTTCCCTGTGATAAAAAACGTATCAACAGCGCTACCATACTATCAGGCATTTCAAACACATTATCCAGCCAGGTTTTCATACGGTCATATTTTTCTAAATAATCCACTTCTTCCGGTATGGTTTTTTCAAGCGTTTGTTGTACACATTGGTACAAAAATTCAACTTGCCGGGTGGAATCAAAATAGCGGTATAAATCAGCCGTTTCATTCAATATTTCTACATTGTTATGCAAGTCCGGTTTCCATTCTATGAATTCAAGCCGTGGCTTCGAAAAACTTTCCAGCACCATGCGGTATTTGTTTATTTCCTGTAACATGATGGCTGATACCGGGAAAATAAACCCTGCCGGAACATACCCTTTTTTGGTGAGTACATGATGAATGAGGTAGCGGTGAATTCTACCGTTTCCATCTGCAAAAGGATGGATAAATACAAATCCAAAAGCAATGATAGCTGCGGCTGCTACCGCATCAAACTGCTCATCATTTTCTAATTTGGTTAAGGTGTGTAGCCAGCCATCCATTAAAGTGTGTACATCTTTATGCCTTGCCGAAATATGATCCGGGATAGGTGTTCCATATCTTCTGTCGTGTTCGCCAATAAATCCTTCCTGCTGGCGAAAACCAGGTTTTAAAAATCTGGGGTTATCAACCACAATAAATTGTAATCGTATCAATTCATCCTTGGTTACAGGATGTTGACCAGCCTGCCCAATAGCCCTGCCCCAGCGTTGTGCCCTGTTTTGTGTTGGATTCTCTCCTTCGATAATATAGGAGGCTTTTGAGTCTTTCAACAGTAAAAAAGCTGCTGCCCTTGCTAAAATATCAGGATGTAACCTGCCCGGGTAATTTTTTATCTGGGTTGAAAAATCCTGTTGCAGAAAATTTTCAATGATTGGGGTCCGTCTTACCATGGGGCAAAAATCCTTAACGCCCGGAAGGTTATTTCTAACCCGTTGGCGCTTTATGGTTTCGTATGTTTGTAATGAGAACTGTAGCCTGCTTTCTACCAAATCAATATAATTTCCTCTTTTCAAGTCAGGCACATTCAACACTATTCCTGTTAACCATTCATACAAAAACCAACTTCTTCTTGCATATTGACCTAAAGGTTCAGCAATTATCCAGTTTTCAAGTTCCTTTTCAATTGGCTGCTCAAATAATTTTTTCAGGAGCAACAGGTTTATACCTTCATACTTTAACGCAAAAGTCAGGTGGCCTGCAAGATGGTGTTCAGGCAGGTGGCGGATTGTTAATACATGCCATCCTTCTGTTTTATATTGCGTGTTTTTGGGGCTGATAAGGTATATCACTTCCGGAAGAGGGATGTTTAAATGATAGGCGCTTTGAAGTGCAGCATACCCTGCCAGGTACCCTTCTTCCGGTGCTAATCTATCATGAAAAACACTTACAAGGTGTGAAAAATGCTTATTTTCTATCACAAGTATGAATTATGCTTATTCACAAATCTATGAAAAACGTTTAATAAAAGAGAAAAATGCATATAAACTATCATACCATATGAAAAACAATTACAAAACTGGTTAGAATAACAGTTTTTACACTTTTACTTTTATTTTTTACTACTTTTACCTATCAAGCGGCCATCGAGCCACTACAAACACATTTTAATAACGTTCCTGTTAGCCAGGGCTTGCAGGCAGTGAATTAATTCACCTTTAAAATGTGTTTATCATGGCAACTTTACACAACAGCCCCTTCAGCATGCGGCTGCAATATCATTTAGCTTTAATAGGCTCCGGAATTTACATGGAGTATATCATCCACTACTGGGTTGAACCCTTACTTTATGGAAGACGGTTTTTACCTGCCGACAGTTTGAAGCGGTGGAGGCAGCCACCCGGCTGTTTCGATTTGTGCGATGCATCGGACCAATGCAGCCTGTTACACTGGCTGGAAAAATCGCTTGCTGGCAACAGGTACAGATATAACCCTATTGAACCGCCAATGTTTCAATTGAGGTTGCTTTCTCCTGCTGAAATACAGGCTGAAATTTTGGGTGAATTCAGGCTAATGGATGACTACAATCCAAATGGAACGGGCGGGGTGCCGGACAATCTGTATTGCCTGCAGTGGTGCTTCGATCCGTACTTTTTTAAGGCAGATAATTCAGGTTTGGAAAATAGCGCTCCGTTGATTATACATCAATGGGTAACGATACAGCAGTTGGCAGAATGGAAAAGTGAATTGGAGGTGGAGTTGAAACGTGAATTGAAACGCTTGGGTAAATAAATAATTTGGAGACAATTTCCATTATCTGGGCTTAAGGCAACATTTTAACCATTACTTCCCAGGTCATAGTTTTATCAAAATCATATTTGTAATCTATTCCCCTAACAATAACCACACCATCATTGCTTAAGGACATTATCTTGGTTTCATCTTCCGAAAATGCAACGAAAATCAATTTCTTTTCTTTGTCAATCTTTATATTCATACCATGCTGTAGTTGGTAAACAACAATACAGAGAAAATGGCAACATAAAATACAGAACTTTACAAATAGAGCGCATAAAATCAAACCAAATAAAACACCCGCATAAACTGCGGGTGATGACTGTCTTCTCTATATTGGTCATTCAAGTGCACCAATGGGATGTGGCTTTGATATCATCCCATCAATCGCCTGCTTCACCAAATCATTCAAGGTCATTTTCCTTATACTCGCATAGTTGGCAGCTTTGCGGTGCAGTTCAGGCGGTATCCGTACATTAAAGCTTCCCTTATAGGTTTTCTCCGGGTCTTTACCAAGTTCTTCACAAGTAATAAGGTAATCTTCAACAGCTTCATGAAATGCCTTCTTTAAATCGGTAACGCTGGAGCCTTCAAAACTTACCAAATCGCTTATTCCCAAAAGTTTTCCGTAGAAAACATCATCATCGGCGCTGAAATGAACTTCGGCGTAGTAACCCTTGAATTGTAAAATGTCATTCATCTTTTATATTCCCAAGCTACAAAACTATTCACTTGCTTTCCAAAAAAAGATTAAAAGGGTAATTTTTCCTCATGGTATGCGCCACAGAAATTATATTACCGATCACGATAAGAAAGTAGCCACCAAACTTGCCTACGTAATGTGCGGCGGCGACCTGAGTGAAGCCACCCTGGTAAGCGAACAATACCTGCTGGATATTGAGCGCGAAGCTTTTTTGAGTCTTTGCGGCGAAAAGAAAACACTGGAAAGGATACAGAGTGTGCTGAAGGGTGGAAAGCCGGTGAGGAATTAGACGAATTGGTTAGTTATTACAGTAAATTCTTAAAACCAAAACATTATGAGTATAACAACAGATAAGGAATTAAGGAATGTATTCGCACATAATGACAACCCGGTTATAGTAGAAATATATTCAGAACACATTGACAAAATTAGGCAGATTTCCGGAGTTGAAGTAGATAGTAATAATTATGTCGTCATAAATGATGAATCAGTAATTTTCAATGCATGTAAACTGTACACTAATTTTTTGGAAGTGTTTTTCGTCCACAAACATTGTTGCCACAATTTTTTTGTGGCGGACTTTTTTGTGAGTATGCCGGAGCTAAAGGACATTGACCTGAACCGCAGGATGCAGTATGTACCCCGATAGAAACCCTTAATGCAAACCTGAACGCCCCCGGCACTTCACCACAGTAAAAGCAAAACCAATGAAAGGGTAAGCTATAACGGATGAATCCCCAAAATAAAAAGTCCGGCTTACTGACCTGTCCGTTTCAAAAAGGCGGAAGATTCAGTGCAATTTATCTGATCACAGGTCGGGCATAGGGCTTGATTGTTGGCGCGTTGCGCCTGATGGCCAACGGGCAAGCCAAACGAAGCCTTAGTTGTTAGCGGCAGATTTTATTTTGTGAAGTTATATAAGCCCATTATAGGTTCGGAGAAAACAAGTTCTCTTTTTTTGTACTCCATAAGTTTTATTGTAACAAGAAAATTAAATTTTGAAACCCATTCCCAGACGAAACTGGGGTATAATACTTTATTTGATTGTTTGATTCTTCTGCCAAAGTGAATTTTGTTCCATTAATTATCAATTCTTTATTAGTCCTATTTAATGTGTATACCTGATTTTCGGTTTGCAGTTCGCTTTGGTCACATTTGTCTGAATTCTTGTTTACCATTAAATTTCCGTCCGAACCGAATTTATAAGTGTCGTCTATTTCACAATCACGCACGAAATGATAAAGAATTGTTCCTTGTGGATTTGTTGATGGATTTTTGTCATACAATGCTCTTTTCCAAGTCTTTGATAATAAAATATTAGAAGAGCTCGTGTCGTCTTTTTTACAGTTTGAGAAGGCAAATAATAATACGAAAAGTGTTAATAATTTCGTTTTCATGATTGAGTTTAGCATTTAATTATTCAAAATAAATTTGTTTGTTTTTAGTTTATTTCTTGCCGAAAGATCGAAGAATATCTGTCGACATAGATGGCTTTAGAACTGAAAACTAAGTATAAACGTTCAAAATGTCTGCCGAACGAACCCTTCCCCAAAATGTAACCCATTGGTTTTCATTCCTTGCATAAGGCGTTTTAGTTATTGTTTGTTCGCCAATACGTTTTTGTATATTTATTTTTACCGGTCAATATTAGCCTTTTTCCATAAATCATCTATGGCTTGCCAAATTTATCCATTGGGTTTTAGCCACTTGTACATATCGTTAGGTTGTTTTGTATTAAAATACCCCAAGGGTTTGGAATGAGCGTGTAACCGGAAGAATCAGTAAGATAATGAATGCCAAAACTGGTTGCAAAAAGAACTGGAATGGTGGATCATACGCCGCGAAAAGCAAAATACCCACCGGAAAATGGTCTGGTTACCGACCTGTCCGTTTCAAAAAGGCTGAAGGTTCCAGGCAATTTAGCTATTTGTTGGCCGCAGTGTTTCCAAGTCATCATTGTCGGATTTCAATTCAGGTATTTGCGAATTAATAAGATGACGATGATTGTCACGAATACAGTCACGACAACTTTATTGATTAAAAGGTCATGTCGTTTTGGTGAGATTTGATGAATAGGATAGTGCATGTCCCATTTACCCTTATTTGCAAAATCTGTAAGCATCGTCGGAGTAACCGGAATTCGGTCAACCTGTCTATAAGGAGGTTTAAAAAAAAGTCCGCCGAAATTCTGTCCCTCCTCGTCAGAATGGAAATACCAGAGATAGTCGGTCATGTCAACCGAATAGTGTGTCGAAAATTTTTCAATCATTTCGTGAAAGTCGTCCCCAACCATTCCTAAGTCCCCGAAGATGTCAGATTTTGGGTGTATATTGTCTGACCCTGATAAATTTTCTAAGAATTTTATTATATCGTCAATTGATGTCATTGCTGTTAATCGTCGCGTCTGAGTTTTGTTCTATTGCTCGGCGTTACTCGTCAGCTGGAACTGAAGTTGAATAGCGAATTGAAAGCTGGGGATATATTCGTCCTCACGCCATATAGCCAATGCAATGTTATCGCCGTTATGGAACTACCTGGATTTTGTTAGCTTCAATAAATTTATTAAATTCTACAAGGTCTTTATATTCCATTTTTATCCGTCTAACTTTATTACTTTTTATTTGTATCAAACCAACCTTTGTGCCGCTAAATTTGATGTTAATCATTTTAAATTTAACAATGTCGCTAAACTTAATGATGCTTTCTACGAAGCTGAATTCTTTGTACCATTTCCATAGGAGTCCAATATTTGGAATCAATAGTATGCAGCCTACAACTAAATAGTATGACTCTCCCGTTACAGCCCATTTGTAAATTAAGATAAGGGAAAGTAAGATACTCGTTATGGATGTTATCAATAATAAAAGACTGTCCTTCTTTGCATTGTCGGTTATTATTAATTTTTCAGTAGATACTTCCATGATACCATCTGAAAGTGAAAAGGTCATATTTTGATTGCTTGTAGTCATAAGTTGCTGATTTTTTTTAAATGGTTGTGGATTGAGAATTTTATTTTAAATAAGAAAAAAGTATACCTATTTAATTGCTTATTTCTATTCAATTTAACTCTATTTCATTACTTTAAGAACTTATTGAGTTACTGGAAAATTTGAATGACGGCTAACCGTTTGCTTAACGTATTAAACGAACCCTTCCCCAAATTACAACCCATTGTTTTCATTCCTTGTATAGGGCGTTATTTATTGTTTGTTTGCCAATACGTTTTTCGAAAAAAAAATTTACCCGTCAATATTACCCTTTTCCCCCAAATCATCCAAGCGCTTGCCAAATTTATCATTGG
>CAYUGH010000140.1:0-8731 GCA_964444195.1 uncultured Chitinophagaceae bacterium
TGCTTACTTTTTTAGTTTAAATCCATTGCACATTTTTACACCGTGCACAGTATAATGAGATTCCGGGAGAGCATCATAACAAGGAACATCAGCACGATTATAAAAATCCTACAGGCGCGCAAAATCGCATAGTTGATGATGAGTATCCAAATGAGTGGGATAACAAAAGGAATCAGCAAAACCAAAGCACACAGTCGGCTGACCCCGGCCTGTGGGAAAACCCCGGGAAGCCCTCCGATGGTCCTTATACAAAGGGAGCAGGGAAATAGATGAGGAGGAATATACCGATTTCCCGGATGAACACCAGGAACCGGTCTTTCAAAATGACGATTATAAGGAACCGGCAAGAGGATACGATCGCGGAGAATAAAGGACGATTTATTTAATAATGGAACACTAAAATCACAATTAATCATGGGAAACTTACTTTATTTAGTAGCAGTGATCCTGGTTATTTTATGGGCGATTGGATATTTCGCGTTCAGCTTAGGCGCGCTTATTCACATCCTGCTTGTATTTGCATTGATCTCTATTCTACTGCGCGTTATCGGCGGAAGCAGAAATGCATAAAAACACTTTTATACACAATTAAAATTCAATAAACTATGAGCACAGGAAAAGTAGTATTAGGAACATTGGCAGGACTTGCCATTGGAGCAATAGCCGGAATTCTATTCGCACCCGAAAAAGGTTCAACAACGCGCAAACAGATCCTGGATAAAGGAGATGATTATGTTGACAAACTGAAATCCAAATTCGACGAGTTCTTCCAAACGCTTACGCATAAGGTTGAAGGCGCCAAAAAGGATGTGGAAGATTTGGCACAAAGAGGCAAGGATAAATTGGATGATGCAAAGAAGGAAGTAAGGAATGCTGCATCGGAGGTTTATCGCGCCACTTCATAAATTTTGTACCGGAATATTCTAAGCGCTTAAAACAGGAAAAATCAGATTTCATCCTGGCAGAGTATTAATTATTCCCTCAATAATGCTACTTTATAGCATTATAATTGTAGGAATGTTAGTAGTCGGGGTGGGATTCCTGATTTTTTTATATGATCAATACCCAAAATCCAATACCGTATTCACTCCATACCCGGTGTGCGGCTGGTTTGAAACCCCGATCCATTTGTATGAGGGGCTCAGGCAAATGATCCTGTGCCCGAGTGATTCCACATTTTCATCTATCAGCAGGGCCATCACAATGTCAAGCGCGGTGCTGTAGCCGTACTGGCAGCATTCTCCATAGAACTTTGAAACATTTTTGCATTGCTCTGTAATCCTGGCATGCCCCACATAGCCTTTTTGCCCCGAAGTGTATGCATGGCATTGGGCGCTTACCCAATTGGCGCTATCGGGCTGCAGCAAACCCACCGGTTGCATGGTGGAAAGCGTTTTTACCAATGAAGTATAATAGGTGTTGCTGGCAAGGTCTTCGCGGTCCTTATATCCGGGCCATTTGGCCACCACCGTTTTGTTGAACGCTTGCGGGTATTGCCTTACCAGGTTCAGGATAAAAACCACGTCTTTTTCAACCTGTTTGAAATAGCCGGTTTTAACTGCCGTGTTGCACTTGGAGTACACGGAATTCTTCCAAACCGGGTCAAAGCCTTCCAGCGGGTTTTTATCATCGCCCGCAAAGGGAAGGAATGCAAATGCCTGGACGGAGAAAAGTAGGGCCAAAGAAAGATTCATGGTATTTTTTGCTAATAACGCTGGGTTTACCGGAAAAAATATGTGTATGGAATGTAAAAGTTCAAGAAATCGGTTCCTTTTTTTGGTTTCCAGGGCTTAATGCTATGGATTTTTCTGCCATTTCCAGGTTTGAATGATTGGAAAGTCGCATTTGCGAGACCCCTATTCGGTTTTGCAATTGGCATGAATTGAATAAAATGAACGGGGCAGAAAAATATGCGAAAGTTTGGGGTAGGTGGAAACCTTCTCATATTTTTGAGTTAGGTGTCAGGTTAAGATGGCCATAAATCTGGCACACCCAATAGGACAGAATGATAAATAGAACGTTTACTCCATTTCCAATTTTGACAACTGAAAGGATTACTCTCAGGCAATTGGCACTTTCTGATGAACAAGAAATTTTCACTTTGCGTTCTGACAGTGAAATAAATAAATATCTCGACAGGCAAATAAGCAATACAATTGATGATGCATGGAATTT
Organism: uncultured Chitinophagaceae bacterium; assembly: GCA_964444195.1. Taxonomy (GTDB): domain Bacteria; phylum Bacteroidota; class Bacteroidia; order Chitinophagales; family Chitinophagaceae; genus Phnomibacter. Next base: position 2,176 of record CAYUGH010000140.1, read on the forward strand.
TATAAATAAGGTTAATGAAAACATTACTAAAAATGACTCCCTGTATTGGGCTATAACTTTGAGTAACAAAAACATTTTTGTTGGAACAATTTGTCTTTTTGGTTTTTCTGATGAAAATAACAGATGTGAAATGGGTTATGAACTTTTGACAAACTTTCAAGGACAAGGAATAATGAAGGAAGCTGCAGAAAAAGTTATTAACTATGCATTCAATACAATGAATGTTCAAAACATTGAAGCATTTCTTCATAGAGATAATAAGAGGTCTATAAAGCTTTTAGAAAAATTATCGTTTAAAAAATCAAATGAACCTGATATGGAAAGTCCCGAATTAATAGGTTACAATTTGACAAATCCAGATCACAATATTAAATGAAGAACTCAGCAATTGTTGTTACTGAAGGAGATGAATGAAATTTGGAATTGACCTTCAGGGCAAAGGCCCGAACCGTAAGAGCTCAGGCTATGACTACCCATTCTAAAATATAATAACACCAAAAGAGCAATGCGAATATTATCGGTTTTCATAGCAACAAGTTTGGATGGTTACATTGCCATGCCGGGCGATGATCTTAGTTTTTTGAAAATAGCTGAAAAAGAAGGAGAGGATTATGGTTATGCGGAATTCACTTCAACTATTGACACCATCATGCTTGGTAGAAAAACCTACGATTGGGTGCTTAGAGAAATTGGCTCATCTCATTACGATAACGGGAAAAGGGATGTGTATGTTATTACCAGAACGCAAAGACCGGCGATTGGTAGAACAACATTCTACACAGGAGATTTAACTGAATTGATACGACAGCTAAAAAGCGAAGATGGAAAGAATATCTATTGTGATGGTGGAGCAGAAATAATAAACGAGCTTTTACTGAATGACCTGGTTGATGAGTTTATAATTTCGGTTTTCCCTGTATTGGTTGGGAACGGAACAAGACTTTTTAAAGACGGCAGACCCCTGCAACAACTTGAACTTGTAGATACAAAGCAGTTTGACACCGGGCTTGTTCAGATGCATTACAGGCGAAAGAGGTAATTGAAGGCGTGCCAAACAAAAACCCGAACGGCTAACAAGGGGTACCAAAAATTTGGTTTGAAGAAAGCCAATCAATAATGATGAGTGAAGGGTTTTTTATGTGGCCGCAGGTTTGGCAGAGGTTGCAAGGGACTATTTTTGCTGATCCAGGCGAGGCGGGCAATCCCCGTCTTAACGTGCGTTATCTTACTTGGATTAAATATTATGGAGTATGTAAATTGATTAAAATCAAGTAGTTAGAAAAATATGCAATAGTTTGGGATAGGTGAGAACCCCCTCTTTATTTTTGAGTTGCAGACATTTTCTTCGGTATAGCCGTTTAATTCAAAGAGATATAAAAACTGATTTTATCCTTAAATTGCATAAATTTCAGCAGACAAAAGACATGACCTATCCAAACGCTCCAATAGTAGAAGCTGTATTTGACGTCAAAGTCAGCAATACAATAATTGTTAATCCATCTACTTTTGAGCAGTTTGCAAAAGCTGAGTTAAAGGAATTCCCTATTTCAAATAAGCGGCAAAATGTAAATGTCAGAATTGATAGCCGTCAAGGAACAGGGCAAATTGGTAAAATAACCAACTTGTTAGGGTATATTTTTTCAAATATTCAAGGAAACAGAAAGGTTCAGTTTCGATTGGATGGTTATAGCTTTAATATGCTCAGACCCTATTCAAATTGGGAAGAATTTTCAAATGCAGCCTTTAAGTATCTTAAAATGTATATTGCATTAGCAAAACCACTTGCAATTACTCGGATAGGGTTAAGATATATAAACCGTATCGATTTGCCGTTTGAAAATCAAGAATTTGAAAATTACATTAAGTATTTACCTCCTGTGCCTGCAGGTCTCCCCAAGAAATTCGAAAAATATTTTTTGCAAATGCAAATTCCTGCAAATGACGGCTTAAGCAAAGCTGTAATATCGCAAACATTTGAGCAGGAAAAAAATGGTCGGATACCATTCATAATAGATATTGATGTTTTTCAAGATGAACGTATAAAAGCCACAGAGTCATTAATAGAAGGATTTAATAATCTCAGGGGGTTGAAAAACAAAATATTTGAAGATTTGGTCACAGAAGATTGCAAAAGTTTTTTTAAATAAGAATTGTATGTCTACATTAGAATTGTTTCAAACCACTTCTCAATCTGTAACAACGGAAGCAGAAATAGTCGAGTTAAATAAACAGACTTCTTTTGAATATTTCATTTCTACTAGTTCATACTTAAGAGAAGTTTATCAAAACTCATTAAAAGAATATTTCGAATCATTGAAATATCTATGGCTTGAAGAAACAAAGTATAGCTCTAATATATTTTTGACAACTAATCATCCGGCACACTTAGCTATTTTGCAACTGGGCGATCGAGTATTGCCATTATTAATTGAAGATTTGCAGAATAATAGCAATCATTGGTTCATTACTCTAAATAAAATTACCGATGTTAACCCTGTACTTTCTGAACACGCTGGAGACGTTGAGGCAATGAGAAATGATTGGATTAATTGGGCAGAGGAATGCAATATTATTTAGTATGGTTATCCTTAATGAATTCCCCAATAGTTCGGCAGAGCCATTTATCCAAACCAGCCATGTTGACGTAACCTATAATTGTATAGCTTGGGCTGCATCTGATAATACGCGCTGGTATGAACCAGACCCTTTCGGAAATTATTATTGGCCAAGTGAAGTCCCAAGAGATTATACAGTTGAAGCATATATTCAACTGTATGAGTTTTTAGGTTATACAAAATGCGACAATGGTAATTTTGAGAAAGGCTTCACAAAAGTTGCAGTATTTGATAGTGGCCCATGGCCAACACATGCTGCAAGACAACTTGAAAATGGTAGTTGGACAAGCAAACTGGGTGTGCACATTGACGTAGAGCATTCAATATTTGGTATTGAAAACGGAGTGTACGGCCAGGTCGTTCAATATTTAAGAAGACAAATATAAAACTGTAGTCAACGATTAAGGCTTCGCTGGATGCATCGTGGCAGCATTGAAGTCCTATTATGCTCCTTGCCTTTTGTAGCGGGGCTTTTTATTTTGGGAATTTGCTTGACACCCTCCTTTTGTTTACCTCTCCTTGTAACATTTCCCATCCCTACTCTGTATAGCAATCAGCCAAAAATACTTGCATGGAACAACTGATCCTACAGATCGCTTGTTGCAAAATACAAACGTTCCTAACTTTGACTGCCTAAGCAATTTGAACCGCAAATTATTATCCGAATGAACACTGAAATAATCGCCGCATCACCTGATTGTGAAATTAGAGATTCAAGAATTGTACATGCGCCAATAGAAACTGTTTTTGCCGCATGGACAGAACCTGAGCATTTGAAAGTTTGGTGGGGACCGGCAGGTTTCACAAATACTTTTCATGAATTTGACCTGCGACCGGGTTGAATATGGCGTTTTACCATGCACGGACCCGAGAAGGGGAACTATCCCAATGAATGTGAGTTCACAATAATTGAAAGGCCGTCGCTTATTGCCTGGAAGCGAATTTCAAAACCGCTGTTCCGGGTAGTCGCCAGTTTTGAAGAAGTATCGGCCGGCAGTACAAAAATTGTGTTCAGGCAAGTATTCGATTCACCGGAGGAGTGTAACAAAATAAAGAAATATACAGTTGGCAAAAACGATGAAAACTTTGACAGGCTTGAAATTGAGTTAGCAAAAATGATTTCCTGAATCCTCTATAACAGGAAACAAACTTAATCCTCCTTATCCCTCACTTAGCTTCCTAAGCCCCGGCGCATTTATTATGCGGATATTTTTGGCATCCAATGCAATGAACCCTTCCGCTTCCAGTTCCTGCAGCGAACGGAAAATGGTTTCATATGTAACCCCCGAGAATGAAGCAATATCCGTTTTACTTACATGCAGATTAATAAAACCGTTTTCATCAACCCCGAATTTTTCTTCTAATTTCAAAAGCGTTAGGGCATGACGATTTGCAAGCCGCATTTGGTATTATAGCAAAGCGGCGCCAAATGCTACAGCGATGCCCACCCTATTCACCATCCCTTTCAATCCGGCAAAATTCTGTTTACACCGTACCAGGGTCAGTTTTGATTTATTGGCTATTTTCTGCCAAATTAGTATCACCCGTTCAACCAACGCTTATATTTCCGCTTCACCACCGAAGAGTTTCTAAAGCAATCCAGGATATGTTCCAACTCTTCAGGCAATAAATCACCCACTATTTCATAATCCACCCCTTCAATGGAATAACGGGCCGAAAGCTGATGTATCGCATAATCGTCCAGCCAATGGCCGTACAAAATTGTGAGAAGAGGAAAGGACCATCCATTTTGGGTAATAGGCCTGTCGGGCTCAATAATATAACAATTGATGCCGTTTTCAGGCTGCTCAATACACCCATGTTCCAATGGCTGGGCAGCAGGCAGGTGTACCTGGCTCGAAGGCAGGCTGGCAAGAATAGCCTGGCCATCCATTACCTTCAGTACCAAAAAATACTTTGGCTTTGAGTTACCTCCATTAAAATGGAAGGGATCAAAATATATGATTCGCCCGGGCTGATACAAGGCTTAGGATTTTAAGTGCTGGATTTGCCGCAAATATTCCTGGTGTGCGTGGTATAAAGAAAGCCTGGCCTCATCCTCCGCAATAATAGATTCGAACTCAACATCAATATCGGTTGTATTGATTTGGCCGCTGTTTAACTGCTCAACCAGCCCATGCTTTTGCGCGGTAAGAAACCATGGGGTATTCTCACGATGTGTAAAGTTGATCAGGTTGCCGGCTGTACAGGTTTTAAATCGCTCACCCACCTTTTCCAACAGTTCCAATTCCCTGTCGCTGAATTCGTCGTCCGAAAATTCCTTCATAGGAACCACTTCCGTCTTCCCTTCAAAATTTTCAACCTTGATAAAGGGCGCCAGCAGGTTAGGTACATCCGACAATTCATAAAAAAGATCCGGGGAAACCGGTCCAAGCTTCCAAACTTTGTAATTCATTCCAAAAAAAGGGATGCCCCATTGACGAATAGCAAACTCGTCCAGGATAAAGACCAACTTTAAAATATGGGTTTTTGAAACAGGGCTAAATCCCTTCAACTTTCCGCATAGGAAAATAATCGCATTTCCCAATTTATCAATCTGGTTGGCAGTATACGAATTTGTATGGGGCACAGGTAAAAGTATCAAATCAGTGCAAATTTACAGGATTATTCCTGGAAACTAAATTATTTAGTCCGGGTTCCCTTCCCGGCAACTACTGACAAAGCCCGCTATTCTATCCCGGTTGGTGTTTCATATGGAAAATTCCCCCACTCACGCCGCATTTGGTGTTTTAGCAAAGCGGTGCCAAATGCTCCTCTGCATTTAGTAAGCCGGCTTTAACAAATCCCCAAAATTACTCAGGCTTCCCGGCTCGTTGGTCATTCCTTCAGTTTTCGCCTGGCAATGCCGCCGTTGGGCGAATGTACCACCCAAACTTAGCGGTTAAAAAATAACCTGCCACCAACTACGCCTGCTAAAAAGCTTGCCTTCTGTTCAGTTGGGGTAACAGTCTTTTTCGGTAACCGCCATTCCTCACCCCTCACCCAATCCCTTCAGCCCGTTCGCATCCACCACCCTTATCCGTTTGGCTTCCAATGCAATCAGCCCTTCCGCCTCCATCTCCTGTAGTGTACGAAAAATGGTTTCGTAAGTAACCCCCGAGTACGAGGCGATATCTGTTTTGGTGACATGCAGGTTGATAAACCCATATTCATCTACCCCGAATTTTTCTTCCAATTTCAACAGCGTGAGCGCCAGGCGGTTTTTTACGGGCATCAGCATCACCTGGTGCATCCTCCGCTCCGAAGATTTTAATTCGGAGGCGAAAAACCAGAGCAGGTCGTTGGCAAAAACCCGGTTGGCTTCAATGGAATCAAGAAAAAAATCGAGCGGGAAAAAGCAGGCAGTTAATGGGGTTAGGGCGGTGGCGCTCACGGGATAAAGCGGATCGAGCCCGAGCCCGCGGTGGCCCACAATTTCGCCCGATGTGGCAAAGCGGACGATCAGTTCCTTATCCTCCCCCCATTTTTTGTGGATCTTGGCCTGTCCTTCATAAATATAAAAGATACCCTCCAGCTTTTCGCCTTCTTTAAAAAGCAGATCGCCCCGCTTGTAGGTGAAATTTTTGTGATGGACAGCAATGGCAGAACGCCATCCGGGCAGGCAAAGTTTACACAGCGTACACCGCTGCGTGTCGCAGCGCTTTTTCGGCTTTTTCATGCCTGCGCAAAATACAGGTTTTCATTTTCTCATGTTCTTGCCTTTAAAAAGCGTACGCTTTTCTGATTATTTATTATGTCTTTCTTTGAGGCTACAAAATGTTATTGGGTAAGCGCCTGGCAATTCGTTTTTAGCAATAACTTCCGGCCATTTGTTAAGGTTACCGCCGCAGCCGCTCCAATTACCTGCACACTTGCTGCAACGGCATCGGCTGTGCTGATGATACATGGGTTTGTGGCAGTAAAGATGGCACCCCTATAAT
>CAYUGH010000141.1:0-8705 GCA_964444195.1 uncultured Chitinophagaceae bacterium
GGTAATAATTAACCCTGGTACAAACATGAGTTTTTATGAATACAATGAATAACCCTGAAAATAAAAACAACCGAAAGTTCCAGGACCATCGGTTGTTTTCAATAACATATTTTACAGCCTGTCTATTTTTTTGAAGTAGCAGATTTTTTGGCAACCGCCTTTTTTGCCGCGGCCTTTTTAGGCGCAGCCTTTTTTACCGGCTTATCAAATGCGCCGGGAACCTGTGCTTCCACAATCGCTTTAATTTCATCAAGCGTTAGCGCGGCAGCTTCTTCCTGCGTGAACTTGCTCTTTCCGGGGCGGCTAAGCTTCAGCATTTTTTTGCCATGCCGCACATAGGGGCCCCAACGGCCATTTTCAACCGTAAGTTTCAGATCGGGGAATTGCTGGATATAACGGTTGGCCTCCTTGTCAATTTTTTGCTCAATCAGTTCATTTACATTTTCCTGGGTAAGCGCATCAAAATTGTAGCGACGCGGAACATTAATAAACAGGTCGTTCCATTTAATGAAGGGACCAAACCTTCCCTTGCCCTTGGTTACCGGCTGGTCCTGGTAGGTGGCAATGGGTGCATCGGCCTGTTGCTTGTCGGCAATTACCTGCAGCGCGCGTTCCATGTTTACCGCCAGCGGGTCTTCGCCGCGGGGAAGTGAAATAAAATCTTCACCATACTTTACATAAGGACCAAAACGTCCGATACCAACGGTCACTTCCTTACCCTCATGAGCGCCGAGGCTCATGGGCAGTTTAAACAGTTCCAGCGCATCTTCCAGGTTAATGGTTTCAATGCTCTGGCCGGTTTTCAGGCTGGCGAAACGCGGTTTTTCATCTTCTTCGGTTGCACCTATCTGAATCATGGCGCCATAGCGGCCCATTTTGGCAAAAACAGGTTTACGTGTTTCAGGGTCTTCGCCCAGCATACGCTCACCGGTAGCTCTTTCGGCGGTTTCAAGCGTTTCCTCCACGTCCTTGTGGAAGGGACGGTAGAACCCGTTCACCATTTTTTGCCATTGCTGGTTGCCTTCGGCTATTTTATCAAACTGCTCTTCAATGCTTGCGGTAAACCCGTAATCCATCACATTTTCAAAATGCTTGCTCAGAAAATCGGTTACCACAAACCCGAGGTCCGTTGGGAACAGCTTCGATTTTTCGGTGCCAAAGGTTTCCTGCTCCGTTTTATTGGTAACCGAACCATTTTCAAGTTCAAATATCCTGATGGTGCGCTTTTCCCCTTCCCGGTCCTTCTTTTCTACATAGCCCCGCTTGAGGATGGTGCTGATGGTGGGCGCATAGGTGGAAGGACGGCCAATGCCAAGCTCTTCCAGCTTTTTTACCAATGAAGCTTCCGTATAACGGGCAGATGGGCGGCTGAACTTTTCAGTGGCGTTCATCTTTATAAAGCTGAGCGATTGACCCTGCTTCATGTTCGGCAAACGACCTTCTTCGTTTTCCTCTTCTTCATCGGAGCTTTCCATATACACCGCAAGGAAACCATCAAATTTGATCACTTCTCCACTTGCCGTCAATTCTTCCTGGTTGGTGCTGATACCAATTTTAACGGTCGTCTTCTCGGTTATGGCATCCGACATCTGGGAGGCAATCGTCCTTTTCCAGATCAATTCATACAAACGTTTTCCATCGCCATCGTCAATGGTATGGTTTTGCATATAGGTTGGGCGGATGGCTTCGTGTGCTTCCTGCGCATTTTCGTTTTTATTCTTGTACCGGCGCTCCTGCAAATATTTTTGACCAAACTGGCTCGAAATTTCCGCAGCAATTTCGCCACGGGCAGTATCGCTTAGGTTTACGCTATCGGTACGCATGTAGGTGATATGCCCGCTTTCGTACAGCTTTTGGGCAATCAGCATGGTTTTAGCCACTCCATATCCAAGTTTGCGGCTTGCTTCCTGCTGCAGGGTACTGGTGGTAAAAGGCGCCGCCGGGGTGCGTTTGCCCGGTTTTACCGTAATATCGTTTACCTTATAGTTTGCGCCAATGCAGCTCTTCAAAAAAGCTTCGGCGCCTTCCTGATTTTTGTATTTATGGCCTTCGGCAGAAAAATGAACATCCTTGTTTTGAAGACTGTCCAGCGCGGTAAACTGCGCTTTTACCTGGAAATGGCTTTCGCTGTTAAAACTGTTGATCTCCCTTTCCTTTTCGGTAATCAGCCTCACCGCTACACTTTGAACGCGGCCGGCGCTCAGGCTGCGCTGCATGCCAATTTTACGCCAAAGTACCGGGCTGATCTCAAATCCCACGATCCGGTCAACCACCCGACGGGCCTGCTGTGCATTCACCAGGTTCATATCCACCGTGCGTGGGTTGGCTACCGCTTTTTGGATAGCAGGCTTCGTAATCTCATGAAATACAATGCGTTTGGTTTGCAACGGGTCAAGGTCCAGCACTTCGCAAAGGTGCCAGCTAATGCTTTCCCCTTCACGGTCCTCGTCACTCGCCAACCAAACTTCCTCTGAAGATTTTGCCAGTTTCCGCAGTTCGCTCACTACCTTTTGCTTGTCTTCCGGAACAATATAACGGGGGGTGAAACCATTTTCCACATCAATACCCATATCGTCCTTTTCGAGGTCGCGTATATGGCCATAGCAGCTTTTCACCTGGAAATCTTTTCCCAGGAATTTCTCAATGGTTTTGGCTTTGGCGGGGCTTTCTACAATTAATAAGTTCTTTGCCATACTATTAAAAAGTGTACGGTTTTTTGGCAAAAACCGCTGTGGTTAGCTTGTAATTCAGGGGGCAATATTAGTGCAGTTTCCAAAAATCAAGGGTTTTTAATGGAAATCCGGGTTTTCAGGGGGTAAAAAATTCAATGATTTTCCGCTTCACATTATTGTCTTTATAAATACCGCTATGGCCAAGCCCTTCGGTAAAATGGAAATGCACATGGGGAAGTTGCTTCTGCAAAAGCGGGTACACATCGCCAATGGGGGTGGTGGCATCCTCCTTATCGTGCAGCCACAAAATGCGGGCCTTAATATCAGGCAAAACCCTCGGGATGCAGTACCATTCAAGCGGTTTACCTCCGCGTTTCATTACATGGTTTTCAAAAGACCGGCGCAGGCTTGCGGGCAGTTGAAGAAACTCAAAAAACTTATCGGCAGCGGTAGTGCTTTCGGTGGCAGGGGCTATCAGCGCAATAACCGGCTCTTTGGGCAGCGGTGTTTCATGCAAAGCAAGCATAAGCGCCAACCCGCCGAGGCTATGCGCCATAAATCCATCAAATGGCCCGTGGGCCTTAATAATGTCGTTGATGATCTCCGAATATAAAACGGCATTCAGGCGGTTTCCCTCGCTGCTTCCATGGCCGGGAGCTTCGTAGGCATACACATCGTACCCGTGGTGAAGAAACCCGCCGAGGTACCGGTCGAAAGAAGAAACGCTTCCTGCAAACCCATGAATGATCAGCAACTTGCGTTCGTTGTCCGGGTGAGCGCGCCATTTAAACCCCGTAAGTTGCAGCCCGGCACTGACTAATTTCAGCGGTTCAGATCTTTTAAACCAGGTCGAAACCCTGCGTTTTCGGGGTTTTCCATAAGGTTTGGTAAAAAGATCAAAAGCCTGGTGCGCCGCCAAACCCGGTAACACTACATTCAGCAGGTTCAGCTTGGCCTTATAATAATTGATGGCTAATTTTTGTGCAGAGGAAAGCTTGGTGGCTGCCAATGTGCGGAGTGTTTTGTTGCACGGCAAAGTTGCAACCTTTCGGCCAAAAGGGCGAAAAGTTGATTTATGTTATCAGCGTCAATACCGTTTAGACAGTGAAATTATTGCTGCTTAAACACCTTTCCCTCTTTCATTACAAACACCACTTTTTCCATAACCTTTATATCGGTAAGCGGATCACCCTGAACGGCAACCACATCAGCGTATTTTCCGGGTGCAAGGCTGCCTAGTAAGGCCGATTGCCCCAGCAAATCTGCGGCATGCACCGTTGCGCAACGGATGGCTTCCATAGCGGGCATCCCGGCTTCGGTCATGTACACAAACTCAATCCAGTTTTTGCCGTGGGCATATACACCTGCATCGGTACCAAAAGCAATTTTAACCCCGGCCTTGTAAGCTTTGGCAAATGTGGCCTGTATCTGGGGTCCGGTTGCCAACGCCTTGGGGGTAACAATATCGGTATAGTATCCCGGAATTTTTGCACTGTCGGCAGTGCTTTTACCCGCAATAATGGTAGATACAAGCCAGGTTCCGTATTGCTTAGCCAGTGTTATGCCTTCGTCATCCATAAAAGTGCCGTGCTCAATGCTGTTTACCCCACCTCGTATGGCGCGCTTAATGCCTTCGGGGCCATGCGCATGCGCGGCAACTTTAAATCCATAATCCTTAGCAGCGGCCACCACGGCTTTTACTTCTTCCTCGGTAAACTGTGCATTGGCGCCATCCTTTGCCTGGCTGAGTACACCGCCGGTAGCCGTAATCTTAATACAATCGCTTCCATCCTTGTAGCGCTGCCTTACCGCCTGGTAGGCATCATCAGGGCCATTGAGCACACCCTCATTGGGGCCGGGGTCGCCCATCAGGTCTTTGCGATAACCATTGGTTGGATCGGCATGTCCCCCGGTTGTGGCAAGGCTTTTACCTGAAGTAAAAATTCGTGGGCCAATAATATTTCCACGGTTTATGGCATTGCGAAGCGCAATGTTTACCCCGCTTCCCCCCAAATCGCGCACCGTGGTAAAACCGGCCATCAGGGTAACTTTTGCATAAGTAGTGCTGCCAAAGGCAATATCGGCGGGGTTCATGGTAAACCTATCGGCTAAAGCGCCACGGCGCGTTTCTCCTTCCAAATGCACATGCATATCAATCAGCCCCGGCATTACGGTCAGGTTCTTCAGGTCCACCACGTTTTCGCCGGTTCCCGGCTTTGTGTAACCCTTATCCACACTCACTACTTTGCCTTTTTCCACCACGATGGTCATTTCGGTTTCGGTTTTACTGTTTACGGGATCAATGAGTTTGCCGCAATGCAGGTATGTTTTTTGGGCAAAAAGAGAAAGGGAGGCGGTGAGCAGGGCCAAAAATGGAAGCAGTTTTCTCATAAACGAAATAAATAATTGGATGATGGTAAAAGTAGGGGAAATATGGAGAGATTTGCCGGCAAAATTTATCTGTCAATTTCTATACAACCAATTGGCCGGATTCAGGGAAATACATTAAATCAGTTCATGAAAAGCTCACATCTCAGCAATCATAAAGCGTATGGTCAATCTTACAAATAAAAAATACTTTCTCATGGTTCTTGCAACCATAATTGCCTGCAATAATCCATCTATGGAATTAACTATACTTGATCGGCAAATCCTAAAAGATGTTGCATCTGCATCAGGTATTGCCATGGCTAACAATGAAATGTATGTAATAGGAGATAATACTCCCTGGATATTCAAGCTAAACAATCAGTTCCAGGTATCAGAAAAACAAGGTCTTCTGTCTGGAATTCAGGATAGCATCATCCCAAAAAAGTTGAAACCTGATTTTGAGGCCATGACTTCCATTCAATCAGGAAATTCAACCCAGATACTGGTTTTTGGCTCAGGTTCCAGATCGCCTCAACGCGATATATTAGTGAGGTTCTATCCCGACGATTCGACCCAAACGAAACGTTATTCACTTGAAAAATTTTACAGCCATATTAAATCATCCACTTCACTGGATTCGAATACGCTTAATATTGAAGGAGCAACTGCATCAGGTAACCGGTTGTACTTATTCAACAGGGGTAAGAACATCATTTTACAATTCAATCTTGACAACTTCATCAGTTACCTTGAGGGGAACGATGGGTTTCCACCCATGAAGGAATATATCATTCAGTTACCTGTATGGAATGAAATGCAAGCCACTTTTTCAGGCGCTTCGTTTATGCCAGATACAAATGACATAGTTTTTACTGCTTCGCTTGAAAATAACCTTAACCCGATTGCAGATGGAAAAATCTTTGGCAGTTATGTGGGGATTATTCATACGGATGCATTAAAAAACGGTTACCGGCCTGATTGTGTTTTAATTACCGAAAAAAACGAGCCTTTGAAAATAAAGGTTGAATCGGTTGAAGTACTTACCAATAAGCAATCAGGCCAATCAGAACTTTTACTTGTAACGGATAGCGATGGAGGGGTTTCAGAATTTATCCGCGTTAAGCTCTTGTTCAATTGACGGGGTATTTTTTATGCGAGTTTACAAATTAACCCCTTTTTCATTCCAACTGCCATGATCATAAAAGCGTGTAACCCAAAACTGTTTTTGTTATTCGTAGTGCTTTTATATACTTGTTCAAATGCAAATTCACAAACGATCAGGTATAGCAGAAAAACCCAGCCACTGCCGGCATACGACAAACTTCAATTGATACCTGATGTAGCGGGAAATTTTCACCTCCTGACTTTCAAACCCAATGCCCCCATTTCCGCATATATCTTTAACCCCGAGCTTCAACAATAAAGGTTAGCAATAAATCTTACCTTATTTTAAAGCAGGAGTTTTCGCATGGAGGGAAAGGCTTATTGCTTGTTTCGATTGATAGCGCTAATCAAATTTCAACCAAGGACATTTCTGTCATTGATAAGTTTCAATATTTATTAAAAGATGCGCGAACCATGAATGGATATATTGTGATACCATTTGTTCAGAAATATGAAACGGGACTTATAAAACTTTCATTTTTGCATGTTGATTGATAAATGCCGACAAGTAAATCAGTTAATAAAAACAGGCTTCCCCGTATTTTTTCCTTTGCAGGAAACAAAACGTTTTATCAATTGGCAAAATGTAGCTAATCTTACAGAAAGAGGTAAATATGCCAACAGCCAAACAATTTATTGAAGCGCTAAATGCATTGAGAACCGATAAGGAACTTGAAAAGCTGGAGCGCTATTTTAAAGGAGAAGACGGCTCAACAAAAGCGTTGGGGGTGAAATTCGGCGATGTATTCAAATTGGCCGAAGAATTCATGGAAATGCCTCTTGCCGAAATAAACATTTTACTTGATAGCGATTATTATGAAGTAAGAATGGGCGCCGTAAGTATTATGGATTTTCAGGCAAGGGATAAAAAAACACCCCCGGGCCAAAAGAAGAAAATTTTCGACCTGTATTTTGCAAGGCACGACCGGCTAAATAACTGGGATTTTGTTGACCGTGCAGCCCCGCATGTGGTTGGAGAGTATTTGCATGACAAAGAGCGCGATATTTTATACACGCTTGCCCCCCCTGGGAAAGGCGGACTGCCATTGTAAGCACCCATGCCTTTATAAAGAAAAACGAGCTGGACGATACCTTTAAAATAAGTGAAATACTCCTGCACGACGAAGTGGAATTAATTAATAAAGCAGTAGGAAGCTGGTTGCGCGAAGCCGGAAAAAAGGATCCGAAAAGGCTGAAACATTTTTTAGATAAACATGCGGCAACCATGCCAAGGGTAACCCTCAGGTATGCTTTTGAGAAATTTGACCAGGCCACTAAGAACCACTATTTAAAGCTAAAACCTAATGACCTCTAATATGAAATGCCCACGAACTGCCGCACACCCGAGCGCAAATGATGATTGGGCATACCATGTGACAAATAAAAACCAGCCCCGCACGTGCGGGGCGCACTAAAAATGAACACATGAAACGATTGCTTTACGGGTTAGTACTACTATTTTTCGTTGGTGTACATACCACTTCTTTTTCACAAGCAAAAGCCAAACCCGTGTACGTTATTGTCCATGGCGCCTGGGGTGGCAGTTGGGCATTTAAAAAGGTGGATTCGCTGCTTACCGAGCAAGGCTTTGTTGTGTATCGCCCATCGCTAACCGGGCAGGGCGAAAGGGTGCACCTTGCTTCTACCGCCATCGGGTTAAGCATCCATATTCAGGATGTGGTAAACATGATCCTGTATGAGGACCTGCATGATATCATCCTGTTGGGGCATAGTTATGGTGGCATGGTGGTTACCGGCGTGGCCGATAGCCTGGCAGGCAGAATAAAGAAGCTCATTTACCTCGATGCATTCGTGCCTGAAAATGGTGAAAGTTTGTTCAGCATCCAAGGCGCGCGTGCAGATCAAATGAAAAATATGGCTCAAAATGGGTTTATAATACCCCGTTGGGTGCCTGCGGATAAGCAACCTCCCAAAGATGTTCCCCATCCATTAAAAACCCTGAGCGATACCCTTTGGCTAAACAATCCACTCAGGTTAAAAATACCAACCACTTATATCCTGACCGTTGCAAAAGGCACTAAACCCGAAGCGGATGATTTTGCAGCCTTTGCCGAACGGGCCCGAAAAAAGGGTTGGCCGGTGCTTCAATTGGAAGCAGACCATAACCCGCAATGGTCGGCTGTGGAGGTTTTTGTGGAAATGCTGGGCAATATTGGGAGGGAATGAAAGCGATAATTTCTATAAAAAAGCATTGATAGGAAAATTCAAATCTCGGTGGAGGGTGAAATTTTAATATTACATTTGACTTATGCAAGTACAGGTTGATATTGAATTTGACCAATTGATTGAAGTAGTTAAGGCTCTTCCCGCAAAGCAGTTGAAGAAACTAAAATCTGAAATTGAGAAAAAATCGGGGGTTCCCAAGCCCCAAACAGATTTGAAAACTTTGCTTTTAAAAGGTCCGGTTGCAACCCCAAAGCAATTGGAAAGGATTGAAAAAAATAGAAAAGCAATCAACCAATGGCGAACCAAATAATT
>CAYUGH010000142.1:0-354 GCA_964444195.1 uncultured Chitinophagaceae bacterium
AGCAAATAGGTGTGCTGGCGCAGGAAGTAAAGGCATTGTTTCCCCAACTGGTAAAAGAAGATGATAAAGGAACATTAAGCGTAAACTACCAGGGGCTGGTGCCCGTGCTCATACAGTCAGTAAAAGAGCAGCAACAGGAAATTGAAGAAATGAAGCGGCAGCTTAATGCGTTGCAAAAACTGGTGGGGAAGAACTAAGTGTTATTTTCCTGCTTATAAAGCGGAAAAGTATTTGCCATACTTCTCCGCAGTGGTGCAAGGGACTCGCACCACTGCGGAGACTTGAACTGCTGCGTTGGGTCTGTCTGGTCATCTCTTCCCAGCACAGTCTCCCGACCTAAGGCGGGGACTGTGC